>NZ_JAZASU010000005.1:0-59174 GCF_036343215.1 Dialister sp.
CGGCCTTATATCCGGTTTCTGTTCGTAGGCTCGCAGTTTCGCTATGCGCTTCCTTCACTGCAAACATTACTGTTTACAGCTTGCGCTCCGCTACACTCGGCGACAAATACCTGTAACTGGACTTTCACCAGCTAGAATCGTACCATGCCCGGCACACTAAAAAAACAGCTGCTCTGGCAGCTGTTTTTTTGCGCATGATTATAGTTTTTATTCCTGTTCTACCACTTCAATGTCCCCATTCGCAAATGCTTCAGGGTAGGTGTAGTCGGCGGTCTTGTTTAAAAACTGAACTTTCATATGGCCTTCCGCAATTTCTGTAATAACGCCTTCTCCATAAAGCGGGGAAAGGACCATGGTACCGATCCCGAGATCGATATAATGGGTATTTCCGCGATGAGTCTCTTTGGCCTTATGAGGAACCACTTTCGGTGCTTCTTCCGGTTTCTTCTGTTCCGGAACCCGGTAAAGGCGGCCCCTGCCTTTGGGCTGGGTTTCTTTTTTTGCCTTCTTCGCTTCAGGGAAGGCGCTCTTCATAAGTTTTGAAGGAAGACCAAGGGGATAAAGAACATTTTCGCCGGTCTTTTCGTAAGTAACATAGACGCCCCGTTCCGTAATGCGGCTGACAAGTCCCTTTCCCAGTACCTCATCATTGACTTCAAGGCCGACAGTAACTTCCCTTTTGCCGCTTTTTTCGAATGTTTCCTTCTTTTGAGGGATATCTCCGGGCTGTACATCAAAGGTGAATACTTTCTTTTCCATAGGTTTCGCAGCAGCCGGAGTTCTATTTGCCGGTTTATCATGAAAATCCCGTTTTTTACGGGGAATGACTTTTTCTACGTCCCCAAAAGCCACGGTGATGCCGTCTTCGGTCACGCTGCGCACGATACCGACGCCCAGTTCTCTATCTACAAATTCAACACCCGGTTCGAGTTTTCTCTTTATAAAAGGACGGGAGCCTCCCTTTCTGTCTTTATGAAACGGTTTCCTGTTGTCCTTGTGAAAAGGTTTCTTTGATCTATCCATTTCTTTCTCCTTGCTAAAACACATATTTCTATCATTATACCAGCAATCGGATCGACTATAAAGGGAAAAAAGAAAAAGCGACGAAAAAGGGCAGATTTCCTGCCCTTTTTTCATTAACCCAGTCTTTGCTCTTTGATACGCCTGTCCAGATCTCTTTTGGCTGCTTTTTCAGCCATATCCTGCCGTTTGTCATACAGTTTCTTGCCGGTGGCAAGACCGATTTCAAGCTTGACTTTTCCATGATGGAAATACATTTTCAGCGGAACCAGCGTATAGCCTTTCGTTTTCAACTGGCCCTCTATTTTCATGATTTCCTTCTTATGGAGAAGAAGTTTCCTTGTCCGCAGGGGATCATGATTGAAAATATTTCCCTGTTCATAAGGACTGATATGGGCATTCCATAGATACGCTTCTCCTCTTTCAATTTTGGCGAAGCTGTCCCGAAGGTTCACCTTACCTGCACGGATGGATTTCACTTCCGTACCGGTCAGGGCGATGCCGCATTCGTAAGTATCGTGTATGAAATAATTATGACGGGCCTGCCGGTTCACGGATACCGGGGGCGCCGATTTTTCTTTAGCCATGAAAACCTCCTCTGCCGGGGAATTATCTCTTTCCCTTCCGTTTGGATTTTCCTTTTTTATTTTTCTTTTTCGAATGAGATTTGGAAGAAGAACGGGTCTTCTTTTCCAGATTCAGTGGTGAATGAATTTCCCCAAGGATGAAATCCACTTCTCTTCTTTCCTTGTCCGCCTTGACGAGGGTGACCCTGACCGGCATACCCATGGCATAGGTGGTACCGGAGAATCGGCCTTTCATGGTCATGGTATCTTCCTGGTAAATATATTCATCATCATCCATGGAATCCACATGGACAAGACCTTCCACTCCATTATCAAGACCCACAAATATGCCAAACCTTGTGACTCCCGTGATGCGTGCATCAAACGGTTCCCCAACAAAAGGCACCATGTATTCCGTCATCTTCAGGTCATCCACATCTCTTTCCGTTTCTGTGGCATTCTGCTCCATTTCCGAGCAGTGTTCCACGGCGCGGAGAAGGAATTCCGTCTGTTTCTTCCTGTCTGCTTTTGTCATTTCATCACAAAGGGCCTGGCGAATCAGCCGGTGTACCATGAGGTCCGGATAGCGGCGGATGGGGGATGTGAAATGGGTATAGCAGGTGCTGGCAATGCCGAAATGTCCATTATTATCAGTGCTGTAGCAGGCCTGGGGAAGGGACCGGAGCGTCATGACCTGAATGACTGCTTCAAAGTCTTTCCCTTTCGCAGATTCCAGAAGTTTCTGGATATCTGCGGGTTCCGGATCTTCCGGGATATGGATAGGAAGACCCATGATGGCGGCAAGCCTCTTCAGGGATGCCAGCTTTTCCGGATCCGGATGGTCATGGACACGGAATACGGAAGTATGCCCGGTGCTTTCCAGAAACCGTGCTACCGCCTCGTTGGCAGCAATCATGGCATCTTCGATCATTTTTTCCGAATCGCCGCGTATGATTTTCACAATACGGAGAGGGGTCCCCTCTTCATCAAGAACGATTTTGTATTCAGGAAAATCAAAATCAAGAGCGCCCCGGCGAGTCCTGTTATTTCGGAGAGCATCGGCACATTCCTTTAGATCCAGGAGCATGGGAAGGTGAACTTTCAAATCGTCCGGTGCCACACCTTCCGTGAATGCTTTATTGATTTCAGGATAATTACACCGTCTGGCGACACGTACAAGGGAAGGTGTAATGAGTTCTGTCTTTACTTCCCCATCCGGGGATACATCCATGATGCAGGACATGGCATATCGGTCCTCATCATGATTCAGGCTGCAGAGGTCATTGGAGAGCTGGAAAGGAAGCATGGGGATGACACGATCTGCGAGATAGACACTGGTCCCTCTGGCATAGGCCTCGTCATCAAGAAGAGTTCCCTTCTTCACATATCTGGATACATCAGCAATATGAACTCCGAGCTCGAAATGCCCGTTTTCTTTCTTTTTACAATAGACCGCATCGTCAAGATCTTTGGAGTCAGGGCCATCGATAGTGACAATAGGCACATCCCTGAAATCTTTTACTCCTTCTTCAGGCATGATTGCACGGGGCAGGCTGTCGGCTTCCTTCATCAGTTCATCAGAAAACTGATGACGCAGCCGGTGCTGTGCGATGATGATATCGATATCGATTCCTTTATCTCCTTTATAGCCGATAATTTCGGTTACCCGGCCTTCCGCATCCGTCCATTCCCCGGGCCAGCGGGTGACTTCCACCATGACCCTGGCCCCGGTGGTAGCTCCCATTTCCTGTCCTTCAGGAATGACGATGACCATATTCACTTTTTCATCGATCGGAACAGCTTCTCCTCCGCCTTCCACCATCTCGTAGGTGCATACGAAAGAATCATTTGCTCTTTCCACAACCCGGAGAATCCGGCCCTCCGTATTATGCCTGCCGGTTTCCCCGGCAATTGTCTTTACTTCTACAATATCATTATTAACCGCGTTCAGATGATCTCTATCTGCAATATACACATCCTCATGATCCTCATCGGTCAAAAGGAAGCCGAACCGGGATCCATAGGATTTATAAGTTCCCTGAAGAATCACGCCCGGCTTATAGGGTAAAAGTTCTTTCTTCTCCATTTACTGCTCCTCTATTTCAATCAATTTCTTATTCAGGATGAAAATAAACTGTTCTTCTTTAACTGTACATGAAATAAAAACATGGTGCAAGTATAAATTAAAAAAAGGCCTGCTTTTAGCAAGCCTCTTTCCTTCTTGGTCAGAAAGTATTCATATATCTTCCCAGCACAAGACAGAGTACGGCAAAAATGACGCCGGATACCATGGTAAACTTGGAGAGAACTGCGTCCTTGCCGCGAGTCTGACCGTTATTTCCATTTTCCGTGCCGCCCCCGATAGCGGTTCCCATACCTGCCTGTTTCGATTCCTGGGCAACAACAACAACGATCAGGAACAGGGAAACAATCAGTGTTAATCCAATCAAAACGTACTTCACTCTAAATCCTCCTCTAAAGCCGTATGAGACTGTATCGTACAGCTGCCACGATTTAATCAAGCCAATAATCAAGCTTTATTTTATACTACCCGGTGAATTCAGTCAACAGGGAAATTCAATCTTTCTGCCATCCGTAAGAGCATTCCTGATTTCCCTTATTTTCCCGTCCTTAGTTTATTCAGTTTTTCCTGCACGGAGGAGGGAATGGCCATGCCGATTTCACTTCGAAGATTGGCCCTGTTATTGTGGCTGATGAACGTATTCTGCGCCTTCTTATCCTCATTCATGGCCCTGAAAAGATCGGCTACCGCCACCCGATACGCGCCATTACCAAGGACCTGGCTCTGCTCTGCTCCGTCAGAAGTTACCACGAAAATATGGCGGTATTCATCCCTCCTGACATATGATTCCTTTTCAATATAGCTGTCCGCCGTCATGCGGCTTGGCGTAAATACAACGGAAAATGATTTCGTGATGGTTTCTTTTCTGGCCTTGATAGACTGTCCCTGACCATCGAAAACGACGATGACCTCAATATTGTTATGAGCGCCGTAATCCTGCATCAGGTCGATGAGTTTCTTGCGGCTTGATTCCAAATCATCCCGGTCAAAGACATCTGGCATCCAGAATATGACATTATATCCGTCAACCAGGTATAAATCTCTCATAAAGAGCTCCTTTGCCTTACTGCTTCATAAATGAGAAGTGCTGCTGCTACAGAGACATTCAGGGAGGAAACCTTACCGCTCATAGGAATTCGTACACAGAAATCACACATCTTTCGAGTGAGCTGACCTACGCCCTTCCCTTCGGCTCCCATGACAATGACGATAGGTCCTTTCAGATTGGCATCGAAATAAAGACTTTCCCCGTCCATATCTGCGCCAACCACCCAGAACCCTTTCGATTTCAGATATTCCAGGGTCTGCCTGATATTCCCGGTCTGACAGACAGGAAGATAAGCAAAAGCGCCGGCCGCAGTCTTCATGGCGGCTGCCGTTACCGGAGGACTTTTATGTTTCGGCAGAAGTACTGCCGCTGCTCCTGCACACTCGGCAGTGCGGACAATAGCTCCCAAATTGCGGACATCTTCCAGCCCATCAAGAAGCACGAGAATAGGCGACTTTCCTTCCCAGTCGGAAAGTACTTGATCCAGGTCAGCAAATTCATAAGGTTTCAAAAGGGCCCCGATGCCCTGATGAATGACACCTCCTGACAACTGATCCAGCTTTTCCTCTTCCACTTCTACCATGGGCACATGAGATTTTTCTGCCCGACTGATGATGGAAATAAGGCGGTCATCTTTTTTGCCGGCCTTCACGAACAGTTTCTGAATGGCACCGCTTGTCAAAAATTCGGCAACACTGTTGCGCCCGCAGATCCACAAAGGCTGGGCCGGTGCGGCGGCATGGGAAATCCGGCGGTTCTTCCTCTGCGGTTTTTCCCGCCGTTTCTCGCTTTCCTGCAGGACTTTTCCGGATAGTCTCTCCTTATCAGTTCTCATGACTCATTTCCCCTGCCAGATATTTCAAACTTCTTTCCATCAGGAAATCCAGTCTCTCTTCATTTCCCGATAGTTTCAGATAACCGAGGAGAGCCTCAAAAGCCGTGGATTCCCGGTATTCTTCCACAGTTGCGCTTTTCGGTACATGGGAATTCGTATTTCTTGCCCTCTTGCAGACCTTGAGCTCCCGCTCATTCAAAAGCTCCATGATTTCAAAAAGGATACGGCTCTGCCAGCGGGCAGAAACCATTTCGGAAGCAAGACTGTTTAATATCTGCACATTATAAATGCCCGTGTCGATAAGCACTTTCCTGATAAAGAAAGACCAGCATACATCTCCCATATAGGCCAGTGTCAGGGCATCCATGGCAAAGACTTCCTGTTCACTCAGTACAGGAGAATCTTTTCCGATTTTATGGGCCATCTGCTTCTTCAGAAAGAGGACTCTTTTAAACTCCACGCTTTTTCCACCTTGCCCCTGTTGGCGTATCTTCAATGATGATACCAATTTCACCCAGTTTATCGCGAATCTCATCAGCCAGTTTGTACTGTTTTGCTTTCCTTGCAGACTGGCGGACTTCCAGAATCACGCTCATCAGGTCATTGTAGTCTTTATCATCGTAAGCATCCCGCTTCTTCCATTCCTTTTCAAGGATGCCGAGAATATCCAGGATGGTCTTGAATGCCTTTCCCGCCTTTTCAAAGGATGCCTTGTCAAAACCGGCCCCGTTATGAACTTCATTGTAATAAACGTTAATCGCCTTTGCCAGATCAAACATGGCGCCCGTCGCAAGGCCTGTATTGAAATCATCATCCATGGCCTCGTGGAAGACTTTCATATCCTCTTCGGCTGATTTAACAAGTGCCCCGGAAGCTTCCGTGATTTCATTTCCTTCTTTAGCGGAAAGTTCCTTGACCCTGGCAATGACGTCTTTCAGCTTATCCATATTCTTTTCTGCTTCTTCCAGACGGTCATCAGAGAAGTCAAGCGGGCTCCTGTAATGGGTAGACAGCAGGAAATAACGGAGCGCATCACCGGAATATTTCTCAAGCACATCTTTGGCAAGGAAGAAATTATTCAGGGACTTGCTCATTTTTTCGGAATTGATGGTAATGAAGCCATTGTGGAGCCAGTAGTCCACGAAATGGCAGCCGGTGCAGCCTTCAGACTGGGCAATCTCATTTTCATGATGCGGGAAAATCAGGTCGGATCCGCCGCCGTGGAAATCAAAATTCTTTCCAAGATAGTGAATGGACATGGCAGAGCACTCAATATGCCAGCCCGGACGGCCTTTACCCCAGGGGCTTTCCCAGAATGGTTCACCCGGTTTTGCCGCCTTCCAGAGGGCAAAGTCCCCCGGATTTTTCTTTTCATCATTCACTTCGATGCGGGCACCTGCCAGCATATCTTCGATTTTCCTGCCCGAGAGCTGCCCGTAATGTTCAAAAGTGGAAATATCGTAATACACATCGCCGCCAAGGACATAGGCATGACCCTTTTCGATCAGGGTTTCGACCATATGGATGATATCCTTCATGTGTTCGGAAACGCGGGGATATACATTGGCCCGGCGTACATGAAGGGCATCCATGACCTTGAAATAAGCATCGATATAGCGGTCGGAAATCGTTTTCCAGTCAGAGCCTTCCGCATTGGCCTTATTAATGATCTTGTCATCCACATCGGTAAAGTTCTGTACAAAAGTCACTTTATAACCGATATATTCCAGATACCGGCGGATGACGTCCCAGGTCACGGCCGGGCGGGCGTTGCCGATATGCGGATGATTATAAGGCGTTACGCCGCAGACGTAAATTTTAGCTTCTCCCGGCGTCACGGGCTTGAATACTTCTTTTTCCTTTGTCAGTGTGTTGTAAACTTTAATTTCTTCCATTTCTATTCCCCCAATTACTGAGTGATTATGTAAACCATCTGGCCTGCTGCCAGAATCATGATGAACAGGAACCGATAATACCCATAGAAAAAGCCGCCGCCTCACAGAGACGGTGGCCCGTTATCCACTCTGTCGGCATAAGCCGCTCCATGTTTTTATCGCAAACTTACGGAAAAGGATACTTTCATTTCCCCTTTTCAGCTCACAAAGGCATTTCCCGAAAGGTCAACGGACATTTCCACCATCCATGTCCTCTCTGAAGGATTACTCCCGGTACTTCTTTTGTTCATCGCCTGTTATGGTAAGCACAGCAGCTGACCTGGCTTTTGACCCCACACCCGCCTGCTGGAGCTTTCGCTACCCGGTGTCTTCCTCTCACTACTCACCCTCTCGGTTTTCCCGGCAGGACTTACTTCTAAACCGCACCATGCTCAGCAGAAATTTTTTCTGCGTTACGTGGATCGCTTTGGCTGCGACTACCATCGACTTTCAGCCACAGACCTGCAATGCTTATTCATTATTATAGATGAGTCAGACGGAAACTGTCAATATCGAATTCTAAAGGATACCCGCCAGTTCTCTGGAAAATCCCTCAGCCAAGAGCTTCCACAGCATCCCCCAGCACTTTTCCTACGCTGTCATGGAATACAAGGCTGCAGTCTTTATCCCGGGGCGTCGGGTCCTGATTGATCATGACAAGGGCATCCCCGCCAAAGTAGCTGATAAATCCTGCCGCCGGATAAACTACAAGACTTGTGCCGCCGATAATCAGCATATCCGCATGCTCTATTTCAAAAAGGGCATCCTCAATGGTATTCGTATCCAGGGATTCTTCATAAAGCACTACATCCGGTTTGACAATGCCGCCACAGGAAGGGCAATGCGGAACCGGTCCGGGAAGATTCATGAATTCGTAAAGATTATATGATTTCCCGCAGCACTGACAGGTATTTCTCAAAATGGAACCATGAAGCTCCATCACATTTCTGCTGCCCGCTTTCTGGTGAAGGCCGTCAATATTCTGAGTCACTACGCCCCGGAGTTTCCCTATCTCTTCCAGTTTAGCCAGGGCATAGTGGGCCCGGTTTGGCTTTGCCTGCATCATTCCCTCATTCATGGTGCGGAACATGGTAAAAAATTCATTTGGATGTTCTTCGTAAAAATGGTGAGAAAGCATTTCCTCCGGCGTCCAGGGCAGGTTGTTCTTCTGGCGATACAATCCGTTTTTTCCACGAAAATCAGGAATATTGGATTCCGTGGAGACCCCGGCGCCTCCAAAGAATACGATGCGGCTATGCCCTTTCAGCATTTGAACCAGTTTTTCCATAGGGCTCATGATATCCCTCCTTTTATATTGATTTCTATTTTTATTTTATCATGGCTCCATTTAAAAATGAATTTTCATCTCAAAAAGGCCTCGCGCTTATCCATTTTTTGACCTGCCATATTGACAACGATTTTTTTATGGCCTATTCTAAAAACAATCATCAAATAAGGAGGAATTGTATGAGTCAGCTAACTCTTGCCAAAGCAAAAGAAATTCTGCCCAAATTCACGACAGAAGATCATTTATTTACCCACGCCATTGCCGTCAGCGCAGCCATGGGAGCCATGGCTGAACATTTTGGAGCCGACAAAGACCACTGGGAAGCCATCGGTTATCTCCATGACGTGGATTACGAAAAATTTCCCAATGAACACTGCCATCACGTCCGTGAATTTCTGGCACCGGAAGGCGTGGACGAAGAAGATATCAAAACCATTATTTCCCACGGCTGGGGACTCTGCACCGATGAAGTAGAACCGACTACGGATATCGAAAAAAGCCTTTTCACCGTAGATGAACTGACCGGGGTAGTCATGGCCTATGCTCTCATGCGTCCGGAAGGCATTACGGGCATGGAACTGAAAGGTCTGAAGAAAAAATTCAAGGACAAGCGTTTTGCGGCAGGCTGCAACAGGGACGTCATTAAGCAGGGATTTGCCATGCTCGGTCTGGACCAGGGAATCGTGATGCAGGCATGTATTGATGGCATGACAGCTCATAAAGATGAACTGGGGCTGAAATAATACAAATAAAAAAGAGACAGGATTCTAAAATTCCTGCCTCTTTTTTCATTTGATTTTTTATTTCTGAGCTGCTTTTTCAGCCTTCAGTTTTGCTTCCATTTCCTTGAAAGCTTCGGTCATCTTGATTTTGCGGATCACGGCCTGTCCGGCTTCGCTCTTCAGGTAAATCAGCGTTGTCTTTGGCACCATACGGTAAACCGTTTCCCAGTCATCTTCCGCCAGAGCTTTGCGGACGGAGGATGCGGAAACGATCTGGTTTCCTTTCTGCTCCCTCGGTATTTCTTTCAGTTCAATACCATTTTCGGCAAATACTTCTCTCATGGCATTATTGTAGGCCAGGGTGGTCTTATCGGTCGGTTCCTCCCCTACGAAGCGAACCGTGATATTGAGGGCCGGAGCAATACGGGTGGCAAAAACGGTGGCATCCAGCTTTGTCTGGGCAGCCAGTTCATCGGTACCTTTGATGAAATAGGTTGGGAAGGTGGCATTGGAAATAATGAAATCGCCGCCGCTGATGACTTCTACCCCTTTCATATCCCGAACCCCCTGTTTAATCAGGGAGAACCGGTCAGAGAACGGAAAAATGGAACGATCTTCCTGGACGGCAAAGATGATAACTTCATCGCAGTTGTTATGGGCATATTCTACAAGGCTTCTGTGCCCCAGTGTAAATGGGTTGCAGTTCATCACGATGGCCCCGCGGTTTTTGCCTTCTCCTGTCCCCAGAATGGAACGCACCCTGGAAAGATAATCTTCCAGCGTATCCGTACCCCGTTCCAGAAGAGCCGCATAAGGTTCGGCAACTGCCACACATTTAAAGCCCATATGCTCGAAAACCGGCACATTCTTTGGTTTCGTGAAAATCTGGTTGCCCGTAATCCCCCGGCGATTGGATTCCCCCTGCAGATTTCGGATAATCCTGCGGGTGAGTCCCTTCTTCTGATAATCTTTACGAATTGCGATATCCCTCATGACGCGGCCGCCAAGCGATCCGGTGCCAATCAGCTGCCCGTCATCAAAAAGCCCCATGGTGTAATCGATATTGCCGGTAAAGGTTAAATCAAATTCTTTCAGGAATTCAATAATTTTTGCTTTTTCCGATGGATCGGTAAGAAATATTTCATGTTCCGTAATCATAAGAAAGCCTCCTGTTGAAATGCTGAAATCAGTTCAAGTGCCCCGGTATCTTATACTTTCAGATTTGCAGGGCACACATACTCTGTTCAAGCTTATTATAACATGGCAATACTCCATCGAAAAGAGCAATTAGAACTTTATATCATATTTTAATGAAACTTTCTCATAGATAAAAACAATGAAAAAAAACAGGACCCTTTGCAGATCCTGTTTTTTCATTATTTATCCTGTTTCGTTTCTTCAGCCTTCGTACTTTCCGTTTCCTGCTGTTTTGCCGCCATTTCTTTTTCTTCAATGAAACGGATGGCCTCTCCAAGAATATAGAGAGAACCGCAGACAAGGACAATATCCTCTTTTTTAGCTGTTTTCGCAGCTGCTTCCAAAGCTTCCCTGACGGATGGTTCTTCATGGAACTCAGCCTTAATATGCTGGGCTTCAATCATATCTCCGATTTCCTTTGTCTTCCTGGTACGCGGTGTCGGAGCTTCGCAGGCAAATACGATATCGTCCTTGCGGACAAGCATCTGGATGACTGTTTCCGTATCCTTGTCGGCCAGAGATGTAAATACAAGAAGTCGGCGATTCTTCGGATACTGTTCCTGCAACGCTTCCTGGAGAGCTTCAGCACCAGCAGGATTATGAGCTCCATCAAGGACATATGTCACATCATGGATCGTATGGATTTCAAAACGTCCCTGCCAGTTTGTCCGGGCCAGGCCTTCGCGAAGATCATTTTCATTGATTCGCTGGTCCTGTTTCATGATGATGGAAAGTGCCATGGTCGCCACTGCCGCATTGACTGCCTGATGGGCGCCCACAAAAGGAACATAAAGAAGGCTGTCTTCCAGTTCCTTAGGCAAATCTTTGCGTTTCAGGGTCATGACCTGTCCATTCTGCCATCTCTGACGGGCAGAGATTTCAAAATCCCTGCCATAGAAATAGATGCGGGATTTCTTTTCATGGGCTTCTTTTTTCAGCTGCTTCAAAGCCACATGCTGGGCCGCGGTGACTACAGGAATGCCTTCCTTGATAATTCCAGCTTTCTGGTGAGCAATTTCCTGCAGCGTATTTCCCAGATATTTCATATGGTCCATAGCCACATTGGTAATGACGGAAACTACCGGCAGAATGACATTGGTGGAATCATAAAGACCGCCCATGCCCACTTCCATGACTGCATAGTCCACTTTCTGTTCTTTGAAATACCAGAAAGCCATTGCCGTGAGAAGTTCAAATTCTGTCGGCGCTTCTACTCCATCTGACACCACTTTTTCTGACGCTTCACGGACTACAGAAGCTGCCTTTGCAAAATCTTCGCGGGAAATATCATGGCCTCCCACATAGATCCGTTCCGTGTAGTTGATGAGATGAGGGGAAACATAACGGCCGATACGGAGAGTCGCATTTTCAAGTACACTTGTAATCATGGCTACGACACTGCCCTTGCCGTTTGTTCCGGTAACATGAATGACTTTATAAGCCAGTTCCGGATGGTCAAGTTTTTCAAGCATGGCCTTTATGCGTTCAAGACCCGGTTTGATGCCGAAGGATGCAGCCTGTTCCAGCCAGGCTGCGGATTCTTCATAATTCATATTTTCTCCTTTACATAAGAAGTCCTCCCTGCCATGAAAACATGGCGAGGGAGTCATCTTTCTGATTTTCTCAGATAAATTAGAGCTGGTTCAGGAAATCGAGACGTTCATTGAGGGATTTCATCTTTTCCTCGAATTCAGCCAGTTTCGTTTTTTCTTTTTCAACCACTGGTGCCGGCGCTTTGGCGAGGAAGCCTTTATTTTTCAGTTTTCCGGAGGTACGGGCGATTTCCTTTTCCAGAGCCGCCTTGCTCTTTTCGATACGTTCCTTTTCTTTTGTTATATCAATCAGGCCCTTCAGTTCCAGATAAACTTCCATACCGGTAACCACTGTGGTCAGTGCATTTTCCGGTTTCGGTGCTCCTGCTGCCAGAAGAGTAATCTTTTCCACATGGCCCAGTTTTTCAAAGTAATCTTCATGGGAGGTGACGCAGTCTTTCAGGTCGTCTCTCAAGATGGAAAGCTGGATATGGCACATCTTGTTCGGGGCCACATTGGCTTCAGCCCGCATATTTCGAACAGCTTTGATGGAATCCATGATTCTTTCAAACTGCTCAGCTTCTTCAGGGAAACGAAGGTTTTCATCGGCAGTCGGCCAGGGAGCCCGGGCCAGGATCTTTCCTTCATGGGGCAGGTGCTGCCAGAGGTGTTCGGTAATGAACGGCATAAACGGATGGAGAAGTGCCAGCATGCGGGTCAGGGTATAGACGAGGACATACTGATTGACTTTGCGGTCCGTGTTATGTTCGCCATAAAGACGGGGCTTGGAGGTTTCGATATACCAGTCGCAGAAATAGTTCCAGGCAAAGTTATAAATGGAATCGGCCGCTTCGCCAAGTTCGTATTTATCCAGGTTGGTGCTGACATAATCTTCTGTAGCAGCCAGACGGTCAAGGATCCATTTGTCCGCCAGAGTGAACTGGTCTTTGGACGGTATGAAATCCTTATCATAGTCTTCCAGGTTCATAAGGGTGAACTTGGTGGCATTCCACAGTTTATTGGCAAAGTTTCTATTGCCTTCTACCTTTTCATAGTAGAAGCGCATATCATTACCCGGGGTATTGCCCGTAACCAGGGTAAAGCGGAGGGCATCAGCGCCATACTTGTCAATGACTTCCAGCGGATCGATACCGTTTCCAAGGGATTTACTCATCTTTCTCCCCTGGGAATCGCGGACAAGGCCATGAATGAAAACGTATTTGAACGGGATTTCATGCATGAATTCCATGGACATGAACATCATGCGGGCAACCCAGAAGAAAATGATATCATAGCCGGTGACCATGGTGGAGGTCGGATACCACTGGTTCAAAACCGGGGTCTTGTCAGGCCATCCCATGGTGGAGAATGGCCAGAGAGCAGAGGAGAACCAGGTATCGAGAACATCGGGATCCTGATGGATATGGGAAGAGCCGCACTTCGGGCAGACTGTCAAATCTGTGCGGGATGCACTGGTTTCGCCGCAGTCATCGCAGTACCATACCGGGATACGATGACCCCACCAGAGCTGACGGGAAATACACCAGTCATGGATGTTTTCCAGCCACTGGATATAGGTACGGGAGAATCTTTCCGGCACGAATTTGGTTTTTCCGGAAGTAACGGCATCCATAGCCGGGCCGGCGAGAGGTTTCATCTTGACGAACCACTGCTTTGTGGTCATCGGTTCAACAACGGTCTTGCAGCGGGAGCAGTGACCTACGGCATGCTTTGTTTCTTCAATTTTTACGAGAAGGCCGGCATTTTTGAAATCTTCAATAATGGCCTTTCTGCATTCATAACGGTCCATGCCATTGTATTTTCCTGCTTTTTCATTCATGGTACCGTCTTTATTCATGATAACGATGGTTTCCAGATTATGGCGCTGGCCCACTTCAAAGTCGTTGGGGTCATGGGCCGGGGTAATTTTTACACAGCCGGTACCATAGGCCATATCTACATAATCATCGGCAATAATTGGGATTTCCCGGTCCGTGGTGGGGAGCTTCACCATCTTGCCCACGAGTTTCGTGTATCGCTCATCATTTGGATTGACAGCCACGGCGGTATCGCCGGGGATGGTTTCCGGACGGGTGGTGGCAATCTGGACATAACCGTCTTCACCAGCAATAGGATAGTTGAAATACCAGAGATGTCCCACTTCATCTTCGTGTTCGACTTCAATATCAGAAAGGGCGGTCTGGCAGCGGGGGCACCAGTTGGTGATACGGAATCCCTGATAAATCAGTCCTTTTTCATAGAGGGAAACGAAGACTTCCCGGACAGCCCGGGCACAGACATCGTCCATGGTAAACCGTTCTCTCTTCCAGTCGCAGGAAGAACCAAGTCTGCGAATCTGGAGGCCGATACGGTTTCCGTATTTTTCTTTCCACTGCCACACGCGGTCCAGAAATTTTTCACGACCAAGGTCATATTTGTTGAGTCCTTCTTCGGCAATCTGCTTTTCTACCTTGACCTGGGTGGCGATGCCGGCATGGTCTTTGCCCGGGAGCCAGAGCACGTTATAGCCCTGCATCCTCTTGTAACGGATCAGGATATCCTGAAGTGTATTGTCCAGGGCATGGCCCATGTGCAGCTGTCCGGTTACGTTTGGCGGAGGAAGAACGATGCTGTACGGTTCTTTCTCCGGCTCCGGTTCATCATGAAATACGTCATTGTCCTCCCAGAATTTGTACCATTTCTGTTCAATTGCGGCGGGATCATATTTTCCAAGATCTTCAAAGTCTGCCATATTTTTCACTCCTAAAATAAAAAATCTCCTTCATCCCTATAGGACGAAAGAGTGCTTCCGCGGTACCACCTAAATAATCATAAATGATCTCTCATTTGCGTATAACGTGCGCCACGGGCTTACTGCCGGCTCAGGGGTGACCCGCTGTTTCTTCATTACCGCCTCTCACCTGCCGGCAGCTCTCTGAAAATAAATCCGCAGCTTCTTCCCATCTTTGCCTCTATGTATATGAAGTTATAATAGCAGGATTTATCCATAAAAGCAAGGACCATTTTTATTTCCATCTTACAGGAAATAAAATTTTCTGTCCTTCGTCTTTCCTGTCCTTCGTCTTTCCTGTCCTTCGTCTTTCCTGTCCTTCGTCATTTTCTAAAGGCATGAGTGTTCTTTGTTTAAAATCATACAGCACGGATGGGAATGAATCGCAGAAAAGTCAGAAAATATCGGAATATTCTTCGCACATAGTGTACTATGCATGTTGGCAAATGCCCCTCGTTTGTATTATAATAGGTTGGAAAAAGTGAATTTTCAAGAACTTTACGTGTTGATGACAGACATTTACTTTGCTGCTGACGATTATTTCTTTGTGCGTTCAATTATGCAGACCGGTTCCCATGGGCCTGCGATAACCGTTACGGCTTCTTTTGCGTGGCCAAAAGGATAAAAATATGATTGACAAATATAAAAAGGTGATCGGTTTCCTGATCCTTGTTGTTGCTGCCATCATATCCTTTTATGCCGTCCGTACGTTTTATCCGGAATTTTATCATCAGATTCTTCATCTGACTATGGCCGGAGACGTAGATGGTCTGGGAGATTACATTTCTTCCTTCGGATATGGTGCCTTCCTGGTAAGTATCGGGCTGCTTGTTTTCTGCAATGTCTTTGGCATTCCCACCATTCCCTTTCTCACGGTGAACGGAGCCCTTTTCGGGCTGCTGCCGGGGATTCTTATTTCCTGGGTCGGTGAAGTCGCGGGCATTGAAATCAGCTTCCATATCGGCCGTATTTTCTTCAGGAAAGAGGCTCGCGGGCTGATAGAAAAGAAACATATGCTTACCAAGCTGGATAAATACAGCTGCGTGAAGCATATGGCCATGGCCAGAGCCATCCCCTATTCTCCCAATATTCTTTTTACCGCCCTTGCCGTCCTCACAAAGCTCACAAGCCGGGAACATCTGAAAGCCACATTAATCGGTAAAATTCCTTCCGTTATCGTAGAAGTATGGCTGGGACACGACCTGATTTATTTCTCGGAACATGGCATACGTTTCATTGTACTTCTTTTCCTGCTTATAGCAGGATGTATCATCCGTAAAATGTATAAGAAACATGGTTTCTTCAATAACCGTTGTCTGTGAAAGAGTCTTGAATTGAAATATTCGGGACTCTTTTTTTAACAGAAAATTTACGATCCTCTGCTATGATGCCCCAAGACAGATTTTCCTGTTTTGAGCAGGCGGACTATTTATCACTTTCTCTATATTTCTGAATATTGTATAATATATGAGCAGCTATAAAAATGAATTATAGATATTGCTGAGTTTAATGCCTTTTAATCATATAATTTTCAAGCGGTTAAAATTATTTTCTTTCTGACGGGAGCTCAAAATGAAAGGATTTATTGAAGTTTATACAGGTGACGGGAAAGGGAAAACCACAGCTGCCATCGGTCTTGCTATCCGTGCTATCGGCGCAGGGAAAAAGGTATGCATTATCCAGTTCATGAAGTCTCTTGCCTATTCCGAACAACAGATACTGAAGAATCTTCCCGGTATCACACTGATTACTCTTGGGAAGCCCTATTTTATTGCTAAAGAAGGTATGTTGACCGATGAGGAGATCAAGGCCTGGGGAGATAAACTGGTCGTGTACCCTGCCGGTCATCCTCCGAAGGACTATAGAAACATGGTGCTGAAAGGTATCGATGATGCCGTGAAAGCCGTCTCCGGTTCCTATGATGTGGTCATCCTTGATGAATATAATATGGCATGCTGGTATGAGCTGGCCACCGATGAGGATACGAAGCGGATTCTTTCCGCCCGGAAAGAAAATGTGGAACTCGTCTTTACCGGCCGAAATGCCCCGGAAGCAGTTCTTGATGCTGCTGATCTCATTACGGAGATGAAAAAAATCAGACATTATTACGATAAAGGAATTATGGGAAGGAAAGGAATTGAAAATTGACCCCTTCCCCGAATCCCGAACGATTCGCCTTCAAAATGAAAGGATTTGACATACATGGAAAAAATCACAGGCAAAAGTATTGCCGGACTGGTCACAATTGGACCGCTCCGCATTTTCAGAAGGAAAGGATTTGACGTCAAAGAGAAAAAAGTGGAGCGGCCGGAAACAGAAGTTGCCCGTTTCGACTCCGCCAGAAATGCAGCGGCTGCCAGGATGAAGGAATTCTATCAGGAAGCGGTCTCACGGGTAGGCCTTGACAACGCGGCTATTTTCAAAATTTACCAGCAGATGCTGACTTCCTCTGAATTTATCGATTCCGTTCGTGCCATGATCAGGAATCAGAGCATCAATGCAGAAGCTGCCGTAGCACAGGCTGAAAAGAATTTTTCCGAGGTTTATGGCACAGATACTGATGCTTACATGGTATCCCATATTTCCGATATCCGGGAAATCGCCCGCATTCTTTTACGCACGCTTTGCCAGAAAAAGGCTCTCCTTGCCGGCGATGAGCCCTGCATTCTCTATGCCGATGATCTGACCCCGAATGAAACCATCCAGATGGATACCGGTAAGATTCTTGGCTTTATCACAAAAGAAGGCACCCCTGCCTCCCATACCGCAATTCTGGCCAGGGCCCTGGGAGTTCCTGCCATTGTATCCACAGGAATAGATATCGATGATTCCTACGATGGTAAAACGGCCGTTATTGACGGTTTTACCGGTACTGCCTATCTGGAGCCAACGGAAGGAATTCTTTCCGTAATGAAAGGGAAGCGGGACCAGAGTATCCGTCTTAAAGAACTTCTGCAGCAGCTGAAAGGCCTGCCAAGCGTGACGAAGGATGGCAAAAAGGTGGAAATCGCTGCCAATGTTTCTTCTGCCTCTGATCTGGCTGCAGTTCTCAAAAATGATGCAGAAGGCATCGGTCTTTTCAGAAGTGAATTTATCTATATGGGAAGAGAGTCCCTTCCTGACGAAGAAGAGCAGTTCAATATTTACAAACTTGCCCTGGAAACCATGGCGGGCAAACGGGTCATCATCCGAACCCTCGATATTGGCGCTGACAAAGAGGTTTCCGCTTTTCATCTGCCAGAAGAAGAAAACCCGGCCCTGGGGCTTCGGGCCATCCGCATCTGCCTGAAGCATCCGGATATTTTCAAGACCCAGCTTCGTGCCATTCTCCGTGCCAGCGCCTATGGCAGGGCCGCTGTCATGTTCCCCCTCATCACTTCGGTCTGGGAGGTATGGAAGGCAAAAGAAATCCTCAATGAAGTGAAAATGGAACTTGATAAAAAAGGAATCGCCTACGATCATCATATGGAAGTGGGCATCATGATTGAAACCCCGGCAGCTGCCCTCATCAGTGACAAACTGGCAAAGGAGGTGGACTTCTTCTCCATCGGCACCAATGACCTTTCCCAGTATACTCTTGTAGTAGACCGGACAAGCCGCATACTTTCTGAATTCTTCAACCCCTATCATCCGGCCGTGATGAAGCTGATCCGGATGACGGTGGAAAATGCCCATAAGGAAGGCATCTGGGCCGGTATCTGCGGGGAACTGGGTTCAGATCTTTCCATGACCGAGACATTTCTCCGCATGGGCGTCGATGAATTCTCCGCAGCCCCCTATTCTATCCTTCCGCTCAGGAAGCAGGTCCGTTCCCTGAACCTTTCAGAAAAGAAATAAGATTCAATCAATCGCATCATAAAAGCCATGAAGGGCATCCTTCATGGCTTTTGCTTTTAAGTTATTTCAGAAGATTGCCATCTTCGAAATAATTGATTCTCATGGCTTTCTTTACACTGTGCAGCGTTTCATTGGCTTTGGCATTGGCTTTGGCGGTACCGTCCTTAAGGATATCCATGACATCATCCAGATGCTGATCCCATTCATGGCGGCGGGCACGGATGGGTTCCAGCTCAGCCTGCATGACCTTATTCAGGAACCGTTTGACTTTGACGTCTCCCAGACCGCCTTTGGTATAGTGAGCTTTCAGTTCGTCCAGATTTGCATATTCCGGCAGGAATTCAGGGAAATATTCGGGCCTGCAGAAGGCATCGAGATAGGTAAATACTGTATTCCCTTCCAGATGACCGGGATCGTCTCTTCTTAAATGGGTCGGGTCCGTATACATGGACATGATCTTCTTTTCCACATCTTCCGGTGTATCGCAAAGATAAATGCCATTTCCCAGGGACTTGCTCATCTTGGCCTTGCCGTCGATTCCCGGCAGGCGGAGTCCCGCTTTATTGGTGGTCAGGTAAATGGATGGTTCCACCAGGGTTTCACCATAGATATCGTTGAATTTACGGACAATTTCCCTTGTCTGTTCCAGCATCGGTTCCTGGTCTTCCCCTACCGGAACAGTAGTGGCCATGAATGCAGTAATATCGGCAGCCTGGCTGACCGGGTAGCACATGAAACCTGCCGGAATGCTGGCTTCAAAATGTTTCTGCTGGATTTCTGCCTTGACCGTAGGATTTCTTTCCAGCCTTGCCACGGTAACCAGGTTCAGATAATAAACGGTCAGTTCCGCAATAGCCGGAATGGCAGACTGGATGAAAATGCAGGCCCTGGATGGGTCAATGCCTACGGAAAGATAGTCAAGGGCTACCTGGAGTACATTCTTTCTGACCTTTTCCGGATTGTCCGCATTGTCTGTCAATGCCTGGGCATCGGCGATTTCTATATAGATTTCATCAAAAGTATTGGAATTCTGGAGTTCCACTCTTTCACGAAGGGAACCTACATAATGCCCCAGATGAAGGTGGCCGGTCGGGCGGTCACCGGTTAAAATGATTTTTTTCATAAACACAACTCCTGATTCTGTAAAGTCAGTACATCCACCGGACGTGCCGTAATGAATGGATATCCCGGAACTTTGTGCCGGGCACGAAATATCTGCTTTCTATATTCTATTCTCTAAAATACGTTTTGGCAATGTTTCAGGCCAATAATCAGTAAAAGCAGGACTCCTGCAATGCATCAGTCCTGCTTTATCATTAAACATGAGGAAATATTATTCCACGGTTACGGATTTTGCCAGGTTTCTTGGCTTATCCACATCGTTGCCTCTCTTGATGCTGGTATAGTATGCCAGGAGCTGCATGGGGATGACGGAAAGAATGGGCGCAATGAAGGGGTCTACTCTTGGAATGCGGACGGTCTCGGTCGTGTATTTCCCGATTTCCTCATCATCGTCATAACCGATGCCGAGGACTTCTGCTCCTCTTGCCTTGACTTCCTGGATATTGCTGTACATCTTGGAACTTACATTGTCCTGAGTTGCTACGGCGATGACAGGCGTTTCCTGCGTAATCAGGGCCAGGGTCCCATGCTTCAGTTCACCGGCTGCATAGGATTCTGCGTGAATATAGGAAACTTCTTTCAGTTTCAGCGCCCCTTCCATGGCAATGGCATAATCGATGGACCGGCCGAGATAGAAAATATCATGGGCTTTGATGAGGCGGTCTGCCACATCAGACATATGGTCTTTTTCGCCAAGTACCTTTTCAATCTGCTTCGGCAGATCTTTAAGGCCCTCCGTAATCTTCTGAATGAGGTCAGCAGAAATACTGTTTTTCAGCTGGCTCATATAGAGGGCAAGAAGGAGGAGCGCCACGAGCTGGGTCGTATATGCCTTGGTAGAAGCCACGGCAATTTCCGGGCCTGCCAGTGTATATACCACATGATCAGCTTCCCTGGCAATGGAAGAACCAATGGAATTGGTTACGGCCAGACTTCTCGCTCCGTGACGTTTGGCTTCCTTCAGCGCTTCCAGGGTATCAATGGTCTCGCCGGACTGGCTGACCACGATGCAGAGAGTATGCTCTGAGGTCAGTGGCTTGCTGTATCGATATTCGGAAGCGATTTCCACGGATACCGGAATTTTCACAAATCTTTCGATATAATGTTTTGCCACCAGTCCCGCATGGTATGCAGTGCCGCAGGCGGTAATGAGGATATTGGTAATTCCTTCAAAGCATTCCTTTGTCCAGCCCAGGTCATCAAAATTGACAGAGCCATCCTTGTTCAGATGAATAGCGACCGTGTCATGGACTGCTTTAGGCTGCTCAAAAATTTCTTTTAGCATGAAATGGGGATAGCCGCCTTTTTCAGCCGCTGCCGCAGACCAGGTGACTTTCTGGATTTCCTTATGAATCGGATTTCCATCCCGATCAAGCAGCTGGACGCTGCCCTTCGTTACGATGGCCAGTTCTTCGTCCTGAAGAATGTAGATGTCTCTTGTATGGTTGATGACGGCCGGGATGTCGGAGGCAATGAAATTTTCCCCTTTTCCAAGGCCGATAATAAGAGGGTTATTCTTCTTTGTGCAGATAATGGTATCCGGATGAGCGGCATCCAGGATGACAAGGCTGTAAGAGCCTTCGATGATGGTCAGCATTTTTTGAACGGTGGAAAGGAAATCCCCGTCATCCACTTCTTCCAGCACATGGGCCACGATTTCCGTATCCGTTTCCGATTTAAATACATGCCCTTTCGCCATAAGGTCCTTTTTCAGGGTCATGTAATTTTCAATGATACCGTTATGGACAATGACGAAATGATTATGGCAGTCTCCATGGGGATGGGCATTCACATCGGAGGGTTTCCCATGGGTTGCCCAGCGGGTATGACCGATGCCGATATGACCGGAAAGGGGATGATCTTTCAGAACATTTTCCAAGTTCACCAGACGGCCCTGTTTCTTTTCAATCTTTATTTCTCCGTGATCATATACAGCGATACCTGCAGAATCATAGCCTCTGTATTCCAGACGACGAAGTCCGTCAATCAGGAAGTCAGAAGCATTCCCATTACCTACGTAGCCAACAATACCGCACATATGGTATTCCTCCTTATCAATTTGTCTATATTCTGAGTTTATATTCGATAAAAGTATCAGATTAATGGCTTTGCTGTCAAATCAGCTCATACTTATGGTTCATTATACCATAAGTATAAAAAATTTTAAATTACCATCCTTTTACCACAAAATGACCCAATCACCATGAACCATTTCTTTATTTCCATCAAAACAGAAAAAAGCGCCGGATATCCATCTGACGCCTTTGTCTATTTTATTTTACATCTGTCCTATCATGGATTCAATACCCTGAAGGTCATCGATTCCGGAAATGCCTGCCAATGCAGAGGCTACTCCCAATGCAGCCAGAAGAATCAGGAAAATAACAGTCAGCACATAGGGGGCAAGGGCAATCAGAAAAGCCTTTCCCTTGTGGAAATTGTAATTTTCACTGATTGCTGCCACATCCAGATAGAAAGACCAGAGAAAAAGAACAAATCCCCCGATACCGCTCAGCGCCGTTACCCCTATCGCCTCAATAAAAGTAAAAACAACAGACAGGGATAAGGGAAGCGATGCAGCCATGAAACCGGCCGTAATTCCCCGGGCAGTGCCCATTCCGCCAAAGAGGCCGGAAATATAATCGGTCACTGCACTGTGAATCAGAAGCGCTGCTCCCATAAAAACCAAAAGGCCGAGAAACTGGAGGAGAAGCCCGGGCCCCTGCTGAAAAATGGAAAGGGAAATAACAAATACCACGAACAACCAGAGCAGGAAGGCCTCTTTCAATTTTTCTTCATTCACAATGACAGAGAGGGCCTTCGAGGGCGCTGTCACCATATCATAAGCCAGATCCAGTAACTGATTCATAACGCCCTCCTTACTTCACCATCAGGGAATCGGACTGAAGCAGCACTTTTGAAAAGGACTCTGCCAGCTTTGCCGCAAAAATATCAGCAAATCCCTTTGCCTCGCCGGAAAGGATCCCTCTAAGGGACATACCGCCGCTGTAAGATTTGACAGGTATATTTTCCCCCTCAATACCACCGCTGGAGGCCGCATAGCTCAAGGCATCATAATAGTTGCCCATGGCATCAACCAGGCCCAGATCCTGTGCCTGCTTCCCGGTCATAATCCTGCCGTCGGCTATCGTTCTTACTTTTGCCTCATCCATTTTACGGCCATCTGCCACAGTCTGGACAAACTGATTATAAATATCATCCACCATGGACTGGACCATGGATCTTTCCTCTTCCGTCATGGGTCGATACATGGAAAGGATATCTTTATGGGCGCCGCTCTTTATCTTTTCATTTTTAACCCCCAGCTTGTCCATGAGGCCTTCGATATTGCTGTAATCCATATATACCCCGATACTTCCCGTAATGGTGGCCGGGGTGGCAAAAATATAATTTCCCTTGCTGGCAAGCCAGTAACCGGCAGAGGCGCACATATCCCCCATGGAAATCACAATGGGTTTCCCGCTGCTCCTGATTTTATCCATTTCCTCAGAAATCTCCTGGGTGGCTCCGGTAGAACCGCCGGGGCTGTTGATCCGTACAAGGATGGCTTTTGCCTGAGGATCCTGACGGGCCATTTTGAATTCTTTCATCAGCTGTTCGCTGGTCACATTTCCGCCGTTTGAAAAAAGGGCTTCTGTATCAGGTCCTCCATAAATAGGCCCATCGATACGAATCACTGCCACATACCCTTTTCCTTTTTCATTCACCTTGCCGGGCCTCCATAAATCGGATGTACCCGCTGCTATGGCAATTGCCAGAAGTATGACAAAAGCGGCAATCACCCAGTTTCTATGCTGCTTCATATATAAAATACCTCCTGTTTCGATTTAATAAAATTATAACACAACGATCGATCAGATAAACGGATTTATGCGGGCACCTGGAAAATGATATTTCCATTTTGCCCCCTGGCAGGCTTTCCTGATATCGGTGACCATCCAGGCCCGCCACCTCTTTTACGGCCTTGCCATGCTGGATCCATATGGCGGGACAGGCTGGAAAAAGCCATTCCTCATTTACTGGATGTGCGATGAAACATTTGCACTCAATTATTCCGCCTCCATCCCTTATGATGTGGATAAAAGCCGGTATATGTTCCGGGTCCCTGCTTGACTATCTTTACCGGGTCTCCGGCGCCTGCCTCGGAGGACTGATGGGGTCTCTCATTCATTTCAAAACGGAGGGGCTGTGATTTGACATGACCGCCCTGTTCCTTGTCATATTTCTTGAACAACTGCTGAAGGAAAAGAAACATGATACCGCCGTCATCGGATTTCTTACGTTCGCCTGCTGCCTGTATTTCCCTGGACCTCATTCTTTTATTATCCCCTCCATGATCATCATGCTTGCCATTTTCCGTAAGCCTATCGAAAAGGCAGGTTCTCCTCTCCCTGTTCATGGGTACTGCCTGCTATATGTTTCCGGTCCAATATATTCAATTAAAAAAGAGCTGAACCGATTTCCGGTTACAGCTCTTTTACTTTGATATAAATAAATGCCGCCGCTGCCAGCTGAAGTATGGCTGAAGAAATAAAAACCAGTCCAAGGCTTCCCGTCCGGGAAGCAATGAGGCCCCCAAGAAGCGGTCCCAGGCAATTCCCGATATTCATGGCCTCTGCATTGATGCCATAAGCGCTTCCTGCTTCTTCCGGATCCACTACTTTTGAAACTCCGCCGGTAATAGAGGTGACGCCGCCAATAGTAAAGAAGCCAAACCCCAACTGGGTCATCCCAAAAAGCAAAACCGATGGCGCCAGGAATTGCAGAAGGGAAAACAGTCCGGCTCCCGCAAAGGAGAGGACCATCACCTTTTTAAATCCCCATTTTTCTCCCCGTTTTCCCCAGAAAGGTCCGCCCAGTACGCCGGCTATGCCGGACGCACCGCAGATCAGGCCTGAAAGGAGGGCTGCATGGTCTGAAGATCCCGTAAGCTCTATGATATGAAGGGAAATGAGAGGATTAATAATGAGCATGGCGCACTGGTTGATAATGATCAGACCAATCAGCGTAAGAAATTTATTGTTTCCCGACAAACGGTGGAAGGACGTAATAATCCCTCCCTTATGCTTTTTATTTGTCTTTACTGCCGGCTCCTTCACCAAGAACAGGACCAGAAGAAATGCTCCTATGTCACCAATTCCCGCGATGAGGAATGGAAGGCGGAGCCCGGCAAGGGAACCCAGAATTCCCCCCAGGAATGGTCCCAGCATAGTGCCGGCCGCCCGTCCGCCTACCAGCGTCCCGATGGCAGAACCGGCATGAATATCCGAAATTTCAGCGAGCAGTGCCTGGCTCACCGGATTGAAGCCGAAAGAGAATCCCTGAAAGAGGCGGGCTCCCAGAAGATGCAGAGGACTTTGGTCGAAGAAAGAAAGGAAATAGGAAATAGAAAGGCAGAGTGCTGAGCGGAGAATCATTTTCTTCATGCCCACCCTGTCTGCCAGGGCACCCCAGACCGGCATGATCAGGGCTCCCACGATGAACATGCCTGACACGACGACAGAGTTCCAGAGAGCCACATTCTCCCGATCTGCCCCAAGTTCCAGAAGAAACAGCGGCAAAAAGGGGAAAACAAGAGTCGCCCCGCCGCCGATAAAGGCTGCTCCAATGGCCGACGCCCATATGGTCTGATGAATTTCCCTTTCCGTCAGTTTTCCATCACTTGTCATAAGACCTCCAAAAAGCAAAAGGAGCACATTCAGTGCTCCTTTTGCATGGTGACCGGTATGGGATTCGAACCCATACTCTCTGCGCTGAGAACGCAGCGTCTTAACCGTTTGACTAACCGGCCATGTAATAAACATTATATAGGAAAAGTCTTTTAAATTCAAGTATCAAATTAAACCATAAAGAACGGACCCGGATGATTTCAGGCATAAGAAAACCCGCCATCAGGCGGGTTGGTGGGACTATCTGGGTTCGAACCGGAGACCTCTTCGATGTGAGCGAAGCGCTCTGACCAACTGAGCTATAGCCCCATAACGGAAACTATTATAGCACAACTGATCAGAATTGTTAAGTATCCTTATTTCGTTTGTTTAAGGTCCGGCTTACCATTAAAGTTTTCCCTGGGCTTCCAGTACCTTTTCCGCAGCTCCCATGATGGCGAGCTGAGCATGTTCAAAGGTAAGTCCTCCCTGGAAATACATGACATAGGGCGGGCGGACAGGACCGTCGGCAGACATTTCAATCGTGGAGCCTTGTACAAAAGTGCCGGCTGCCATAATGATAGGATCCACATATCCCGGCATGGGTCCCGGTACCGGAGTGGCATCGGAATCCACGGGGGACCAGTTCTGGATGGCTTCGGCAAAGCGGCACATATTTTCTTCAGAATCGAGAGTTACCGTGGTAATGAGATCTGTGCGGAGATGACCGGGCTCGGGAGAAGTTTTAAAGCCGATAAGGCTGAAAACGGCGGAGCAGAATTCGGCGCTCATCATGGCCTGCCGGGTCATGTGGGGAGCAAGGAAAAGTCCCTGGAAGAAAGGACGGTAAGAAGCTGCATAAGAGCCCATTTCTGCCCCAAGGCCCGGAGCCGTCCATACATAGGAGCAAAGATCGACAAGGTCTTTTCTGCCGCAGATATAAGCTCCTGTCGGGGCAAGTCCGCCGCCGGCATTTTTAATGAGGGAACCCGCTGTAATATCGGCACCCAGTTCGATGGGTTCTTCTTTATTCGTAAATTCGCCGTAGCAGTTATCCACGAAGCAGATGGTATCCGGATTTTTTGCTTTCACGGTTTCGATAATTTTCCTGATATCGGCAGGAAACAGAGAATCACGAAGCATGTAGCCCCGGGAACGCTGGATTTCTACCAGCTTTGTATGTTCGTCTACAGCTGCTGCAATACCTTCCAGATCATAGGTATTTCCCTTGAGAGGAACTTCTTTATAATGAACTCCTTTGGATTTCAGGTTTCCCGGCGCATTTCCGGTAATACCGATAACGCTTTCCATGGTATCATAAGGTGCCCCTACGGCAGAAACCATAGTATCTCCCGGCTGGAGAAGCGCCAGAAGTACAGTGGCTAAAGCATGAGTGCCGGATACGAAATGGGGCCGTACGAGGGCAGCTTCCGCATGGAATACGTCACACCAGATATCCTCCAGCATTTCACGTCCCGGATCGCCATAGCCATAGCCATTGGAAGCGGCAAAGTGGTAGGCGGAAAGATGATGTTTGCGGAAAGCCTGAAGGACTTTCTCCGTATTGAAGAGGGAAATCTCTTCCATTTCATGAAAAACAGGCGCACAAAGAGCGAGCGCCTCTTTCTGTACCTGTTCGAGTTTCTTATTCATTTAAATTAATCAGATCCTTTGAATGGTAGAAATAGCATGTTTATAAATGAGCTGGGAGCGGTTTTCGCTGACCAGAAGAACCGTAAAGCTGTCGAAGGATTTTACCTTGCCTTTAAGCTGGACGCCGTTCATCAGAAAAATCGCAACCGGAACATTTTCCTTTCGCGCTTCATTTAAAAACGTGTCCTGCAGATTCATTTTACCTTCCATCTTTTTCTTCTCCTCTGAAATATGAAATGACATAGGCTTTAATTTCCCTGTACCATATGTCTTTCGCCGATGGGCCCTGTTCCACCCAGTGAATATATGGCATTCGTCTATACCAGGTCAGCTGCCTCTTGGCAAAGTGCCGGGTATTTTTCCGGATCAGCGCTTCCCCTTCCTCTAAGGTACGCTCCCCTTTCACTACGGGAATCATTTCCTTGTATCCGATTCCTTTCAGTGACTGGGCTGATTCAGAAATTCCGGAAGCCAGAATGGATTCGACTTCCTTCAAGAGTCCTGCTTCTATCATGAGATGGACTCGTTTATTTATTTTATCATATAAAACGCTCCTGTCCATAGCAATTCCTAAAACAGGTCCGTCATATATGAGGGAATTTGATTTATTTGCTTCTTTTTTCCCCTCTCCCGCTTCTAAAAGTTCCAGTTTACGCATCATGCGCTGGGGATCGGGAGGAATATCGGTTTCTCCAAAGTCACGGAGTGCAGCGATCAGAGCTTCTTTTCCTTTTTCTTCAAGCAGCGCTTCCCACCGGCTTCGGCCTTTTACTTTGGGAAGGAAAGAATATCCTTCCAGAAGCCCCTGAATGTATAGACCGGTCCCCCCGCAGACGATGGGAATGCGGCCGGCTTCATTTTCATCATGGATGATCTTCGCTGCCTTTTCCTGAAAGTCTGCCGCTGAATAAGGTTCATCCGGTTCCAGTTCATCCACCAGGAAATGAGGAATGCCTTTTGCTTCTTCCTTCGTTACCTTGGCCGTACCGATGTCCAGATGCTTATAAATCTGGAAGGCATCTCCGGAAATAATGGATGACCCAAGTTCTCCCGCAAGGTAGACGGCAAGCTCCGTTTTGCCTGATGCAGTAGGTCCCAGTATGGTTATCAGTTTATCTTTCTTCATACGTCGATGACTCCATAGGCGGTTGTCTGCCCTTTTCGGGCATGGATGGAACTGAAAACGCCGGAAGAAAAAAGGATGGAAAAAGGTCTTTCTTTTACTATAATTCTTTTTCCGGCAATATGCAAAGCCATCCTGATGATTTCTTCATCCAGCCGGTCATAGCAGGCAGCATTCCGGAAACCTTCCATATGATTTTCTTTCCTTTTGACCGGTGCCCGAAACATGGTATCGAAATATATCACATCAAAACTTTTCGGTTCCGCATGCCGGAGAAAATCCTTGAAATCTTCATGAAGGAGAGTGATTCGATGAAGGGCAGAAACAAGTTCTTCCTCCCTGGAATCTGCAAAATCGGAAATGGCAGCTCTCCCTATTTCATAAAGAGGTGTACTTTTCTCAAGAGAGGTCACATTTCCTCTTTCTCCCAGGAACCAGCTCATGGTCATGGAATCTCCCCCCTGGCCAAATGTGGCGTCAAGGACAGATACATGGCCTTCCGGAAGAAGGCTGCAGAGGCGGTCCTGATTTCCCCTTTTCATCTGCTCTATCCGAAGGACCGAAGTGCCCAGATGAAAGCGGTATTCCTCTCCGCCGGACCAGTAATAAGGCAGTTTTTTCCCATAAACCAGAAACCCTTCCATCCCATACTTTTGAGCCATATCAGAAAGCATATTTTCTCTCTGAAAGTAAGGAAGATGGAGTGTTTCTGCCCGTTCCAGCGCCTCTGCTTTGATAGCCGGCCTGCATTTGCGGATTGTCGTAATTCCCGTATTCATGGGCGCTTGAAAAGCCTTCCCAGTTCATCAGGCGTAAACTTCACAATGGTCGGTCGGCCATGGGGGCAGACAAAGGGGCGTGTCGTATGGAAGAGGTCCACAATCAGTTCCTTCATCTGACGGATATTGAGGGGATCCCCCCTTTTGATAGCTCCCCGGCAGGCGGCATAGGCCATCATGCGATGGCGAAGGGTTTCCGGAGAGGGCATATCGGCTTCATGAAAGGCTTTGCGGAGTTCGCTCACCACCCTTTCCATTTCCGATTCCGAAAGGTCTTCAGGAGCCCCTGTGATGCGAATGACATCCGGCCCCGCCTGTTCGAAAGTTATACCCAGTCTCTCAATATCCATCCTGTGTTCATCAAGAAGCGGGATATCTTCACTATCCACATGGATCAGATAAGGCACCAGGATTTCCTGTACCGGGATTCCTTCAGCCCGGGAAGCCAGACGGTCATAACGGACCCGTTCATGAGCCGCATGCTGATCGATAATCAGCAAATCTTTGCCATGCTGGCAGAGAATAAAACAGTCAGAAACCTGTCCCAGTGGTATCACCGGCGCTGATTCTTCTTTGATTTCAAAGAGAGGTACTGTTTCCGGGGCAGTCGGCACCATTTTCGCCTCTTCCGGAGTTTTTGAAGGGAAGAAAGACTGATTGGAAAAAATTTCTTTCCTGCTGAGTTCAGGCGTAAAGGAAGTTTCCGATGAATGAGACTTTTCTCCCATAGGGAAAGGAGGCCGATTGGGAGGAGGATTATATCCGGTCCGGGGCTCTCCCCAGGAAGCGGCCGGTTTATTGAAAAGGCCGATGTCCGGTTTACCGACGGGATGATCTTCCACACGGATATCTCCCGGCTTGAAATTTCCCCCATGAACGATTTCATGGCCCGGATCCCGAATCATTTCTCTTGCAATGCTGTCGGCCGCAGTCTGGGAAGTCAGAGTCCCAAGCACCGCATGATAAACAAGCCGGAAAAGTCCCTGTTCATCGGAAAACTTGATTTCCCTTTTCTGCGGGTGTACATTGACGTCAATACTTTCCGGGGGCACCTGGAATGAAAGGACCATCAAAGGATAGCCATTCTTCGGCAGGAGGGAATGATACGCATTGTCCACCGCTTTGGAAACTACTGCGCTTTCCACGACTCTGCGGTTAATAATGATTGTCTGATACTGGCGGCTGCTCTTTAAGAGCGAAGGTTTGGAAATCATCCCTTCCAGGGAAACATTTTCTCCTTCTTCACTGACCGGGAGCATTTCACCGGCCGTTTTCGTGCCATACAGGGCAGAAACCGCATCCATAAGGCGTCCGTTTCCTGCCGTTTCAATCACCGTACGGCCATTATTGATAAGGCGGAAAGCGATATCCGGATTGGCAAGAGCCAGTTTCCCCACCATCGTATTGATCCGGGAAGATTCCGTCCTTTCCGATTTCAGGAATTTTTTTCTCGCGGGCACGTTATAGAAAAGTTCCCGCACTTCTACGGTCGTCCCCGCCGGAGCGCCGCAGGATTTTATTTCCCTGACTTCTCCACCTTCCATTTCAAGAACAGTACCCTCTATATCCTCGGGTCTTCGGGTCGTAATGGAAGAACGGGAAACAGACATGATACTCGGCAGTGCTTCTCCGCGGAAGCCAAGAGACGCGATATGATAAATGTTATCCACGCTGGAAATTTTGCTTGTCGCATGGCGGATGACTGAGAGTTTTGCATCCTCTTCGCTCATGCCGCAGCCATCATCAGTGACACGGATATAGGTCATGCCGCCGTCCGCAATTTCCACTTCGATTTCATGAGCTCCGGCATCTACTGCATTTTCTACCAGCTCTTTTACCGCATTCACCGGACGTTCAACGACTTCACCGGCCGCAATCTGGTTTGCCGTCACTTCATCAAGAACATGAATCAGTGCCATTACCGGCCCTCCTTTGCCGCCTTGCTGAGGCGGAATAATATTTCCATGGCCTCAATGGGAGTCTTGCTCATGACATCCAAATCAGCCAGTTCATCAATAATGGGAGATGTAAATAAATCAAGTGCTGCCGGGCCTTCCTGCTTTTTGACCGGAGAAGGAGAAATTTTCCCGTCTTCTTCCTCCAGCCCATGGAGGATATCATCGGCCCTCTTCAGGAGCGATTCCGGAAGGCCTGCGAGCCTTGCCACGTGAATCCCGTAACTCCTGTCCGCACAGCCCGGAACGATCCGGCGAAGGAAGGTGATATCCTTTCCCCGTTCTTTGACAGTAACCGTGTAATTCCTGATATGACTGCTCTCTTCCGCCATATCCGAAAGTTCATGATAATGGGTGGCAAAGAGAGTATATCCATGAATTTTCTTATCAATATATTCTACCACAGCCCTTGCGATGCTCATGCCGTCATAGGTACTGGTTCCCCGCCCGATTTCGTCAAGCAGGATGAGGCTGTTTTTCGTAGCATTTCTAAGGATGTAGGAAACTTCCTGCATTTCCACCATGAATGTACTCTGACCGGTAGAAATATCATCACTGGCCCCGACCCTTGTAAATATACGGTCCACCGGAGCCAGAACGGCACTCCTTGCGGGGATGAAAGATCCGGTCTGGGCCATAATGGTCAGAACGGCCACCTGGCGCATATAAGTGGATTTGCCGGCCATATTGGGTCCGGTAATGACGAGGATTTCCTGATCCCGGTGGTTCAGTTCCGTGTCATTGGGCACGAACATTTCATGTTTCAGTGCATGTTCCACCATGGGATGGCGGCCGTCCTTAATGGAAATATGGCCTTCTTTGGGACTCGTAATCTGTGGTCTCGTATACCGGTCTTTGAGAGCAGCCCTGGAAAGGCTTGCCAGGCAGTCCAGCTGGGCGAGAGCCCTGGCGGTTTTTTGCATATCCGGAATTTCCGGGCGGATTTCCGCCTTCACGGCCTGATAAATTTTAAGTTCCAGCTCTTCCGTCTTTTCTTTGGCCGTCAGTGCCTTTGCCTCAAAATCTTTCAGTTCCGGCGTAATATAGCGCTCCGCATTGACCAGGGTCTGTTTTCTCATGTAATAGGGGGGAATCGGAATCTTGTTGGCATTGGAAATTTCAAAATAATATCCAAATACGCTGTTGAAACCGATTTTGAGCTTGATCCCGGTCTTTTCTTTTTCTCTTTCCTCCAGTTCCGCAATGAATTTCTGGCTGTTTTCCGAAAGAGCGCGAACTTCATCAAGTTCTGCCGAGTACCCTTCCCTGATATACTTGCCATCCTTTATATTTCCTGTCCCGTTTTCGTTCATGGACCGGTCAAGCAGGTCATACACAGGACCGTGGATTCCAAGCTGGGTATTCAGCTTCTTAAGGATCACCGAACCAGCGCCGGAGAGCAGGTTCTTGATCTGGGGAATCATTTTGAGACTTGCTTTTAAAGCAAGCAGATCTTTCGGAGAAGTGGAATTGGCCTCGATACGGCCCAGGATTCGTTCAAAGTCAAACACCTGGGACAGCATATCTTCCAGATTGGTCAGTTCCGTCACATGGCCGGTCAGCTCTTCGATACCATCCTGGCGAAGGGTAATGCGGTTCACGTCAGTGAGCGGTCTTTCCAGCCAGCGGCGGAGAAGCCTAGCTCCCATGGCGGTATGGGTATAATCCAGAAGTTCCAAGAGTGTCCCTTTTCGGCCGCCGTCCCTCATATTTCTTGTAATTTCCAGATTCCTTAAAGATTCCTCTGACAAAATTAGGGTATGATCTTCCCGAATGGGTGAAATGGAGTGGAATTCAACCACATCCGTCTTCATCACATCCTTGAGATATCCACCCAGACGGCGGAAAACAAGCTTTATATTTTCATTTTCAATTTCATCGCAGGCAGGCGGCAGGGGCCCTTCTTCCTCACCGGCTGCCCTGGAAATGAGGCATGCTCCAAGCCGGGCAGCGCAGAAGCTGGTCAGTTTGCCATATAAATCATCAGAAACGGCACAGACGGCTTCGGCAGGAGAATAGACGGAAAGCATATCGAAAAAATCATCCTGCTCTTTCCTGCGGTCCCAGACACCCCACCAGCATTCACCGGTGGAAATATCGGCCAGCACGGCATCGATTTCCTTTTCTGCTTCCATCATATAAATGAGGTAATTATTTGATTTGTCAGCAATGGAATTCTCAAAAAGGATCGTCCCCGGTGTGATGACACGAATGACGTCCCGCTTGACAAGGCCCTTTGCCTTTTTCGGATCTTCCAGCTGTTCACAGATGGCCACCTTATAGCCTTTCTGAATGAGACGGTAAATGTAAATCTCCGCCGCCCTGAAAGGCACGCCGCACATGGGCACCCTTCCTTCGGGGCCGGCATTTTTCCCCGTCAGGGTCAGTTCCAGTTCATGGGAAGCTGTCACCGCATCATCATAAAAAAGTTCATAAAAATCGCCGAGACGATAAAAGAGGAGACAATCGCTGTATTCGTCTTTTACCTTTTTATATTGTTCCATTAAAGGCGTTTTTGCCATGGTATCACCCCTGCTGTACTCCCATCGGCCTTCTGAATCAAATCATCAATTTCGGATATCAAGATTACACAAGTTCACCTTTCAGCACCCAGGTCTGGCCGACATTGACTCTGGCAGCCACCGTATCGCCCACCTGAATTCCATCCTTATAGGGAAAAAGAATCATTTTATTGGAAGAAGTCCTGCCATACCAGATGTTTTCATCCTGTTTCGATGGGCCTTCCACAATGATTTCATGGATTTTCCCTTCCATAGCCTTATTGAGTTCAAGAGAAATCACGTTTTCCGTATCCATCAGTTCCTGTAGACGGCGATGTTTCGTGGCATCATCAATCTGGTCTTCCATGCGGGCCGCCGGAGTCCCTGTTCTGGGGGAATAGATAAAGGTATAGGCAGAGTCAAAACGAACCTCTTTGAGAAGATTCAGTGTTTCCTGATGCATTTCTTCCGTTTCTCCCGGGAAACCGGTAATGAGGTCCGTCGTCACCGCAATATCCGGCATCTTTTCACGGACATAGGCAAGAAGCTCCTTGAAGTGTTCAATGGTATATCCACGATTCATCCGTTTCAGCATATCATTGGACCCATGCTGTACGGGAAGATGCATATGACGGACCACTTTGGGAGATGCCGCCATGGCATCCACCATATCAAAAGTCATATCCCGCGGGTGAGAGGTCATGTAGCGGACCCGCTCAATCCCGTCAATTTCATCGATGGCGCGGATGAGATCTGCAAAATTCGTCCCGTTTCTGAAATCAAGCCCATAGGAATTGACATTCTGCCCAAGAAGGGTGATTTCCTTGTACCCTTCGGCAGCAAGGCTTTTTATTTCTTTGCAGATATCATCGATGGTGCGGCTGATTTCCCTTCCCCGTACATAGGGAACGATGCAGTAGGTGCAGAATTTATTGCAGCCCTGCATAATCGGGATCCAGGCGAAAATCTTCGACTTTCTGACGGCCCGGAGTTCACTGTAATCGCTGACGCTGTGAGGATTTCTTTCCGTCTTGACCACATGGCCGCCCCGGGCATTTTCTCTGGAAATAATGTCCTTCAAATCGTGGATATGATAGGGCCCGATGACGAAATCAATGACCGGCATCCGCTCAATGAGCTTTCCCTTGTTTTCCTGCGCCATACAGCCGGCAATGCCGAGCAGCATATGGGGATTCTTATCCTTCAGTTTTTTGATTTCGCCGATTTTGCCATATACCTTTTCTTCTGCATTCTGCCGGACGCTGCAGGTATTCATAATGACGATATCCGCATCTTCCAGTCTTGCTGCCGGTTCATAGCCTATTTCTTCCAGCTGCCCGTTGATTCGTTCCGTATCCGATTCATTCATCTGACAGCCATATGTCAGAGTAAAATATTTTTTCCCGTTGAGCCGTTCTGTTTCCACGACTGACCTCCCGAATTCAGATTGTAATTTTAAAGTTGTCTTTTAATTATATCATTTTTTACCAAATCTTTGGAAATCGTTTTTCTTCAGGAAAATCAGCTGCGCCACGAAGAAAGCCTGCCTTTTCAGCAGGCTTTCTTTTATTTTTCCAGTTTTTTGAAAAGGCTGGCCATTTCCAGGGCGTCCATGGCACATTCGAATCCTTTGTTGCCCGATTTCAGCCCTGCGCGATTGATCGCCTGTTCAATGGTATCCGTAGTGAGGACTCCATAGAGAACCGGGATTCCGCTGGAAAGGGAGGCCATGGCCACTCCCTTTGTCACTTCGGTGGCCACATGTTCGTAATGGTCTGTCTCTCCACGGATGACGGCTCCCAGGCAGATGACCGCATCATATCGCCCGCTTTCCGCCATTTTCTTTGCAGCCAGGGGAATTTCAAAAGCCCCCGGCACCCAGGCCAGATCCACTTGATCCATATCCACGCCATGACGGGTCAAACCGTCCACGGCACCGTCAATCAGTTTGGAGACGATGACTTCATTGAAACGGGAAGCAATGATACCTACCCTGATATCGCTTTCATTAAATTTTCCGGAAATAATATTCATAATCTTTCTCCTTTTTACTTTCTATTTACGGAAGTTCATGCTTCCGGTTCTTCCACATCTTTGTCAAGTTTGAGCATATGCCCCATTTTTTCCTGTTTTGTCTTCAGGTAAAACTGGTCTTCTTTTGTTGGCGCCACTTCAATGGGCACCCTTTCCGTGATGATAATGCCATATTCTTTCACATCATCCAGTTTCTGGGGATTGTTGGTCAAAAGGCGGATATGGCTGGCTCCCAGAAGGTGAAGGATCTGGGCTCCTGTCATATATTCCCGAAGGTCGGCGGCAAAACCGAGTTTCAGATTGGCTTCCACCGTGTCATAGCCTTCATCCTGCAGCGCATAGGCCCGGATTTTGTTGATAAGCCCGATTCCCCTTCCTTCCTGACGGAGATAAACAAGGATGCCTCTCCCCTCTTTTGCAATCTGGCGGAGAGCGGCCGAAAGCTGCTGTCCGCAGTCACAGCGAAGAGATCCGAAGCAGTCGCCTGTCAGGCATTCAGAATGAATGCGGCAGAGTACCGGGACTCCATCGGAAAAATCTCCCATAGTCAGGGCCACATGATGTTCCCCGTTCACCAGATTGACAAAGCCATGAATGCGGAAATGACCATATTTCGTAGGAAGGTCGGCTTCTGTCACTTCCTCTACCAGTTTTTCATGCTTTTTTCTGTATTCGATAAGTTCCCGGATATTACCGATTTTCATGCCTTTGGCTCTGGCCAGTCTGAAAAGGTCTTCTCTTCTGGCCATGGTACCGTCATCATTCATGATTTCGCAGCACAGGCCTGCCGGCTTGAGGCCTGCCAGGCGGGCCAGATCCACAGTGGCCTCTGTATGGCCCTGCCGTTCCAGGACACCCCACCTTCTTGCTTTCAGCGGGAAAAGATGACCGGGTTTCCTGAAATCCTCCGGTTTTGCCCCATCTTTGATGGCCTCAAGGGCCGTCATGGAACGGGCCGCTGCCGATACGCCGGTACCGGAATCTTTATAATCAATGGATTCCAGAAAAGCAGTCTGATGGTTATCGGTATTGTGATTGATCATGGGACGGAGCCTCAGGGAATTTACGATTTCCTCCGCCATGGGCATGCAGATGACCCCTTTTGCCTCCGACGCCATCAGATTGACATTATGGGGAGTCGCAAATTCAGCGGCGCAGATATAGTCCCCTTCATTTTCCCGGGATTCCGCATCCTGCATGATGACTACATGACCTTTTTTTATTTCATCAATGATTTCTTCTATACTGTCAAACTTATACTCCATAGTGTCCTCCCTGCCCCAAAGTTTCAAGCATACTCATGGTCAGGTTTCCGGTTTCTGCCGGCTTCATGAGCTGCTCTACATATTTTCCAAGATAATCGCACTCGATATTGACTATTTCCCCCGGCTTTTTCATTAATAATGTTGTTGTAAGGCCGGTATGGGGAATAAGGGCGATGGAAAATGAATCTTTATTTCTTTCCGCCACAGTGAGACTGATGCCATCCACTGCAACGGATCCTTTTTCAATGATATAACGCATCCACTTACGGTCTGTGGAAATCCTGATGGAGACGGAATTTTCTACTTTTTCCATGGAAATAATCTTTCCCGTGCCGTCCACATGCCCCAGCATGATGTGCCCGCCCAGACGATCTCCCAGACGCAGGGCCCTTTCCAGATTGACGGGGCTGCCGGGTCTGAAAAGTGAAAAAGCTGTCCTTCTCATGGTTTCCGGAGTCGCATCGGCATCAAAAGTATCTTTTGTCAGGGCCGTCACGGTAAGACAGGTCCCGTTTACGGCGATGCTGTCGCCAATTTTTGTTCCTTCCAGGACTTTATGACACCGGATGGTCAGCCTTTCCGAGTGGCTTTGTTTATGGATTCCGGCAATGGTTCCCGTTTCCTCTACAATTCCGGTAAACATTTTATGATTCCTTCACTTCCATAAAATCCACGTCCGGCTTTTTTTCAAGTTCTTTTTCCAATTTCTCAATACGCTGCTCTGCCCGGTCTTTTTCACCATGATCCACATAAGCTTCGATGACCAGGTCCCGGCCGGAGCGTTCCGTGGAAATATCCCGGAGTCTTACGGCATCTTTTACAGCGGATGCCCCGATGCCCCCGATGAGCCCCGGAGCGCCTGCCCCTCCGATAACCATGGGAGCCATATAAAGGCGTACTTTATCCACGATTCCTGCTTCAAAAGCAGAAGCGGCAAGAGTAGAGCCGCCTTCGAGAAGGATACCGTCAATTCCTTTCAATGCCAGGCCTGTCATGGCAGCCTCCAAATCCACCTGGCCTTCTTTTTCGCCATCCGTCATAATGATGTCCACGCCCAGTGCAGAAAGAGCTTTTCTCTTTTTCTCATCTGACTGACTGGTCGTAATTACGATGGCCTGTCCCGGTTCATTAAATACTTTGGCTTCCAGGGGAGCTGACAATTTCCCGTCTACAATGATGCGGACAGGATCCTCCATCCCTTCCGATCTGGCAGTCAGCATGGGATCATCAGAAATAACCGTCCCGGCTCCTGCCATAATGCCTTTATAACAGCCTCTTAAGAGATGGACTTCCTCCCTGGAATCTTCTGAAGAAATCCATTTGGAGTCACCGGTGTGACAGGCTGTCTTGCCGTCAAGGGACATGGCCGCCTTGTATAGGATAAAAGGCTTGTGTTGAGAAATATATTTTATAAATACCTCATTCAGCTTTCTGGCCTCTTTTTCCATAATTCCCAGGGTTACGAATATTCCGGCATCCTTAAGTTTACGGATTCCTTTGCCCGCCACCAGGGGATTCGGATCCACCATGGCTGTCACTACCCGGTCAATCCCTTTCCTGATAATAAGGTCTGCGCAGGGCGGGGTTTTACCATAATGGGAACAGGGTTCAAGGCTCACATAAAGGGTAGCCCCTTCCGGATCTTCACTGCAGTTTTTAAATGCATTCACTTCCGCATGAGGACCGCCATACTGTTCATGCCAGCCTTCACCGATAATCCTGTCATCTTTGACAATGACCGCTCCCACCAGGGGATTCGGTCTGGTATGCCCCATTCCGCGAAGTGCCAGCTCCAGGGCCCGGGCCATATATTTTCTATCATCATCAATACGCAAAAAATCCACCTTCCTTTCGTTCAGGGAGGTGGATATAAATTCATTTCCACTCTTCTTTCATCCGGACTGTACCGTCGGCTCCGGAATCACACCGGACCTGCCATAAAGGCTCGTGGGCTATTACCACCGGTGGGGACTTTCACCCCGCCCTGAAGAGATTGAATTCTTTTTTCATTATAACAAACGCTCATGGAAACGCAAGCTGATTTTGCAAAATTCTTATCATCCAAAGTCAGCACAGGATTTCATTCACCGCTGTCTCAATATCCTTTCCAATATCCTCAATGGCCCGGAGTTTTCCATTCTCCGCACAGGCAATCCTGGTCCATTGGAAAGTTTTGACTAATTCCTGATAAGCATCATGACATTTCCGGAGGTAATCCAGATGCTGTTCATGAATATCCATGGAGCCTCCCTTTTCTGCCCTCTCACGGACAAGCCGTTCCGATATTTCCAAAGGAATATCAAGAAGAATCACAAGGTCCGGCCGGGGAAGTTCCAGCTCGCCGTATTCTGTTTTTTCCAGCCAGGAGAGAAATCGTTTCCGGCTGTCTTCATTCTCATACTTTGTCATCTGGTGCACCATATTGCTGGTGGTATACCGGTCCGCGATGACGATGCCGCCATTCTCGTAAAAAGATTTCCATTGGGTACGGTAGGAAGCAAAGCGGTCGACCGCATAGAAAAGTGAAGCCGCATAAGGGTTGACATCCTCCGGATTCTTTCCAAAATCACCATGAAGGTACATTTTGACAAGGGACGAGGAAGGGCTTTCGTAATTGGGGAAGGAAATATGGATGACCTTTTTCCCTGCATCTTTCAGTTTCCGCTCCAGAAGCTTTGCCTGGGTCTCTTTTCCGCTTCCGTCAATGCCTTCCAGCACAATGAGCTTTCCTTTCATGATTTCTCCCTTCTTCCACAAAAAAGGCAGCTTCCTTCGAAACTGCCTCTTCTTTTATCCTTTTCTTTTCGGATTGAACGCATTCATGGCATGGTCCACGCCATCCTTCAACGCTGCTTCGACAGAGTCTGCAGTATGAAGCTTTGCTTCTTCAATTTTTTCTATATCTTCCCCATAGGGACGGGAAAGCACATGATCCACCACCGTATGACCGTCCTTCGGATGCCCCACGCCGATACGAAAACGATTGAAATTTTCGCTGCCCAGATGGGCAATGAGGGATTTCATCCCGTTATGGCCGCCGGCAGAGCCTTTCTTCCGGATCCTGGTTTTGCCCGGAGGCAGATCCAGATCATCACAGATGATGTAAATATCGTCAAGTCCGACTTTGTAGTATTTGGAAATAGCCCCCACCGCTTCACCGCTGTTATTCATATAGGTCATGGGCTTTACCAGAAGCACTTTTTCCCCATTATAAATAACCTGGGCGATTTCCGCCTTCATGTCACTTTTCCAGTTCGTCACATTCCAGCGGCGGGCCAGCTCGTCAATGACGTCAAAGCCCATATTGTGACGGGTATGTTCATATTCTTTTCCCGGGTTTCCGAGACCTGCAATGATTTTCATTATTTATCAAAAAGCTGGCTTACGGAAGCGTCATGGAAAATGCGGAGAATGGCTTCGCCGAGAAGCGGAGCGATGGAAAGAACAGTGAGCTTGTCCTGCATCTTGTCTTTGGAAATCGGCAGGGAGTTTGTCACGATCAGTTCTTTCAGGTTGGAATTTTTGATTCTTTCAGCTGCCGGATCCGTCAGTACCGGATGGCATACAGCCGCATAAACACCTTTAGCGCCATATTCAGCAAGCGCTTTAGCCCCTTCACAGAGGGATCCTGCGGTATCTACGATATCATCGACGATGAAGCAGTTTCTGCCTTTTACGTCACCAATGATATTCATAACCTTGGCAACACCCGGTTCCGGACGGCGTTTTTCAATGATGGCAATCGGTGCGCCAACACGATCAGCCAGGTCTCTGGCTCTCGTTACGCCGCCGAGGTCCGGGGAAACGATGGTCAGGTTATCCAGGTTCTTGGATTTTACATAATCAGCCAGGAGAGATGCGCTCATCAGATGATCTACAGGAACATTGAAGAAGCCCTGAATCTGGCCTGCATGAAGGTCCATGGTGACGACTCTGGTTACACCGGCTGCAGACATCAGGTCAGCTACCAGTTTGGCACTGATCGGTTCACGACCTCTCGTCTTACGATCCTGACGGGCATATCCATAGTAAGGAACGACAACGGTAATATGACGGGCAGAAGCTCTCTTCAGGGCATCTACCATGATGAGCATTTCCATCAGGTTATCATTAACCGGCGCGCCGGTAGACTGGATAATGAAGCAGTCCTTTCCGCGAACGCTTTCATTGATCATGACCTGAATTTCACCATTATTGAAACGTCCGCACAGGGACTTGCCAAGGGGAACACCGATATAATCGGAAATTTCCTTCGCCAGAGCCGGATTTGCGGTTCCCGTAAAAATCTTCAGTCTTGAAGTGTCTTCCATGTCCATTTTGCTGCCTCTCCCTTTTCTTTCAAATGTTGAAAGTGATGAAATATTCTCCCTGGAATAGCGGAAATACCTTGAAACTCCAGTCCACTACTTCATATTTTTATTATATAACAGGTTCAGTATAAAATAACAGTGCTAAAATCAAGAAAATATCCAATGCAGCTCATTTCAGTCTTTATAAGTATCTTCCTTGACCCAGCCCTTGATATTGGTCTGTCTTGCACGGGCCACGGAAAGCGCTTCTGCCGGGACATCTTTGGTAATTGTGGAACCGGCAGCAGTAAAGGCCCTTTCCCCAATATGGACCGGAGCGACCAGATTCGTATTGCAGCCAATAAAGGCATGATCATCGACGGTGCAGCGATGTTTATTCTTCCCGTCAAAATTAACGGTTACCGTGCCGCAGCCGAAATTAACGTTTTTACCAAGGTCTGAATCCCCGCAGTAAATGAGGTGCGGAAGTTTCGTGCCATCGCCGACAGTGGAATTCTTGACTTCCACGAAATTGCCAATCTTGATATGATCATGAAGCACCGTATCCGGGCGGAGATGAACAAAAGGCCCGATTTCATCGAAGCTGCCGATCGTGCATTCATGGGCATAGACACGATTGAGGCGGGTCTCATCTCCTACGGTCACATTGGTAAGCTGTGTATCGGGGCCAATTTCGCAGCCTTTTCCGACCACCGTGTGCCCCTGGAGAATAGTCCCGGGGAAAAGGATCGTATCCTGACCAACCACTACATCCTGCTCCACATATGTATTTTCAGGATTGATGATGCTGACGCCTTGTGCCATCAGTTCTTCTGCCTTGCGAAGACGGAGAATCCGGTCAGCGGCAGCCAGTTGGATTCTGGAATTGACACCCATAGTTTCATCAGCGTCTTTTGCCGCTACAGGGATAACTTTGAGACCATCTTTGATCATGATTTCAAAGACATCTGTCAGATAATATTCACCCTGGGCATTCTTATTATCGATTCTTTTCAGTGCATCCAGAAGAGGGCCCACCTTGAATACATAGGTACCTGTATTGATTTCATGGACTGCCAGCTGCTCCGGCGTGCCATCCTTCTGTTCCACAATGGAAGTCATATTTCCATTTTCATCCCGAAGGACACGGCCATAACCGAAAGGATTATCAAGAATAGCGGTCAGCACGGTGGCAGCCGCATCGTTTTCCTGACATACCCGGGATAATTCTGCCAGTGTTTCTGCCCGGAGCAATGGAGTATCCCCACAGATAACGAGGACGTAACCTTCCCGGTCCTTTTCAAATTCCGGCACTGCCTGGATGACTGCATGGCCGGTGCCAAGCTGTTCCTGCTGGTGAACAAAAGAAACCTCTTTCCCTTCCAGTTCCCGGCGAACCAGTTCCTCTTTAAATCCCGTAATGACTACGCACTTTTTGAATTCTGCCTGACGAACCACCCGGATGACCTGCTCCACCATAGGCACGCCGCACACCCGATGCAGCACCTTCGGGAATTGGGATTTCATTCTGGTACCCTGTCCGGCTGCCAGAATGACTGCTGTTAATTCGGACATAATTCCTCCTGTTGCTTTCAAATAAAAGATATATCATGAGTGCATTTATTGTTTTTATAAATCCCATAGCTTTTATTGTAGCAAATCAGCTCTGTTCAGGCAAGGATGCCCGAAGTATCCCGCTGCCTGCATAACAAAAAGCAGGACTCCACGAATTGGAATCCTGCCATGATTTATCGAACAAGATATACAGTTACCCTGGTTTTTGTTCCCCATTGATAGGCCTGGTCATACGTATCCACACCCACATCAATGATATTCCCGTGAATGGCGCCGCCTATATCATCGCAGACAGCATACCCGTAACCTTCTATGAAAACGATGCTTCCCAGTGGAATGACTTCAGGATCCACTGCCGCATGGCCTTTTCCTGCATAACCGCCCAGAGCAGTCCTGCCTTCGCCGCCTCCATCATTAGGCGTATAGGCCGTGGATCGCATATGGAACATCTTTTTATAGCTTCCGGAAAAGACAGGCATGTTTTCCAGACGGTCCCAGACGTCGTCATCGGCGATACCGGTTTCTTCCAGTTCCTGTTCTTCCTGAAAACGACGAACCGCATCCTCCGTGCCTTCTCCGTAAACGCCATCCACAGTGCCGGGATCATAGCCATGAAGAAGAAGGCGATTCTGGAGACGGATGACCTTTTTCCCCGAAGCTCCCCTGGAAAGGGTTGAATTGCCGGATTGGGATACATAGACAGAGGTGATATGTCCCAGTGTATCCTCATCAACCATTCCCGTAGAAGGTAAACCTTCATCACTCTGAAACCCCTTTACAGCAGAGGCCGTATCCCCGCCGTAGATTCCATCTGCCGGTCCATCCAGATAGCCCAGTTTCATTAATTTTTTCTGGAGCGAAGAAACTTCTTTTCCCCTGTCCCCGATACCAAAAACGAAATGCCCATCGTCTTCAGGTCCAGGTTCGCCCTCCTCTTCGGCGGAAGCGGGAATCCTTTTCATTTCAGTCAGAGCGGCATAGGTCATTTCATCAATAGCGCCCGAAACAGGAATCTTCTTTTCCTGCTGAAACGACCTGACTGCTTTTGTGGTATCCTGTCCATAAACGCCGTCAATATCCCCTTTCAGAAAACCGGCAGCCGCCAGTCTTTCCTGCATGTCGGTAATCATGGTGCCGCGATTTCCCTCTGCATAAACGACGCCGCCTCCGGGCCTGTAACCTTTGCCTGCCGCTTTTTTGACCGCTTTCCTTGTGGTATCATCGGCTTTCCCGGTGACCGGCAATCCTTTGGCTTTTTGAAATAAAGCCACCGCTTCTTTTGTGGTTGAGCCAAAATCCCCATCCACAGTCCGGGCAAGATAACCGGCCGCTACCAGATCGTTCTGAAGGTCCGTGACTTCGCTGCCATTCATACCGATGCTGAGAGTCTGTGCAGAAACGTTCATGGAAGCCGCCAGCCAGAGCAGAGCGGCGCATCCCCATGTACACGCAGTGCGCATAAAAATCACCTCCGTAGACTCCTGTATTTTACCATTTTTTATCAATTTTGTAAAAGAAAGTAAAAAACCACCCTATTTATCATCAAAATCGGTCTTATTTAACTCTTTCCTTGATAATTTGAAATTCCAATGTCCTGTCAGTGGGGATAAATGACAGAAATTTGCATTATTTCTGATCAGATATCCCAAAGAATTATATTTCCGGTATTCCCCGGGCCCATGGTTTTTTGCAGGGATAAAACTCTCCTTTCACAGTGATGAATCTTTTTGATTTTTAATATTTATATTTATGTAAAATTCTTGTATAAGTTAAAGAAAAATACTATAATTATTTCATAATTAAATGGGGCACATCATTTTACACTTTTATTAGGGAAAAGGGGGAGAAAAATGGAGCAGCTGAATTCAATTGTCTCCGCAATCAATGACGTCTTATGGTCATCGGTCATCATTATTTTACTGGTAGGGGCCGGCTTTTATTTCACTTTCAGGACAAGAGCAGTCCAGATCCGTTATTTTGGGCGGATGTTTAAACTGATAGCAGGCACTGCGGGCACGAAAACGGAAGGGAATGAAGTTTCACCATTCCAGGCCTTCTGTGTCAGCACGGCTTCCCGCGTAGGGGTTGGCAATATTGCGGGCATTGCCATCGCCATCGTAACCGGGGGGCCCGGGGCTATTTTCTGGATGTGGTTTATCGCCGTAGTTGGTTCGGCCACCGGTTTCGTAGAATCCACTCTGGCACAGCTCTACAAAGTTCCCAGAACCGATGGAGCCGGTTTCCGGGGCGGTCCGGCTTATTATCTGAAGAACGGTCTTGGCCATGGTCTCTGGGCAGCCCTCTTCGCTATCCTGATTTCTGTGACTTATGGCATGATTTACAATTCTGTGCAGTCCAATACCATTTCTCTGGCCCTCAATCATGCCCTTGGTTTTGACCGTATGATTGTAGGCGGTGTAGTTACCGTATTTGCCATGATCGTCATCTGCGGCGGTATGGGCCGTATTGCCAGAGTCACTGAATGGATGGTACCGATTATGGCAGGTGTTTATATCATCACTGCCCTGGGCATCATGATTTATAACATCACTGAACTTCCTCATGCATTTTATATCATCTTCAGCAATGCCTTCGATTTTCAGGCTATTGCCGGCGGCAGTATGGGTGCAGCTGTCCTGACTGGTCTGAAGAGAGGTCTCTTCTCCAATGAAGCCGGTGAAGGTTCCGTTCCAAATGCAGCAGCTACGGCTGATGCATCTCATCCGGCAGTACAGGGCCTGATCCAGGCTTTCGGTGTCTATGTAGATACCCTCTTTATCTGCTCCGCTTCTGCCTTCATCATCCTCATGACTGGTGATTATGCTTCTACCGGCCTCACCGGTATCCAGCTGGTACAGTGGGATCTGGCACAGTACTTTGGTGACTGGGCTCCAAAGGCCGTTTCCATCCTTATTTTCTTCTTTGCATTCACATCTCTGATTGGCAACTACTACTACGGAGAAATCAATATCGGTCACCTCACCAATAAGAAATGGCCGCTGAACCTATTCCGCGTCCTCATTGCCGTTATGATTTTCTGGGGCTCCATTGCAGACCTTCCGCTCGTTTGGAACCTGGCCGACCTCTTCATGGCTTTCATGGTCCTTACCAACGTATCGGCAATCATTATTCTCTATCCGAAAGCCCATGCCTGCCTGAAAGACTATGAAAAACAGCTCAAGGAAGGTATTCTTGAACCGATTTTCAATAAGAATGTCCTTTCTGATACCAGGGGCATCGTTTGGTGGGATGACGAACACAATTCCAACAAACTGACTCGTGAAAAGGCAAAAAAAGCTGAATAAGGTATTTAAAAGACCGGTGACATCACCGGTCTTTTAAATTTGGCGATAAAAAGGCAGCCTGCCATGATGACTCATGATATGCTGCCTTTTATTATGTATGTTTCAGAAAGTAACTGCCTAAGCACTCAGAATGTTTTGTCCTGATGCCCCACTTCTTTCTTATTTCCTTTCTTCTCATCCCGATCTTCCAGTTTTTTCATAATGTCATACAGATCGATACCGGAATTTTCCCACATCACGAAAAGATGATAGAGCAGATCGCAGGATTCATCAATGATTTCTTCCTTATCCTGATGCTGGTCGGCGATAATGACTTCAGAAGCTTCTTCGCCGATTTTCTTGTCAATCTTGTTCTTACCTTCTCTCTGCAGATAATTGGTATAGGATTTTTCCTGCGGGTGAATGCGGCGGTCTTTGATTTCATCATAGAGCACATGGAGGATATTCAGGTTTCCCTCAGAAGAAGTATTATTCCATTCAGAAAGGCTTCTGTAGAAGCAGCTGCGGTTATTCGTATGGCAGGCTGGTCCATCAGGAATAACCTGTACCACCAGGGTATCTGCATCACAATCCACATAAATCCGCTTCACATGCTGGAAATGGGCCGATTCTTCGCCTTTGTGCCAGAATTTCTGCCGGCTCCGGCTCCAAAACCAGGTTTCGCCGGATTCCACGGTTTTCTTCAGGGATTCCTTATTCATATAGGCCACCATGAGCACTTCCCCGCTCCTGGCATCCTGAATGACCGCAGGAATCAGTCCTTTTTCATCAAACTTTATATCCTTTATATCAACAGATTCCATAATTTCTCCTTATAAACGGACCGGCACGCCGTGAGCGGCCAGATATTTTTTCAGGTCAGGAATGGAGATTTCGCCAAAGTGGAAAACCGACGCTGCCAGGGCTGCATCAGAACCGACCTGAAAGGCTTTCAGGAAATCCTCCATTTTGCCGGCGCCGCCGGATGCAATGATCGGAATGGTCAGTTCTTCAGAAAGAATCTTCATCAGTTCCAGATCATAACCGTCCTTTTCACCATCGGCATCCATAGAGTTCATGCAGATTTCTCCGGCCCCCAGTTCCATGCCTTTTTTTGCCCATTCCACCACATTGATTCCCGTATTTTTACGGCCGCCTTCCACATAGACATCCCAGCCTCCGCGGCCGTTTCTTTTCCCGTCAATGGAAAGTACCACGCACTGCCGGCCAAAACGGGCTGCCGCCTCGGAAATGATATCGGGATTCAGGACGGCTGCCGAATTGACAGACACTTTATCCGCTCCGGCAAGCAGCATGGTACGGAAATCATCGGCTTTTCGGATACCGCCGCCTACAGTGAAGGGTATGGTGAGTTTTTCAGCAATGGCCCTTACTGTATCCACGAAAGTTTCCCGTCCCTCATGGGTAGCGGTAATATCATAAAATACGAGTTCATCGGCCCCGCTGTCGGAATAATACTTTCCCAGGGTCGCCGGATCATCCACGTCGATGAGATTCTGGAACTGCTTTCCCTTGACTACCCTGCCATGATTGACATCGAGGCAGGGAATAATTCTTTTTGCAAGCATAGGAAACTCCTTTCGGAATAACAAGGAAATCTTATGAAAGAGATTTCATCATTCCTGAATGTCCACGATTTCCTTCATGGTCACTTTGCCCTCATAAAGGGCCTTGCCTGTAATGGCTGCGTAGACTCCCATATCCGAAAGTTTCCGGAGATCATCAGCAGAGGATACGCCGCCGGAAGCCACAAGATGGATTCCCGGAAGAGACTGGAGTTTTGCCATCATATCAAAGTTAGGTCCCACCAGCATGCCGTCGCGGCTGATATCGGTATAGATGATATTGTTTACGCCATGACCCAGAAGCGTTTTCACAAAGGTCATAACCTTCTGAGAACTTCCATCCACCCATCCATGAGTAGCCACCTCATCTCCCTTGGCATCTACAGAAACAGCAATATGCTCTGCTCCATAAGTCTTTGCCGCCTGAATGGCAAAATAAGGGGATGCCACGGCTTTGGACCCGATAATGACACGATAAACGCCCATATCCAGATAATCTTTGATGGCCTTTTCCGTGCGGATTCCTCCGCCCACTTCCACCGGGATGGAAAGGGCTTTACACATATTTTTAATAATCCGGGTATTGACGCCGTTTCCCTTGAAGGCGCCATCCAGGTCCACCACATGAAGGTATTTTGCCCCTTCGGACTGCCACTTTTCTGCCATCTTCACAGGATCATTGCCATAAACGGTGAGATTTTCTATTTTGCCCTGCTGCAGGCGCACGCAGCGGCCATCTTCTATATCAATTGCAGGAAATATTTTCATTTGACCAACCACTTTGCCAGACGGTTCCATATCCCCAGTCCTACGGGACCGGATTTTTCCGGATGGAACTGAAAACCAAGAATATTATCCTTCCCAACAACCGCCGGAACGGTAACTCCATAATCAGCCGATGCGATGATATCTTCCGTATCGCCGGGAGTCTTGTAATAGGAATGGACGAAATATACATAGGCATGGGGAGGAAGATCAGCCAGGACCTTATGATCCCTGTGAATGACAAGCTCGTTCCAGCCCATATGAGGAACCTTCAGTTTACCCTCGGGGAAACGGACAACCCGCCCGGGAAGGAGTCCCAAAGCCGGTATTTCCCCATCTTCTTCAGACACTTCATAAAGGGCCTGCATGCCGAGGCAGATACCTGCCAGTTTTTTGCCCTTTTTGACTTCTTCCCTGATCAGGTCGGAAAGCCCATAACCATTGAGGTGATCCATGGCATCTTTCATGGCGCCTACCCCGGGGAGCACCAGGGACCGGGCATCCCTGATTTCTTCAGGTTTCCTCGTCACTATGACGTCAAGGCCTGCCCTTTTGGCAGCCCGGACCACATTGGCCAGGTTGCCCGCATCATAATCGATAATGGCCGTTTTCATCAGAGCACCCCTTTTGTAGACAAAACAGCATTTCCTTCTACAGTAACTGCTTCTTTCAGCGCATGACCGATCCCCTTAAAAAGGGATTCCACGATATGGTGCCCGTTTTCTCCGTAAAGGCAGGCCATATGAAGGTTCATCATGCCATGCATGGCAAAGGCAAGGAAAAATTCCCGGGTCATTTCCGTTTCAAAATTTCCTATCCGTTCTACAGGAATTTTTACATCATACACAAAGTAAGGACGGCCGGAAAGGTCCAGTACGATACGGGAAAGGGTTTCATCCATGGGGCAGAAAAAGCATCCGTAGCGGTGAATCCCCTTTTTGTCTCCAAGGGCTTTCAGGAAGGCCTCTCCCAGGGTAATCCCCAGATCTTCGATGGTATGGTGATTATCCACTTCCAGATCCCCTTTGCAGGTAATGGAAATATCCATACCGCTGTGGGCTGCCAGAAGGTTCATCATATGGTCAAAGAAACCGATGCCGCTGGTTCCTTCAAACCGGCCGGTGCCATCGATTTCAAGGGAAACGGAGATATCGGTTTCCCCTGTCTTTCTCTGAACTTCTGCCTGTCTCATTGGAGCTCCTTTCGGAATACGGAAAGAAGGATGTCATCCACTTCCTTCGTGGTAACGGAAATACGGTAGCCATTGGGGATTTCCGCACTGTTCCTGTAAATCTTCACCAATACATCATTCTCTTTGAGTGCTTTGAATATTTCCTCATGTTTGACCTGTACCTGGACAAGGAGGAAGTTCGTACAGGAAGGGTAAACGGTCAGTCCCGGAATCTTGACGAGTTCTTCATACAGGCGGTTTCTTTCCTTTACGATTTCATCGCGGACTTTGAAGATTTCATCCCGATGCTTCAGGACGATGGGCGCAAAGAGCTGGGTGAAGGCATTCAGATTATAAGGAGCTTTCACTTTGGCAATGGCTTCAATCAAATCTTTCTGTGCCACCAGGTAGCCGCAGCGCATGCCGGCCAGACCAAAAGCTTTGGAAAGAGTACGGAGAACGACAAGGTTCGGGTATTTCTTTACCAGGCCGATTACGCTTTCCTGCTGGGCAAATTCCATATACGCTTCGTCCACGAAAACGATATTTTCTGCCGCTTTCAGCACTTCTTCGATAAAAGATGCGGGAAGAAGGTCGCCGGTTGGGTTATTCGGGTTACAGATAACCGTCATTTTCGGCTGATATTTCTTGACCGCTTCAAGGATTCCTTCCCGGTCCCTTCTGTAACCGGTCAGATCCTTCACTTTCACTGCCGATGCGCCAAGGACTTCACCGGTCAGTTCATACATATCAAAAGTCGGTGTATGAACCAGGATTTTATCTCCCGGATTCAGGAAAGTATTCAGGAGATAGGTAATCATTTCATCGCCGCCGTTGCCGCAGATGATTTCATCTTCATCACAGCCGATATATCCGGAAATGGCTTTCCTGAGGTTGTCGGCCATGGGCCTGGGATAAAGCTGGGGCTTGAAGGTATCCAGTGCTTCTACCAGTTCCTTCTTCACGGACGGAATGGAAAGCACATTGAAATAGTTTTCATTGGCATTGATGACATATTTCTCGGCGATTGGAGCCACGAAATAGGGTTCAAAGTCTTTGATTGTCTTTCTTAACCATTCACTCTTCATCACGTACCTCCATGGCATGAGCATGAGCCGTCAGTCCTTCTGCCTTCGCAAAAAGCTGGACATGTTTGGAAATCTTCTTAAACGCTTCTTTCGTATAGCATTCCACGCTGCTGTGTTTTACAAAGTCGTAAACGCCAAGAGGGGATGAGAATGCCGCGGTACCGGAAGTCGGAAGGGTATGGTTCGGGCCGGCCAGATAATCGCCGATGGGTTCAGAAGTATAACGGCCAAGGAAAATAGCGCCTGCATTGTAAACCAGGGGCAGGTATTTCTTCGCATCTTCCAGTTCCACTTCCAGATGTTCCGGAGCAATTTTATTGACGATATCAAAGCACTGCTCAATATCTTTGCAGAGAAAAGCTTTGGCATACATATCTACGGAGCTCTTCATGATTTCATAACGGGAGAGCTCTTTCATCTGCTTTTCCATTTCTTCCTGGACTTTCAGGCCGAAATCTTTATCCGGAGTAATGAGGAATACGGCAGCCCGCGGATCATGTTCCGCCTGGGAAAGGAGGTCGGCCGCAATCCACTTCTGATTGGCGCTTCCGTCAGCCACGCAGCATACTTCGGAAGGCCCTGCAATCATATCGATGCCAACCGTTCCGAAAACAAGTCGTTTTGCCATGGCCACAAAAGCATTTCCGGGACCAACGATTTTGAATACCGGTTCCACTGTTTCCGTGCCGTAAGCCAGCATGGCAATCCCCTGGGCGCCGCCAACTTTATAGATTTCCTTGACTCCTGCCACATAGGCAGCAGCAAGGATATTCGGATTCACTTTTCCATCTTTCCCCGGAGGAGTAGCCATGGCTACGGATGGGCATCCTGCTACTACTGCAGGAACCGTATCCATTAAAACGGTAGAAGGATAAGCGGCACGTCCACCGGGAACGTAAACGCCTACGCGCTGGATGGGGAGGAACCGTTCGCCAAGAACTACGCCATCCCGGAATTCCTTTGTCCAGGACTTTCTGACCTGTTCTTTGTGGAAAGCTTCAATATTTCCTTTGGCTTCTTTCAGGACTTCAATGAATTCCGGTCCCACTTCCGTCAAAGCTTCCTCAATTTCTTCTTCCGTTACCCGGAAATCTTTCAGTTCCACTTTATCAAATTTCAGAGTCAGTTCACGGATGGCTTCATCTCCCCCGGTACGGACTTTTTCAAGGATGGCGGAGACCGTCTTTTCCAGATCCTCAGAGAGGTTGACGTTTCTGTTCGTCATGGTCCTTACTTCACGAAGAGATAAACCTTTTTCCGGTACTGTAATCCATTCCATAACCAAAATCCTTCTTTCTTTTATTATGTTTAGTTTATTTTACTATGATTCAGTCTTTCTTTACAAGGCTGATAAACTGCTGCAGTTCATCCTGCTTCATTTTATAAGAAACCTTATTGCAGATGAGGCGGGCAGAAAAATCCATGAAATAATCATAGGCCTCCAGGCCATTTTCCTTTAACGTAGTTCCCGTTTCCACAATATCCACGATGACATCTGAAAGTCCCACCAGAGGAGCCAGTTCTACGGATCCGTTCAATTTGATGATATCGATGGGCTGGAAGCGATCTGCGAAATATTTTCTTGCAATAGAAGGATACTTTGATGCTACGGTGAGAATTCTTTTATTCATGACCTCCCGGTTTCCTTTAATGCCGGAAACCGCCATACGGCATTTTCCGATGCCCAGGTCTTCTATTTCATAGACATCCTCTTCCCCATCTTCCATAAGTACGTCTTTACCAACAATTCCGGCATCGGCAGCGCCTCTCCTGACATAAACGGCCACGTCCGGCGATTTGACGAGGGTCACCCGGATCCGGTCCCGGTCATCAGTGAAAATCAGTTTCCTGCTGTCATCTGAATAATCAGGGAAATGAAAACCGCCATCTTCGAGGAATTTCATCACTTTCTTTGCAATGCGCCCCTTTGCCAGTGCTATATGCAGCATATCAGAATCCTCCTAACTTGGCTTCCATTTCCTCTTTCGTGAAGCTGTCTTTACCCATCTTGAAAAGTCCATCCCCATAGGATACGACCATTTTATAATCGCCCGGATTGAACCGGTTCTTCGTGCTGACTCCCAGGACGGAGTGTCCTTTCCTTCTCCAGTCCATCAGTGTCAATACCAGGTTCCTGTCTGCATTGTCATAAACCACGGCAAGGTCACAGGATGGAACCATTTCCTCCAGAAGGTTGGCTTCTGCCATGACTTCGTATAGAAGGTTCATATTCATCCCGAAACCGCAGGCAGGCCTGGGCACCTGGAACTGGGCAGCCAGCGAATCATAGCGGCCGCCGCTGATCAGGGAATACAGGGCTCCTTTGGCATAAATTTTAAAAACCAGATCCGTGTAATAGCCCATATGGGACGTGAAACCAAAATCCAGTTTCACCCGGTCACTGTAGCCCGCCACGTCCAGATATTCATAAACTTTTCTGAGTCGTTTCAGGGACTCCAGCATTTTATGGTTGAGGCAGAGGTCTTCTGCCATTTTCAGCGTGGCCCCATACGGTCCGAACAGCTTCGGCAGCTCCAGTAATACTTTTCTCTGGATAGTGGTAATGGAAAGCCCGTCTACCAGCGCATCAAAAGCCACGAGATTTCTCTTCTCCAGATATTCCCGGACTTTGGACAGTTCCTCTTCGGACAGATGAAGTTCTTCAAAAAGGGCATCCATGTAAGCTACGGTTCCCAGATCAATTCGCATATCCCTGATACCGACAGATTCAAGAAATTCCGCAGCCATTACCATGACTTCTCCATCACATTCCGGCGTCTCATCCCCCAAGACTTCCACTCCGCTCTGAAGGAAATATTTCCCATGGGTGGACTTCCCATAATATTCACGGAAGACCACCGAGACATACCCGAATTTCAGGAGCTGCGAAGGATCAGGATATTCCCGGGATGCCGTCTTCACAAGGGGTACCGTTACGTCCGGCCGCATAACGAGTACTTCGCCGTCAGGACCGATGGTTTTGATCATTTCCCGCTGAAGCTGGGGAAAATATTTCCCATAGGTATCGTAATCTTCAAAAGTAGGTGTCTGGATAATTTTACAGCCATGACTTCTCATGACTGAAACGACTGCACTTTCGATGCGGTCAAAATTTTTCATTTCTTCTTCATGGACCATCTTCAGGTCGTCCAGTTGTTTTGCCATAAGGTCCTCCTTATCTTTGTCGTAGCTATACTTTATCACGATAAAGAGAGAAAGTAAAGGGGTTGAGGAAATTTTTTCGATAAAAACAGGAATTTTACGATGATGTAAGGACAAAATAAAAACCGTGAAACGATGGCAAATCATTTCACGGCTTTTCCTCTTATGCCTTCAATGTTCCAACAATTTCGTTCACATCTTTAACATGATTCTGATCGCACCATTCATCCAGCTCATCCACGATGCGTCCCATAGCCGATGGATCCGCCAGATTTGCCGTCCCTACCTGGACAATAGAAGCGCCGGCCATCATGAATTCCACCACATCCCTGCCGGTCATGACACCGCCAAGGCCCGAAACCGGGATATGGACAGCTTTTGATACCTGCCATACCATGCGGAGAGCTACCGGTTTGATGGCAGGGCCGGAAAGTCCGCCGGTAATATTTCCAAGTACCGGTTTTCTCGTACGGATATCGATAGAAATCCCCAAAAGTGTATTGATCAGGGAAATCGCATCAGCCCCTGCATCTTCCACAGCTTTTGCTATAGAAACGATATCTGTCACATTGGGAGACAGTTTCACAATGACGGGAAGAGAAGTCGCATCCTTAACAGCTTTTGTAACGGCAGCAGCCTGTTTCGGATCCGTACCGAAAGCAGCTCCCCCAACTTTTACATTGGGGCAGGAAATATTGACTTCCAGGGCAGAAATGCCGGGAACTGTCAGCATGGCTGCGCATTCCGCATATTCTTCCACGCTTTTGCCCACCATATTGGCAATGAATACGGTAGGAAGCTTTTTCACTTCCGGAAGATAATGTTCCAGGAAATAAGGGGCTCCGGGATTTTCAAGGCCGATGCAGTTCAGCATACCCGAAGTGGTTTCCGCAATGCGTACGCCGTTATTTCCCATCCAGGGAGTCGGGGCAAGACCTTTACCGGAAAGAGCGCCCACTTTTTTCAAATCCACATAATCCGCCAGTTCCAGTCCAAAGCCTACAGTGCCGGAAGCACCAATGACGGGGCTGGCCATGGGAATACCAAGGAAGTTGACGTTCAGACGACTCATAATACAACCTCCTCCGCATTGAATACCGGTCCGTCTTCACAGACTTTATAATGGCCTTTGCCGTCTTTTCTGTCACATACGCAGCCAAGACAGGTCCCGATACCGCAGCCCATACGCCGTTCCATGGATACCTGGCAGGGCACATCCGCATCTTTTGCCATCTGGGCGGTAATCTTCATCATGATGCCCGGTCCGCAGACACAGACTTCATCCACTTTTTCCTTTTTGAAAAGTTCAGGAAGAACGGATACGGAGAAGCCTTTAATGCCATAAGAACCGTCATCGGTAGTGACGATGAGATTTTTAAGGGAATCCGGGAAAAGATCTTTCCAGAAAACTTCTTCTTTATTTCTGCCGCCAATGACGACGGTCATCTGGCCCGGCTTCGCCCGGCGGGACATGAAGAGGATGGGCGCAATACCCACGCCGCCGCCTACGCCGACGATATGGTCTTTATCCATATCAAAGGAAGTACCCAGAGGGCCCAGGCAGTCGATGGTATCTCCCACTTTCATATGAGACATAGCTTCCGTTCCGGTCCCCACGATCCGGTAAATGATTTCCAGCATTCCCCTGCCTGCGTCGGCACCGGCTATGGAAATGGGGCGGCGCAGGATATAGCGGGGGTCATTCACTTTCACATGGACGAACTGGCCCGGTTTTGCCTCTTTTGCGATGCGGGGCAGCTCAATCTGCATGAGCCAGATTTCCGGTCCCACCTGTTTATGGATCCGGATAATCCCTTTTTCTACATAACCAGACATAATTTACTCCTTCACATAGTCCTGGATGGCTTCTACATGAAGTTCTTCTGCATCTTTGGATGCCATGACGCGGAGGACTTCTTTTGCCGTATCCAGGGAAGTAATGCACGGAATAGCCAGTTCTACCGCAATACGGCGGAGATCGTAGCCTTCCTGTTCAATCTGGCTGCCGTAGGAAATGGTATTGAGTACCATATCCACCTTGCCGGATTTCAGGTATTTTTCGCAGTTTTCACCTTTTTCATGAATCTTCTTGATGATTTCAACGGGGAGGCCCAGTTCTCTGAAATAAGCGCCGGTACCGGAGGTGCAGATCAGATGGTAGCCCAGTTTCACGAAACCTTTTGCCAGCTCTGCCGTTTCCGGTTTATCCCGGTCACTGACCGTAATGAGTACATTTGCCCCCGCCGGAACCATCAGATTGGAAGCGACAACTGCTTTATAGAGAGCTTCCTGATAGGTATGACCGATGCCCATAACTTCGCCGGTCGATTTCATTTCCGGCCCCAGTTTGATTTCCACAAGGCCCAGTTTGGAGAAGGAGAATACTGGAGCCTTGATGGCCACATAGCCTTTGTCCGGCACGAGGCCAAGAGGCAGGCCCAGGGACTTCAAAGATTCGCCCAGAGCCACACGGGTAGCATATTCAACCATATTGATCCCTGTAATCTTGCTCATGAAAGGAACTGTACGGCTGGCTCTCGGATTGACTTCAATGACATAAACCTGGTCTTTTACGACAATGAACTGAATATTGACAAGGCCTTTGACATTCATGGCACAGGCGATATCTTTCGTATATTTCGTAAGTGTATCTATGACTTCCTGAGACAGATGCTGCGGAGGATATACGGCAATGGAGTCGCCGGAATGAACGCCGGAGCGTTCAATCTGTTCCATAATACCGGGAATGCAGATATCCACCCCATCGGAAATGGCATCGATTTCCACTTCCCGGCCTACCATGTACTGATCGATGAGGACAGGATGTTCATGAGATGCCACTACGGCTTCTTTCAGGTAGGTACGGAGTTCGGACTGGTCATAAACAATCTGCATAGCCCGGCCGCCAAGTACGTAACTTGGACGGACAATCAGGGGATAAGCCAGCTCTTCCGTCTTCTGCATGGCTTCTTCCACACTTTCCACCAGGCAGCCTTTCGGCCGGGGAATGCCCAACTGACCGCAGAGGGTATCAAACCGTTCACGATCTTCTGCCATATCGATGGATTCGTTGGAGGAACCGATGATGCGGATGCCTCTCTTGGCCATTGGGGTGGCCAGATTGATGGCCGTCTGTCCGCCGAACTGACAGATGACGCCTTCCGGTTTTTCCTTTTCAATGACTTCCAGCACATCCTGTTCCGTAAGCGGTTCAAAGTAAAGAGAATCGGAGGTATCAAAGTCGGTGGATACGGTTTCCGGATTGTTGTTGATGACGATGGATTTCTTCCCTGCCTTTGTCAGTGCCCAGGAGGCATGGACAGAGCAGTAGTCGAATTCGATCCCCTGGCCAATTCGGATTGGACCGGAGCCAAAGACGACGACAGAATGATTTCCCTGGGGCCTGACTTCATCTTCTGCTCCATAGGTGGAGTAGTAGTAAGGCGTATGGGCTTCAAATTCAGCCGCACAGGTATCGACCATCTTGAAGTCCGGATGGAAATTAAGTTTTCTCTTGAAGTTTTCCACATCTTTGACGGAAACTTCCGCAAAGTGGGCAATGGCTTCATCAGGCATCTGGATCCGTTTGGCCGCTTTCAGTGTTTCTTCGGTCAGTCCTTCCTTCAGGAGGCGGCGTTCCATTTTGATAATATTCTGAATTTTATAGATGAAGAACAGGTCGATTCTCGTAATACGATTGATTTCTTCCGGTTCGATGCCGCGGCGAAGGGCTTCTGCCACCACGAAGATTCGTTCATTATCGATGCGGGAGAGAAGGCAGCGGATATCATAGAGGGACTGTCCATCCAGTTTCTTCAGATGGAGATATCCTTCCCCTACTTCCAGGGAACGGAGAGCCTTGAGAAGTGATCCTTCCAGAGTACGGTCAAGAGCCATGACTTCGCCGGTGGCCTTCATCTGGGTGCCGATGGCACGGTCGGCCAGGGTGAATTTTTCAAAAGGCCAGCGGGGGAACTTGCAGACTACATAGTCAATGGACGGTTCGAAGCAGGCTTTCGTGTTTTTCGTGATGGCATTGGTGATTTCATCCAGGCGCATGCCAAGGGCAATTTTTGCTGCTACCTTGGCAATCGGATAGCCGGTGGCTTTGGATGCCAGGGCGGACGAACGGCTTACGCGGGGATTGACTTCGATGACGTAGTACTGATTGGTTTTCGTATCAAGGCCATACTGTACATTGCAGCCCCCTTCAATCTGAAGGTAACGGATAATATTGATGGATGCGGTGCGGAGCATCTGATACTGACCATCGGTCAAGGTCTGAGTCGGAGCGACAACGATGGAATCCCCGGTATGAACGCCTACGGGGTCGATATTTTCCATAGCGCAGACGATAATGCAGTTATCCGCACCGTCCCGCATGACTTCGAATTCCACTTCCTTCCAGCCGGCAATGCTGCGTTCGACCAGAATCTGGTTGATCGGGGACAGCTTAATGCCGCGGTTGGCAATTTCTTCCATTTCATAACGATCATGGGCAATGCCGCCGCCGGTACCGCCAAGGGTATAAGCCGGACGGATAATGACCGGATAACCGATTTTATCAGCAAAAGCAATGGCCGGTTCCAGTTCTTCAAAGATTTCTGATTCTGGTACAGGCTGATGGATTTCTTCCATAGCCTCTTTGAAGAGTTCACGGTCTTCCGCATGCTTGATGGCATGGAGGGAAGAGCCGAGGAGTTTCACGCCATACTGTTCGAGGACTCCTGCATCAGAGAGCTGGACTGCCATATTCAGGCCTACCTGGCCGCCCAGGGTAGCGAGAAGTGCATCTGGTCTTTCTTTCCTGATGACTTCCGTTACGAAAGGAAGGGTAATTGGTTCGATATAAACCCGGTCAGCGATATCCACATCGGTCATGATGGTGGACGGATTGCTGTTGACGAGAACGACTTCCACTCCTTCTTCACGAAGGGAACGGCAGGCCTGGGTGCCGGCATAGTCGAATTCTGCCGCCTGACCGATGATGATTGGCCCGGAGCCGATGACAAGTACTTTTTTAATATCCGTGTTGATCATTTTTTGAAATCCTCCATGGCCTTCCTGAATTCAGCAAAAAGATAGAAATTATCCTTTGGTCCCGGCGATGCTTCCGGATGGTACTGGACAGCCTGGATGGGAAGTGTCTTATGGCGGATGCCTTCGATGGTTCCATCATTGACGCTTCTGTGGGTGACTTCGATGCAGTCCGGAAGATTTTCATCGGAAATCGCATAGCCATGGTTCTGGCTCGTAATATAGACCCGTCCGGTGCGGAGATCCTTGACCGGATGGTTGGC
>NZ_JAZASU010000006.1:0-51408 GCF_036343215.1 Dialister sp.
AACGCATACGTATAAGCTAACGATTTCTGCACCGATTGAGCCGCACATACGGAAACCTGGCAAAATGCCATCCAGATGTTTCAAAAGGAGGGTTTTCTTATGCCCAAAAGCCCGAACCGAAAGGTCCGGGCTTTTTTTGTTGAAGGGATCACTCTGCTTACCGCTTCATTCCGGTATTTCCGGAGAGTTAAAGAGCCAGTACCATGATTTAAATACATGATCACAAGTCATTATGCCAAAAATGAAAATATGTTGCAAAAGCTATTGACAAAACAATGTCCATCCTGTATCATGACAGTCACATCAAACAAGTACATGCTGTGAACGAGAAGGAAACAGATGGGATGCTCCAGAGAGCCGGCGTATGGTGAAAGCCGGTGCGGAAAATCTGCGGACTATCACTCGCGAGCTTCCTGATTGAACTTTAGTAAATCAGGACGGAAGTCACCGTTACAGGACCATGCCTTCAGAGTATAATGCAGGGTGGTACCGCGAATTCGCCCCTGTCCCATAGTGGACAGGGGCTTTTATATGATCAGGTACCCGCATAGATTCTGGCGGCGGGAGTGATAAACCGGAGTGGTACCGCGCACTGCGCCTCTGTCTGCAATTGCAGGCAGAGGCTTTTTTATACCCCGGCAGAGTGAAGATTGCACATGTGCTATTTCATCAAAGGAGAAATCAATATGAAAAACTGGAAAAAATTACTGAAACTGGCAGGCGTCGGCTTTATGATGACAGCAGCATGTGCAGGTCTTGCAGGCTGCGGCGGGGGAAATAAATCTGCTGCGCCCGCAGGAGACAAAGTGGCCAAAGTAGGCTTCATCAATGGTGTCACCGGAGGGGTCGCTTCCTATGGCATCGCAGAAAAAGAAGGTCTCGATCTGGCCGTGGAAGAAATCAATAAAGAAGGCAAAGTCAAAATGGATGTGGAAATGGTGGATACCAAAGGAAATGTCCAGCAGGCTGTGGCAGCTGCTCAGAAAATGATTGCCGCCAAAAAAGTCCTGGTCGTAGGACCTTTGATTTCCGGCGAATATAAAGCCATCGGACCCCTCTTCCAGCAGGCAAAGATTCCGCTTCTGGGCTCTGCCACCACGGCGGAAGGACTCATCGAAATCGGGGATTACATGTTCAGAAACTGCGTACCGGAATCCCAGAATATTCCCCAGACCGTCAAGAAGACCCATAAACTTCTGGGCTACAAGAAAGTAGCAGTTCTCTACTCTCATAACAATGAACATCAGGTTTCCGCCTACAAGACTTTCAAAAAAGCCCTGGAGGATGAAGGGGTAGAAATCGTAGGAACCGAAACCTTTGCTGATAAAGATACGGACTTCTCCGCCCAGCTCACCAAGATTCATAACCTGAATCCGGACGTAGTTGTAGTAGCAGGTTACTACCAGGAAGGTGGTCTCATCCTGAAAAAGATGAGAGATATGGGTATGAACCAGCCGGTCCTCGGCGATAACGGATTCGTTTCCCCGGAACTGGTGAAGATTGCCGGCCCTGCTTCCGATAACGTCTACGTTTCCTCCATGTGGTCCCCGGACAGAGATTCCAAAGCCACCAAAGAATTCATCAAGAATTTCAAGGCAAAATACAACCATGATCCGGACAACTTCGCTGCCTGCGCTTACGTTTCCGCAAAGCTCGCAGCCAAAGCCATGGAAAATGCAGGCACCGTCACCGATTCGAAGAAAGTCCGCGACGCCCTGGCCAATATCAAGAATTTCGAAAGTGCCGTAGGCCCCATGACCTTCAAGAATACCGGTGATCCCGAAGTGGACCTGGTCCTCCTCAAAGTACAGGGCGGGAAATATACGGCTGTGAAAGTGTGAGTCATTTCTTCGAGGATTGATTGAGTCAATATCGTTTGTCGTGATTCGTGGTCCGTGGTCCGTAGTCCGTGAAGGCGCCCCGCTTTTTTCCGGCGTCCGGGAGCGGGGGAAGCTCCGCCGAAACGGGTGTTGAGGGGATGGGACTCCAGGGGAGTTCCATGCAAAAGGCCTGTTCATTTTAACGAATGAGACTTATAAATCAGAAACTATTTGCTTTCAATTTCCACCTTCGGGCGGAATTTGAAATAGATGGAGTATGGCAGGTTTTATGGAAGGATGGGAGCGCATGCAGGCTGGTAGGATGGTTTGCAGGATGGGACCGTCATATTGAGCAGAGGAGAATGGAAGGAAAGTAAAAGCAAAAATGGGAATGCCTTCGGGCAGAAAGGCTGAAAAGCCTGGCAGGATAGGAAATAAAAAGGCTGTGGAGCGCTTGCTTCACAGTCTTTTTATTATATACATATATTATAACTGGACATCTATTAGAGCATCAGATCCGATCGCTTCGCCATCCGGGTTCTGTGCCGGGGTGAAGGTCCATTTCTTTACGCAGTCTTCCGCATATTTCCCAAGGATTTTGAAATCGGAAGAAGAAATCCCGGCTCCTTCCGGTTTCACCGCTTCCGGCTTTCCTTCCATTTTTCCTTCTCCATTGATGTATGCGTTCACCTGAATGATGGGGTGGCCATTTCTTTCGGAAGCAGCTCGTACATCCTCATTCATGTCCTTCATCAACGGATTGACCGGAGAGGCAGGGATGGAAACCATAGCGGAAATAAAGTGAATCGGTACGGCAGCCCGGGAAACCACTGCTTTTTCGCCCCGCATGGCCGGCTTGAAAGACCAGGTTTCTACGGAAGAAGCGGCATACTGGTCCAGAATGAGGGAAGTGGAGCTTTCAATCAGTTCCGTATGAGTGACAGCTCCATCTTCATTGATGGTGAGCTGTAATACTGTATCGGAAGAGTGGGAGAGCATTTTCAAAGCTTCATGGACATTGGTATCCTCGGGAAGCATTTTTGCTTTTAAAAGCTGCGGGGGCTGTTCCTGCTCAGCGGTGACGGGAGAGCCGTCTTTATTGAGCCAGGTCCCCTCTTCCGGAAGGGGAGCGGCCAGGGCCGTATTTCCTAAAGCAAGAAGAAGGGTGAGAGAAGCAATCAGTTTTTTCATGGCATTTCCTTTCTGATTTCCAGTATTTATATTTTATTTTAATTGAAATTCAATGAAACATCAATGGTCATGACGAAGAAATTACAATACGTTCTGCAGGCTCGTGGTACAATAGGAAAAAGGAGGGCCTATGGTAACGGAAGAAAACTGGAAATCATTGGAAGAACTTGCCCTTTCCTCCGGCGCATCGGCCGTGAAACGGGTGGACGTGACAAAGGTAAAACGGGGCCAGTGGCCCCGAATGAAGTGCCAGTACGGCTGTGCCCAGTATGGAAACAGTCTCTGCTGTCCGCCTTACACGCCCACACTTTCAGAAATGAACCGGTTCCTCGATGAATATAAAGATGGCCTTCTGGTGCAGTACTCCATGCCATACCCGAAGGAAAAAGGACTGGACTGGCAGCAGTTCGATATCGACATCACCAATGGCCTTCACAAAGTCCTTCTGAAAGTGGAAAAAGCGGCCATGATGAAAAATTACTACAAAGCCTTCGCCCTGAAAGCAGGAAGATGCCGCCTCTGCAAAGTATGCAATCTCAAAAAATGCATCCATCCCGAAGAAGCCAGGCCGTCGCTGGAAGCCTGCGGCATCGACGTTTTTGCCCTGGCAAAAGACAATGGCTTCGATGCCGGCATGTTTACGGGAATCGTGGACAAAGTCTCTGTCTATGGGATGGTGCTGATCGAATGAGTCACTTGAGGCGCATGGGATAGGATAAACAATGAGGAAATAGTTATCAGTTCTCAGTTGGCAGAGCCTGAAGGCAGGCTGTATTTTTAATCGATGCGATGATATGGTCATCCGGGAATCCTGACTTAACTGAGAACCGATAACTGATAACTGAGAACTGATAACTGAGAACTTTTAAATGATTGGGAGAGAGTTATGACGACTATATATTTCGTCCGCCATGGCGAGACGCCCTGGAATGCGCTGCACCGGATGCAGGGGCGGGCAGATATTCTCTTAAGTGAAAGAGGGAAAAAGCAGGCCTCTTTTGCAGCGGAATATTTTAAAAACATTCATATCGATACCATCTATGCCAGCCCCCTGAAGCGGGCCTTTGAAACGGCTTCCATCATCCGGGGCTGCCGGAAAATCCTTCTCATTCCGGAAAAAGGCCTTCTGGAAGCGGCTCTGGGCCGCTGGGATGGGCATACGCCGGAGGAAATCGATGAGCTTTATCCCGAGGAATATGATATCTGGCGAAATGCGCCGGGGGAAGTCAGGGTAGACGGGGGAGAGACCTTTCAGCAGGTCCAGGACCGGGCCTGGGCGGCTTTTCAGAAAATCCTCGCCAGGGAAGAGGGCCATACGGTGCTCCTCGTGTCCCACATGGGCTGCCTTTCCACCATTCTCCTCAAAGCGGCAGGTCTTCCGCTGAACGATCTCTGGAAACACCCCATTAATAACTGCGGCCTGGCCCGGGTGGATGTGGAAAATGGAAAAATGACCATTTCCGACTGGGGAAAGGACGATTATATTCCAGAGGAATGGAAGATGAGTCAGCCTTTTGGCCGCGTTCAGAAGAAGAAAAATAATTGATACCTGACTTTTGAATCGGGGTTGTCGGGAATCTCGGGAAGGTGTGCCGCTGATGCGGTGAAAGACGGATTTCGGAAGGCGGATTGCGGATTGCGGGAAGGCGGCGGCCTGATGACCGCAGAATATATGGGGCCAATTCTCACATGGCACGGGCTCCATTTCCAAATGGTCAGCTCCCCGGCATACGGGACCTTTAAAGAACATAGCGATTAGCTATTACCCATTACCCATTAACCCCAATGTACAGTTTCCCGATGGACAGTTTCCTTTCGGACCAGAGTATTGTGGTCGATTACCCATTACCCCCAATGTACAGTTTCCCGACGGATAGTTTCCTTTCGGGCCAGGGTATCCCGGACGGAACCAATTAACTCCAACGTCCGGTTTCCTGCCACGAACGACTTCCTGCGAACTGCGAACTGATAACTGATTAACCAAAAAAGACCATGCCGATATCGACATAGTCTTTTTATTATGCTTTTTTTCCGGCTATCCCCGTCCGTTTGACGGTGAAGTTTTTCAGTTTCTGGCCTGTCATTTTCATGAGTTCTTCGATGGAGGGGGCTTTTGTTTCTTCCAGCGCTTTCCGGACGATGTATTCGCAGGCCCTGGCATCATCCAGTGCCTGATGGTGGTTAAAGTCAAAGCCCAGTTGTCCGGCTACGGTATTCAGTTTATGGTTGGGCATGTCTTTCCAGAGCTTTCTGGAAAGGACCACCGTATCTCCATAGCGGAAATGGATGTCCGGGAGATAGTATGTATCGAGGGCCGAGGAGAGGACGCCCATATCGAAATGGGCATTGTGAGCAAAAACGATGGTTCCTTCCAACCGGGAAGCGATCTCCTTCCAGAACCAGGGAAAGCTCTTTTCACCTTCCACGTCTTTCGGACGGATGTGATTGACCATCATGCAGCCTTTGTCAAATTCCATGGACAGGGGATGAATGAGATGGTACCATTCGTCAATGACTTTTTCTCCGTCGCTTACGACGATCCCCAGGGCGCAGGCATTGGCCGGTCCCCAGTAGGCTGTTTCAAAATCCAGTGCAGCGTATTTCATAGATCAGATGGTTGCGGTAAATTCGTAAGGCTTCACTTCAATCCAGCCTGTTTCCACGGACCGGTCAAAAGCGGTCTTCATGCGGCGGGCCAGTTCATTTCTGGCTGCGGCCACTTTCTTGCGGTTGTCGGCAAAACCGGTAATGAGGACCAGGATGTTTTCAGAATTTTCATCGATCAAAGCGGTATCGCCGTCTTCACAGAACCAGTGGCGGGTGGAAATTCCATTCCCCAGGGATACCACGATTTCATCCCCTTCTTTACGGACCATGAGAGGGGTCTTCCGGTCTCCCATATCGTAGGCATGGATATCCACATGGAATTTCAGCATGCCGCCGCGAACGATATCCATCACCGGATTTACCCGGGGCAGGGCATCGGATCCGGCCAGTTCATCCAGATTGGCTGCTTTCGGGGCGGAAAGGATTTCATATTTCCCTTCTTCCTTTGCTTCCTCTTCTTCCACAATGCCCAGATCTTTCTTGTATTCGGAAATGACGGTTTCCAGTGCGGAAGTCCCCTTCTGGCCCATATGGGTCAGGGCTTTTCTGTATTTGTCGATATCCGGTTCCGCCATGGCAGGATTCATTTTCAGGAGCAGGTTCGCTTCCGTGCAGCAGCGGCGGCGGAAAGCTTCCGCATCCAGATTGATTCCCCGGTTATCCACGGCCCGGATGGCCAGGATTCCGATGCAGAGACCGGGAATGGTATCAAATAAACTTTCATCATAAACGACTTTCATCTTAAAACCTCCGTTTCTCAACATTGATATTATAGCATATGAGTCAAAGAGAGGCTCTTATTATATACATATATATAGCTGTTAGTAGTTAGCCGTTAGCCGTTAGCAGTTAGCCGACAGGGTGGTCTTGATTCGTGGTCCGTGAAGGTGCGGGGCTGATGCGGCACGATTTTATAGGGGGAACAATCCTCAAATGGCGTTGTGAACCATTGCCGAATGTACGGATCGTGGTTCGCACTTTGCCTGCTGACAGCCATCAGCCATTCCCGGCCGGCCATTTTCTATATTGCTTATCAGGGGAGGGAGATGATTTTCGATGGATAGACGGATGCAGAAAAGTCAAAAAAGGGCCCGCTTATTCCACTAAGTGATAGGTTGCGGGAAATTCGTGCCGGGAGAGGGCTGTATTTCCTGTTTCCACAAAAATCGTGAAAAAATCAAAAGTTTAATGAAATTCTAACGTAAATAGGTACACACACGGATACGTGTTTATGTTAAAATAAGGAGCGCCTAAACGTGAAACTCCAGTGTTTATCGTTCATGCGGTATTTTGAAAAATATTTATTAAATTTTAATTAAAGACTTGCTTTTATAGAGCGAAAATAGTATGATTTAAAGGCTGAACGTTTACGGGCCTTTCGTACGAGGGCGAAGGACCCGCAGGAGAGTCAGTCAAAACTATGAAGTGGAAGGTGGCCTGCTTAGCAGGGGAATTTCCACGGAGCAGTTCATTCAGGAAATGAACGTAGGAGGTTTTATTCAATGTCGAAACAGGAAAAAATCAGAATTCGCCTGAAAGGCTATGATCACAAAGCTGTAGATCAGAGCGCAGCGAAGATTGCAGAGACTGCCAAGAGAACAGGCTCTCGTGTCTCCGGTCCGATTCCGCTTCCAACGGAACGGAATGTGTACACCATTCTCCGTTCTCCACATGTCAACAAAGACAGCCGTGAACAGTTTGAAATGCGTATTCACAAGAGACTTATTGACATCCTCGATCCGTCCAAGAAGACCGCGGATGCGCTGATGAGACTGGAACTGCCGGCCGGCGTCAGCATTGATATTAAACTGTAAGGAGGTGCAAAGATGTCTAAGGCTATTTTGGGAACAAAATTAGGAATGTCTCAGGTATTCGCTGAAAACGGCGACCTGATTCCGGTAAGTGTTATTGAAGTTCTGCCAAACGTTGTAGCAGCTGTAAAAACCGTTGAATCCGATGGTTACAATGCTGTTCAGCTCGGTTATGGCGCTGTCAAAGAAAAACATTTGACAAAACCTGTAAAGGGTCAGTTTGAAAAAGCTGGTATTGACCCGGTTAAATATCTGCGTGAATACAGACTCGCTGAAAAGCCGTCTTACACAGTAGGCCAAACTCTGGCTGCTGATATCTTCGCAGCAGGCGAGATTGTAGACGTAATCGGCACAAGCCGCGGCAAGGGTTTTGCCGGCACTATTAAACGCCACAATCACCAGCGTGGTCCGGAAAGCCACGGCTCCAAAAACCATCGTCAGACAGCATCCCTCGGTGCTCGTATGTCCGGCGGCGGCGGAAAAGTATTCAAAGGCAAGAAGATGCCGGGACAGCTGGGCGGCGTAAGAGTCACTGTTCAGCATCTTCAGGTAGTAAGAGTTGATACTGCCCGTAATCTTATGCTTGTCAAAGGCGGGATCCCCGGTGCCAAGGGAAGCCTCGTCATGGTACAGGACACCGTTAAACCTGTAAAATAATATTGTCTGGAACAACAGAAAATTGTTCTGATTAGGGAGGAACATCTCAATGCCGAAAGTAAAGCTGTATAATGTAGCCGGCCAGGAAACCGGTGAAATAGAGCTGAATGACAGTGTATTCGGTGTAGAATACAACGAAGCTGTTATTCATCAGGCAGTTGTGCGTCAGATGGCTAATGAACGTCTCGGCACACATGCCACATTGACCAGAGGCCTTGTTCGCGGCGGCGGCAAGAAACCCTGGAAACAGAAGGGCACCGGTCGTGCCCGTGTCGGATCCATCCGCTCCCCACTGTGGGTAGGCGGCGGTACAGTATTTGGACCGACCCCGAGAAGCCATGCAAAGAATATGCCGAGAAAGGCTCGTCAGCTGGCTGTTAAATCTGCACTCTCCGAAAAACTCCGTGCCAACGAACTGGTTGTCCTCGACGCAATCAACTTCGAAGCACCGAAGACCAAAGAAGTGGTTAAACTCCTTTCCGCATTTAATGCAGAAGGTAAAGCCCTCATCGTTGATGGCGGCGAATCTGTAAACAACACCGTTCTTTCCGCTAGAAACATCCCGGGCGTTAAGGCTTATGCTGCTAACGGAATCAACATCTATGATATCGTTAACTGTGATAAACTGTTCCTGACCCAGGAAGCTGCAAAGAAGATTGAGGAGGTACTGGCATAATGGAAGCACGCGAAATCCTCATGAAACCGATTATTACCGAAAAAACTACAGCTCTCATGGAAGAACGCAAGTACACTTTCCGTGTACCCCTTGCTGCAACCAAGGTTGAAATCCGTCAGGCAGTAGAACAGGTTTTCAAAGTTAAAGTTCAGGCTGTGAATACCATGCGTTATGAAGGCAAGATGAAACGTCTGGGCCGTACCCAGGGTCGTCGCAGTGATTGGAAGAAAGCAGTCGTTACCCTTAAACCGGGCGAAACGATTGAACTCTTCGAAGCGTAAGAGGAGGAGTAAAATAAATGGCTTATAAATCCTTTAAACCGTACACTCCCGGACGCCGTCAGATGACCGTTTCCACTTTTGAGGAAATCACAACAGATAAACCGGAAAAATCCCTTCTGGCTCCTGTTCATAATCATGGCGGTCGTAATGGTTCCGGCAAAATGACTGTTCGTCATCAGGGCGGCGGTCATAAACGTCAGTACAGAATCATTGATTTCAAGAGAAATAAAGACAACATCCCGGCTAAAGTAGCTACCATCGAATATGATCCGAACCGTACCTGCCGCATCGCTCTGCTGCAGTACGCTGATGGCGAAAAACGCTACATCCTCGCTCCGAAAGGCCTGCAGGTTGGCGACGTAGTTACCAGCGGTCCGGAATCCGATATTAAAGTAGGCAACTGCCTGCCATTCACCAATATTCCTCTCGGTACCATCGTTCACAATGTTGAACTGAAGATCGGCAAAGGCGGCCAGATGGTTCGTTCTGCCGGCGCTTCTGCTCAGCTGATGGCAAAAGAAGGGGACTATGCACTGCTCCGTCTGCCTTCCGGCGAACTTAGAAGAGTACACATCCGCTGCCGCGCAACCATTGGTGCTGTAGGCAATGAAGATCATGAAAACATCACCCTGGGCAAAGCCGGAAGAAACCGCTGGCTCGGCGTTCGTCCTGCTAACCGCGGCGTTGTAATGAACCCGAACGACCATCCGCATGGCGGCGGCGAAGGTAAAGCTCCTGTCGGACGTAAGCGTCCGGTAACCCCGTGGGGCAAACCGGCTTACGGCGTGAAGACCCGCGACAACAGAAAAGCGTCTACCAAACTGATTGTTAAGAGACGCAAGTAAGATAAGGAGGAGTAAAAGTGTCCAGATCTGTAAAAAAAGGCCCGTTCGTCGCTTTCTCTCTGGTAAAGAAGATCGATGCCATGAACGCAGCCGGCGATAAGAAAATTGTTAAAACCTGGTCCCGTGCTTCTACCATCCTTCCGAGCTTCGTAGGTCACACCATTGCGATTCACGACGGAAGAAAGCATGTACCGGTATACATCACTGAAGATATGGTTGGCCATAAACTTGGCGAATTCGCTCCGACCCGTACATTCAAGGGCCATAACAAGAGCGATAAAGCTGCTGCGAAATAACAGGGAGGAATAAAATGGAAGTTCAGGCTATTTCTAGGAATGTCCGCATTTCTCCCCGTAAGGTCAGAGTCGTTGCTGACCTTGTCCGCGGCAAAAAAGCGGGAGAAGCAATCTCCATTCTGCGCAACACCCATAAAGCTGCATCCATCGTCGTTGAAAAGACCCTGAGAAGCGCTATGGCTAATGCAGAAAACAACAACAATATGAACATTGACAATCTCTACATCTCCACCATTTTTGTAGATGCAGGCCCGATCATGAAGCGCGTACATCCACGTTCCCGTGGACAGGCTTTCGGGATTATGAAACGTACCAGCACACTGACGGTAAAAGTTTCTGAAAAAGAGTAATCGAAGGAGGGAAACGTTTTGGGTCAGAAAGTTAATCCGCATGGAATGCGCGTAGGCGTAATCAATGACTGGGATTCCAAATGGTTTGCAGAAAAAGATTATGCTGCACAGCTTGTGGAAGATGCCAAAATCCGCCAGTTCTTAAAGAAGCACCTGTTCGTAGCAGGTATTTCCAAAATTGGCATTAAACGTGTAGGCAAGAGAGTAAAGCTCGCTATCTACACTGCTAAGCCGGGTATGGTCATCGGCCGTGGCGGTACGGGCATTGAAGATATTAAAAAAGCCCTTGCTGCTGTTACTGATAAAGAAGTCGACATCGACATCCTTGAAATTAAATCCACTGATTTGAGCGCTATCCTGGTGGGCGAAAACATCGCTTCCCAGCTTGAAAGACGTATCGGTTTCCGCCGTGCTGTTAAGCAGGCTGTCGGCAGAACCATGCGTGCCGGCGCAAAGGGTATCAAAGTAACCGTTTCCGGTCGTCTCGGCGGCGCAGAAATTGCCCGTTCCGAAAGCTACCGTGAAGGTTCCATTCCTCTGCAGACCCTCCGCGCAAACATCGATTACGGTGTAACCGCTGCTCATACCACTTATGGCGCTATCGGCATCAAAGTATGGATCTACAAGGGCGAACTCGCACCGGGACAGATGGTCGATGAAAATGAAAACATCCGCACCGCAAAAGACCGTAATAACCGTCATGAGGGCGGCAACAGAAGAGGCGGCCGTCGTGGAGATCGCAGAGATCGCAGACAGAAATCCGCTGAAAGGAGTGATTCCTGATGTTAATTCCAAAGCGTACAAAATATCGTAAACAGTTCCGCGGCCGTATGAAAGGCAAAGAACATCGTGGAACCACCGTTACTTACGGTGAATATGGTCTGGTAGCTCTGGAACCATCCTGGATCACCAGCCGTCAGATCGAAGCTGCCCGTATCGCTATGACCCGTTACACCAAGCGTGGCGGCAAAGTATGGATCAAGATTTTCCCGGACAAACCGGTTACCGCAAAACCGATCGGCACCCGTCAGGGTTCCGGTAAAGGCGCAGTTGAATACTGGGTAGCAGTAGTAAGACCGGGCCGTGTAATGTTCGAAATGGGCGGCATCCCGATCGAAGCTGCAAAAGAAGCTATGCGTCTTGCAGGTCATAAACTGCCAATCAAGACAAAATTTGTAGTTAAAGGTCAGGAAGTGGCAGGTGAATAAAAATGAAGGTCAATGAAATTCGTAACCTCAGCACTGCCGAATTAGACGAAAAAGTTGCCGGCTTAAAGGAAGAACTGTTTAACCTCCGTTTTCAGCTCGCTACAGGTCAGCTTGAAAATCCGATGCGTATCCGTGAAGTAAAGAAAACCATCGCAAGAATCAAGACTGTTCAGCGTGAAGAAGAATTGAAGGCTGCCAAGAAGGCATAACGGTTTATCCAAAGGAGGATCTCAACGTGGCAGAAGAAAGAAAGTTGCGCAAAGTGCGCCAGGGAATCGTTGTTAGCGACAAAATGGATAAGACCGTTGTTGTTGCTGTAGAACGCAAGGTTCCTCACAAGCTGTACAAAAAATCCATTAATACCACAACCAAGTTCAAAGCGCATGACGAAAACAACGAATGCCGTGTCGGTGATACCGTACGCATCGTCGAAACCCGCCCGCTGTCTCACGACAAGCGTTGGAGAGTTGAAAAGATCGTTGCCCGTCAGAACTGATAAAAGAAAGAATATAGGAGGATAGGCACGATGATTCAGCAGGAAAGCAGACTCAACGTTGCGGATAATACCGGTGCTAAGAACGTCCTGGTTATTAAAGTCCTGGGCGGCAGCTTCCGTAAGAGCGGAAATATCGGTGATATTTGCGTTTGCACGGTCAAAGATGCAACCCCCGGCGGCGTTGTTAAGAAAGGCCAGGTAGTCAAGGCCGTTGTAGTTCGTTCTGTAAACGGTGTAAGCCGTCCGGACGGTTCCCACATCCGCTTTGATGAAAACGCAGTTGTTATCATTAAAGACGACAAGAGCCCGGTAGGAACACGTATTTTTGGACCGGTAGCAAGAGAACTTCGTGAAAGAGATTTCATGAAGATCATTTCCCTGGCTCCGGAAGTGCTCTAATAGGGAGGCAAATGATGAGTCAGAAACTGCACGTAAAGACCGGAGACACCGTAATCGTTATTTCCGGCAAAGATAAAGGCAAGCAGGGCAAGATTAAAGCTGCTATGCCGAAAGAAGGCCGCGTTGTCGTTGAAGGCGTCAACGTAGTCAAGAGACACACAAAACCGACCCAGGCTAACCCGAAGGGCGGCATCATTGAAAAAGAAGCCCCAATTTATTCTTCCAAGGTTATGCTCCTGGATCCGGAATCCAAGAAACCGACCCGCGTAAAGAAAGTCCAGCAGAAGGACGGCTCTTACGTAAGAGCAGCCGTTAAGAGCGGCGCTATCATTGACAAGGCTTAAGCGGGAAGGAGGATAACAAGTGTCCAGATTAAACGATTTGTACAAAGCGCAGATTAAGAACAGCATGCGCGAAAAATTCGGCTACAAGAATGACATGGAAATCCCGAAACTGGAAAAGATTGTCATCAACATCGGCGTAGGCGAAGCTACTGAAAACTCTAAAGCAGTTGATGCTGCTGCATCTGACCTCGCAGCTATCACCGGCCAGCAGCCGATGATCTGCAAGGCTCATAAATCCCTGGCTGCATGGCATATCCGTGAAGGGATGCCCCTGGGCTGCAAAGTTACCCTTCGCGGTGACAGGATGTATGAATTCCTCGATCGTCTGATTAACATCGCTCTTCCGCGCGTACGCGATTTCCGCGGTATCAGCGATCAGAGCTTCGACGGCCGCGGCAACTATGCATTCGGCGTTAAAGAACAGCTGATTTTCCCGGAAGTTGATTATGAAAAAATCGACCGTATCCGCGGCATGGATATCATTGTAGTAACCACGGCTAAGACTGATGAAGAAGCTCGTGAACTTCTGAGACAGTTCGGAATGCCGTTCAAGAAATAAGACGGAGGACAATATGGCAAAGAAGTCTATGTTGGAACGCGAAAAGAAGAGAGAACTCTGCGTTCAGAAATTCGCAGCTAAACGCCAGGCTCTGAAAGAAGCAGGCGACTGGGAAGCCCTTTCCAAGCTCCCGCGCAACGCTTCCCCAACCCGTCTGCACAACCGCTGCAAACTGACTGGCCGTCCCCACGGCTATATGCGTAAATTCGGTATCTGCCGTAACCAGTTCCGTGACCTGGCTTACGCAGGTGAAATTCCGGGTATTAGAAAAGCCAGCTGGTAATACGAAGGAGGATTAAATAATGGTAACAACCGATCCGATTGCGGATATGCTTACCCGTATTCGTAATGCGAACGATGCATATCATGATACTGTTGATATGCCTGCTTCCAGAGTGAAGGCAGCTGTGCTTACAATTCTGAAAAACGAAGGTTTCATCAGAAACGTAGAACAGATCGAAGTAGAAGGCCACCAGGTACTCCGTGTTTCCCTGAAATACGGCGCTAACCGTGAAAAGGTTATTAAAGGCCTGAAGAGAATTTCCAAGCCCGGTCTGCGTACCTATGCAGGCAAGGAAGAACTGCCGAAGGTTCTTGGCGGACTTGGTATCGCAATTATCTCCACATCCCAGGGCATCATGACCGACAAGGCAGCTCGTAAAGCAGGCCTCGGCGGAGAAGTGCTCGCTTTCGTCTGGTAATCACAGGAGGATATAGCATGTCAAGAATTGGCAGAAAACCGATTGCGGTACCGGCTGGTGTGGAAGTCAAGATTGACGGACATACAGTCACCGTAAAAGGTCCGAAGGGTACTCTTACCCGTACACTTAATCCTGAAATGGACATTAAGCTGGAAAATAATGAAATCACAGTTTCCCGTCCTAATGATGATATTAAAGAACGTTCCCTGCACGGTCTTACCCGCACCCTCGTTAACAACATGGTTGTCGGCGTAACCCAGGGCTTTGAAAAGAAACTGGAAATCCAGGGCGTAGGCTACAATGCCCAGATGCAGGGCAAGAACCTGAAACTGGCTCTCGGTTTCTCCCATCCGGTCATCATCACTCCTCCGGAAGGAATCACAATTACTACCCCGTCTTCCGTTGTCATCGTGGTATCCGGCTGCGATAAGGAAAAGGTCGGCCAGATTGCGGCTGAAATCCGCTCCTGGCGTGAACCGGAACCTTACAAAGGCAAAGGTATCCGTTATTCCGGTGAATACGTACGCCGTAAGGCTGGTAAGACCGGCGCAACAAAGTAAGACAGGAGGTAAAAATATATGCGTAAAAATGCAAGCAGAAATGCGGTTATCCGCCGTCATCTGCGTCTTCGTAAGAAAATCTCCGGTACTGCAGCGTGCCCGCGTCTCAATGTATTCCGTTCCCTGGCTAACATCTATGCACAGGTCATTGATGATGAAGCCGGCGTAACCCTGGTATCTGCAAATACCTTAGATAAAGAAATCAAGGCTCAGTTCCCCTACGGCGGCAATGCTGAAGCAGCTAAAGCAGTAGGCGCTCTCGTAGCCAAGAGAGCTCTGGAAAAGGGCATTGAAACAGTCGTATTCGATCGCGGCGGTTATATCTATCATGGCAGAGTAGCAGCTCTGGCTGAAGGTGCCCGCGAAGCCGGACTGAAATTTTAAGGTAAAGGAGAAATCACATGCCAAGATTTGAAAAACAGGAATCCGACTTACAGGAAAACGTCGTTTTCATTAACCGCGTTGCTAAAGTCGTAAAAGGCGGCCGTCGTTTTTCCTTTGCTGCAGTCGTAGTAGTCGGTGATGGCAAAGGCAAGGTAGGAGCAGGCCTCGGCAAAGCAGCTGAAGTTCCGGAAGCTATCCGTAAAGGTGTTGAAGACGCAAAGAAGAACATGATTACCGTGGCTCTGAAAAACGGAACCATCCCGCATCCGATGCTCGGCATCTATGGCGCAGGCAAGGTTATTATGAAACCGGCTGCCGAAGGTACCGGCGTCAAAGCCGGCGGTCCGGTTCGTGCCGTACTCGCCATGGCAGGTATCAGAAATATTCTGACCAAGTCCCTTGGTTCCTCCAACCCGATCAACATGGTTAGAGCTACCATGGATGGTCTCTCCAAACTGGAAAATGCAGAAACCGTAGCAGCTCTTCGTGGAAAGACCCTGGACGAAATTTACAATTAATGAAAGGAGCCCCTCATGAAAGTTATTATTACACTGAAAAAAAGCGTGATTGGCTCCAGACCTGAGCATATCGCTACTATCAAGGCTCTCGGTCTTCACAAGACCCACTCCTCGGTAGAAAAAGAACTTACCCCACAGATTAAAGGCATGATTCACTCTGTCCGTCATCTGATTGACTGCAAAGAAGCAGAATAATTAAGAAGGAGGTGCACTGATGAAACTGCATGAAATGAAACCGGCTGAAGGTTCCACAAGAGCTCGCCGTCGCGTAGGCAGAGGCCTGGGAAGCGGTATGGGCAAACAGGCTACCCGCGGTGCCAAGGGCCAGAACGCAAGAACCGGTGGCGGCACCCGTCCGGGATTCGAAGGCGGCCAGATGCCACTGTACCGTCGTCTCCCGAAGCGCGGCTTTAAAAATGTACTTGCTAAAGAATACGCTGTAGTCAATGTAGAAGATCTGAACCGTTTCGACGATAATGCTGTCGTTGATCCGGCTGCTCTCGTTGAAGCAGGCGTTCTGAAGAACGTTCTCGATGGTGTACGTGTACTGGGAAATGGTGAACTGAAAAAGGCTCTGACTGTTAGAGCCCAGGGCTTCACCAAGACCGCTCAGCAGAAAATCGAAGCAGCAGGTGGAAAAGTAGAGGTGCTGTAATATGGGATCTACTTTGTCAAATCTTTTTGCAAATAAAGAACTCAAAGACCGCATCCTCTTCACTTTCCTGATGTTTGTCATCTTCCGTCTCGGGGTACACATCCCCGTGCCGGGGGTTGATTCAACCGTTATCGAAAGTCTTTTCACACAGGGAAACCTTTTTGGCTTCCTCGACCTCTTTGCCGGCGGCGCACTCAGCAAATTTTCCATTTTTGCCATGAGTATCACCCCGTACATCAACTCATCCATTATTATGCAGCTCCTAACCGCCGTCATCCCCACCCTGGAAGAATGGAGAAAAGACGGTGCCGAAGGATACAAGAGAATCCAGAAAGTCACCAGATATTTCACGGTTTTCCTGGCAGCTGTCCAGGCCTTCGGCATGACCTATGCACTCCGCATCAATAATGCCCTGGTTGATAACAGCTGGCTGTATTTCATCTTCGTTATCGTAGTCCTCTGCGCCGGCACCTGCCTGCTCATGTGGATTGGCGATAAAATTACGGAACATGGTATCGGCAACGGTATTTCCCTGATTATCTTCTGTGGTATCGTATCCCGCTTCCCGCAGGCCCTGACCACTGTATATGATTATCTGAAAGTCGGCACCATTTCTCCCTTCCAGCTTCTCCTTTTCCTCGTGATTGCCCTGGCCATGATTCTTCTGGTTATCGAAATCAACGAAGGACAGAGAAGAATTCCGATTCAGTACGCTAAACGCGTGATCGGACGCAGAATGTATGGCGGACATTCCACCTACCTGCCGCTCAAAGTGAATCAGGCCGGCGTTATCCCCATCATTTTCGCATCCTCCATCCTCATGCTGCCGATTACACTGGCACAGTTCATCCATGTGAGCTGGGTACAGTCCATCGGTTCATTCTTCGGATGGGGCACCTGGCCGAATACCATCTGCTATGGCATCCTGATCTTTATCTTCACCTATTTCTACACAGCTATCTCCGTCAACATCAAAGATCTGGCAGATAACATGAAGAAATACGGCGGATTCATTCCCGGCATCCGTCCGGGGCAGCCGACCATGATGTACGTGGACAAGGTACTCTCCAGAATCACACTGACCGGCGCCGTATTCCTGGCATTCATCGCAATCCTTCCGAACTTCATCGGAAATATCACCGGCATCCAGGGCGTGTACTTCGGTGGTACATCCCTCCTCATTATCGTCGGCGTTGCGCTGGACACCATGAGACAGGCCCAGTCCTATATGGTTACAAGAAACTATCAGGGCTTTATCAAATAAGCTTTTTATAAAAAAGGAGTAAGGGATATGTATATCTTATTAATGGGACCTCCAGGTGCCGGCAAAGGCACCCAGGCAGAAAGACTCATTCGTGATTACGGCATCCCCCAGATTGCCACTGGCGACATGTTCCGTGCCGCAGTGAAATCAGGAACTGCTCTCGGCAAGGAAGCTAAAAGCTATATGGACAAGGGAGCCCTTGTTCCGGATAGTGTAACTGTGGGCATCGTAAAAGAAAGACTGGCCCAGGACGACTGCAAAAAGGGATGGATCCTCGACGGATTCCCCCGCACCACCGCCCAGGCCTCTGCTCTTGATGCCATCCTCCATGAACTCGGCATTCATCTCACCGCTGTCATCGGCATCAAAGCCAACAGGGATGACATCGTGAAGAGAGTTTCCGGCAGACTTGTCTGCCGCAAATGCGGAGCTTCCTTCCATAAAGAATTCCGTCCGCCGAAGCAGGCAGGGATCTGCGATAACTGCGGAGGAGAACTGTATCAGCGCGCTGATGACAATGAGAAGACAATCGGCCAGAGACTGGATGTTTATGAAACTTCCACAAAACCCCTGATTGACTACTATAAAGTCAGCGGCCGTTACTATGAAATCGACGGAGACCAGTCCATGGACAAGGTGTATGAAGATATCGTGGCAGCTCTGAAGAAGGCTTCCAAATGATCATCATCAAAACACCGGAAGAAATAGAGAAAATCGCCGCAGCCAGCCGTCTGACTGCGGATACTCTCTCTATGCTGGAAAAAGCCGTAAAGCCGGGTATGAGCACACTCGACCTGGACCAGATGGCTGAAAAATTCATCAGGGACCGGGGTGGAATCCCCGCGGAAAAAGGATTCGAAGGCTTCACCGGATCCATCTGCGCTTCCGTCAATGACACGGTGGTTCATGGAATTCCTTCAGCGAAAAAAATTTTAAAAAAAGGTGATATCATTTCTATCGATCTTGTGGTAGAATTAAATGGTTACATGGGTGACTCCTGTATCACCGTTCCTGTAGGTCACACGAACAAGAAGAACCTTCAGCTCATCAAGGCTACGGAAGGTGCCCTTTTTGCGGGCATCAAACAGGCAGTAGTGGGAAATCATGTGGGCGATATCGGCCATGCGGTGGAAAGCTATGTCAAGCCTTACGGCTATGGGGTGCTTCGCGAATACGTAGGCCACGGGATTGGTACCGACATGCATGAAGATCCGGAGATTCCGAACTACGGAACGCCAGGTCATGGACCCCGCCTTGAAGAAGGCATGGTTATCTGCATCGAACCGATGATTACCATGGGAAGTCCCGATATCATCACTCTTCGTGATGGCTGGGGTGTAGTCACTGTTGACGGAAAACCCTCCGCCCACATCGAACACACCATTGCCATAACAAAAGATGGTCCGAGAATTCTGACGCTGCGAAACTGATTCCCGGCGGACAGTATATGATAAGCCAAAGGAGGCTCTCATGAGCAAGGCAGACGTTATTGAAGTGGAAGGCAAAGTTACAGAAAAACTTCCAAACGCCATGTTCCGTGTAAAACTGGAAAACGGAGGCCATATCGTACTGGCTACAATTTCCGGCAAAATGAGGATGAACTTCATCCGTATACTGCCCGGGGATAAAGTAACCGTAGAACTGACCCCCTACGATCTGGAGCACGGCAGGATTACCTATCGTTACAAGTAAGTAAGGAGGAACCAAGATGAAGGTCAGACCGTCCGTTAAAAAGATGTGCGACAAATGCAAGATCATCAAACGCAAAGGCCGTGTAATGGTCATTTGTGAAAATCCGAAACATAAGCAGAGACAAGGTTAATTTAAAAGGAGGTTAAAGAGTAGATGGCACGTATAGCTGGTGTAGACTTACCAAGAGATAAGCGCGTTGAGATCGGCTTAACTTATATTTATGGAATTGGCCCCACTCTTTCCAAAGAAATTTTAAACAAGACAGGAATCAATCCTGACGTTCGTGTAAGAGACCTGACAGAAGACGACGTTGCAAAGATCCGCAACGCCCTTGCTGACTACAAAACTGAAGGCGATCTCCGTAGAGAAGAATCCCTCAACATTAAACGGCTGGTAGAAATCGGCTCCTATAGAGGCAAACGTCATCGTGAAGGACTGCCGGTACGTGGTCAGAGAACAAAGACCAACGCTCGTACCCGTAAAGGACCGAAGAAGACCATTGCAGGCAAAAAGACTGCAACCAAGAAGTAATGTTGAAGGAGGGATAGGATAAAATGGCTACGGTAAAAGCTAAAGTTAAAAGAAAAGAAAGAAAACATGTAGAATCCGGTGCAGCTCATATTCGTTCTACTTTCAACAACACGATTGTAACGATTACTGACTCCAATGGCAACACCATCGCCTGGGCATCTGCCGGCGGACTCGGATTCAAAGGCTCCAGAAAGAGCACTCCATTTGCAGCACAGATGGCTGCTGAACAGGCAGCAAAGATTGCTATCGATCAGGGCATGCGTTCTGCTGACGTATTCGTCAAAGGACCGGGCGCAGGCCGTGAAGCAGCTATTCGTGCACTGCAGGCAGCAGGCATTGAAGTCAGCAGCATTAAGGACGTTACCCCGATTCCTCATAACGGCTGCCGTCCTCCGAAACGCAGAAGAGTATAATAGGTATAGGGAATTCCCCTTTGACCCGTATACCATTCTGTACTATATTGGCGCCGCAAGGCGCAGAAGGAGGACTTTCGGATGATCGAAAATACAAGCTTCACTATTAAGACTGTGGAACTCAGTGATGATAAACGTCATGGCAAGTTTGAATGCGAACCGCTCGAAAGAGGCTACGGTATCACACTGGGGAACAGTTTGAGACGCGTGTTGCTTTCATCTTTAGACGGTGTGGCTATTACGTCTATCAAGATCGACAATGTGCTTCATGAATTTACTACAATTGCCGGCGTCAGAGAAGATGTAACAGATATGATCCTGAACTTGAAGAAGATTCGTTTCATCGCCCATGAAGAAGCGGTTTTCCCGATTCAGGTCAGAATCGATATCACTAAAGAAGGTATTTTCCATGCCGGTGATATGCAGTTACCGGCAGAAATAGATGTTCTCAACAAAGATCTGGCCATCTGCACCCTGGATTCCAATGCCCATCTGGGTATGGTAATGACCATCAACCGTGGACATGGCTATGTACCTTTTACAAAGAACAAACGGGAGGACGACGTAATCGGCGTTATCCCGATCGATTCCATTTATTCTCCTGTTGTTAAATGCAATTATACAGTCAGCGATACCCGTGTCGGAAACGAAATGGATTTCGATAAACTGACTCTTGAACTGGATACTGACGGCTCCGTCAATGCGGATGATGCAGTAGCAACTGCTGCAAACATCCTCATCTCCTGCTTCGAAAACTTCAAGAAAATCGGTATCAGCCAGCCAGGCAGTGAACCGGTAGAAGGCCCGGAAGCACAACCGGATCCGGAGCCCCCGAAGGATAAAGTCGATGAAGAAGCAATCCGCAATCTCCCCATCGATGAACTTGAACTTTCTGTCCGCGCATTTAACTGCCTGAAGAGAGCTGAAATCAATACAATCGGCGAACTCACAGACAAGACAGAAGATGAATTGACCCGTGTACGCAACCTTGGTAAGAAATCCGTAGATGAAATCAAAGAGAAACTGGCTAACTTCAGGAGCCTTGGACTTCATCTCAAAGACCCCAGGGATTGATTAATTAGGAGGAAAGAAATGGCTCGTAGTAGATTGAGAAGAATCAGCGGCGCCCGCAAGGCACTGCTGCGCAGTCTCGTAACTTCCCTTTTCCAGTATGGCAAGATTACCACCACTGAATCCAAAGCCAAGGAACTCCGCCGTGTAGCTGACAAAATGATCACCCTCGCCAAGAGAGGCGATCTCCATGCCCGCCGCCAGGCTGAAGCTTTCATCATGGATAAAGCTGTTACAAAGAAACTGTTCGACGAAATCGCAAAGAAATACACAGAACGCAATGGCGGTTACACCACCATGGCTAAACTGGAAGGCCGTCTCGGCGATAATGCACCGCAGGTTATTATCGCTCTGGTTGACTGATAACATCTGAAAAAACTGTGACCCTCGTGGTCACAGTTTTTTATTGTTTTCGACAGGCGTTTTTGTCTATTTCTTCCAGGGAGAATCGTGAATCCTTTTCCGCTCCTTACGGTTCGGTGAGATGGGCCGCTGCATATTTGGACTGTGCACGGGCAGGACAATCATTATTTTCCTCTGAAAAGAGGCAGATGCGAAGTGGAAATTCTTTTTCCGGTTCATTAACCACAATAATAAGTTTTTCACTCTGCCAGAAATACCGTTTCAAGGCCTGTTGATCATTCATTTTAATGTACAATTTCCTGCTTTGAGCGGGAAAGCCCTGTTTCTGACCAGGAAACCATGAATCCTTATGGAAAGTTTTGCATATCCTTTGTTTTGCAGCCTCTCCCTGCTTTATGTTTTTTCTTTTCTATTGTCAAAAGACAGCCAGGCTACTACAATAGGTACATATGAAGGAAGGTGAGCTTATGGAAGGAAAAGGTGGAAGTACTTTGACGGCCGGGATTGTGGCGACGTTCCTGTGCTCCATTTTCTTTACGGCCATGAGCGGGTGCGCCCGGATGCTTTCACCTATGCCTTCGGGGGAGCTCACTTTTTTCCGGGGATTATTCGGGCTGCTTTTTATTCCTCTCATTGCTCATCAGAATGAGCAGAGGATTTTTTCAGGAACTCATGTGGGGCTTTTGACGCTGCGAGGCGTTTTCGGGTCCATTGCGCTGTACCTGTATTTCCTCTCCATTGAGGGATTGACTCTGGGAGACGGGCAGATTCTGGGGCAGCTTTCGGCTTTTTTCATGTGCATCCTGGCGCCTCTGTTTCTGAAGCAGAAAATGCCAAAACGGGTCATTCCGGCTCTTTTCCTCATTGCCCTGGGAGCCATGACGGTGATGCAGGTATGGAATTTTTCGGGCTTTAACCGGTATGCCCTTTATGGGGCCCTGGGAGGGCTTTCCTGTGCGGGAGCTTATATCACGATCGGCATGCTGGGGGAGCGGGGATTCCGGTCGGATACGGAAATTGTCTTTTATTTTCAGCTCTGGAGCCTCATTACGGGTCTTCTGCTTATGGCAAAGGAAGATTTCCTCATTCCCCATGGCATACAGTGGTTTTGGGCTATCGCCATCGGCCTTACCGCCCTGATTGCTCAGATGCTCATGACCTGGGCTTTCCAGCATATTCATTCTGTGATTGTTTCTTTCATCATGTTCAGCCAAATCCTTTTCCATATCCTCATGGGCTGGATTTTCTGGGATGAGGTGATGACTCTCTGGTCCTGGATTGGCGGCGTATCCATTGTGGCGGGGTCCATGCTGCTGCTTCTGCTGAAGCCATCGGGAAATCAATGATTGTAAAAGGCCCTTCGGGGCTTTTTGTCTGGAAAAAGTCAGTTTTTGAATTTTATACGGTATCGGATGAATGCTCTGAACTGAACATTGGTTTATTATTTTAAAAATCATAAAATAAAATAATAAAAAATGTGCAGTAAAGGAGTCTTTCATTTGTATCAGACGAGAATAGCCTACAATCCGCTGGCCCGTTTCAAGATGGCCATCAAATCCCAGAAGCGAAAAAGGAGCAGTATTGCACTGGGCATTATCAGTACTCTGGCGGCCGCTCTTTCTTTTGCTTTCATGAGCGGCTGCGCCCGTCTGCTGGAACCCATGCCCTCGGGGGAAATGACATTTTTCCGCGGACTTTTCGGCATCCTCTTTATTCCTGTCCTGACCTGGCAGAGCGGAGAGAAATTCTATACCGGAAAGCACCGGTTCATGCTATCGCTCAGGGGCCTATTCGGGAGTATCGCGCTTTTCTTTTATTTTGTTTCCATCGAAGGCCTGACCCTTGGGGATGCGCAGATCCTGTCCCAGCTGGCCGCTTTTTTCATGTGTATCCTGTCGCCCCTTTTTCTTCATGACAAATTGCCGAAGGAGGCTATCCCGGGACTTTTTGCCATTGCCCTGGGGACTCTGGTGGTGGTGCAGATCTGGAATTATTCTTCCTTTAATTTATATGCCCTCTATGGCATAGGAGGAGGATTTTTCTCTGCCGCCGCCTACATCGTGATCAGCCGGCTGGCGGAGAAAGGGTTTAAATCGAATACGGAAATCGTCTTTTATTTCCAGATTTTCAGCCTCATTGTAGGGATTACCATGATGCAGAAAGAAGCCTTTGCCATGCCTTCCGGCCCGGAATGGCTCTGGGCGGCGGGCCTCGGCCTCTTTGCCCTGTCGGCCCAGATGTTCATGACCTGGGCTTTCCAGCATGTGAATTCGGTGGTCGTATCGTTCCTCATGTACAGTGAAATATTATTTCATGCCCTTTTCGGGTGGATTTTCTGGGATGAAGTGCTGACGGTATGGTCCTGGATCGGAGGGCTTATGATCGTGGCCGGTTCTATCATGCTTCTTGTATTCAAACCGAAAGGAAATACGGCCGATACCCATCATCATGTCCATCGATCGGCGGGGCTTAATGAAAAAACGGCATAACCATGAAATATATTTCCTTCCGGACCCTGTCCATGATACAATAGAATGGTTAGAACAGGGACGACCCTGAAAAGGAGTATATAAATATGGCCATGGATTTTGAAATACCGGATATTACAGAAAATGCAGGAAAAGCCGCCACTGGCAGGAAGCAGAGAAAGCCCAGAAAAGCGGGAACGCTGCGGCTGGGTGAAACGCTGCGCCAGATTTCCCATAATTACACCGCTACCCGGGAAAGTGAAGACGAAGACAAACATGTGGAATTCTATTCCCTTTCCGAAGGAGAGGAAAAATTTGATTTCTACGGCACGGAAGTCGCTATCGTAGGCGTGTGCATCAGAAATAAAAAGACTGCCGCCATTTACATGGAACTGCCCGTTAAAGACAGAGAAGGTTTTATCAAGACTGCAGCAAAGAGTGAGGGAGAGCCCCAGGATGCGGCAGGCATGACTATTTTTGCGGATACGGTGACATCCATTTTCATCACAAAACCGCAGAAAGGGGAAAATGTGGTGACCATTGCCCTCATGGACAGTGAGGATGCCAAAGCCCTTTCCAACAATGCAGCTATCGAAGAAAGAGAAGCAGAAGAAAAGAAGGGCATCAGTCACAAGATCATCAAGACCTGGTTTGACCCTGTGGGACGGATGAGCCGGAAAACTTACATCAAGAGAATGTTGGGCATGCTCATCCCTTCGGTCATTCTTTTCGTGATTACCGTTCTTCGTCCGGAGCTTTTCATCGGCGAAGCCAATCCCTTCATTGTAGGTTTCCTCATTCTGGGGACTCTCTGCTTTATTTCCCTCATCAGTCTGGGCATGAGACGGCTTTCGGATATCGGGAAATCCCACTGGTATTACTGGATTTTCTTCCTTATCCTTCTGGCCATCAATCAGCTGGGCGGAAATTTCCTGGGCAGCCAGCTCAATGCCACCCGTACGGTAGCCGTGATTTTCTTCATCGCCATCGTAGTCCTTGCTTTCTTCCCGGGAGAGGCAAAGAAAAACAAGTATGGACCAGTGCCGAAAGACTGATCGCTGGTGTCCTGGAGGGCTGAGTTTCACATAAGTGGAAAACTTCAGGTGAAAAAGTTATCAGTTATCAGTTCATAGTTCTCAGTAAAGGTGGCCCGCATCTGTTTAGATGGCGGGCCCTTTTTTATATATGTGTTCCCTATGGAGATATTCATATAAAATACGCCCGAAGGGCGTCACATTCACAGATGACTGATAACTTTAACATCCGGTATTCCGCTTGAATTTCAGTTATTCTCTATATTCAGATTACGTGGATAACTGTATGTGGAAAGTTATCAGTGATCAGTTCATAGTTATCAGTGAAGGTGGGCCCGCATCAGATTGGATGGCGGGCCATTTTTTATATGTATTCATTATGACTGTATTGATATATTGCGCCCGAAGGGCGCCACCTTCACTGTGAACTGATAACTGGTAACTGATAACTTTCGATATCCGGTATTCCGTCCTGGATGGGTTTCAAGTTATTCATAAAAAATCACGCAAAAGAAAAACGCTTTGAGGATTCCTCAAAGCGTTATTTTTATGGAGGCGGTGCCCGGAGTTGAACACGGGGATAAGGGCCTTGCGGGGCCCACGCCTTGGCGCTTGGCTACACCGCCATAAGTGTGACTTCAAATAGTATATCGCATATTTTCGAAAAAGTAAAGGAGGTTTTTGGAGATGATTGGCAGTTACTGTGGTCTGTGTCAGTTACGGTTTTCGGGTTTTAGCCTCACCGCGGCATGCCACCATAGTGTCCATTTCGAGATTTCGGGGAGCGGGGTGCGGGAAGGTGGCGGCCCTGATGGGCCGCGGAGTATAGATTGGGATGGAGACAATTGGCAGTTACTGTGATTTGTGTCAGTTACGGTTTTCGGGTTTTAGCCTCACCGCGGCATGCCACCGTAGTGTCCATTGCGAGATTTCGGGGAGCGAGATGCGGGGTGCGGGAAGGTGCGGGGCTGAGGCGGCACGATTTTTTATGGGGCCAATTCAAACATGGTGCTATTAATTATGAACCTCAATGTACAGCTTTTCATTCTTATATGGCTCATTAGCCCGGCGTCCTACGCATTAATCCGAATGAACAGTTTTCAGGTCATAAAGGTATCTTTTATTGTCCCACATATTGCCATGAACCGTTAGTATACCCCTTTACCCGCTTCGCGGGAGTTTCCCCCCGATGGGGGACACTGGGGCAAGAGTGCCTGGGGAATTTACCGTCGAAAGTGCAGTTCACCCTCACCGGCTGCGCCGGAGCTCCGCTGCCCTTTTCCGCATTCCTTTTGAGGCATTTGGAGTAAAAACGGTATGTCATTAGTCCTGAAATCTGCAAGGCACCTATGAGGCTGATTGATGAAATGTACTTGAGAGGTTGGACTCTATCAGTAAGCAAGAGCCCCCGAACTTCGGGGGCCTGTGAGGGGAGCGTTTCCGCGGGATGTGAGGCATTTCTATCTGTACGGGCTTTTCAATCCCGTTTGTGCTGATTTTCCATAGGAAATGATTGGCGCACCAGCGCCGATACCTTCCCGACAGCCCCGATTTTCCCGATATCCCCGAACCAAAAGTTTTCGAAGAAGAAAGAGATCCTGTTCCGCAAATGGCAAATATTCCCCCTTTATTCTCCTGTCATTTCGATGTATACTAAAAAATACTAATAATAAGAAACTTTCTCAAAAGAATACAAAAGGGGTTTTTATGACGGTATTATCTATTGTATGGAACGACATCATGCCGCTTCTGGTCTTTATCTGGGCAGGCTGGTTCCTGGACAGCAAATTCAAGCTGGATCTTGGAACTTACAGCAAACTCATCGTACTGATTATGCTGCCCTGCTTTATTTTCTTTAATCTGTACCGGTATGAGGGAAGTGAGGCGGATTTGCTGCTCCTTCCGGCGGCCATCATTCTGATTGTTCTGCAGTATATTCTTTCTGCCGGACTTTCCCATGCACTGGGTCTCCGAAAGGAAGTAAGGGATGAATTCAAGGCGGTTTCCACCTTTTCCAATTCCGGCCATATCGGGGCTGCCCTCATCATGCTTATTTTCACCCATCCGCCTTTTGCGGAAGGGGCAAGTCATCCTTATCTTTCGGAAGCCATGGGAGCTATGGCGATTCTGATGATTATCATGAATATCTGTGTCAATGTCTTTGGCGCAGCCCTCATCCGGAGCCATGGCGCTTCTGTTTCCGAATTTTTCCTGTACCTTCTGAAAATGCCTGCCCTTTATGCGGCTGTGCTGGCTTTCATCCTGAAAATGGCGGAAATTCCGCTTCAGCATACTTTCCTCTGGCCTGTCTTTATCCATTTCAATGGAGCTTTCTTTATTCTTGTCACCATCACGATCGGAATCCAGCTTCATCGGAGCCGACTGAAAAAGCCGGATTTTTCCATGATTTCTTCCATGGCCTTAAAGCTCATCGTGATGCCCCTTCTGGCCTTCTGCCTGCTGGAAATACCTGGATCTGCCCTGGGCATCCGGAATGCGGTGGCGGAGCAGGTTTTCTTCCTTTTTGCCGCCATTCCTTCTTCCATGACCCTCATCATTTACGGGGCGGAATACAAGGACGATTCTTCCTATATTACCCAGTCCGTGCTCTTTAATACGGTGTGCGGCATCATTACGGTGACCGGAGCGATTTATATTTCCCGGCTGCTTTTCCCGCTGGGAATGTAAGGAGGGACTATGGCATTTCTTCAGATTATTTCCGATAATATCCTGCCCCTTCTGGTTTTCGTCCTCATCGGATACCTGCTGGACAGGAAATATAAAATGGATGTGGCTTCTTTTACGAAGCTCACTTTCTTCATCGTGCTGCCCTGCTTTATTTTTTACAGTATTTATGTGGCAAAAATCGATATGTCCATGCTCCACGTATTTCTGATTTCCTTCGTGGTTATGGTCTGTATTGGAATTCTGGCCACCATCGTGGGCAGAATGAGGGGATTTTCATCGTCCAAAATCGAAGCTTTCAAGAACGGTACCATGTTTTCAAACAATGGAAATATCGGCATCGCCCTGATTGCTCTTGTTTTTTCCAATGCTCCCTATATTGTGGATGGAAAAACTCCCTATCTGGCAGTAGCTTCTGCGGCAGCCACCATGATGCTTGTCCAGATGAATATGTTCCTGAATACCCTGGGCCTTTACCAGGCAGGAAAGGGGCGCCTCACGCCCAGGGATGCGCTTTCCGTGGTTTTCCATATGCCTGTCATTTATACATTGGTGGCCGTTTTTTCCATCAAGTATTCAGGCTTTGATATGTCTACCACTTTCGTATGGCCGATCCTTCAGAATTCTGCCGCTGCTTTGGTTGCCATAGTCATGGTTGCTTTAGGAATGCAGATTCACCGGAGCAAACTTTCCTTCTCGGATCCCGATGCCTGGCTGGGCTGCGCACTTCGTCTCATCGGGGGACCGGTGATGGCATACATCCTCATCCGGGTATGGGGATTCTTTGGAATCACTTTTGAACCCACCATTTCCCAGACCATCCTCATCATGTGTTCCGTACCGGCAGCAGTCAATTCCGTCCTTTATGCCGTGGAATTTCATAACTGTGAAGACTTTGCTACTGAACTGGTCATGATGAGCACTTTCCTCTCCTGCATCACTATGACAGGGACTATTTATCTGGCCAGGGTGCTTTTCCCGATTATGTGAAGAAGTTATTAGTTATCAGTGCAGGTGGACCCGCTTCAGGATAGGAAAGCGGGTCTTTTCTATGTTTATTTTGGTACAACCGGTATTCTCAAACTTGCAGGAGGAATTGGGGATTAGGAATCAGGGGCGGTGCGGCGCAGAATTGATTTAAAGAGCCGCCTTTTTATACGGGATTTATTCTAACATGTGAAAACCACTGACTGTCGAAAAAACTCAATTACCTATTGCATCGACAGTTGAGGGCCAAAGGCAAAATAAAAAAGCGTCCCGACAGGGACGCTATCTACACGAACAACGAAGAACGATTAACGGATAATGGTTAAAAGCTAACGGCTAACGGCTCTCAAATCCTTTTCCCGGAAATAATATCTCTCACTACCTCGTCCAGTTTCCATTTCCATACGAGAAATGGTCCGAATACAACGCCCAGAAGGGCCTGGAGGATCTGGCAGGGGAGCTTCACCCAGGCATAGGCAGGAGTGCTGTAAATAAAAGCCCGGCCCAGGGAATAGCCGATGACCATAATAGCCGCACCAATCAGGACAGCACCAAGAGTGGTCATTTTTTTATTTTTCCCGACGTGATGGACAAGGTAAGAAATCACGAGAGCCTGCAGGCCGTGGGTGATAAGGGATACGAACATGGGAAGGGGATAGAAGAAGAAATCTCCAAGAAATGCCCCGATGCCGCCTACGATAAAAGCGCCCATAGGGTCTAAAAGTAATGCCGATGCCACAATGATTATATCATTCAGGTATAAATGGCCTCCCGGGACGGGAATTCCGAAGGATGAAAGGCCGATATTCAGTGCCATGAGAAGGCCCGAAAGGGTGAGCCACTGTACGTTATGGGCGGGTAAAGTATATTCTGCCATGGGAAAGACTCCTTTGCTTTTTATTGCAAAAGATTATAATATAAAACTGAGCATATAAAAATAATCAAAAATGAAATAAAAAATATGACCAGTGGCGATGCATAAGAAAGGATGGCTTCAGGGATAAGGACTTTTGAATCGTGGATTTCGGGGATATCGGGGGTATCGGGAATGCGTGCTGCTGATGCGGCATGAAGTTTATATGGGGGATATGGAAAATTGAAAAAACGGGGTGCGGGATGCGGGGTGCGGGAAGGTGTCGGCGCTGATGCGCCGACGAATTTTATATGGGGGATGTGGACAGGCGGGGAAATCGGATTTGGGACTTCGGATTTGGGATTTCGGGAAGGTGTGCCGCTGATGCGGCACGAAATTTATATTGGGAATGAGCAAAGGCAGTGTTGAACCCCTATACAGTTGGAGGCAGCCATGAAAGCTTACATGAATCTTTATATTTCCCTCCGTGAGAAAATCACGGACGGCACCTATCCTTATGGGACGAAAATTCCTTCGAAGCGGCAGCTGGCGGAGGATTATGGGGTGAGCGTCATTACGGCGGAGCATTCGCTGGACCTCCTTTCGGAGGAAGGCTATGTGGAAATGAAAGAGCGGAGCGGCTGCTTTGTCATTTACCGGGAGAAGGAATCCTACCCCGTAGGAAATGGCGGGCAGTCCCTTCCCATGGAGCGGGTGCCTGTGGAAATGCGGGAGCAGGGAGAAAGTGATTTATTTCCATTTTCCGCTTTTGCAAAGACTATGCGCTCCGTCCTTTCCCTTTACGGGGAAAAACTCCTGGCCCCTTCGCCTCACCAGGGCATGAGGGAGCTCCAGAGGGCTCTTTCGGACTACCTGGCCCGGAGTCGGAATATGAAAGTCACGCCGGAGCAGATTCTGATCGGTTCCGGGGCGGAATATCTCTATGGCCTTAATGTGCAGGCCCTGGGGCGGGAGAGACTCTATGCCCTGGAAAATCCATCCTATGAAAAAATCCGGAAAGTCTACGAGGCCAATCTGGCCCGCACGGATTTACTTACGATGGGACCCCGCGGCATCGAAACGGAAGAACTTTCCCGCACGAAAGCGTCCGTCCTTCATGTGACTCCTTTCAACAGTTATCCTTCCGGAATTACGGCGAATGCATCGAAACGGGCGGAATACATCCGCTGGGCCTGTGAAAGAAATGGATACATCATCGAAGATGATTTCGACAGCGAATTCACCCTTCTTTCGAAGCCGGAAGATACCCTCTATTCCCTGGACCGGGAGGGGCGGGTCATTTACATGAACAGTTTCACGAAAACCATTGCGCCTTCTCTCCGTGCTGCCTACCTGGTGCTGCCGGAAAAACTTCTCCCCCGGTATGAAGAAAAGGTGGGTTTTTATACCTGTACCGTTCCGGTTTATGACCAGCTGGTACTGGCGGAATTCATAGACAGTGGACTTTTCGAACGGCATATCAACCGCGTACGCAGGAGGCGCAGGGCTGCCTTGAAGAGAGAAGAGGAACGGTCCGGGAAATAAGAAATCCATATTTCCCACAAATTTTCCCTGTTCCCCATACAGGGGAAAAACTGGTTTAACCATGGATTAAAAAGGAATATAATATAGATAGAAAAGTATTTTTCAGTCAAGGAGGCCATTATGAAAAAAGCAGCGCTTCTCATTTTATCCGCCCTGTTCTTTGCCTTCGGCGGACTTTGTGCCCATGCGGCAGGGCCCATCAACAGTGACGGTTATTTCAAAAATATCCGCCTGGCCGGGCGGGTGAAGGTGGTGGATTCCTTCCCGGATATCAAAGTGCGGGTGGTTTCCTCCTTCCCGGACCTCAAGGTGAAAACCGTTTCTTCCTTCCCTGATGACATCGGAGAGTGGCAGTTTGTGGACTATGGTGAAGATTTTACCGTGAAATTCGTGGATTCCTTCGAAGATATCCGCATCGAATTTGTGGATCACTTCCCCGGAGTCTGCTAGAAATATTTCTAAAGGAGGAAATATGGCTAAGAAACAGGTACTCTTCGTAGTCGCAGAAATGCCTGACTCCGGCCTGGCCAATGAAATCCTCCATCTCATTCGGGAGGAGGAAAAGAAAAAAGCCGATGTGGAAGGCCATTTCCAGGTAGTCACCATGAATGAGGAACAGTGGCAGCTGAACAAGAGCGCATTCCTGTCCGACGGGCGGGTCCTTTTTCTGGGACCGGTGCTTCGAAATAACCTTTTTCCCAACCCCCTTCCCGTGAAATTTGAAAAATACGGAATCTGTTACGGCTGGGAAGGGCCTTATGCCTACCTCATGGCAGACCGGAACAGTCTGAAAGATGAAAAGGTATATAATGAATTCCTGAAGGAAATGAAAGTACTCTGCACGGAAGATGATCTGACACAAGGTCCCCGTCGTCTCGATATCCTCCAGATACTGGGCATGCTCTGTGTGGCTCTCCTCGTTCCCTTCGGAAGTGTCCTCGTGGGAGGAAAACTGCTGGCCGACTGGTATATGAACGATAGCTATACGGAAAAACAGCAGTACCTCTATGGCATCCTTCATCTCTACAAATATCATCTGAAAGAATTCATGACGAGCCCTCTGGAAAGAGAAGGGGAGTAAAAGAAAGGAAAAACAAATGACTGATTACGAATTCACACCAAAAGGCGTATGCTCCAGGAAAATCACGCTGTCCCTGGACGATGAAAACAAAATCCATAACCTGAAATTCCGGGGCGGCTGCCCGGGAAATCTCTCCGCCATCGGGCGGCTCCTCGAAGGAAGAGATGCGAAAGAAGCGGCTGACATCTTACGGGGTAATGACTGCGCCGGAAAAGGAACTTCCTGTGCCGATCAGCTGGCAAGGGGACTGGATGAAATTTTAGCGGCAAGAGAGAGCCGGTGAACCCAGTCACCTTCGGCTTTCGGGTCTTGGCAAACCATGGCACGCTCCGCCCGAGCCTTATTCGAAATTTCGGGGTGCGGGAAGGCGGCGGCACTGATGGGCCGCTCATTTTTTATGGGAATTCCGGACAGACGGGGGATTCGTACTATGTCTGAAATCCACAGGCCCGGCCGGCATAAAAGGGCAGAATAAAAGCAGAAATAAAACCAGTGGCTTTATTTCTGCTTTTTGATTTCCGGTTCAGGGACAGGACTTTAAACCGGTAAGACTTCCGGAATACGATTCCTTAAAGATGGATGAAAACTGACAGCTGATGGCTCCCTTATTTCCCAAAGGGCTTATATCCGTTTTTGAAAAGGCTCATCATCTCGTTGGTCAGCGAAAAGTCGTCGCTCTGGAGGATGATTTCTTCTCTTTTGGCCCAGAAGGCGTGGTCCAGTTCCATGCCGTCCACATGGATTTCCGGATTTCCATGGACCTCACACCAGAAACCGGAGAGGATATCTGCTGCCGTGGCCCAGGGCTGGGATTTGTAGTATTTGAGGTTTTTGACGGAAAGGCCTGTTTCTTCCATTACTTCCCGTTTCGCCGTTTCTTCCAGGGTTTCCCCGATTTCCGTGTACCCGGCCACCAGGGCATACTGTGCCTGCGGTCGATTGGCATAATGGGTGAGGAGGAGTCTGTCTTCCCACACTACGGCGGCAATGATGGCAGGATTGAGGCGGGGGTATATCGTATTTCCACAATGAGGACAAATTCTTGCCCTTTCGATGGGGGAGGGCTCCGTCTCACATCCGCAGGCGCCGCAGAAACGGGTATTTCTCATCCACCTTTCGATGTGCCCCGCCGTCCAGACGGCATAGATTTCCTCTTTGGGGAGATTTTTCCGGCTCCGAAGGTTCCGGAGGGTCAGCCATTCCCCTTCCGGGAAGACCTGCCGCTCGCTTTCAGCAAGAAAACAGGAAATGCCGTCCAGGGAAAAGAGGTAAGTCACCTTTTCCGAGGGAAGCTCATTATACAAAGGCAGCATGGAAGGGCGGCGGGTCTGGAGGAATATTTTATTTCCATGAAAATAAAAAATCCGGCTCCTGTCATCGGGCATGGCCTTTGGGTTATAATGATTATCGAGATGATGAGGGAAAATGTCCTGTATCATGGCTGGTCCTTTCGTTTTTTCTATAGTCTACGGGAGAAACCGCTCCCCTGCAAGGAGGAAATATGAAATCTTTCAAGAAGACCATTCTTGCTTTTGCCGCCCTTTTGGCCCTGTCCGTGCCTTCCGCCTTCGCCTGCACCCTCTGGGGCGCCAATGGAAGTGAAGTAGAGGGAGGAGGGACCATTCTCGTCAAGAATCGGGACTGGGTGCCCCAGTATCAGGAAATGAAGTATGGCAAAGGGGAAAAATACCGATACTACGGCCTTTATGGGGGAGACGAAAAGAAAATGTTCCTCCGCGGCGGGGTCAATGAAAAAGGACTTGCCGTCTTCTCGGCGGCTGCCAGCGTGATCCCGAGAAAAGAAAGAAAGGAAATGGGACATTCGAAGAAAAGCGCCCTCCGCGAAATCCTTGGCTCCTGCGCCACGGTAGAAGAAGCGCTGGAAAAGACAGGGTATTTCAAAGGACCGAAATTCCTCATGATCGGCGACGCCCATTCCCTGGTCTATGTGGAAATAGGGGCTGACGGCGCCTATCAGATCAAACGGGTGGAAAACGGGACTCTCGCCCATACGAACCACTACCTTTCCCCGGACTTCGGCGCATTGAACAGAAGACTCCGTCCCTCCACCACGAAGCGCCTTTCCCGTATTTCCGAACTTCTTTCTGAAAATCATGAACCCTGGGCCCTCTGGGACATGACCGCCTTCGGCGCCGATCCCGTCCTCTGGCGGAAAGGAGAAAAAGTGGAAACCCTCGCCACCATCGGCGTGTGGCTCCATGAAGACGCATTGCCCGATATTTACGTGAAAGTTCGCTACAACCCCTGGGACGAAACAGAAGACGTCTACGAACTGGAAGGAAAAGATTTATTCCCTGCGGAATGAGATTCTTTCGGACCTGTGATAAAATAAAGAAAAACATATTTTAAATGGAGGATATGATGGACGCAATTACCTGCCTCATTTCAAGAAGAAGCATCAGAGAATATACAGCAGAAAAGCTGACCGAAACGGATATCGAAAACGTAGTGGAAATGGCCCAGATGGCCTCCTGCTGGGAAAACACCCAGCCCATCCGCTATGTAGCCATCCTGGATGAAGACCTGAAAAACCGGATTGCCGACGAAGCCGCGAAGAAATACCCCTGGAACCGGGAAAATATCCATGCCGCCCCGGCCCTGGTCATTCTCTGCTGTATCAAAGGCCTCTCGGGCTATGAACCGGACGGAAAACCATCCACGAAAAAAGGCACCCACTGGCAGTCCTTTGACGCCGGCGTGGCGTCGGCTCATTTCTGCCTCGCCGCCACAGCTCTGGGACTGGGGACTCTCATCATGGGACGATATGAAGAAGATAAAATCAAGGAAATACTGGACCTCCCCGAAAATTACGACGTCTCCGCATTAATCGCCATCGGCCACCCCGAAGTCATTCCGGCAGCCAACGAAAGAAAACCGCTCTCTGAAGTGCTTTGCTTTAAGTAAACATTGTCCTGATCATGACCTGAGTCAGTTACGGTATTCGTGAGTTAGCCCCGCCACGGCAAGCCCCGCTTGAGTCTTATTCGAAATTTCGTGATTCGTGACTCGTGGTTCGTGAAGGTGGCAGCCCTGATGGGCTGCCGATTTTTTATGGGAATGTACACAGGCGAGTGGAAAGCGGATTTCGGACTTCGGATTTGGGACTTCGGGAAGGTGGCGCTGCTGATGCAGCGCGAAATTTATATGGGGACTGTATACAGACGAGTTTGAAAATCTCGTACAAGTCGAAAATCATCTGCCCCCTTGGCCAGGGGGCGGCGAGCGGAGCGAGCAGGGGGGTACTATCGCTGCACAGCACATATGAGGCTGACTGATGAAAGGTACCAGAGATCATTGACTCTATCGGAAAAAGCGGGCCCTCCTCGATAGGAGGGCTCCGCGAAGCGGTGGGAGGACGAACTTGTCGAAACCATTCATGGCTGTATCGACGGAAAACGTTCAGAATGATAATCGCCAGGAACTATGATTACGTAACGCATGAAGCTTCTGTGAAACCTGGTATTCTAGCGATAGATAGCCCCCTTCACCGCCTTTGGCGGAGCTTCCCCCGATGGGGGCAGGACATTATCGAGGGCACCATTTTTTAGACATAGTGCCGTTCGTCCCCTCACCGGCTTCGCCGGAGCTCCCCTTTCGAGGGGGCCTTTTCGCGTACCGTTTTCGTCAATTCCGAAGAAAACCGTACGGCATAAGTCTCATTTTCTCCACGGCACATACGAGGCTCATTGCCAAAAGTTACCAGGGATCATTGACTCTATCGGAAAAAGCGTGGCCCTCCTCTCAGCCTCCCCGAAGTTCGGGCAGTCGCCGAAGGCGACGGAGGGGCTGTACTATCGTACAAGTCGAAAATAAGATAAAAGGTACAAGCATCTCGGAGGGCTCCAAGTGAAGCGGTGGGAGGGAACAAGTCGAAAAGATTCAAGGCTGTATCGACGGAAAAAGATCAGAATGATAGTTACTAAGGGATTCATTGTTACGTAATGCATGAAACTTTCGAATCACTTCCCGTTTATGTGATAGACAGCCCCTTCCGCGCCGAAGGAGATCTAGTGGGTCCATGACAGGTCAAAAGGGGATTGAAAGAAAGGGCCCATAAAAATTTCCACTGTATGAGACTTACGATATATGATAAAATATGAAAAATATTAAATTAATTTTGGGAGAGGAAAGTATGGATCTGATTTCTATCGTGGTGCCTATGGCTATAACGGATAATCTTCCTGTCGGTGTAAGTCTGCCGAAAAAATCGGGGGGGTAGCGCATAACTTTTCCTCTGCCCTCTATGGGAGAAAATCAGAATTTCATGGCAGCCGGACTTCTACAAGTGACTATCTGCGGGATGGGCTGTCTTTATTGTTCGAATTCAATAAAAAAGAGGCAGACTGTGAGTCTGCCATAAAAAGGCGTGTGAAACGAGCCGGATCTTCGGTACGTTCTGTGTTCACAAGCCTTTTTTATCGTGCAATGAACATTGCCTTCGGGAAGGAGGCAGTGATTCCGTGAATTACGATAAAGTCATCATTGGTGCGGGACTTTATGGTCTCTATGCTGCTTTGCAGAGTGCCAGGCAGGATGAAAGGCAGCGGATTCTGGTTCTGGAAAAGGACAGCGCTCCTTTTATGCGGGCCACTTTTATCAATCAGGCCAGAGTACATATGGGCTATCACTATCCCCGTTCCCTTTCTACGGCTTCCAAGTCAGCCCATTATTTCAAGCGGTTTATGCATGACTTCGCTTTCTGCTGTCTCACGACTTTTGATCAGGTCTATGCGACAAGCAGTCAGTTTTCCTGGACCAATGCCGAGGAGTTCAGGAAATTCTGCTGGGCAGCAGGGATTCGGTGTGATGATATCAGCCCAACGAAATATTTCCGCCCTGGCATGTGCGATGGCACTTTTCTGACGGAGGAATATACCTATGATGCCCATATCCTTCGGGATTATCTGCTATCTGAAATTTCCAATTATCCCGGGATCGAAATCGGTTATGGCGTAAGGCCGGAAATGATTGAGCAAAAGGGAAATGTGTACAGCATCAGGATTGGAAATGATGAAATCTGCACACCCTACCTTTTGAATGCCACTTATGCAAGTACCAATGAAATCAATACCATGCTGGGCTTTGAACCTTTCAAGATCAAGTATGAACTTTGTGAAATCATCCTTTGTACGGTCAATGATGCACTTCGGAATGTCGGACTGACTGTGATGGATGGGCCCTTTTTCTCCATTATGCCCTTCGGCAAAACAGGTTATCACTCATTGACTTCCGTCACTTTTACCCCTCATGTGACCAGTTATGATACACTGCCGACTTTTGACTGTCAGAAAGCTTCCAACGGTTATTGCTGCCCAGAATGTCTGGGCAACTGCAATGAATGTCCGGCGAAACCAAAGAGTGCCTGGCCCTATATGAGCAGCCTGGCAAGGAAATACATGAGGCCGGAGTATGAATTCCACTACGATCATTCCCTGTTTTCCATGAAGCCAATCCTTAAAGCTTCGGAAATAGATGATTCCCGGCCCACCGTTGTCCGAGTCTTTTCCACGAATCCGACTTATGTCGCGGTTTTATCAGGCAAAATCAATACGGTCTATGATCTGGATGAGGTGCTGTCAATATGAAAGAAAAGAATTTCGTTTCCGCAGTAGTTTATGCACGAAACTGTGAGACAAATATTAAGCCGTTTCTGACCCATATCTGCGATTATCTCGATTCCAATTTCCTGAATTATGAAGTGGTATGTGTCAATGATGCGTCAGAAGATAAGACGGCAGAAGAAATAAAATCTTTCGCTTCAGAAGGGCATGGGACAGTCACCCTGCTCACCATGAGCTATTTCCAGGGACTCGAACTGGCCATGGATGCCGGTGTCGATCTGGCTATAGGCGATTTTGTATATGAATTTGACAGTACCATTCTTTCCTGGGGAGAAGGGCTGCTGCGAAAAGTTTATGATCACTCTCTAACCGGATTTGACATCGTTTCAGCCTGCCCTGAAAACAGCGGGCATAAGGAAGCAGCTCTCTTTTATCAACTGTATAACAAGTATTCCCGTTCGCAGTATAAAATCCGTACTGAAAGTTTCCGTCTGTTGTCCCGCCGGGCTATCAACAGAGTCCGTGCCATGAGTCGTACATTACCCTATCGTAAAGCAGTCTATGCAAATTGCGGCCTCAAGACAGACGCTATCATGTATGCTCCTCTCTGCCCGATTCCAAAGGCAACTGATGTGGAACGAACTAAACAGAAAGAAATCGCTGTAGACGCATTAATCCTGTATACAGATACTTTTTATCGTCTATCCCTTGGCTTTTCAATTTTCATGATGCTTGTGGCGATACTGACGGGCCTTTATACGGTAGTACTTTACCTCACGGCTCATCCTGTAGCCGGGTGGACGACCACCATGTTATTTCTGGCGGTAGGATTCTTTGTACTGATTTTGACATTAACCATCGCTATTCGCTATCTGTCACTGATTTTAAAAACAGTCTTTACCAGACAGAAATATGTGGTGGAATCCATCGATAAATTATCATGAAGATATTAAATAACCGGCTCGCTGAAATCATTCGGTTCTGTATCGCAGGGGGCATAGGGTTTATCGTTGATTATGGCGTTCTCTACCTTGCCACAGAATATCTGGGGATACCGTATCTCGTTTCTGCAGCTATATCATTTACACTGGCAGTCATACTGAACTACTGGCTTTGCCTCGTTTTCGTTTTCAAATCATCCGGCAGGCAGACTGTAAAACAGATACTCGCATTCTTCATCGTCAGTGTGATCGGCCTGGGACTGAACCAGCTTTGCATGTGGTTCCTCGTAGAGCAATGCGGACTGTGGTATATGATTGCAAAATTGGTGGCAACAGCAATAGTAACAATCTGGAATTATGTGATGAAACGAATCACCATAAAAAGCTGATGATTGAAATAAAAGGAGTTTCCACGATGACTAAATTCTTGGTAGGATCAACAGGTTTTGTCGGGCAGAACATTGCCAGTGCGACGGATTTTGATGGCTTGTTCCATTCCACAAACATTACTGATGCCTATGGCGCTAAACCGGATTTGCTCGTTTATGCAGGAGTCAGGGCTGAAAAGTTCCTGGCGAATCGGGATGTCAATGCCGATTGGGCTGAAGTGAGCAAAGCAGTAGAAAATATACGTCAGATTGCACCCCGGCAGCTTGTACTTATTTCCACAATCGATGTATGGAAAGATCCTGTCAGGGTCTATGAGGATGACGCCGTCACTACCGAAGGACTTCATCCTTATGGCCTGAATCGATATAAACTGGAGCTGGCTGTCCGTGAACTGGTGCCGGACTGCCTGATTGTTCGCTTGCCGGCACTTTACGGGAAAGGCCTCAAAAAGAATTTTCTCTATGATATGATGACGCTTGTTCCATCGATGCTTAAGAATGAAAAATATCAGGAGTTGAGTAGCGAATCAGTACTTATTTCGAAAAGTTATACTCCGCAGAACAATGGCTTTTGGAAATGTCTCTATAAATCCGGGGATCCAACCAATGCGGAATTGAAGAAAGAGTTTGAAAATCTTGGCTTTACTTCTTTAGCATTTACAGACAGTCGGGCTCAATACCAATTTTATAATTTGTCTCATTTATGGAAAGATATTCAGTTTGCTCTGGATCATCATATCCGTTTGCTTCATTTGGCAACAGAACCGGTTAAAGCTGCCGAGATATTCAAGTATGTATATGGGAAAGAATTTACTAATCAATTATCTGGTCCGGTTCCCTGCTATGATTATCGGACCCGGTATGCGTCAGGCTTTGGTGGCAGGGACGGTTACATAGAAAATAAAGAGTCCGTTTTAGCTGGGATTCTTGGTTTTGTAAAATCACAGGGAGGTAAAGAGTCATGAAGCTGGCAGCATCAAATATTGGATGGCTGGCAAAGGATGATCATGAAGTATTGTCCTTCCTGCAGGCTCAGGGATTTTCAGGACTCGAAGTGGCTCCCGGCCGTGTGGTAGAGGGGAATCCATACGACCATTGGCAGGAAGCATCTGATTTCGCAAAGAAAGTTCATCGGGATTTTGGATTGAAAATCGCCTCCATGCAGTCCATCTGGTTTGGTCGACAGGAAAATATATTTCGCAGCAAAGAGGAACGGGAAACTCTTTTGAAAGTAACTTTCAAAGCTATCGATTTTGCTTCGGCTATGGAATGTACCAATCTTGTTTTCGGCTGCCCGGGACAGAGAAATATGGAACCTCTGGGACAGGAAGAAATAGCAAAAGAATTTTTTCTTAAAATTGGTGATTATGCAGCTTCTCATGGTGTGGTTTTTGCGCTGGAAGCGAATCCGCCTATTTATCATACCAATTTTATGAATCATACAAAGGATGTGCTGGAATGGGCATCCATGCTGAATCATCCGGGAATTGCAGTCAATCTGGATATTGGGACTATGGTAGAAAATAAGGAATCTGCAGAGCTCCTTCAGGGGAAAGTCAATCTGATTCATCATGTTCATTTAAGTCATCCTTACCTGGAACCAGTGCCTGCTTTGGAACTGCATAACGAAGTCAAAGAAGGGCTTCAGGCAGAAAATTATAAAAATTATGTATCTCTGGAAATGAAGGCTGGAGATTTGATAGTTTGGAAAAAATCTGCTGCTTACCTTGCGGAGGTATTTCAGAAATGATGCATGAGAGAATCCCCGGTATCCCAAGGTTTGAAGAAGATTCCTGGCATGATAAGCGTCATGATTATGCTTTGTGCATACCTGTCATTAATGAGGGAAAACGGATATATCATGAACTGGAACGCGCCCAGGCTGCTGGAGTAGACAAGGCTGTTGACATCATCATATGTGATGGTGGGTCGAAAGATGGAAGCACAAGTCGTGAAATTCTGGATCCGCTAGGAGTGAATACTCTACTGACCAAAAGAGATTCCGGTAAGCAGGGAGCCCAGCTTCGTATGGGCTTTTACTGGGCTCTCCAACGTGGATACAAAGGAATCGTTACTATTGATGGCAATGATAAAGACAGCATTGAAGATGTGCCCAAATTTGTTGATAAGCTTGAGGAAGGCTACGATTTCGTACAGGGATCACGGTTTCTTCCCGGAGGGACAGCAGTCAGGACTCCGAAAATCCGTTATGTGGCAGTACGGCTGATTCATGCGCCGGTTATCTCGCTCACTGCGGGGAAATGGTATACCGATACCACCAATGCATATAGGGCTTATTCAAGAAGATATCTGATAGATAGCAGGGTTCAACCATTGCGGGATGTATTTCAGTCCTATGAATTACTGGCTTATCTTTCTGTAAGAGCAGACCAGTTGGGCATGAAGACTTGTGAAATCCCGGTGAAGAGAATTTATCCACCGGCCGGCAAAACGCCAACGAAAATCAGCTTCTTCGGCGGGAATTGGGATTTGTTGCGGACACTTTTTAAAAACCTTTTTGGGGCTTATAAGCCTTCGAAAGGTAAGTAATTCATAATCAGGAGGTATTTTAGATGCCCAGGATACACTCGACCAGGGTATATTGGTTTATTCTTTTTGTCTTTTTCACTATAGTATTCAAATTTAACTGTCTGGATCCCTATGATAAGGTAGCAAATTTCCAGCTTGACAGTGAGGAACTGGCAGTTGGGTCTTATGCGGCTTCATACTATCAATTGGATAAAAAATGGTTTGGTCTGGGAAGGCTGAACAGCAAGGACGTTAAGAGCACAACAGAAAAAGGCAATAGAGATTGGAACACAAGTGAAAAAATATACAGGCAGAAAGATGCAGATAAAAATCATCTGTCTTTTGGCCCCTATGGAAGCCAATTGGGTTGGCAGGGGCAGTTTTATTCCTTGATTAGCAAGCACATTTACTTCAAAAATATCAAATCCATTTTTCAGTACATGAACTGCTTGCTGCTGTCAGCAACGATACTAGGAATCGTTTATTTATTGATTTCGAAATACGGGAAAAAACTGGCCGCCATTTGGGGAATTGTATTTATCCTATCGCCATGGATCGTTAATTTTGCCAAAAATCTGTATTGGGTAGAATTTACCTGGTTCCTGCCTATGCTGGTGGGCCTTGCTGCAGTTTCGCCCCAAATACATATAAAGCATAAAAATATGGTTTTGGCTTTACTGGCATTCTTAACTATTGGAATAAAAGCTTCTTGTGGTTATGAATATATTTCCACCGTTATGGCAGGCATGGTTTTATTTCCTGCAACCGATATGATTTATTATGCGGCTTCTGGGGATAAGAACAAGGCGAAAGAACTCCTGAAAATCATTCTTTCACTGGCACTGGGAGGACTTGCCGGATTCTTTGCTGTCATGTGCATTCATGCTTATTACAGGGGGAATGGAAATATAATCTCCGGACTCATCAATATCTATCATCGGGACATTCTGAGGCGGACCGTATTGGGAAGCCAAAATAATTTCAATAGTACGAATCCATCTACGATGAGATCGATTAATGCTTCCGTTTTCAGCGTAATACTTACGTATTTCAAGTTTTATACAAATGCTTTCAAGACGGATATCATACTGGGAATCCGGGGCGGTTATTTCATATTGATGACGTTGCTGGCTTTTGGTTTTGCCTGGTTCCGTCACAAAGGAGAACCTATCTTCAGCTATTTGAAAGATAAGGAAATTGTTCTCCTGGTATTGTCTATGATGGCTACGTTATCCTGGATCGTTTTAGCGAAGTCTCATTCCTATATTCATATTCATATGAATTTTGTCCTTTGGTATTTTGGCTATGTGCAGATGTGTATGTATCTCATTGTGGTAGAGACTTTAAGATATCTGAAATTGTATTTAAATAGAAATTAATAGTGTAATCAAATCAAAAAGGACTGAGTAAAATGTTCGCACATTTTACTCAGTCCTTTTTGTGACTTGTTCTTCTCACTTCCGGAAATTCATCCGGAGCTCCCGGGGAATGGTTTCAGGGATCCCGGGTGAATCGTCTTTTGGGATATTTCCACCTTATGAAGATTTGGATATCAACGGCCCATACCTGTGGGGCCCATCTGTGGCCGGCAGGTTTTGCCTTTCCCTTTGCGGAGAGTTCAGGCTATCCTCCGTACCGTCCAACTCTCACATAAACGGATTCCCATCAAATGGATTCATCCCATCCGGTCCTTCCCCTGGGGTTCCGAAGTTTGAGGGAAAGGGGGAGGGGCCGTTGGCGGGGAAATTTCTTTTGTCCTGGTTCCCCGGGGAGGCTGGCTTTGGTTTTCCTCCTTTCTTTCCTTCCCATTCCCAGCTGCCCAGGGGGCAGGCGATGAAGTTCGTATTCACTTCGGTGATGTATTTCCTGATTCCTTCGGGGGTGTCCCAGGTTCTGTTGGTGTACCGTCCCAGGACGAATACCCGGCTTCCTTTTTTGAGATAATTTCCTGCGGCTTCGGCGGTCTGGCCCCAGGCGACGACGGTAATAAAGTCGGTGAGGGTTTTTGTTTCGCCGCCCAGGGTGGTATAGGAGCGGTCTACGGCGACGGAGAAGCGGGCCATCATTTTTCCTGTGTTGGTGGCTTTGATGACGGGGTCTTTGGTGAGGTTTCCCACGATTTCTACCTGATTCATGATGACCTCCTCAGACGGCTTCCCAGGTTTCTTTGCTGCTCATGATCCGGGGGAGGGCTGCCCTGGCATAGATGTCGCAGCGATTGATGAAATCATCTCCCATGAATCCGCGGTCGGAAACGGTGTATTTGAAATTTTTCTTTCCGAAAAGGTCGGCGACCGCACGCCAGAGGTCGATATTTTTCACGGTGCTGCCTTTGGTGGTTTTCCATCCGTTTTCATTCCAGCGGCGGAACCAGCGGTAACGGACTCCGGATTTCACATAGTCTTCGTCGGTGTCGATGAAGACTGTCTTTGCACCGCCTACTTTTTCAATCACGTTCAGCGCTTCTCTAAGTCCCATGAGGTACATTCTGTTCATGGTGGTCCGGACCTGGCCTCCGGAGATGGCTGCGACGCAGGCGCCTTTTTCGTTCAGGATCACTGCGGTATAGGCTCCGGTGTGTTCTCCGTTTTCGTCTACGATGCTGTGGATGCAGATGGTCGGTCTTTCAGGCATTTTTTCGGAGTAAGCCTTGTCCAGCATTTTTACATGGGGTGCCACCGGCGGGACTTTATTCTTCCTGCCGCGGGAGCCGTTTCCTTTCGCTCCGGAGAAGGTTTTCTCTGCGGATACGGGAGTTCTGTTTCCAGAATTTCTTCCAAAGCTTTCATTGACCATTCCTTTGCCAAAGGAACCATTTCTGTTCATTTCATTTCTTTCCATGATAGTCTCCTTCCGGGTTTCCCCGATGACTGGAAAGAGAAAAGCCGCTTTGCATATGCAGTCCAACTGTCCTTATGCCTCAGCTCCGGGGATGTCCCCTTCCTCTCACAGTCCAGGCCCTTGCGGGCTTTCGTCATTACTTAAACCTATATCTTCTACAGTTCAACCGCCGTGCAAAACGGCTTTTATCCCGGGGCGCCTCCTTTTCTCGCCCTTTCACTCTATATAATCGGAAGGACTTTTCATTTATGGGGATATTTTTGGAAATATTTTTCAAAATTTTCCGAATTTTTTTCACTGGGACACTTTTGGTCCCAGTCTGCTATAATAGAAATAAAGATTTCCCATGAAAGAAAGGCGGGATACCTATGAATGAGAAAAGGGAAAAGGACGATCTGAAGACGGAACATATGATGTACCTCTGGGATATTCTCTCCCGGGGCGGCGTGCTGACAAAGGCGGAAGTGGCGGAAAAATTCAATATCCATATCCGCACGGTGAGCCGGTATTTCGAAGATATCAGGCGCCATCTGGACCGGAAGAATACGGAAACCGGTCTTCGGCAGCAGCTCATTTATGACAGGAACCGGAAAGTCTATCGCATAGAGAATCTGGAAAATTCCATGATTTCTCCCGGGGAACTCCTGGGAATCTGCAAAATCCTCATCGCCAGCCGGGCCCTCAGCAAAAAGAAACTGACTTCTCTCATGAGCCGTCTTCTGCAGACCGCAGTCTGCCAGAGCGGTCAGGAAGATGTGAAGACTTATATGAAACATGAGCTTTTCGATTACAGAGATCCCTGCCACGCGGAACCGGATGTGGAATCCATGTGGCATATGATCGGTGCCATCAATAAACATCATGTGATCCGTTTCCGCTACAAAGGAATCCATGATGTGAGGGGGAAAATCAAAGAAGTCCAGCCTGAGGGCATGGTCTTTTCGGAATATTATTTCTACCTTCTCGGCACACCCACGGAAAGCGGTGCAAAGGGGAAGGAGGAGACCCGGGTATACCGGGTGGACCGGATGCATCATATCGAAGATACGGGAGAAACTTTCGATGTGGCCTACAGCAGCCGTCTCCGGGAAGGGGTTTTCAAAAACAGTATCCAGTACATGTATCCCGGCGAATTGCAGCAGGTGCGGTTTATTTACAGCGGACCTTCCCTGGAAGCCGTCCTGGACCGCCTTCCTACAGCAGAAGCCAGGCAGCAGAAAGACGGGACCTGGCTTGTTACGGATATGATTCAGGGAGACGGCATCGTCATGTGGTTCCTTTCCCAGGGAAGCATGGTGGAAGTCCTCTATCCCGAAAGCCTCAGGAAGAAATGGCTGGCCGAGGCGGAGAAGATTGTGGAAATGGGGAAGTGCGGCAGGGCAGGAAAAGCCTGACTGCTATTCCGTAAAACGACGGATTTGGGATTTCGGATTGGGGACTGCGGGAAGGATATGGACCCTTCGGGAAACCAATCTTATGAAGCGGCCTTTCGGCCGCGGGCCATTGGCCCTGTTACAGATTCTGGGACAGCAGGAGAAATTTCTTATGATTTGAAATTGTCAAGGCTGACCAAGTGGGTGAATTTTCTTCATACAACAGGCGGGCTTCCATTTCTGATGCCCGCCACCACCCCGAAATCCGCAATCCGATTTCGCAATGAGGCTTCGCACATTTGTGACCCTGACAGTCACTTGTCACTTAAAGAGGTGAGCCCTATGAATCATAAAGAATGGGCCGATGCGGTGCTGGGGATTTCTCTCCTCACTGCCCTGGCGTCGGCGCCTTTTCGGGAAATCCTTCCGGTGGACGGACTTTTTCATCTGTCCTTTGCTGCTGCCGTGGGAGGCATGGCAGACTGGTTCGGGGTGACTTCCCTTTTCAGAAAACCCCTGGGTATTTCAAAGCGCACCGATCTCATTGCAGGGAAACGGGATGAAATCGTCCTTCTCGCCAAAGATATGGTGAAAGAAGTCCTGGGACCTTCTGCCTTCCGCCGCCTTCTGACGCAGCATGAACCGGCTGCCGTTATCCGGAGCTGGCTTTTTTACCATCGTCCCGGCGTGGAAAAACTTCTCCGGGCCGGAGCCCTCCTGGCCGTGGAATCGGTGGACCGGAAATGGCTTTCTTCCCTTTTTGAAGAATGGGCGGGAAAAGGGGCCCTCACCATGGACTGGGCCGGCATCATCGCCCATGTGATGAAATCTTACGCCGCCTATCCGGGAAAGCGGGAAATCTCCCTTTCCCTTGCCGCGGAAATTCAGGTATTTCTGGAAGATGAACTGACGAAAGAGGAAATAGGGAAAATTTATCTCGACGCCTGGAGCCGGTACCGGGATGAAAAGATGCTGGGTGGTCTGGCCCGTTGGGTCATGGAAAGCAAAGATGAATTCGTGATTTCCCTCATTCAGAAGAAAATCCGGGAAACCGCATCGTCCATCGGCAATCCGGAAAGCCCTCTCTCCCGGAGAATCGGGGAAGAATATGACGCCTGGCAGCAGAAACTGGAAAGCGATGAAGAACTGAGAAAGAAAGTGAATGATTTCATCGGAAATCATGTGACCCGCTTCCTTTCCTCCGGCGGCGCGGGGTGGCTGGAAAAGCTGTGGGACAAAAACAGGGAAACCCTGGCAGACCAGCTGGCAAAGTCGGCGCTTGCCATGGTGGACAAAGGCCTTCGGAATGACCATTTCCGAAGGGATTTCGATGCCTTCATCATTCATCATGTCCTGTCCCACATGGACTTCATTCATGAAGAAATGGACAAAGCCGTGGAAATGAAACTGAAAGAATATGACGGACGAAAACTTTCAGAACTGGCAGAAAAAGGAGTCTCCGAAGATGTGGCCGTCATCCGGCTGAACGGTTCCTTCTTTGGCGCCATCCTGGGCCTCCTTTTCTTCCTCTTGTCCCTCACAGGAGGCATACTATGAGAAAACGATATCAGACGGCCAATGGTATTTTTCTGATTTCCTTCCTCCTCTTTGCGGTTTTCCTTGTCCTTTATTACTTCACGCCCCTGGGACAGGAACGATGGGTGGCAGTCCTTTATTTCCTGACCCAGTCCTGTTTCATCGGCTGCTGCGCGGACTGGGTGGCAGTGGAAGCCCTTTTCCGGAGACGTCTTTCCCTTCCGTATCGTCCCCTGGTGCCGAAAAACAGGGAACAGATCATCAGGAGTCTGGGGGACGTGAATCACAGCCTGCTTCCGAGAGAAAAAATCATCGGCGCCATCCGGCAGTTTTCGGTGTCCGGGCTTTTTTTCAAAGCCTGGCCGGAGGGAAGCGAAAAAAGGAAGGCTCTGGAAAAAGAAATCGCCTGGAGCACTGCCGGCTTTCTCCTTCTGTTTCTGAAGAAACAGGAAAAAGAAATGCCCCTTCTGGCGGAGAAGGGACTCTACTCCCTGGGCGGGAAATTTGGGAATTTCGTGAAGGGGAAAGTGGAATCCCTGGCCGTCCGCACCCTGTGGATGGACAAGCTTCTTGCTGCGCTGGAAGAAAAACTCTCGGAAAAGGAAACGGAGAGGACTCTCTCCGCCTTCCTCAGAAACTCAGGAGAAAAAGAAGCAGAAAAACTGAATTTTATCGAGCGTTTTACCTATAAAGCCATGACTCTGGGCGGGGCTGTCATTGATTATGATGTCATGGCATCTTCTCTCATCGGCGCTTTCCGGGCGGAAATCCATACCTGGCGGGACCCGGAAAATCCCTTCCGGGAGCTCCTTGCGGACCGGTGGGAAGACATGATGAAAGCTTTCCTCGAATCTTCTCCGGCAGAGACCGGGATTCATGATTTCTGCCTCTCCCTTTTGAAGGAAATCCCGATTCGGGAAAAATCCGAAGAAGCTCTTGCCCTTTTCCGTAAAAACTGGGTGGAAGATGGAAATCTGGAAAGAAAACTGGTGCCTGAAATGGAAAAGGCCATTTCCCGGACCTTTGAAAAACTGGAAGGTGAAAAAGGGCTGCGGGATGAACTGGACGAAAGCGCGAAAGGCCTCCTTTCGGACATTGTTACCTATGAACACGGATTCCTGGCTGAAATCATCTGCAGAGAACTTTCCGGAAAGAGCGAAAGAGACCTCAATGAATTTATAGAATCCAGGGTCCATCAGGAACTGGAAGGCATCCGGATCAACGGGGCTATCGTAGGCCTCGCTGCCGGGGGAGTGCTGTACCTGTTTATTAGTTTTATATATGTTCCTTTGATAAAAACTTTGATATAGCCTTTAGCTATCAGCCGTTAGCAGTTAGCCGTTAAAAGTCAGCCATTTGCGGTGAAGGTGCGGCAGCGGTCAAAGGGAGGAATCTTTATTTCTACCATTAAAAAAGAACCCGTTTTCAGCACGAAAACGGGCCTTTTTTGATGCTAAAAAACTAACGGCTGATGGCTTTCCCACTATCAATACCTGTGGCCGAAGGCCGCCACCTTAACGAAGAACGAACAACGAATCACGAAGAACGAAAAGCACTATGTGAGACCGGCCGTGAACCGCTGATTTTCACTCACTTGATCTCATTCAGTCTCTTTGCGAGAACTTCAGCTGACGGATCGTCACCGGTGGGCGTCAGGATGGCCTGATTTCCAAGATAGACAGTACCGCCCGAAGCAGTGGCATTGTTTTTATTCTGGCCATGGTCATAGGCAGCGGCCAGATTTCCAAGGACGAAATATTTCCTTTCCGCGCCGCTCATAGAAGAAGTGGCAGAAGGAGCAATGAAATCCTTTCCGTTCACCTGGACCATATCGGTTCCCTTTTTGATGGACGCATGTTTTCCCGAGAGAGCCACCAGCTTCTTTGTATAATTGTCCCGGCGTTCTTCATGGCCCGGGTGGTCATTGGGTGAGAAAATTTCGCCCAGCAGGTTATTTTTGAATTCCCCCTCTTTTTCGAACACCCGCTGCCAGAGAGCCGCTCCGGCGCCGGGATTGTAACCTGCCTGGTAGCAGTAATCAAAGGAAAGATTATCCGCTTCCCATTCATTTTTCTTCGTAATCTGGACATTATTGATCTGGCCCACCATGGCACTCATGGCCATATTGGCGAGCTGTCCCCCGCCCAGAGCACCGGCTGCAATCTGGGCGCCGATGATGGTATTTAATTTCTTCCTTGTTCCTTTGACTACATGATCCTTCATGCCGTGTCCCATTTCATGGCCCAGCACGAAAGCCACCTCGTCAATATTGTCGGAAATGCTGAAAAGCCCGATATTCACAGTCATGCAGTGACCGAGGCCGCAGGCCGCGTTGAAAGAGGTATCGGCATTCAGGAAATAAAGAAATGGCTTGTCATTGATGGAGGGGTCCGATGCCGCAATGCCATTGGAGAGATTTGTCATGATTTCATCCAGCATGGAATTGTAGTAAGCATCATAGGATACACCCTGTTCTTCCTTCATTTTGGCGAAATACTGCTGCCGCCCTTCTTCCGTGTTATTGACATAATCCATCTGCTGGTCAATCTGTTTGTAAGCGGAAGCGCCGCCAATGACAGCGCCGATAATGGAACCCCAGTCCGCAGAAGCTTCTACCGGAATTGGCATGGCCATGGGAAGGCCGAGAGAAAGGCCAAGCAGAGAAGCAGTCAAAGCGAGTTTTATTTTTCTGGTCATCATAAACCTCCTTGCTCGAATCTATATCTATTTTACTCCATCCCTTATAATAAAAGAAATAGGAAAGGAGAAACTTATGATCATCAATACAGGACAGCGCACCGATATCCCTGCTTTTTACAGCCGCTGGTTTCTGAACCGTCTGAAAGCAGGCTTCGTCCTGGTGCGGAATCCATTCAATCCCATCCAGGTCACCCGCTATGCACTGGATCCGTCCAAAGTGGATGCCCTCTGCTTCTGCACGAAAAATCCGGCGCCCCTCCTGCCCTTTATAGAAAAAATCCCTTTCCGCCAGGTCTGGCATGTCACCATCACCCCTTATGGAAAGGAAATAGAACCTCATGTCCCGCCCAAAGAAGAAGTGATTGCCTCTTTTCGCGGCCTTTCAGGAAAAGTTGGAAATAAGGCCCTCACCTGGAGGTACGATCCCATATTTCTATCTGAAAAATATGATTTCGACTTCCATCTGCAGGCTTTCGACCATATGGCCTCTGAAATGAAAGGGAATACGGAAACGGTCATTATCAGCTTCATTGATTTATACAGCAAAATTCACCGGAACTTTCCTGAAGTGACCCGGGTTTCCCATACGGATCAGTACAGGCTCGCCGCTGCCTTTGTTTCCATCGCGAAAAAATACGGTATGGAAGTCGTCTCCTGCCACGAAGACCCCGGCCTTGAAAGAGTGGGGATCCATGTGGATGGCTGCTTTACGAAAGAACGAATCGAAAAAGCCATCGGCGAAAAACTGAAAGTACCGGCCGGTGCAAATATGGAAGCCAGGGAAGGCTGTTCCTGTCTTCTGGGCCACGATATAGGCGCCTACAATTCCTGCCGGCATCTATGCCGGTACTGCTATGCAAACTATGATAAGAATCTGGTCCTGTCCAGCTGGCAGCACCATGACGATGATTCGCCCTTCCTCATAGGAAACAGCCTCCCCGGAGATATCCTAACCGAGGCCAGGGAAGAAAGCTGGATCGAAAGAGAAGTGAGCCTCTTTTAGGAATTTTTATCAGATAACAAAAAAGCCGCCCATCACATGGTGATGAGCGGCTTTTGAGCACGAAAACAAGTCCTCCTGTAAATGAAGGACTGGAGGATAGAGCCGGGTTCCCAGAATTCCGGGACATACTGATCAATCGGCAGCAGAAATCGTAATGAGCGTATGCTTC
>NZ_JAZASU010000007.1:0-41836 GCF_036343215.1 Dialister sp.
TAAAAAATCGTGTACCATTTCAGGACTTGGGAGCAAACTACCTAAATACATTTGACAGAGAAAAACGAATAAAATCGTTATTAAAAGGGTTAATAAAATTGGGTTGGGCCGGAGAAATTCCATCTACCATGGCAATCTCTAACTGAAAAAAGCTAAAAAATGGACCCTGGGGTAAGTGCGCCCTTTTTTGGGTTTTTCGGGATAATGGTTTTATAGTAAGCTTGGGGAGCCTGTAACGTTTTGCCTCTCATGGTCAGAGACATATTGTTACCGGAACGAGTCTTTCAACTCGCCTGTGCAAAATCCCCATAAAAAATGCGCTGCCTCAGCAGCGCCACCTTCCCGCAATCCGCAATCCCAAATCCGCCATCCGAAAATCGAAATTGACTCTATCCATAAAACTGACAAATGACACAGAAAAACCCCGGCCCAAAGACCGGGGAAATCCAATAGTAACAGTTACAATCCATCGGCGGAGGGACTGTGGCCTGAACATGCAGGGACGGAGCTGCCGTATACCAGAGGTGGCCGACCAGTGTCACGTCGTATGGGAACTGTGTAATTCCGGGATTTCCTGTCTTTCGACCGGGGTTTCGTTGATTTTTCTTGCGCGCAATGGAGCTTTGAGAAAATTAATTGGATTCATCCCTCCGCCTGTTTCGATCGATACTGTACATTCAGGTTTGTGAAGGATTTCACCAGAGCTCTTTCCCGCTGCTCTGACTATATAGTACAAAAATAGAATTTTATTTTATTAGATTTTCATTAAACTTATATAGCGATTAGTTGTTAGTTTTTAGTGATTAGCGGCCGGCCATACAAAGTGATAAGCGGCAAGTGAAGGAGGCGGCCTGCGGCTCTAAAACAAAGGGGAAAGGGAAAAGAGGTAAGGGGAAAGGGATAGAGGCCGCAATACATATTGAAAGGGGCAATTATATATGTCCTCTGGCACGCATGTGAGATGGAAGGGTTCTGCCCGGACGGTGGTTCTGCATGAACCGCTTGTGCCTGCATTCCGGACCGTGCGGATGGCGGAGCGGAGAAGGAACAACGAATAACGATACGCCTGATTTTATTTCCAAAAGTATAAAGAAATACATTGCAATGTATCACCTGTTATGGTACAATAATCTCGCTGGGATGGCCCGGCTTTTTTAAATGCAAAGTTTAATATTTCTATTGACTTGCATATATTGCTTATGATATACTGATTAAGCATGTTAATTGGCCTGGGGCCAAAAAAGATTGAGTGAGGTGTAAAGAATGCGTGAAGGAATTACTCTTGCATGCACAGAATGCAAGCGCCGCAATTATCGTACAAACAAGAACAAGAAGAATACGTCCGAACGTATCGAAATGATGAAGTACTGCAAATGGTGCCACAAACACACTCTGCATAAAGAAACCAAATAATTTGAGTTAACTGGGGTGTGAGCATGGCCAAGGCGAAGCGTAAGACGACGACAAAAAGTCAGGTAGAGAGAGCACAGGAAGCTAACTCGTCATGGACCCGGTTTTTCAAAGAAACCAAGATGGAAATGAAAAAGGTCATTTGGCCTGAAAAGAAAGATATGATTCATTACACCATCGCTACCATCGTGTCCGTGGTTTTAGTTTCATTCCTGATTGTTGCAGTAGACTTCGTATTCAACGGCCTCTCCAGACTGTTGGTCACCGCTGTGGGCTGAGAGGAGAGAGACAATGTCGGATACAGAAGCTAAGAATAAGAATATCGCAGCAGAAAATCAGACTGAAGTCAGTGCTCCGACTGAAATTGGCGAGCCTACAGAAGGTGCCAAGAATATCCGCTGGTATGTCATTCATACCTATTCCGGATATGAAAACAAGGTCAAAGATACACTGACTCGTAAAGTTCATTCCATGGGAATGGATGATACCATTCTGGAAATCCTGCTGCCCCTCCAGGAAGAAGAAGAGGAAAAAGACGGCAAGACAAGAATGGTTGCCCACAAGGTATTCCCGGGCTACCTGCTGATCAAGATGGAAGTCAATGACAGAAGCTGGTATGTCGTAAGAAATACCCCGGGGGTTACCGGATTTGTCGGAACCACCACGAAACCGATTCCTCTTTCTGATGAAGAAGCAGAACGCATCATTAATGGCGAAAGCGCAAAGAAGCCGGCTGCAGTCAATGTAAAAGCCGGTGACCGCATCCGGATCACCAAAGGTGTATTCGAAGATAGAACCGCCACTGTTCTGGAAGTTGCCGATGACAAGGCAAAGATTAAGGCAGACATCAGCAATTTCGGAACAACTACTACGATAGAGCTGGAAGCGGGCTCCTTTGAACCGCTTCCTTAAAAATACTCTTGTGGGACTGCCTTGTACTAGACTCGTCCCACCGTGGGAGGGCCCGTTACAGCCCGAAAGTACCACATTCCCAATACGGATAGGAGGTGTAACATTATGGCAAAGAAAGTTGCAAAGGTAGTAAAACTGCAGGTAGCAGCCGGAAAAGCAACCCCGGCACCGCCAGTAGGCCCGGCCCTCGGTCAGGCAGGCGTTAACATCATGGCTTTCGTTAAAGACTTTAACGATCGTACCGCTAAACAGGTGGGCCTGGTTATCCCTGTAGAAATTACTGTTTTCGAAGATAGAAGCTTTACATTCATTTGTAAAACTCCGCCAGCAGCTGTCCTTCTGAAGAAGGCTGCAGGCATCGAAAAAGCTTCCGGTGAACCGAACAAGAAAAAAGCTGGTAAGGTCACCAAAGCTCAGGTCAAGGAAATCGCTGAAACAAAGATGCCTGACCTCAACGCCAACACTGTAGAAGCAGCAATGCGTCTCGTTGAAGGCACCGCCCGTTCTATGGGCATCGAAGTTGTAGACTAAGACTGACCCGTTCGTGGCAGGGTAAAACCCAAATGACCACATAGGAGGAAACAATGGCAAAACTGACAAAGAAACAGAAGGCAGCTGCAGCCATCGTTGACAGTCATAAGCTCTATGACATCGACGAAGCTGTAAAGCTGGTTAAAGAAGCAGCATCCGCAAAGTTTGATGAAACTGTAGAAGTTGCTTTCAATCTTAATATCAACCCGAAATACGCTGATCAGCAGCTCCGTGGCGCTACCGTTCTTCCGGCAGGTACCGGCAAATCCAAGAAAGTTCTCGTATTTGCCAAAGACCACAAAGAAGACGAAGCAAAAGCAGCAGGCGCTGACTACGTAGGCGGCAAAGAACTGGCCGACAAGATTATGCAGGGCTGGCTCGACTTTGACGTCGTAGTAGCAACTCCGGACATGATGGCTGTAGTTGGCCGTCTTGGCCGTATCCTCGGACCGAAAGGCCTCATGCCGAACCCGAAAGTTGGCACTGTAACCATGGATGTTACCAAAGCTGTCAACGAAATCAAAGGCGGCAAGGTACAGTACCGTACCGATAAAGCAGGCAACGTTCAGGTTATTATCGGCAAAGTATCCTTTACCGAAGACAAACTGAAACAGAACCTCCTGGCTATCTATAACACCATTCTGAAAGCTCGTCCTTCCACTGTAAAAGGTGCTTATATGAAGAGCCTCACCATCAGCTCTACCATGGGCCCTGGCATCCACCTGGATCCACTGAACGTAGTAGCTAAAAAAGCTTAATTAAAGAATTTACACTTAGCTGAAGACCGGCGGCAACAAGGTTTTAATGGGCGAAAGCCCGCCTCCCGAGGCTGAGTACTGGAATGCCAGTACCACGACCTCGCTTTGCGGGGTCGTTTTAGCTAACGTAGTAAATACAAATCCTAAAGCAGAGGAGGTGTACTTATGAGCGAAGAAAAGTATGAAGTCAAGATTCGTCCCGAAAAAGAAGCTTATGTCGCAGAAATGAAAGAAAAGCTCTCTTCCCAGGGCGTAGTTCTCCTGTCTTTCAACAAACTGACCGTAAAGGACGCTACGGCTCTCCGTCGTAAATTCCTGGCTCACGGCGTTGAATACAAGGTTGTTAAAAACACACTGACCCGTATCGCAGCTGATGAACTTGGTCTCCAGGGACTTGATGATCTGCTCCAGGGACCGAATGGTCTGGCAACCTGCAAAGATGACCCGGTTGCTCCAGCAGCAGCTCTGAAAGAATTCCTGAAGGAAAACAAGACTGAAGCTATTGCAATCAAAGCAGGCGTACTCGATGGCAAAGTCATCGATCAGGCTGGCGTCAAGGCTCTGGCAGATCTGCCATCCAAAGAACAGCTGCTTGGTATGGTTGCAGCAACCCTGCTGGCTCCGATTTCCGGACTGGCACGTGCCCTCAACGGCAACATTCAGAACCTCGCATATGCTCTCGAAGCAGTGCGTAAACAGAAAGAAACTGCGTAATCGATACGCATAAAATCATTCCATGGAGGAAAATAAAATGACCAACGAAGAAATTATTGAAGCCATTAGCAATATGTCCGTACTGGAACTCTCCCAGCTCGTTAAAGCTATCGAAGACAAATTCGGCGTTTCCGCAGCAGCTCCTGTAGCAGTAGCAGCAGCTCCGGCAGCAGGCGCAGCACCGGCTGAAGAAGAAAAGACCGAATTCGACGTAATCCTGAAGGAAATCGGCGACAAGAAGATCGCTGTTATCAAAGCTGTTCGCGAAATCACCGGCCTCGGCCTGAAAGACGCTAAAGCAGTTGTTGATGGCGCACCGAAAGAAGTTAAGACCGGCGTAGCTAAAGCTGAAGCTGAAGAAATGAAGAAGAAACTGGAAGACGCTGGCGCTACTGTAGAACTGAAATAATTCATGTTCTAAATAGCCAACACTTCAGACACAAAAAACCGGATCTCGAAAGGGACCGGTTTTTTATTTTCATTTGACAGAAGAGTTCTCATATTCTAAAGTAAATTTATACCAAATGATGAATGGGGGGGGGAACTCTATGAAAATACTTGTATTTGGAATCGGCGGCATCGGAGGTTTTGTGGGCGGTGCCCTGGCGAGGGTCCATGAAGAAACGTATTTCTATGCCCGGGGAAAGAGCCTTGAGGCCATCAGGGCCCGGGGGCTTCAGGTGGATTCAAAGATTCTTGGTACCTTTACGGTTCATCCTAAACGGGTAAGTCATGACCCGGTAGAGCTTGGCCGGATGGATGTCATTATCCTTTCCTGCAAGGGAAATGGCCTCGAGGAGGCCTGCCGGGATATGGCGCCCATGATTGACGAAAATACGGTGGTAGTGCCTCTTCTGAACGGAGTCCTCGTCTCGGAGCTTATGGAAAAATGGCTGCCGCCCTGCCATATCGCTGATGGGACGATCCGCGTATTTTCCCATCTGGAAGGCCCGGGAATGGTGCAGCAGACGGCGGCAGACGGAAAAATCGTGATGGGCATGAAAAAGGGGCCTGTGCCAAAGGCACTGAGGGAAACGGCAGCGCTTTTGAACCGGGGCGGTATTCCGGCGGAAGTGACGGACGATATCTGTCTGGCCAGCTGGGAGAAATATGCCCTCATGGGCACCAATTCCTGCCTCTTCTGCTATTTTGACGGACCGGTGGGGAAAGTCCGCTCCTCTAAAGAATATGAAGCAGCCGTTCACGGGGCTGAGCGGGAAGTGATCTCCGTGGCGAAGTCTAAAGGAGTTCATTTCCCTGAAAACTATGAAGATTTTTACGTCCATATCTTTGAAAGCCTGCCGGAAGATACGATTACGTCCCTCTATCGGGATCTGGACAGCGGGAAAAAGGCTGACGATACGGAGGTCCATATGATTCTGGGTCGTATGGCAGCCATGGGAAAAGAGATGGGCATTCCTGTTCCTTATTTCGCCAAAGCCTATGAAAGAGCCCTGGCAAAGGCAGCGAAGAACAATCCATGAAACAGACCGTCAGTCATTACATGATGCCGGATGACCGTATCCCGGATATCAAAGAAATTCTTGACCGCCTGGGCCTTGACGGCATTGAAAACCTCATTTATGGAAGAGTGCCGGCAGCCCGTCCGGCAGAAGAAATCACGGTGGGCTGCCATCTGGCCTACTGGCCGGTGTGGATGGATTTTTATCTGGGAAATAAGGAAGGCCTCGCTGAAGATTTTCCCATAAAAGAATCGGTCATTGAAAATTTCGGCGGCGAAACGGCCGAAGACTGGCTCGAAATGATCCGGGACAATATCCATGCGGCCCTGGCGGAAAAGCCGGAATACCTGGTATGGCATGCGGCGCACTGCAGAAATCGTGAAATATGGACTCACAAGTTTCACTATACCAGCGGGAAGTATTGGAAAAAACGGCAGAAGTATACAACCGGGTGAGTGATGCCGTGCCTTCCTCCGTATGGGTGCTCTTTGAAAATACGTTCTGGCCCGGCCTTTATAAACTGGACCCGGCAGAAGTGGACTATTTCTTCGGCCTTATTTCCAGGAATAATGTGGGCATCATGCTGGATACAAGCCACCTCATGGCGGCCAATCCGGATCTCACATCCGAGGCGGAAGGGGCAGAGTATATCTGCTCTGTGGTGAAGCGGCTGGGGAGCATGAAATCCCTGATTAAAGGAATTCATCTTTCCTGTTCTTTGTCCGGCGAATACCAGCGCCGGGTGGCAGGGAAAATCCCGGGTGTGGTAAATGTGGAAACCATCCGGCATCACATTATTTCCATGGACCAGCACAGGCCCTTCGCGACGGATGCGGCGAAGCGGATTGTGGAGTGCATAGATCCCCTCTATGTGACCCATGAACTTTTTGCCGATGATTTTTCCATTCCCCTGGATAAAGTGAAGCTGCAGAGGCGGGCCATGGGGAAATTTTAACTTCTCCCTGTACGGCTTGGGCTTTGCGTGGTACCATACATACAAATAACAATACAATTCTGCTCTCGTTTCAGAGAGCTTTCTTTTTATCGGGAAGAACCATGACATGAAACGAATTACCGGAGGGAAAATCAGCCACCTTAACGGTAGTGGGAGGAAAAGGGGTGCTGTAACACTTACCACTGCCCACTTGTCACTGAATAAATTATTTCATAAAAGGTCTTGACAATAAACGTTTCATGGCTTATCATATTTACATGTTCAGAAAACCAGATGACCTGAAAAGCCAGGATCGAGACAAAAGGTTTACTGCTTAATCTTCAGAGAGCCGGTGTATGGTGCGAACCGGTAGATGACAGTATTCATACTATCCCTCGAGAGCTCCTGTACTGAATTAAGTAAGTGCGGGCGTTGATTCACGTTACGAATAGGACTACAAAGTATAATGTAGGGTGGTACCGCGATTTCGCCCCTATCTTCTGATGAAGGTAGGGGCTCTTATATTTTGGGTACCAGAACTTGAAGTCCGTAAGTGATAAGTGGGAGTGGTACCGCGCATGTGCGCCTCCGCTGATGGAAGTCAGCGGAGGCTTTTTCTATGGCTTTTGGGAAATCTGATTTTTATTTTATTGAAAGAGGGAAGAACTATGCAGAAAAAATGGTTAAAAGGTATGGCAGCAGCTATGGCTGCATGTGCAGTAGTCGGCGTATTTGCAGGCTGCGGCGGTGGAGAAAAGAAAGCGGCAGCATCTGGTGCAGCTGCCGGCGGACAGACTGTTAAACTCGGTTTCGTGACCGCTTACACCGGCCCAGGCGCAGCTTATGGCGTAGCCATGAAGGAAGGCGTCGATTTGGCTGTTGAAGAAATCAATAAGAATCCGAATACCAAAGTCAAGATCGATCTCAAAACTTACGATACCAAACTGGTAAAGGCAGAAGCCATCAACGCATTCAAGAAGTGCATTGAACAGGATAAAGTCCTTGCTATCGAAGGCCCGATGACTTCTGGCGAAATGTTCGCAGCAGGCCCGATTGCCCAGCAGTCTAAAGTTGTCGCTTTCGGCACGGGCACCACTGCACCGGGAATCACCGATATCGGCGATTACATTTTCAGAAATGCAATTCCGGGCAAACTGGCTATTCCGGTTACCATGAAGAAAGCACATGACAAGCTGGGCTTCAAGAAAGTCGCTCTCATGTACTCCAACAACAATGACCAGATGGTAGGCGAATCCAAGATTTATCAGGAACTGTACAAGGAAATGGGTCTGGAAGTTGTCGATGTAGAAACCTTTGCTGATAAGGATACCGACTTCTCCGCACAGCTTACCAAGATTCAGGCTTCCAACCCGGATGTCATCTGCGTTGCAGGTCTCTATCAGGAAGGTGCCCTCATCGTCAAGAAGGCAAGAGAAATGGGCCTGAACCAGCCAATCGTCGGCAACAACGGCTTCAACAGCCCGGCTTATATCCAGCAGGGCGGAGCTGCTGCTGACGGCACCCTCGTGGCAACCCCGTGGGATGCAGAAAGAAAGACTGATAAAGCTCAGAATTTCAGAAAGGCATTCGTTGCTAAATACGGTCATGAACCGGATCAGTTCGCAGCTCAGGCTTATGATGCCATGTATGTACTCCATCAGGCAGTTGAACAGTCCGGCACCACTACCGACCGCAAGAAATTCCGTGATACCCTGGCAAAGATTAAGGACTTCGAAGGCGCTACCGGTAAATTCGAATTCGACCAGAACCGTGATCCGAAGATGGATCTTGCCGTACTTCAGGTTAAAGGCGGCAAATGGGTTCCGTTTGCTTAATCGGGCAGCCTGAAATTCAGGAAATATCACTGTCCCGGGGTCGGTGTCCCATGCGGGACATCGGGGACGGTGATTTCCTTCCTTCCTCAGTGACCGTGACTGCTTTGCAGAACTGAAGAGGGAAGCCGGGTGGGGTGACTACTCGAAAAATAAATAATGGGGACGGGCGGGAAGAAATATTTCTTCTCCGCCTGCCGATAGTTTTTCCCACACAAAGAGCAATGCATCCCTACGCATTGCTCTTTTGCGTTGGAAATATTTCTAATAAAAAGTTCTATTGATTAAAGAGAACAACCATTTTATAATAAATATAGAACATTTATTTCCGGAAAATGCGTTTTATGGAGGGCCTATGGAAAATCAGGTATATATGTGTATCGATCTCAAGAGCTTCTACGCCTCCGTGGAATGTGCGGCCCGGGGGCTGGACCCATTCCGGACAGATCTGGTGGTGGCAGATCCCACCCGCGGGCCCGGGGCTCTGTGTCTCGCTGTGAGCCCGGCATTGAAGGAAAAAGGGGTCCGGAACCGCTGCCGGCTTTACGAAATCCCTTCGAAATACAAGTACATCATCGCGCCGCCCCACATGAAAATGTACATGGAAGTGTCTGCCGACATTTACAAGACTTACCTGAAATATTTTGCCAAAGAAGACGTCTATGCCTACTCTATCGATGAATGCTTTGTCCATGTGACGCCCTACCTGGCCCTGTATAAAAGAGATGGCTTGTCGATTGCAAAAATGGCCATGGATGCGGTGTACAAGCGGACCGGCATCTGCGCCACTGCCGGGGTGGGGACCAATCTGTTTCTGGCCAAAATTGGCATGGACATCCTGGCCAAGCACCTTCCCACCCACATCGTCTACCTGGACGAGGCCCTTTTCAGGGAGAAAATGTGGCATCACCGGCCTATTACGGACGTGTGGAACATAGGGGGAGGCATCGCGGCAAGACTGGCGAAATACGGGGTCTACGACCTTCATGGCATTACGCTCCTTCCTGAGAAACTGCTGTATAGGGAATTCGGGGTGAATGCGGAATTCCTCATCGATCACGCCTGGGGCAGGGAACCCTGTACCATCGCCGATATCCATGCCTACCGGCCCGATGCCCGGTCCCTCAGTAACGGTCAGGTGCTTTTCGAGGATTATACCTATGAAGATGCGTCGCTTCTCGTCTTTGAAATGGCGGAAACCCTGATCCAGCAGCTGCTGGACGAATGCCTGGTGACGAAGGGCATTTCCCTCTATGCAGGGTATTCGGGAAGGCCCCGCATGGGAAGCGGCGGGACAAGACGCCTTGAAAGCTGGACCGACGTGCCCGAGGACATCTGGAAAGCTTTCGACAAACTGTATAAAGATAAAGTCATTCCCGGCATGGGTATCCGCACCATCAACCTTTCCCTGAATGACGTGGTGCCGGCGGGCTCGGTGCCCCGTTATTTCTCCCTTTTCCGTTCCGAGGCAGCAGAGGAGAAGCAGAAAAACGTGGAACGGGTGATGGTGGAAGTGAAAAGAAAATTTGGAAAAAACGCCATCCTTCGAGGCATCGATTACCTGCCGAAGGCAACGCTTCGAAAGCGTAATACACTCATAGGAGGTCATCATGAATAACAACAGGGCCCGCCAGTTTCTCCCTTTCAACGGTCTCAGGGGGTACGACGAACTGCTCTATGAAGCGGGACGGGAAAAAGAAGAAAAAAGAGAAATTACCGAAGACCATGCCTGGAAACTGTCCGGAGAGCTCCAGCTGGTGGAGCGGAAAATGACGGTCATCATCACATACTATGACGTCGATACCTACCGCACCATCACGGGGAAAGTGGAGCAGATCGACAAAATCTTCCGCGTCCTCCAGGTGGCAGGGAAGAGAATCTACTTTGAGGATGTGTGGGAGGTGAAAGTCATATCGGCGGAGAGTGATGATTCCCGTACGTGCTGATCGTGGTCCGTGATCCGTGGCCCGTGGTCCGTGAAGGTGGCGCCGCTGATGCGGCGTCGATTTTTTTATGGGGAATGTGCAAAAACGGGGTGCGGGGTGCGGGAAGGTGTCGGCGCTGATGCACCGACAATTTTTATGGGGAATGTGTACAGGCGGGGAATTATCGTACAAGAGGAAAGTGAAGGGAAATTCAGCTCCCTATCGTAAAAATTCCATGGGTTACGGTACGCATGAAAAGTAAGAGACACTCCGACATGTACCATATGCAGCCCCCTTTACCGCTTCGCGGAGTTTCCCCCGCAGGGGGACACGGGACGCTGTCGGTTATGTACATTTTCGAAATCCTTCTTCATACCGACCGATTCTATCGGTTATCAGGCGCTCCCCGCACAGCCTCCCCGAAGTTCAGGGAGGTGCCCGCAGAGCGGAGGGACTGTACTATCGTATAAGAGAAAAATGAGATAAATGACTCATGCAATCCCGGGGAGCTCCCGATGGGATGAAGGGGCGTACGATCCTGCATATCGAAAATGAAGAGAAAACCGGCTGCGTAACGCAGGACGGAGATCATTGACAGGGACTTAAAAAGCTGTGAAAGAGGAAATCCTCATTCACAGCTTTTTAAGGTGGATAAACAGCAAATTATGATATAAGGGACCGCCATATGAATGGATGCGGCCCACTGCCCCGGCTCACGGATCACGGGCCAGGAATCGCGAATAACGAAGATCGAAGAACGAAGATCGAAGAACGATCGGATAGGATGGTTAGTTCAAAATTACACGATTCGGAGCGCATTCGGCAACCGTACATATTTGAGCTGGTCCGACATATCCATGTAGAATTCCACGTCCGCATAGAAAGTATCGATGACTTCATGGAATGGGATGCCCATTTCATCCACATATTCATATTCCAGATAGTAGGGAGCCCAGCCTGCTTTCATAAAGAAGAATTTCATGGGGTTCAGACCATCTTTATTGTGGAGATGGGAAGCGGCAAGAAGTTCTTTGCCGGTGACATTATGGAAACCGAACCAGGAGGCAATGGAGAGGACCAGAAGTTTCAGCTTGTAGTCTTTTTCCAGTACGTCCAGTACGTCCATATTGACGTAGAGATCTTCCGCGATTTTCCGGATTTCCGGAAGCCTGGCATTGTACTCCTCTTCCGTCAGGTCAATGGAGAAGCCGTTTTTCAGTTCGTGAAGCATGCCTTTTCTGTGAGTCTTTAAATCCATGGGATACCTCCTTTGAGACTATATTGAGATTCCTCTGTTTATAGTATAACGCATGAATCGAAATCATTAAATGCGAAGCCTTATAGAAATATTTTAAATGAGACAATAATTTATTGTAATAAGAAATCGGTTAGTAATTAAAAAGTGGTAAATGGTAAGTGAAAAATAATAAGTGTATGTGGCGTGCAAAATAGGGAAGCGTGCCATATTGGATATATAAAAATGGACCGCGTCAAAATTTGAAGCGGTCCACCTTCACTTAATACTTACCACTGCGCACTGATCACTTTCAATCTATGAGAATGGAAGATTTAGCAGCATGGTATTTCTATTTCCGGAAAATTATTTCTTTTCGGCCAGTGCCAGGTCGTAGGATTTCTGGATACGGACGTAGTTGGCACGCCGTTCTTTAGCATCTCTTTCGGTCTTGGCGAAGAGTTCTTCGGCCTTGTCCGGGAAGAGTTTAGCCAGCGATGCGAAGCGGACTTCGCCCATAAGGTAGTCGCGGAAGTTTGCTTTCGGTTCGCGGCTGTCCAGATGGAAGGGATTCTTGCCCTTTTCAAGAAGGCTTGGATTGTAGCGCCAATTGCACCAGTAGCCGCATTCCACGGCTCTCTTTTCTTCTTCAGAGGATTTGCCCATGCCTGCTTTCAAACCATGGTTGATGCATGGAGCATAAGCGATGACAAGGGATGGTCCCGGGTAAGCTTCTGCTTCGGAAATGGCCTTGAAAGCCTGGTTCATATCTGCGCCCAGGGCAATCTGTGCAACATAGATGTAACCATAGGAAACGGCGATCATGCCGAGGTCTTTCTTCTTTGTCTTCTTGCCGGAAGCAGCAAATTTGGCAATCGCTGCGGCCGGGGTGGACTTGGAGGACTGTCCGCCGGTATTGGAGTAAACTTCGGTATCCAGGACGAGGACATTGACATCTTCACCGGAAGCGAGGACCTGATCAAGGCCTCCGAAGCCGATATCATAAGCCCAGCCGTCGCCGCCGAAAATCCACTGGGATTTCTTGACGAAATGATCTTTGAGGTCCAGGAGTTCCTTGTATTCCGGATGTGCGGAAACTTCTGCATTGAGGGCATCTTCCAGTTTGGCGGCCCTGTCTCTGGTGCCGAGGCCCACATCTTTCTTTTCCAGCCATTCATTGATGGCGGTCTTCACGGTTTCATCCGCAGATGGAAGGGCAGCTTCCAGCTTTTCGGTCAGCCGTTCACGGAGTTTGCCTTCGCCCAGATGCATGCCGAGGCCGTATTCAGCATTATCTTCGAAGAGGGAGTTTGCCCAGGCAGGACCCTGTCCGAGTGCATTCTTTGTATAAGGCATGGACGGGGAGGAAGCGCCGTAAATGGAGGAGCAGCCGGTAGCATTGGAAATCATCATACGGTCACCAAAGAGACGGGTAACCATATTGATATACGGGGTTTCGCCGCAGCCTGCGCAGGCACCGGAGAATTCAAAGTAGGTCGGTTCGAACTGTGCACCGCGGAGGTTTGTCTTGCCGAGAGGATTCTTCTTCGGCGGCAGGCTCTTTGCGTAATCCCAGAGGTTCTGTTTCGGCAGCTGGGTTTCAGCCGGTTTCATGACGAGTGCTTTCTTCGGAGCCGGGCAGGTATTGACGCAGATACCGCAGCCATAGCAGTCTTCCGGATCGATCATCATGCGGAATTTCAGACCTTTGACAGGACCTCTGAAATCTCTGACGATAAATCCTTCCGGCGCCTTTTCCGCTTCTTCTTCGGTGACGAGGATCGGGCGGATGGTGGCGTGCGGGCAGACTACAGAGCACTGGTTGCACATAATACAGTTTTCGGGAATCCATTCCGGAATATTAATGGCAGCGGATGGACGTTCATACTTGGAGGTACCGGAGGGGAAAGTGCCGTCTTCGATGCCCTTGAAGGTGGAAACAGGGAGATCGTCCCCTTCCTGCCGATTCATGACATCGCATACATTCTTTACGAAGTCCGGCCGCGAAGCTCTTGCAATGGAACCGCCGGTAGTAGCATGTTCCCATTCAAATGGAACTTCTACTTCTTCGATTCCGGTCATGCCTGCATCAACGGCTGCATTGTTCATATCGACGATGTTCTGTCCTTTTCTGCCATAGGATTTTTCATTGGAATCCTTCAGGTATTTCACCGCATCTTCGTCAGGAATGATGTGGGTGAGATGGAAGAAGGCGGACTGCATGATCATATTGATACGGCCGCCAAGACCGATGTTCTTTGCGATTTCAAAGGCATCGATGATGTAGAACTTCGCATGGAGGCTGGCCAGCTTTCTCTTCATGGATGCAGGAAGAACTTTTTCCAGGTCTTCTTTCTTCCATGGAGAGTTCAGGAGGAAAATACCGCCCGGTTTGAAGCCGCGGAGCAGGTCGTATTTATAAATATAGGACGGACGATGGCAGGCGATATAGTCAGCCTTGCGGATGAGGTACGGCTTACGGATCGGATCTTCGCCGAAACGGAGATGGGAAATGGTGACGCCGCCGGATTTCTTGGAGTCATAGGCGAAGTAGCCCTGGGCATACATATCGGTATGATCACCGATGATCTTGATGGCACTCTTGTTGGCGCCTACGGTACCATCAGAGCCGAAGCCCCAGAATTTGCAGGAAACCAGTTTGCCAGCCATTTCAGGAACCGGAACGGGAGCAAGGGAAAGATTGGTTACATCATCCACGATGGAAAGGGTGAAGTTGTGACGTGGATTTTCATCCTTCAGATGTTCATAGACAGCCATGATATCTTCCGGAATGACGTCCTTGGAGCCCAGACCATAACGGCCGCCGCATACTTTGATATTTCTGCCGGAAGAAGCAACTGCGGAAACCACATCCATGTAGAGCGGTTCGCCGATGGCACCGGGTTCACGGGTACGGTCGAGGACGGCAATTTTCTTTACTGTCTCAGGCAGCTGGGAGAGGAAATGTTTCACGGAGAACGGACGATAGAGATGAACATTCAGGACGCCCACTTTTTCTCCATGGGCGTTGAGGGCATCGGTGACGTCTTTGCAGATATCGGTGACAGAACCGATAGCGATCACTACGCGGTCTGCATCGGGGGCGCCATAGTAGTCGAAAAGATGGTAAGACCGGCCGGTGATGGCGGAAATCTTGTCCATGTATTCCTGAACGATATCAGGAAGGGCATTGTAGAAGGGGTTGGCCGCTTCACAATGCTGGAAATAAATATCCGGGTTTTCAGCGGTGCCGCGGATGACCGGATGATCCGGGTTAAGAGCGCGGGCCCTGAATTCGGAGAGGGCTTTCTGGTCGATGAGGGGAGCAAGCTGGTCATAGTCCAGGACTTCCACCTTCTGAATTTCATGGCTCGTACGGAAACCGTCGAAGAAATTGATAAAAGGTACGCGGCCTTTAATAGCTGCCAAATGGGCTACTCCGGCCAAATCCATGATTTCCTGTACATTGGCTTCTGCCAGAATAGCGCAGCCTGCAGCTCTGGCACTCATAACGTCCTGATGATCGCCAAAAATGGAGAGCGCATGATTGGCGAGGGCTCTGGCCGCGATATGGAAAACACCAGGAAGCAGTTCGCCGGCTACTTTATACATATTTGGAATCATGAGGAGCATGCCCTGAGATGCGGTATAAGTTGTGGTCAGGGCGCCTCCCTGGAGGGAACCGTGGAATGCGCCGGCAGCACCGCCTTCGGCCTGCATTTCTACGACCCTTACGGTGTCTCCGAAAATGTTCTTTTTCCCATGGGCAGACCATTCGTCCACAGATTCTGCCATTGGGGAGGATGGGGTGATCGGGTAAATGGCAGCGACTTCAGTGAAGGCGTAGGAAATATACGCAGCCGCTGTATTACCATCCATTGTTTTTACTTTTGTCACAGAACAACACTCCTTTTTCAAATACTTCCCATTTTCTTTGAAAAATACTTCTGCCCCCTGCAGGAGATGGAAAGGAATATGACTTTTGCGAATCCTCCGGCGGATTTTTAAAATAAATATTTTCTCAAAAAAGTCTTAAATAATCCCTTTTGACAGTGCTTTCTCTTGCAAGATGTGTTAAAATCCTGTACAATATCCTATGAGAAATATGCATAGATATCCGGACTTTATTCTATACAAATCATAGAAATTGCAGGACGGGCTGTGCAGGTTGCACACCTTAATTATAAAATAAAGTCATCCAATGTACAAGGATGGAAGGTGATGGGGAATGAATTTTTCACCGTCGGATATGCATGAGGAGGAATTATGGATTATCGTCATTTGAAATATTTCATGGAAGTGGCTCAGCAGAAGAGCTTCTCCAAAGCTGCAAGAAACCTTCATATTTCCCAGTCTGCCATCAGCCGCATGATTAAATCCCTGGAAGAAGAGCTGGGAGTCACCCTCTTCATCCGCAATGCAAAGACTGTGGAGATCACGGCACCCGGCACGATTTTCTACAATTATGCCAAACGCTGCCTTTTCGTCTTCGAGCATTTGAAATCGGACTTTGAAAATGAATTCAACCTGAAGCAGGACACCATCGAAATCGGGCTTCCCCCTATTACCGATGCCCATGTTTTCGCAAAGCTCCTGGGTGAATTCAAGAAGACCTATCCCCAGATCGCCATCAAACTGTATGAACACGGCTCCAAAGTCATCGAATCCTCCGTACAGGAAGGTATCATCGACGTAGGCATCATCTGCACCATTCCGAACAAGGATTTCGAATCCTTCTTCCTTTCAGAAGATGAAATGTGCGTGGTCATGCCGAAGGGCTATCCACTGGAAGAAAACAGGGAAGTTCCTATGAAACTCCTTGCCGATTATCCTCTCGTCCTTTACCGTGATGATTTCAATCTTCATGACGACATCCTCACGAACTGCAAGAAAATCGGCTTTACCCCGAAAATCGTATTTGAGACCAGCCAGCGGGAGCTCATGCTCCAGACCGTGGCTTCCGGTCTCGGCGTAGCCATCCTTCCGTCCCGCCTCTGCCCGTCCAACAGTGAGGACAGCAAAGTAGTGACCCGCGTCATGACGGAACCCCGCATGACCCATCATCTCTATGCTATCTGGAAAAAAGGCCGTTACCTCTCCAGGGCAGCCCGCCTGTGGATTGAATTCACGAAAGACCACCTGGCTCTGCTGAATAACAATACCAAGTTAGATGATGAGATGAGGAAATAATTTTCCATGGTCTGGAAAGAGTATTGGAAAAAGAATAAACCTCTCTGTATCGTGATCATTCTTCTGGCTGCCATGGTCCTTTACCAGCAGTTTCTCATCACGGACCTGCAGGAGCGGATGATGAATATCGAAGCTCAGCAGTATGATGACCAGCTGAACGATATCCGCTGGGAAGCGGAAACTGCCCTTTCCCAGAATGAAGAACAGCAGAAAGATATCATACAGCTTCAGGGCCATACTACGAAACAGGAATGGCGTCTCATGGAAATGGAATGGGATACTTACGGAAAATAAAGGATTCTCTGTTTTCCCTGAAAAACAGAATCATAAAAAGACGTCCCCGGGGAACGGGACGTCTTTTCTTTTGCGGAAAATGGGGAAGGGAGTTTCATGACGGGTACAGAAATAAAAATCAGGTGATTCTGCCGATTGCCGGGACTATCCTATTTCCCTAACCGCCGTATTCATGATAAAATAATATGTGTAAACAAAAATTTATTTAATACTTATTATATATACAGGAGTATTCTTCCATGCTGAGTCAGATTCAGGGATTATTCATGACGATGAGGCTCTGGGATATACTGGATATCCTGGTGGTAGCCTTTTTCCTTTATCGAATTTACATACTGATCCGCGATACCCGGGCTACGGCCCTTCTGAAAGGCCTGCTTTTTCTGGGCCTTCTTACTGTGTTTTCCGGATGGCTCCAGCTCCATGTGGTCAGCTGGATCCTGGACAAATTGATGACGGTGCTTATCGTAGCTTTGCCCGTAGTATTCCAACCGGAACTCCGCAGGGCCCTGGAGCAGATTGGCCGGGGAAAATTTTATATTTCCTCAAGAGTCATGAATGAAGTGGAGTGGGATCATGTCATTGATGATGTGGTATCTGCAACCATGACCATGTCAGCCAATAAAATCGGTGCCCTTATCGTATTTGAACGGAGTGTGGGGCTGGATGACCGGATCGATACGGGTATCCGTATCGAAGGCCTTGTTTCAAAAGAACTTCTTGGAAATATTTTTATCGTCAATACACCGCTTCACGATGGGGCTGTCATTATCCGTGAAAACAGGGTCATGGCGGCCGGCTGCCTTCTGCCTCTCACCCGTGACCACAGTCTTTCCACGGAACTGGGAACCCGTCACAGGGCAGCTATCGGTATGTCCGAACAGGCGGATTGTGTCATCGTGGTCGTTTCTGAAGAAACAGGCATTGTTTCCTATACCTATGGCGGCCATATCTATCGCGGTCAGGATGCGGACAGCCTGAAAAACGTGCTTCGCAATTTCCTGGTACAGAGCAAGCCGAAAGGAGTCAGCGACATGCTGCAGAAATGGAGGCCCTCGAAATGAAATGGACCCGTGTAGAATGGTGGCTTCCAAAACTTCTCTGCCTCATCGTGGCCTGTGCCCTTTGGGTATATGTCATGAATGAGCAGAACCCCATGGTGGAAAATACCTATACTGTACCGGTGGAAACGAGAGATCTTGACCGTTCCCTGGTGGCTACCAATGTGCCAAATTCCGTCAAGGTGAGAATCCGTATGCCCCGGAGCGATATGGTTTACATGCGTTCCGACAATATCAAAGCTTATGTAGACCTTTCCGGCATTACCGACGGGGATTATCCGAATACGCCGATTCGCGTTTCCGTGCCTTCCGATGAGACCGTCATTTCCGTAACGCCCCAGACGTTCAATCTGAATGTGGACACCTATGCGGTAAAGACACTTCCTGCGAAAGTCCAGGCCTTCGGTACACCGGAGACGAATTTCTCACTGGATAGTACAAAAGTTACTCCTGATACGATTACCATTGCCGGAAGTTCTGCAAAAATTTCCCAGGCGGACCGGGCTGTGGTTTCTGTCAACCTGGCAGGCAAAGAAAAGAATTTTGTCGAATTTGACAGTGTCAATGTGCTGGATCAGGAAGGAAATACGGTGACTGGCCTGGATATCATGCCCAGCCAGGTCAAAGTGGCCGTGAAGATGAAAGAAGAAATGAAGACGGGAAATCTTCCTCTCCGTATAGAAACAAGAGGAGAGCCTGCCAAAGGGTACAAAGTGGGAAGGATAACGATCAGTCCTCCGGTAGCGACGATCCGGGCTCCGGTTTCCTACTTTGAAAAGAATACCACCCACACCATGAATCCTATTGATGTGACCGGGGCCAGCAAGACGATTCGGCAGACCATCAATGTGCCTGTTCCATTGGGCGGTTCCGTGGCTGTTCCGAGAGTGACTGTCACTGTGGAAATTGAGGAAGACTGAGATTTTCCGGCAGGGAAATAAAACAGAATAGAGGAAGCAAAGGGGCTTCCGCCATGCCGCTTGACTTAAATGCTCTTTCGATGTATGATTGGAAAGTTATTTCTGAAATTTTTGGGAGGAACTTAAATGGTTACATTATTTGGTACTGATGGAGTGCGGGGACTTGTCAATTCGACCCTTATGCCGGAACTGGCTTACCAGCTGGGCCGCGCAGCAGGCGCTTATTTCTGCAAGACAAGGGGAGAGCATCGTTTCCTGATCGGTATGGATACCCGTATTTCCGGTTCCATGCTGACGGCAGCTCTTTCTGCAGGCCTCTGTGCTTCCGGAGTCAATGTGGACGTGGTGGGAGTCATTCCGACTCCGGGAATTGCCTATCTGACCCGGGTGGAAGGCTATGATGCAGGTGTTGTTATTTCCGCTTCCCACAATCCATTCCCCGATAACGGAATCAAATTCTTTGACCGGAATGGTTATAAACTGCCCGATGCGACGGAAGAAGAAATTGAAAATATTCTCCGCCATGATGAAACCATTGCCCGTCCCACAGGAGACGGAATCGGCGTCATCCGTGACGTACCGCAGCTTTCCGACAAATACAGAGAATTCGTGAAGAGCACCGTCAAAGGTGACTTTAAAGGTCTGAAAATCGTGACTGACTCCGCCAACGGCGCGGCTTCCGATTTCCTCCCCGGAATCCTTGCCGGACTGGGAGCCGAAGTGATTCCGATTTTCCATGAACCCAACGGCGTCAATATCAATAATGGCTGCGGTTCCACCCATATCGAAACCCTGCAGAAAAAAGTAGTGGAAATGGGCGCAGACTGCGGGATCGCCAATGACGGGGATGCAGACCGCTGCCTTTTCGTGGATGAAAAGGGACAGGTCCTGGACGGCGATCATCTGATGGTTATCAATGCCCTTAAGATGAAAGAAGAAGGCCGTCTCCATGACAATATGGTCGTGGGCACCGTCATGAGCAACCTGGGCTTCGGCAAAGCCCTTCGGGCCCATGGCTGCCAGACCGTATCTACCCAGGTGGGGGACCGCTACGTGCTGGAAGAAATGCTGAAACATGATTATTCCATCGGCGGCGAACAGTCGGGACATATCATTTTCCCGGAATTCAATACCACCGGGGACGGACTCATTACGGCAGTCCAGACCCTCATGGTTCTCCGGGACAGCGGCAAAAAAATGTCGGACCTCAATAAACTGATGGTCACCTATCCCCAGATCCTGAAAAATGTGGAAGTCTACAGTAAGAATGGCTGGGAAGAAAATGACCTCATCATGGATGCCATCCGGGCAGGAGAAAATGAACTGGCCGGAGAAGGACGAATCCTTGTCCGCGCATCGGGCACGGAACCCCTCATCCGCGTCATGGGTGAAGGCAGGGAACCGGACCAGCTCGAAAGGATTGTGGATGATATCGCATCCGTAATAGAATCCGAACTGGGAGTAGGAAACAACTGATTTTTAGAGTCAATTGAGATGAATATGGTTTGAGACAATAGCGATGATCGTGATCCGTGGCCCGTGGTCCGTGATTCGTGAAGGTGGCGCCCCCTGGGGCGCCATTTTGTATGGGGGAAATGGTGGAAGACGGGATTACGGGGGAAGGATAGAGATAATAGCGATGATCGTGATCCGTGGTCCGTGGTTTGTGGTTTGTGAAGGCGGCACCCTTGGGGCGCCATTTTTGTATGGGATTGCTCATTGTTATTTTTATAAATGCATGGAAATATTTTTTGTTTCTGAAAAAATATCATAAAAAATAAAATTAATTTTGCAAAATATAATAATGGTATATAATGAGAAAGACAACGAGTACAGAGGAAATCAATAATCATTCATTAAAACAGACTGTAAAAATATATTAACAAATGCTCTTTTTTGTGTTATGGTTATGTTTGTACTCATTTATATTTTCAGGGAGGGTTTTTATGAAATTCACATGTAAGAAAACGGCAGCTTTTCTGGCAGTCCTTGCGTTGGGAGGTTTTTATGGAGCTGATGCCGCAGGAATGCCGGTGTATACGCTGAAGGGGATCACAGTCACCGCGAACCGTCAGGCAGAAAGACTTCAGGATGTACCGGCCACGGTTCAGGTAGTTACTGAAAAAGAAATCCAGACTAAAAATGCCCAGAATACAGCTCAGGCAGTCGCCATGGCAACCGGTGTTTCCGGAAGCCAGTCCATTGAAGGGACCGTAAGCCTTCGCGGCTATGACAGCAAAAATATCCTTGTCCTGGTCGATGGCCAGCAGATGAATACGGCCTGGAACGGAGACGTGGACTGGAACATGATTCCTGTGAACAATATCCGTAAGATTGAAGTTGTTTCCGGCGGACAGTCTGCTCTCTATGGCGGCCGTGCCGTAGGCGGCGTGATCAATATCATCACCAAGACCCAGAAACAGGATGGCCTTCATGGTTCTGCCTTTGTCACCTATGGCAGCCATGCGACTGTTAATCAGGGGTATAACCTGGGCTTCAAGAAAGATAAAGTTTCCGTGGGCGCTTTCTATAACAGCAATATCACCGATGGCTGGAGAGATTATCTGAATTCCGCTACATCGGCCCAGAAGAAATATCTTTCCGGTCAGGACGAAACCGATGCAAAAGGAAACCTGATTTCCGGCAACCGCGGCAAGAAACATGTCATGTCCGAGAGCTACGGCTTCAATGTGGGTTATGATTTCAATGATAACCAGAGACTGACCTATAAATTTGTCCGTTCCAACTATGACTGGAAATACAACGATCCTGTTTCTTATCTGAAAAAAGGAAACACGACCATGTGGCCGGGCGTTGATTTCAAAGATGGATCCAGCACCACCACATTCTATGGGGCAAGAGGATGGAGAGCATATAACATGCACTCCCTGACCTATAATGACCAGAAGAACAAGGTCCATGCCCATATCGGTATGGTGGATTACCTGAAAGATGGTTACACGTACCCACGCAGCAATAAAAAAGGTGCACTGGATAGCGATTTTAATGGTGCAGGCAAGAAGACTTCCTATCCGTCCAAGACCTGGAATTTTGATGTAAACAAGCGCTGGACCCTGGGCGCTCATACCGTCCTCTTCGGCGGCGCTTATACCCAGTCCAAATTCAGCGAAACCATTGAAAATGAAATTTCCGACTGGAAATCCTGGAACGGCAAATCCAAGGGAGTAGACCAGAGACTGGGCGGTAAAGATAAGAGCTTTGCCTTCTACCTCCAGGATAAATGGGCTATTTCCAAAAAGTGGACTGCCTACGTAGGCGGCCGGTATGACCATTACAAGAAATATGACGGCTATAACCAGTATGCCGGACAGGATGCCAAGACATTCGGCTCCGCTTCCTATGACAAATTCTCCCCGAAGCTGTCCGTGGACTATGCATTTGATGACAATACCAATGCTTATATTTCCTACGGCAAATCCTTCAATCCGCCGATCCTGTACCAGGTATACCGCTATGCAGACAGAAGCGGCACCAAGTATGAAACCAACCCGTCCCTGAAGCCGGAAACCACGGATACCTGGGAACTGGGCCTGAAGAAAAAGATTGGGAACAAGACCGATATCCATGCAGACGTATTCTATGCAAAGACCAAGGATGATATCGGACTGGAACCTCTTGATCCTGCAGGAAAGACCAAGCAGTACCAGAACCGCGGCGAATCCAAGACTCATGGCTTCGAACTTTCCCTGAACCAGCGTCACAGCGATGCGTGGACCTCCTACATCAACTATACCTGGCAGATCGGCAAGGTAGACGGAGACAAGAATTATGATATCCCCCGCCATCTGCTCCATTTGGGAACCACCTACAATAAAGATGCCTGGACTTTCAATGCGGACGGCATGTTCATTTCCGACCGCACTGAAGCAGGCCTGAAGAGCGGTCATTTCAAGGCAAGAGATACCTACTTCCTTATGAATGTCAGTGCCGCCTATCAGTTCACAAAGAACTTTAATCTCCAGTTCGGTATCAATAATCTCTTTGACCGTGAATACTACGATGAAGATATCGTATCCAACCATTACTATGTAGGTGACGGCAGAACCTATACCCTCACTGCCCGTTATTCCTTCTGATTTCCCAAATAAAAACAGTGAAAACCCTTTCCGGTTTCCACTGTTTTTTTATTTCCTGAAATGACAAGCCATCAACTGAAGGCTGACTGCTAACGGCTAACAACTAACGGCTGACTACTCTTCTTCGCTCCAGGGCAGATGGACGTGCATTTTGGAAAATTTCGGCAGGATGCCCCGGTCTTCCACGGGGTCTTTCGGTGTGAAAATGGTGAGGCGGTCCGGGAAGATTTCCAGATCCAGGGGGAAGGTGGGTCCCAGATCCCCATCCACATTGGTGGCGATGGGTTCGTTTTCCGCAATGGAAAGATGGGCTTTTTTGAAGGAAACCACGGTGAGGAAATCCGGGCCCATCTGCATGCCGGAGAGGAGTTTCGGTGCCGATTTGATGGCCCAGAGCCATTCGAAATTATGCATGAGACAGAGTTTGATGAGTCCCTTGTTCCTCTCTTCCGGAGGAAGAAGATTATGGAAACTTCCGGCGGAATCGGTGAGCATGGCAGCAATAAGGGTTGAAGTGACTTCGACTTTACGGCCCGTATCCGTTTCTACTTTGAAATGGTAGGATTTCTGTTTATTGAGGACCGTGGCGCCTTTCATGAAATAAGCGAGGGAGCCGAAAAGGGTCTTTTCTTTAATCGTTACTTTCCCTACAGCTTCAGAAATGGAACCGGCAGCTACTACGTTGATGAAGTAACGGTCATTCACTTTGCCCACATCGATTTTTGTCCGTACTGCCGTTTCCAGCATACGGATGGCCCCTTTCGGGGAACGGGGGATATGGAGGGCCCGGGCCAGATCGTTGACCGTACCGAAGGGAATAAAGCCAAAGGTGGAGGAACTGTCTACAGGAACCATGCCATTGATGGTTTCATTGATCGTTCCATCTCCGCCCATGCAGATCACATCCCGTCCTGCCAGGGCAGCTTCCCTGGCAAAAGTGGTGGCATCGCCCGGTTTTTTCGTGATTTTGACTTCTACTTCTTTGAAACGCGTTTCTAGGACTTCCTGCAGCAGGGGAAGATACTTCGGTGCCCGTTCATGACCCGCCGTGGGATTCATAATGATGGTGCACTGCCCTTCTTTTTCCATGAAGACTCCTCCAATACCAAATAGTCATATTACTATTATTATACCAAATGGAAATAGGGTTTTTACAGAGTGTTTCACAGGATTGATGAATATCACAGGAAATATTTTACCAAAACAACTTTTGAATCGGGGATATCGGGACTATCGGGGGACTTGGGAAGGTGGCGCCCTGAAATTCATAGAGACGTTTTTTATATATGGTCATTTTTGCTGACTGCCAACCACTGCCTGCCCATCTTATTTCCAAAAACCACTGGACCAATTTCAGAAATTGTGTCATGATTAATAAAATACAAAGGAGGAATTTCTCATGGAAGAAATGAGCGAACTTTTTTATAAAGATGCCTATCTGAAGGAATTTGATGCCACTGTCGTTTCCTGCACGGAAGCGAAGAAACATTTTGAGGTGATTCTGGACGACACCGCTTTTTATCCCGAAGGAGGCGGACAGCCGGGAGACCATGGAACTTTGGGAGATGCGAAGGTGCTGGACGTCCATCGGAAAGAGGGGCTGGTGGTCCATTATACGGATAAGCCGCTCGCCGTGGGTGCAAAAGTTCATGGAAAAATCGACTGGCAGCGGCGCTTTGATTTCATGCAGAATCATTCCGGCGAACACATCTATTCCGGACTGGTTCACAAGAAATTCAAGTATGACAATGTGGGTTTCCACATGGACCAGATTGTTACCATCGATTTCAATGGTCCCATGACCTGGGAAGATGCCAAAGAAATCGAAAAAGAAGCCAATCAGCTCATTTATGACGATGTGGAAACGAAAATTACCTTCCCCACGCCGGAAGAATTGAAGACCATTCCTTACCGCAGCAAAATCGAACTCACCGGAAAGGTACGAATCGTGGAATTTCCGGGAGGCGATATCTGCGCCTGCTGCGGCACCCATGTAAAGAGGACCGGTGAAATCGGCCTCATCAAAGTCCTTTCCCTTATGAATCATAAGGGTGGAGTCCGCGTGGAAATCACCTGCGGCAGAAGGGCCATGGAAGATTACGATACCATCCATGAACTGAACCGGGACATTGCGGTCCGCTTCTCCGTGAAACCCTATGAAACGGTGAAAGCCATCGAAAAGGTGGAAAAAGACGTACTGGAGCTCCGCCAGAAAATCAATGAAATGAACAAACGGTACTTCACCATGAGAAGGGCTTCCATTCCTTCAGGAAAGAAAGCAGTGCTCCTTGCCGAAGATGGCATGGGCCCCATGGAACTCCGTAAATTCTGCGAATACCTCATCGAAGAAAATGCAGCGGAAATCATTTTCCTCGTTTCAAAGAAAGATGAAAAGTCTCTCAACTTTGCCATCGGCAGCCCGGGCATCAATCTGAAACCGCTTCTTAAAGTTTGGAATCAGCAGCTTCACGGCCGGGGCGGCGGAAAGGATATCATGCAGGGGTCTTTCCAGTGTGAGCTTTCTGATGTGGAAACACTGGTGGGTGGGCTGAATCAATAATGAAGCTGTCAGCCGTTAGCCGTCAGCCGTTAGCCGTTAGCATTTAGCAGTTAGTAATTAGTAATTAGTTTTAGCATGCAGTGCCTGGCTGCAGGTTATCAGAATAACTCTCCTGTGAAATATCTGTTAAAAAGGATTTGAAAGGTCTCTGCTCTTTCAAATCCTTTTTTATATATATAAAAGCGCCTCAGGCGCCTGATTTCACTAAAAACCAAGAACTAAAAACGTAACCGGTAAAGCCTATGAAAATAATGTATATTTCAATTTTTCCGCTTGATTCCCGCCACCCATACGCCAATCAGAATGAGGGCTGCCCCGATGAGGGCGGTGAATCCCATTTCCTCATCCAGCACGAAACAGGCAAAAATAGCGGCAAAGACCGGTTCTAATGAAAAGATGAAGGCTGCCCGCTCAGGGGTCGTATATTCCTGGGCCATGGCCTGCACGGTGAAACCCCAGGCGGTGGAGAAAATGGCAAGGCCCAGGATGCTCACCCATTCATTAAGAGTGGAGGGGCATACGGGATTTTCAAGGGAAAAACTGACGATCCCTGCAAAAAGGCCCGCAAATCCCAGCTGCCATATGCCAAGGAGGAGCGAATCGATGCGGCGGGCGAAAGCATTCGTGAAAAGGATGTCCAGGGCATAGAGAAAAGCGGCGCCAAGGCAGAGGATGAAACCTGTATCCATTTCGATGCTCGAAACGCCATTAAAAATGAGAAGTCCCAGCGTGACGATGAGGGTTCCTGCCAAAACGGGAAGGGTGGGCCATTTTCGTGTAAATAAAGCATGAAGGATGGGCACCATGATGACGGAAGTGGAAATCAGAAATCCCGCAGTACTTGCCGAAGTTCCAATGACTCCGTAAATGACTCCGATAAAAACGCCGGCAATGAGAAAACCGGTGGTGGCGCTGTATTTCAGGATTTCCTCTGTCGTATTTCTTAAACGTTTCAGGAAAAAGGGACAGAGGATGAGAAAAGCAAAAAGACAGCGCATGGAAGCGATGGAAATGGGGGTAAGTGTTTCTGCACCCAGCTTCATGAGGCCATAGGAAGAGCCCCAGAGAAAGGCGGCGCTTAAAAGTAGTAAATCGGCTTGTTTCTGAGTCATGAACTGCTCCTTTCAAGGTGCATTTATTTTACCATATCATTCTTAAGAACAGATGAAATGTGGTATAATTTCCATAGATTTTTTAATAAGAGAGGAGAAATACTATGTCCTTTAAAGAAATTCCAGTTGCCGAATGCGGCATCAATCCGTTTACCGATCTCACGAAGTACTGCCTCGTTACTGCAGGAAATAAGGAAAAATACAACCCCATGCTCGTTACCTGGGGCGGCTTTGGCATTATGTGGAGAAAACCGGTGGCCACGGTCTATATCCGCCAGACCCGCTATACGAAGACCATTCTGGACTCCCAGGATTATTTCACCCTTTCCTTCCTGCCCGAATCCTATAAGAAACAGGAAAGCTACATGGGTTCCCATTCCGGCCGGGACGGGGATAAATTCGAAGGCAGCGGACTTCATCCTGAATTCATCGATGAAACGGCAGCAGGCGTATCCGAAGCAGACCTCATTTTCGTGTGCAGAAAGATTTATACCCATGAAATGAAGGAAGAATTCTACACGAACCATGAAGTCTATGAAACCTGGAATACCGGCAGTCATGCCAATAACAATCACAGCATATACATGGGTGAAATCGTGAAAGTACTGAAGAAGTAGTAGTGAGCCATTAGCCGTTAGCCGTTAGCCGTTAGCCGTTAGCTTTTAGTCTTTAGTAGAGAAATAGAAACCGGCAGAAATGAAATTTTCATTTCTACCGGTTTTTATGTGTCATAAGGAATAGTTCAAATCCACATTTGAAATTCAAATTTGAATTTGATATAATGGCGGCATAAAAGAAATGATTCTCCTGTCACAGGCAGGCATATTCCATACCGGATCATGGAGGTGGAATGGATGAATAGAAAGAAAAAGGCAGCTCTTTCAGCATGGGTACTGATGGCTGCCTTCTGTGTTTTTCCACAGGCCCACGCGGAGGAGACCGATTTCAGGAAGACTTCCTGGACGGCCATGGCTTCGCAGTATGAAAATCCCTTTTATCTGCATAAAGAGGGAGCAGCCCTGCCATCGGAAGTCCTTTCCCAATGGTGGACTCTTTTCCATGATGATACGCTGGAAGAACTGATTCAGCTTTCTCTTGCAAACAACAGGGATCTCGCCGGGGCCCGGGGAAAACTACGGGAAGCGAGAGCTGCCGTAGGGATCAGCAAAGCGTCGAGAGTCCCCTGGATCCAGGCCGGCGCCGGCTGGGCAAGGGCAGAAGCGCCGGATGAAATGATTTCCGACGTCACTCCGAAACCCATGAAACAGATGCCCGGCATGGGCATTGAAAATGATCACAATCTGAGCTATGCAGGACTCGATGCATCCTGGGAATTTGATGTTTGGGGCAAGAACCGGGCAAAAGTGAAGTCTTCCGAATATTCCCTCTCTGCTCAGGAAGGCATGCTTTACAGCACCTGGGTATCCATTTCCGCAGAAGTGGCCATGAATTATATCACCCTCCGGACCCTTCAGGAAGAACTGACCGTGACGGAAGCCCATATGGCAAACCAGAAAGAAAATCTGAATCTATTGAAGGTCAATGAAGAGAAAGGCCTTCTTTCCTCCCTTCCCGCGGACCAGGCCTCTTATACGCTCCATGAATCGGAAGCCAGGATCCCGGAACTGAAGAAAGAGATCGCCGGCACGTTGAACCGTATTTCCATCCTTACCGGGACCATCCCGGGGGCACTCAATGAAAAACTGATGAAACCTTCGCCCCTTCCCGAAATGGATGCGGAGCTGTATAATGCCATTCCCGCTGACTGGCTCCGCCAGCGTCCCGATGTCCATGCAGCCGAAATGGCCTGGATGGCCCAGATCGAAAAGACAAAGGAAGCCAGGGCCGAAATGAAGCCGAAATTTTCCATTCTTGGCCTTTTGGGCTTTGCCGCACTGGGCGGAGGCCTTTTCTCCTCCGGCGCCAGGGCTTTCGGATTTTCGCCATCCGTGACCTATCCGCTCTTTAACGGGGGCGCCCTTCGAAAGCAGGTAGAAATCCAGAGCGCGCGGGAAACGGAAAAACAGGCAGACTTTGAAAATACAGTGCTTAAAGCAGCTATAGAAGTCAGAAATGCCATGACTTCTGTATCCCAGGATAAAATCCGTAAAGATTCCCTGGAAATGGGGCGGGACAAAGCAAAAGAAGCGCTGGAGCTCTCAAAGAATCAGTTCCATTACGGCCTTTCCGATTATATGGGAGTCCTTGATGCAGAGCGGCACTATCTTGCCCTTGACCAGCAATACACCCTGGCGAAAGGGCAGGAACTGACGGATATGATTTCCCTTTTCAAAGCCCTGGGCGGCGGCTGGAAACCACTGGCAGCCAAAGAGATTGAGGCAGGAAAGTAAGGGCAGAGGTAGAAAGAAATGATGGAAAAAATCAAAGGAAATAAAAAACTGGTTATCATCCTGCTTATTGTCCTTGTCATTCTGGGAGCAGGTTTCTATATGGTTAGAGAAAAAAGTGCGGAAAGACTGGCCGCGTCTGAGCTTACCCTCAAAGGCAATGTGGACCTTCGCGAAGTGTCCCTCGCTTTCCGGAACAGCGACCGGATTTCCGAAATGTTTGTGGAAGAAGGAGACCGGGTTACGAAAGGCCAGGTCCTGGCAAAACTGGAAACCGAAGACCAGCTGCACCAGATTGCGGTGACGAAGGCCAATATCGGCGCCCAGCAGGCCCAGGTGGATAAACTGCACAATGGCACAAGAACGGAAGATCTGGCCCAGGCCCGTGCCAAACTGGATGAAGCCAGGGCAGAAAAAGATTTCCTCACGGCCGATTACCGGAGAAAACTGGATGCCTACAACGCATCCGGAGGCAAATCCGTAAGCCGTCAGGTTTTAGAAGACGCCCGGACGAAACTGAAAGTGGCAGAAGCCCGGATGAATCAGGCAGAAGAAGCCAATAACCTTGCCATTGCAGGTCCCCGGAGTGAAGATGTGGCAGCCGGAGAAGCCCAGCTGGAAAGTCTGAAGAGCACCCTGGCCCGCCAGGAATACAATCTTTCCCAGTCAGAGCTCATCGCGCCTTCCGACGGTGTGGTCCGTTCCCGTCTCCTGGAAGTGGGAGATATGGCTTCTCCCCAGAAACCGGTGTACCGTATTTCTTTAAATTCAAAGAAATGGGTCCGCGTCTATGTGTCGGAAAAAGACCTGGGCAAAATTCATGAAGGCAGCAGGGCAGAGGTTTATATCGACAGTGACCCGGAAAACGGCATCGAAGGGCAGGTCGGCTATATTTCTTCCACTGCTGAATTTACACCGAAAAATGTGGAAACCAGCGAACTCCGGACGGCTCTTCTCTATGAAGTCCGGGTTTATGTGACGGATCCGGACAATAAACTCCGCATGGGCATGCCGGCTACGGTCAAAGTAAAGCTGTAAAGGGTGATGACTTTGGACAACAGGATTATTTCTGCCGAAAAACTGACCAAAGTTTTCAAAATCGGCAGCCGGTCACTGACCGCCCTGGATCATATCGACCTTTCTGTCCGGCAGGGAGAACTGACGGCAGTCATTGGTCCTGACGGGGCAGGAAAAACGACCCTTATGCGTCTCATCTGCGGACTCATGGACCATTCGGAAGGGAAACTTTCCGTGCTGGGGCTTGATTCGGTGAAGGATTCGGAGGAAATCCAGAGCCGTATTTCCTACATGCCCCAGAAATTCGGGCTCTATGAGGATCTGACGGTTTCGGAAAATATGAATCTCTATGCCGACCTTCATGGCGTTCCCGTGGAGAGGCGGCCGGCGCGGTTTAAAAGGCTTCTGGAAATGATGGGGCTCGAACGGTTTACAGGCCGTTTTGCCGGAAAACTTTCCGGCGGCATGAAACAGAAACTGGGCCTTGCCTGCACCCTTGTCCGTTCGCCGGATTTGCTCCTCCTCGATGAACCGACAGTCGGGGTGGATCCTCTTTCCCGCCGGGAGCTTTGGGAAATACTGAAAGAATTCGTGAAGGAAGAGGGCCTTTCCGTCTTTGTTTCCACGGCTTACATGAATGAAGCGGAAATGTGCTCCCATGTGTACGTCCTGCATAAAGGCCATGTCCTTTCGGACGGAAGTCCTGAAGATTTGAGAAATATCGGAAAAGGGCGGTGTTTTGGCGTCTATCCGGAAGAAGGCATGCCTACGAGAATCCTCCAGGCCCATCTGCTGGATGACCGGGACCATATCGTGGATGCCGTCCCAAGGGGAGGAGAAGTCCATTTCATTACGAAAGGGACGGAACCGGTGCCTTATCTGACCCGGAAAAATCTCAAAGTGACTCCGGCCGCTCCGCAGCTGGAAGATGGATTTATGATTCTTCTCCATCAGGCGGAAAAAGAAATGCTCCCGCCTTCGGAGGAAGAAAAGAAGGCGCTCGAAAGCGGAGGAAAACCTTCCGGTGAAGCCAATATCATCGTGAAGGACCTGGTGAAGAAATTCGGCGATTTCACTGCCGTGGCCCATACTTCTTTTGAGGTACACAAGGGGGAAATATTCGGCCTTCTCGGCCCCAATGGCGCAGGAAAGACGACCACCTTCAAAATGCTCTGCGGCCTTCTTCCGGAGACCGGCGGATTTCTGTCCGTGGCCGGTGTGGACCTTCGGAAGGCACGGACGAGAGCCCGGGCCAATATCGGTTATGTGGCCCAGAAATTTTCCCTCTACAGCCATATGACGGCCAGGGAAAATCTGGAGTTTTACGGCGGCGTCTATGGTCTTTCGCCGAAGCGGCTGAAAGAGAGAATTCAGGAAGTGTCTCAGCAGTTTTATCTTACGGACCGGCTTGACAGAAAGGCAGGAGATCTTCCGGGCGGCTATAAACAGCGCCTTTCCATGGCCTGTGCCCTCCTTCATGAGCCGAAGATCTTATTTCTGGATGAACCTACTTCCGGCATCGATCCCCTGGCAAGGCGGAATTTCTGGAGACAGATTACGACCCTGGCTGCCGAGGGAACCACAATTATCATTACCACTCATTTCATGGAAGAAGCGGAATACTGTGACCGTTTCATGATTCAGGATAACGGCCATCTGCTGGCTATCGGAAGTTCTTCGGAAATCCGTGAAAAACTGGGGAAATCGAAAGCAGATATGGACGATATTTTCATTGCCATCGTGGAAAATGCAAGAGAGAAAGGAGAGGGTGCGTGATGGAAGGTTTCCGGCGGCGCATGAAAGCGCTGATCTATAAAGAATTCCTCCAGCTTTCCCGGGATTCCAGCTCCCTCCTTCTGGGCATCCTGCTTCCCATCGTGCTCATCCTCATTATCGGTTACGGGATTTCCCTGGATGTAAAAAATGTGCCCACTGCCGTGGTCCTGGAAGATTCTTCCCCCTTTGCTCAGGATGCGGTGTCTTTCCTGAATGGCTCCGATTATTTTGAGCCCACCTATGTGACCAGCCGTCAGGAGGGAGAACAGCTCCTTCTTGACCGGAAAGTGAATGTCCTCATCGATATTCCGTCCGATTTTTCCAGGGCTGTCTATGAAGGACGGGGAAAAATCCAGGTCATTCTGGATGGTGTGGAAACGGCGACAGCCATGAGCACGGGAGGTTATGTGGAAAGCGGGATTTCTTCCTGGATGATGCGGAAAGGCCTTGCCGGCTATGGGGGAGCAGCCATCGTGAACCGGATGTGGTTCAATGATGCCAATTCGTCCACCTGGTTTTTTATTCCGGGACTTATTATGCTGATTATGACAATTATCGGAGTCATGCTGACATCAGTTGTTATGGCCCGGGAATGGGAGCGGGGGACCTTTGAATCTCTTTTCGTGACGCCCGTAAGACCTATGGAACTGGTCCTTGCCAAAATGGTGCCCTATTTCTGCGTGGCTTTGCTTGGCATGGGAATCTGCCTGGTGCTGTCAAGATTTCTTTTTGAAGTCCCTATGCAGGGCGCCCTCTCGGCAGTCCTTCTGATTTCCATGATTTATCTTTTTGTGGCCCTGGGGATCGGTCTTGTCATTTCGGCCATCACAAAGCGCCAGTTCCTGGCCTGCCAGTTTTCCCTTCTCATTTCCTTCCTGCCCTGCTTTGTGCTTTCCGGATTTATTTTTGACCTTAGAAATACGCCCATCGTGGTGCAGGCCGTAGGGCAGATTCTTCCTTTCTCTCATTATCTTGTCTGCATCCGGTCCCTTTTCCTTTCGGGAACGGATATGGAAATCCTTCTGAAGCAGGGGGGACTCCTGCTCCTTTATGCGGTGATTTTCGTGAGTGCCGCATTCCGTATGACCAGAAAGAAGGTGGAATGATGGAAGGATTTGCGCTCATTCTTCAGCAGCTTCTCGTCATCTGCCGGAAGGAAATCCTTTCCATTTTCAAAGATCCTGCCACCCGGAGAATCGTAGTGGTTCCGGTCATTATCCTGGGTTTCCTTTTCGGTTATGCGGCCAATTACAATCTGGAAGATGCCCCTTATGTATCCGTGGATATGAGTCACAGTGAAGCCTCGGCCGATCTCCTTTCCAGGCTGGATGGAACCACCCTTTTCCACCGGGTGGCGTCCCTTCAGTCGCCATCGGAAATGGGAGAGTATATTTCCCAAAATAAAGCGGTCATGGCCATCGTCATTCCGGAGGATTTTCAGAAAAAACTGGACCGGGGAGAAAGGTCGCCCATCCAGATCATTACGGATGGAAGAAATACCATGACCAGCGGCCTTGCTTCCGGTTATGCGGCCAGGATCGTGGGTCAGTACAATCAGGACCGCCTGGGACGGACGTCTCCTGTGACGATTGAGTCCCGCACCTGGTTCAATCCGAACCAAATTACCCGGTATTTCTTCATGCCCGGCATCATCGGGCTCATGAGCTTTGCCCAGGTTTTCCTCCTTTCCGGCCTTTCCGTGGCAAGAGAAAGGGAAGAAGGAACTTTCGAGCAATTGCTGGTAGCTCCGGTTTCTCCGGCCATTATCCTTATAGGAAAAGCCGTACCGCCCATCATTGTCGGTTTCATTCAGTGTACCATTATTTTCTGTATTTCCTATTTCTGGTTTGAAGTGCCCTTTGCCGGTTCCTTTGGCACTTTCTATACGGCCCTTTTCTTCTACCTCTTATCGTCCACGGGCTGCGGGCTCATCGTATCTTCTATTTCCAGAAATATGCAGCAGGTCCTGGTCTATACCATCGTTTTCATGGTTCCTATGGCCCTTCTTTCCGGAATCGTTACGCCCATCCGGAATATGCCGGAAGCCCTGCAGATCGTGACTTACATCGACCCGCTCCGGTTTGCCCTGGAGCTCATCCGGAGAATTTATCTCGAGGGACTGACCCTGGGAGACCTTTACATGAATTTCATTCCCCTCACCTGTATCGCCGCAGTGACGCTGACGCTGGCGGCATACCTTTTCCGTCACAGCCTGAACTGAGGAGGCCCTATGGTAAAAACGAAAAAAACTCTCCGGGAAGACGGGGAGGAAACAAGAAATAAACTGATCGAATGCGCAGGCCGCCTCATTGCAGACCAGGGCTATGACCGGACCACCAGCAAGGAAATCTGCAGAATGGCAGGCACGAATCTGGCGGCCGTGAATTATCACTTCGGCACCCGGGACGGATTATACCGGGCCGTGCTGAAAAATGTATTTACCCATATCCTGCCTTTGTCAGAACTGAAAAAAGTGGCGGATGCTTCCACAAGCCCCCGGGAGAAACTGGAAAATCTGCTGAAAATTTACCTGAAAGAGGCGATTCTTTCCAAAAGCTGGCAGATCCGCGTGGCCATCCGTGAACTGGTGCAGCCCACGCCTTTCTATATGGAATATACTTCGAAAATCATCGGAGCCAAGCTGGGAACGATTACGAAAGTCCTGGGGGAGTATCTGCAGCTCCCGCCCGATGATGATCGCGTGGCAAGATGTTTCTTCACCGTCATGGCGCCCTTCTTTCTCCTTCTTCTTTCCGGGCATCAGCAGACAGGGTCCATCCTGTATCGCCTTTCCGGCAGGGAAGAACAGAATCTGGAAGCCCAGATCCGAATCAGCGAAGATTTCATTTTCGGCGGCCTGGACCGGATTAAGGAGGAAATAAAAAAGGCAGAATAAAAAACCGTCAGTCTCAGAACGAGGCTGACGATTTTTATGTTTTTAATAAACAGCTGATGGCTAATGGCTAACAGCTAACGGCTGACAGTTGATCACTCCTTCAGCACATACCCGTAAGCATGCTTTTTTCCGTCCGGGCCATCCTGTACATAAACTCCCTGGATTTCAGGAGCAAAGCCGGGGAGGGCATTGATGCCTTCCACCAGGTCCAGGAAGTAGGTGACTGCGGTTTTTGACCATTTTTCACCGGGATAGACGCAGAGGACGCCGGGCGGATAGGGGAGGGCTCCTTCCAGGGCAATCCTTCCTTCTGCTTTTTCCAGATCCACCAGCTCGCCGTGACCCCGCATGAATTCATACTGGGCATCCTGTGGATTCATGGCATAGGCAGGGAAATAGTCCTTGAGGAAAAGCCGTTTCTGCAGGGTGGAAACTTCCCGGTCCTTATAGAAATCGTGCATTTCCTGACAGAGCCTTCGGATGGTATAGCCCCTGTATTTCTCTTCATAGGCTTTATAAATGGAGGGGAGCACATAGGACATGGGCGCATCTTCATCGATGAGCTGTTCGAAACGGATGAGTTTTGCCACGAGATCATTCATTTTCGTCGTGCTTTCAGCAGGAGTCATGAGGAAAAGGATATCATTCAGGTCATTTTTCTCGGGAATGATGCCGTTTTCACGGAGGTAACCGGCCAGGATATTTCCGGGAATGCCGAATTCTTCATAGCAGTCTTTTTCCGCATCGATTCCGTCGGTAACGAGGAGAAGTTTCATGGGATCGATGAAGTACTGGCCCTTTCCATAGCCTTTGAAGCCATGCCATTTCGCATCGGGATCGAAGGCCCAGTAATTCATGTCGGAGGCCATTTTTTCCGTGTCGCCCTCCTCCCATTTTTTTCCGTAAACCATGGGAGGAACGAGGGGATAGATATAATGGCAGTTCCGGAGAATCTGTTTTCTCGTTTCAATGACCAGTTTCACCGTATCCCGCCAGAGCTTTCTTCCCGCTTCGCCTTCCTGCATTTTTGCATTCACATCGAGGGCTGCAAAAAGCTGGTAAAGGGGAGACGTGGAAGCATGCATCATGAAGGCATTGTTGAACTGTTTGTGGGAAACATACCTTGCCTGTCCTTTGATGTGGGCATCTTTTTTATGAATCTGGGAAGTCTGGGAGAAACCGGCCTGCTGTTTATGGACGGACTGGGTGACGAAAATCCCCGGATCCTTCGGCCCCAGATCAAGGAGGAGGGGAGAGCAGTCCTTCATCATGGGAATGAACTGTTCATAGCCCACCCAGGCGGAATCAAAGAAAATGTAATCACAGAGATGGCCGATCCGGTCCACCACCTGCCGGGCATTATAAATACAGCCGTCATAGGTCCCCAGCTGAATCACGGCCAGCCGGATGGGCCGTTTTTCCTTCGCCTTTTCCGGATCTTTTTCGGCAATCAGTTTTCGGATATACTCTTCATTAAAGCAGTGATCCAGGATACCGCCGATGGAACCGAAGGTATTTCTTGCCGTTTCCAGATAGACTGGAGTGGCTCCCGCCATGACAAGGGCTCCATGGGCGATGGATTTATGATTGTTCCGGTCGAAAAGGACGATATCTCCCGGTGTGAGGACGGCATTCAGCACCACTTTATTGGAAGTGGAAGTGCCGTTTAATACGAAATAAGTCTTGTCCGCATTATAGACCCGGGCCGCATGTTTCTGGGCCGAGAGGGCCGGGCCTTCATGAATGAGGAGATCCCCCATGGCCACATCGGCATTACAGAGATCGGCGCGGAAAGTATTTTCTCCGAAGAAATCATAAAAGGCGCGGCCTGCCGGATGTTTCCGGAAATAGGCGCCTCCCTGATGGCCGGGGCAGTCAAACTGGGCATAGCCGTTTTCCACGTATTTCTTCAAATCCTTGAAGAATGGCGGGAGCAGGGCGTCTTCATAGCGGGCGGCCGCGCTTTCAGCCTGCCTTTTATAGAATTCCCGGTCCGTATCGTTCAGGTCAAAGACGCGATAGACTTTCTGTATGACTTCATCAGAAACCGGTTCCTTTTTCGTACGGATGAGAAGAACAGGGATTTTGAATGCGGAAATCATTTCATTTTCAAGGATTTCCGTATCCCTGTCGGTGATGATGATGGCAGCCACATCGGTGAAGTCCGTATCATTCACACGGAGCGATTCCCGCCCGGGAAGGGCGCCGAAAAGTTCAAAGGCATGGTCGGAGTAAGCAATTTTAAGCCTGTTCATAGGTTCATAATACCTCCTTTATATATAAAGAGATACCTCGTAAGGGTTCAATTCCTTGCCTCTATTTTATAGAAAATGAAAGGAAACGGAAATAGCCAATTTAAAAATTTTGAAGAATTTTTTTCACTGGTAGAAGCAGAGCCCGGAGTGATTTCCTCCCTGCCGGAGGGGAGAGATAAAATAAAAATCCACGGATGCCCGCCATCGGCGGCGTCTCATGGGAATGTGTTTTAATTTCATGGGGGGGTCAGGGGGAAAATCCGCATGGGAACGAGGTTATTTTTATTCTTATTTTGCATAATATGGGCAAATAAAGAACGGAGGAAATCTGAATCATTTTCATGCCGCCCTTCGCATAACTATACGGAATTTCCCAATATTTCTTGTAAAATCCACGTCAAATCACCATTCTGATTATTTAGTATCATAAAGAAAGATTTTCAGTTAAAACGAATTGGAATATTTGCCTTTTTAATCCGGCTGGGGTATACTATATACAGCTATTGAAATTGCTGATAAAAATAATGATAAATTTTTTATAGCACTAACTGTTAATACCTTTGGAAAGGAGGGAGACAAATGGAAATCGAAGAAATCATGGACCTTGAAATGTACGGAAGCATGTACCTGCTCTTTGCCATGGCCTTTTTCTACCAGGAAGGCGCGAACCTTCTCGTACCGGATAGATTGAACATGAATTTCAAACGGGTCCTTTCTGCTTTTGCCTCCTTCTTCAAGGGTTTCATCGGGGCAGGGGGATGGGATCTTTTCGCCCTGAAACCATTCGGGCGGAAAGTAACCGAAGTAAAACTGAACGACGGGGTATCTTTTACGGGATACCAGGTTTTCTCCTTCGCCTGAAGGCATGGGGGAAACCCCATGCGGCCATGGAGCCTGATTACTTTTGAGGCACAAAACCTTTTTTGAGTGCGCCCGGAAGGCTCTATACATCTACAGAAATTCCAATGATGACGCCGCTGGCGTCTTTTTTGATGGAATCCCGGAGATGTATTTCAAATGTTTTTCGTGAAAAAAGATATTCATAAACTGCTGTCTGTGATGATACCGATCCTGATCGCCCAGGTATCTACGGCAGGAGTAACCTTTATCAATACGACCATGGCCGGTCATGCGGGAGCTGATGACCTGGCAGGAGTATCGGTAGGAGCCGGACTTTTCTATCCGCTTCTGGCCTCCTTCATCGGACTTCTCATGGCAGGAACCCCGCTCATGGCAAACCTTCTGGGAAAAAAGAATAAGGAATCGCTTCCTTATATCGTACGGACCGGCGTGGTCATCGGACTTGCCGTATGGACTCTCTTTGCTTTCGGCTATGTTCTTGGCATCGATGCCCTCATGAATTCCCTCTCCCTGGAACCTCAGGTGGAACATATTGCCCGGTACTACCTTTTGAACATGGTAGGTGTGGTCCTTTTCGTATCCCTCATCATTCCCCTCCGCTGTCTGACCGATACAGCCGGATCCACTTCTATTTCCATGAAACTTTTCATGGCGGCTCCCTTCGTGAACGGCGCCTTCAACTATATCTTCATTTATGGTCATTTCGGCGCACCAAGGCTTGGAGGAATCGGCGCCGGCATTGCCACCATGCTGACTTATGCCGTACTTTTCGGACTTTTCCTTACGGTGGTCCTGAAATCGAAAGACCTTTTGGGAAATCAGATTTTTGCCTCTTCGAAAATCCGTCTCTCCGACGTGAAGGAATACCTGGTGGTCGGCGTTCCGAGCGGCCTTTCCATTTTCATGGAAATGAGCCTTTTCTCCCTCATCATCGTATTCCTGGCCCGTTATGGCACCGATGCCCTGGCGGCCTACCAGATTGCAGATAATTTCGCATCCCTCGTTTACATGCTTCCCGTTTCCTGCTCCATGGCTCTTACCATCCTGATTGCTACCGAAGTGGGCGCAGGAAATATGGAAATGGCGTACCGCTATAAAAGGGCCGGTTTCATCGTTGCCCTTTCAGGTGCGGCACTCACTGCCTCCTTTACCGTACTTTTCCGGAATCATATCGGTTCCGTTTATACCGATGATGCCGCCGTGGCCCTGATTGCAGGACAGTTCCTGATTTACAGTGCGGGCTGGCAGCTCTTCGATGCTGTTTCCACACCGATTCAGGGAATTCTCCGCGGTCTCAAAGATACCCGCGTTTCTTTCGTACTGATGGTCCTGGCTTACTGGGGCGGCTGTTTTCCCATGAGCCTCTTTCTGGATGCCCATACTTCTCTGGGTGCCGATTCCTTCTGGCTGGGTCTTGACTTTGGCGTTTTTTGTTCCGCTCTTTTCATGGTGATCCGCCTCTTCTGGGTGGAAAGAGAACTCTCCGGAAAACCCATCCTCACCTGGAAAGAGGTCCTCGCCTTCATCTCCGGCCGGCAGCCTGTGCCTGCGGAATCTCCGATCGTTTCCTCTCCTGTGGTCATGCAGCAGAATATCAGGAAAGCAGAAGAACTTGTGGCCCTTCTTACTGAAATGGAAGAAAAGATTTCTGTCCTTATGCAGACCATGAAAGAAGCGGAAGTGGATATTTTCACCGAAACACGCCGGGTGCTCCCCATCCGTATGGCCCTCCTCACGGATATGCACCTTTCCATCATAGGCCATGCCACCAGGGCCTATGTGCCATAGGGCCTCTTAAGAAATAAAAAGTGAAACGGGAATTTCCTGTTTCACTTTTTTATTGTATGAAATCAGATAATCATACAACTCCTATTTTAATGAACAACTTGTATTGTAATTAAAAAGGGAGTATAATGGTTGAAAATAAAAATCACAATAAGTTACAGGAGGAATGAAATATGAAGAAATGGTTACTGGCAGGCGCAGCGCTTTTGACAGCAGGATGTTTCATAATGGCCGGCTGCGGCCAAAGCGCGCCGTCTTCTTCCTCATCTCCAAAACAGATTCACCTGGTGACCCATGCGAACTGGAATCCCTTCGAATACCTGAAGGAAGGGAAAATCGTGGGTTTTGATATCGACCTCATCAATGAGGCTGCCAAAAGGGCAGGACTTTCCACGGAAATCACCGATGCCGGCTGGGAAGCCATTTTCGAGCAGATTCGGAACCATTCCGCCGACGCTGCCATTTCTGGCATTACCATTACCAATGAACGGAAAGAATCCTATCTTTTCTCGAAACCTTACTTCATTTCCCGCCAGGCCATCATCGTTCCGGAAGGAAGCGATGTACAATCGGCCAAAGATCTCCTGAATGGCAAAACCGTAGCCGTGCAGAACGGTTCCACTGGTCAGATTGCCCTGGAAAAACTGATGGGGAAGAACAATCCTTCCATTAAAAAGACACCGCTGTCCATCCAGATGATTATTGGGGGCCAGGTGGATGCCCATGTGGGGGATGAAACGTCCCTGAAATCCATCCAGGCCCAGTACCCGGACCAGCACCTGAAAATCATTTATGATGACGAGGCTTTCACGCCGGAATATTTCGGCATCATTTATCCGAAAGACAAGGGCGGAGAACTTCAGGCGAGACTGGACAAGACTCTCTCCGAAATCGTCAAAGACGGCACCTATGCAAAGCTTTATGAAAAGTGGTTCAAGACGAAACCGGCTGACGATATCCTGCAGAAACTTGGAAAGTAGGAAACTCTATGTTTGACCTGAAATTATCGATTCTGGAAGAATATGCGCCTTTCTTCGTCTCCGGGACCATTCTCACAATCAAACTTTCCATCGTGGCCATTATCATCGGATTTTTCCTGGGACTTTTTCTGGCTCTGGCAAGACTTTCCTCCAGAAGATGGCTTTCCGTCCCTGCGGTATGCTTCATTGAAAGCATCCGCGGGACCCCGCTTCTCCTGCAGATTCTGGTGGCCTATTTCGGAATCATTCCGCTTCTCATGCGGAAACCGGATGGGGAAATCGCCTCCATGCTGGCCCTTTCCATCAATGCGGGAGCCTACATCGCGGAAACCATCCGCGGCGGAATCCTTTCTGTAGATGAAGGACAGCTGGAAGCAGCCAAAGCGCTGGGCCTTTCCCATTTCCAAAGCATGCGGTATGTCATATTGCCCCAGGCCCTCCGGGATGTGGTGCCGGCTCTTGGAAATTCCTTCGTGAGCCTCATCAAGGATTCTTCCCTGGCTTCCACCATTGCCACACCGGAGCTCATGTACTGGGCCAATGCGGCCAATGCCCAGTATTACAGGGTCTGGGAAACTTTCATTACCACCGGCATCATTTACCTCATCCTGACCCTCGTCACCAGCCGGATCCTGGCGAGATTGGAAAGAAGATAGCTTTATACGATAAAGACTTGTATGTGATTTTACTGTATGGATAAAAGTGATCAGTTATCAGTTCGCAGTAATCAGAATTTCCACAAAGCAGGAATAACCTTTCTTCATAAAAAAGAGGAAATACGAAAGGGAGATAATTTCGTATTTCCTTTTTTATTTATAGAAATCATATATGAGGGTGTACAAAAATAGAAATCATTATTTTAAAAACTTTAGGGACAAAAGTTATCAGTTATTAGTTATCAGTTCGCAGTTGTGGTGGGCCATTACGAAGGAAAAGCGGCCTTTTTATATAAAAAAATGAATCATTTCCAA
>NZ_JAZASU010000008.1:0-40931 GCF_036343215.1 Dialister sp.
TCACGAGAAGCATACGCCCATTACGATTTCTGCTGCCGATTGATCAGTATGTCCCGGAATTCTGGGAACCCGGCTCTATCTTCCAGTCCTTCATTTACAGGAGGACTTGTTTTCGTGCTTAAAAGCCGCTCATCACCATGTGATGGGCGGCTATTTTGCGTTATAGTTATCAGTGTTCCCATTCGGGCGGGTCCGCTTGGGTTTCATTTATCTGAAGATTGTGCAATCATTTGGAAATACAGCTGCCCGCAGGGGTGGGAGACTGCGAACTGATAACTTTCTAAATCAAAGTCATCTCACAAAAAAGTTGGCTTTCGGACTAACAGCTAACCAGTCATTTCAGTGTCGTCGCGAGGAAGAACATCAGAAATAAAATCATAATCATCTGGCGGTTGTTTCTCTTTTTGATTTCTTTATCAGAAAGGGAAATCCCCCAGTTCCACTTCGTATAAAGGGCCATGGCGAGCCACATGAGGAATCCTGCTACGGCCACGCGATAGACGCTGTCTACGGGAATCGGAAGGAGTCCCACATCCGCTGATACCAGGATCAGAAGAGAAATACAAACGATGACGGTCACCAGCCAGAGAAGCCATCTCGGCGCTTCATCATGAATGAATTTTTCTTCCTTCGTATGGCAGATGCCAAGGATATAGGATTTGATAAACCAGAGGCAGATGCCCACTGCCACTACGTCAAAAACATAACTGTGCTGCATAGCTTCACCTTCCATAAAGATTCTTTATCTATTATGGACCAGAAAGGAAAATGGGGCAACCGAAAAGTGATTTCTATTTCCCGCCGGAGCTCAAGGAGTCCTCAAAGAGTTCCGGATAAACCGCTTTTGCAGCGGCTTCCATGGCATCGGTGATATGCTGGCTCATGACGTACTTGTATTTTTCAGGGAAACGGACCAGCTCATGATTTTTCACTGCCTTTACGTCCTGAAAGGCAGGATTTGTCATAAGTTCCCTGGCAAATTCATTTTCATTGTCCCCCTCCTTCACTTTCCATACCGGCATGAGGAGGATATCCGGAATGATCTCGGGAAGGATTTCATTGGAGAGATAGGCATTGGTCCCCCTGGGCACGTCATAGACTGCTGCTCCGTCTCTCACATGAGCCATGGAAAGGATTTCGCTGAAAAGAGTGCCTTTCTTCCCCAGGATGCCCCGGAAGGACAGGGCCAGGGCGGTCCGCTCTTTTTCCTTTGGAATGACGGAAAGTTTTTCATCCAGGGCCTGCCTTTTCCGATTCATTTCAGAAACCATGGCTTCTCCTGCTTTTTCTTCATTCACCGCTTTCGCCACGCCCCGCACCTTGATTTCCATTTCTTCCCAGTTGGACGCAATGAGGGACGTATACAAGGGAATTCCCGAATGCTTCAATACTTCCAGCGTATCGGAGGGCACAGAAGTGGAAGCGATGACAAGATCCGGCTTCAGGACCAGGATGGTCTCCGGATTCGTATCCACTTTATTTCCTACTTTTTCTGCCTGTTCTTTCGTGGTAAAAGTGATATCCCCGTTTCCCGCATACCGGGAAAGTCCTTTCACCCTGGAAATATCCACCAGCCCCAGCAGGATTTCGTCGGTCCCATAGGTCAGGGAAATAATGCGGGAAGGATGGAGAGAAAGGCGCACCTCCCGGCCCAGATCATCCGTAATGACCCTCGTCCCCTCCGCCTTTCTCCCGCTTCCGCAGCCGGAAACCATGACCATCAGCAGGCAGGAAAATAAAAGGAAAACCTTTTTCAGAAACAGATTCATATGCACTCCAGTGATTCATTCTCATCAATCATGAAAATAATTATAATTTAATTATTATATTTCTTCTCTCATCTGTCAAATGCCCCACTGAAATACACCGCACAATGAATCACACAGCGAAAAACGACTCCCAAACGGAAGCCGGAGACAAATTACCATGTAACGCCAAAGAAACTCTTCGAAAGTTTTGTTAAATCCGAATCACGTACCACGACAGCCCAAAACCGGCCTCAAAGGGAGCAGGAACGAAATTGCCATATGACACCAAAGGAACTCTTCTAAAGTTTCGCTAAATCCGAGCCACGAGTCACGAGCCACGAATCACGACAGCACAAAGCCGGCCCCAAAAGAGAGCCGGCTATATGTTGAATAAATCTTATTTCCCTTCTTTTTTCAGTTCTTTTTCCAGAGCCATTTCCAGGGTATGCCAGCCGAGGGTGGCGCATTTGACGCGGACCGGCATCTTGGAGATATCTTTGAGCGTAATGGCTGCTTCCAGCTCTTCAAGAGCTGACTCATCGGTCACTTTTCCCCGGATCATATCGAGGAAAAGGCGGCAGAGACGGAGTCCTTCTTCCACGGTCCGATCCCGCAGAAGTTCGGCCATCATGGCTGTGGAGGCCTGGGAAATGGCGCAGCCTGTGCCCGTATAGGCCAGGTCTTTGATGATGCCCTTTTCCACGATCACTTCGATATCGATATCATCGCCGCAGCTCGGATTGTGTCCATGTTCATGGAGGGTGGGGCAGGCGATTTTTCTCTTGTTGGTCCTGTCCTTGTTGTATTCAAGGATGAGGTCCGTATACAGCTGTTTCAGTTCCATCAGTCGTCATACCCCATCACTTTCCGGACGTTTTTCAGCTTTTCGAGGAAATAGTCCACTTCTTCTTCCGTATTGTAGAAATAGAAGGAAGCGCGGCAGGTCGCGTTGATGCCCAGGTATTTATGAAGCGGTTCGGCGCAGTGATGGCCTGTGCGGATGCAGATGGCGTCAGCGGAAAGAATCTGTGCCACATCATGGGGATGGACATCTTCCACGGTGAAGGCGATGAGTCCTTCTTTTTCTTCCGGATTCTTCGGCCCGATGATATGGATGAAAGGCAGCTTTTTCATGCCTTCCAGGCACCGGGTGACCAGTTTTCTTTCCTGGGCCCGGATTTCATCAAAGCCGATTGCCTGGATATATTTGATGGCTGCTACGAGGGAAACTGCCCCTTCCACATACTGGGTGCCGGCTTCGAATTTAGCCGGAAGTTCGGCAAAAGTGGTATGCTGTTCTTCTACCACGTCGATCATATCTCCGCCCCGGAGGAATGGTTCCATTTCCTCCAGCAGTTCTTCTTTCCCATAAAGGACGCCGATGCCTCCCATGGAGCACATTTTGTGTCCGGAGAAAGCGAAGAAATCGCAGTCCAGATCCTGTACGTCCACCGGTTTATGGGGAGTGGACTGGGCTCCATCGAGGACTACGATGGCTCCGTGGGCATGGGCCCTCTGAATGAGGGGTTTCGGATCAAAATCGATGCCCAGCACATTGGAAACTTGCGCAAAGGCAAGAATCTTTACTCTGGGATCGTCAATTTTTTTCAGTTCTTCTTCCGGGAAATGACCGGTTTCTTTGTCTACATAGATATAGTCAAGAATGGCTCCCGTCTTTTCAGCCACCCGCTGCCAGGTGACGAGATTGGAATGGTGTTCCGCAATGGTAATGAGGATATGGTCCCCTGCCTTTACATGGGTTTCTCCCCAGGAGCGGGCCACCAGGTTCAGGGATTCCGTGGTATTTCTCGTATAAATGATTTCTCTTTCGCTTCTCGCGTGGATGAAGTCCCGGACCACTTCCTTGGAAGAATCATAGGCTTCGGATGCGGCGATGGCAAAGACGTGGGCTCCCCGGTGAGGATTGCCATTCTGATGGGTCACATAGTCCATGACCGCCTGAATCACGGGGAGCGGTCTCTGGGTGGTGGCGCCGTTATCAAAGTACACCACTTTGTGACCGCCCACTTCTGTATTGAAAATAGGAAAATCTTTCCTGATCAGTTCACTGTTCATTTAATCTCCTTGGAATCCAGTTTTTCTCTGAGTTCTCTCAGTACTTCTTCTCTCACCGATTCATCCATCTGATCGATAATCGGACGGATGAGGGCTTCAATGACGATTCTTCTTGCTTCTTCCAGGGAGAAGCCGCGGCTCATAAGGAAATAAATGGTATTTCCATCCAGCTGGCCTGCGCTGGATGCATGATTGCCCTGGACGTCATCTTCCGTGCAGAGAAGAAGAGGAAGGGAAATATTCTTCGTTTTCGGGGAAAGCTGGATGGCATAATCGCCTTCATCCCCCACGGAACCGCTGCAGCCTTTCTTGAAGTCCAGGGTTCCCCGGAAAATTTTCTTTGACGTGTCATCCAGGGCGCCTTTCACGTCGATTTCTGCTTTTGTTTTTTGTCCCACATGATCGATGTGGTAGAAAAAGTCCAGATGCTGGCTGCCTTTGCCTGCATAGAGGACCCTTTCAAACATCTGGGAATGATTTCCCAGGAGTTTTCCATAGCTGTGGATGTAAATATTTTCTCCGCCCAGTTCGGCCGCCGTAAAGTCGGCTTTCGCGTTTTCAGAGAGCACCGTATGGCGCTGGTCAAAAATCTTCGCACCTTTGAGGCCGCTTACAAGACGGGACACTTTAAGATTTGCATTTTTATCCAGCTCATAATAAGCAGCAGCAAGAGAAGTGCCCTCGTATTTTCCTTCCATGCGGTATATGAGATTGAGATCTGCTCCTTCTTCCAGCTTGAAAAGGAAGGCAGCCGCAAAGTCGGGATTTTCCGTATTTCCTGAAAGGGTAATGGTCAGATCTGCTTTCACCCCTGCAGGAATGGTAATCGTATAATGACTGCCCTTTTCCAGCGCTTTTACGGTCTCCGGGGAAGCGCCACGGAAAAAGTCCGGAAGCTTTCCTCCTTCGGATACGTAGGAAATATCGGAAAAGGCAGGTGTATTTCCATTCTTCGGCGCTTCAAAGTCCACTTTCGTATCGTTCGTATGAAGATAACGGTACGTGAGGAGAGGCAGCCGGTTGATTCTGATTTCTTCCATATGCCCTCCTTAGCCTATAGCGCCTTCAAATTCAAGATCGATGAGACGGTTCATTTCCACTGCATACTCCAGGGGGAGCGCTTTGGAAATAGGTTCCGCAAAGCCCCGGACCAGCATGGCCTTGGCATCTTCTTCCGAAAGGCCGCGGCTCATGAGGTAGTAAATGTCTTCATCCGGAATGCGGCCGATCTTTGCTTCATGGCCCAGATCGATGTCATCGTTTTCAATGATGATATCCGGAATGGTATCGGATCTGGATTCATTATCCAGCATCAGGGATTCACAGGAAATGGAACCCTTCGTGCCCTTTGCATTCGGTCCGATATAGACAACGCCTCTGTAAATGGCAATGCCTCCGGCTTTTGAAATGGATTTGGAATTCACCGTCATGGAGACGTTCTTTCCCAGGGCTTCCACTTTGGAGCCCGTATCCAGGAACTGTCCCTTCCCGGCAAAGGTAATGCCCGTAAATTCGCAGGTGGACTGGTCGCCTTTCAGCACCGTATCCGGATAGAGGCAGGACGTATGGGAACCAAAGGAACCGGAAACCCAGATCATGTGGCCGTCCTCTTCCACCAGGGATTTCTTGGTGTTCAGGTTGTACATGTTCTTGGACCAGTTTTCAATGGTGGAATAGCGGAGGGAGGCTCCCTTCTTCACATAAAGCTCTACGGCTCCTGCATGAAGGTTGGCCACATTGTAACGGGGTGCCGAACAGCCTTCGATGAAGTGACAGTTGGCCCCTTCTTCCACGATAATCAGGGTATGCTCAAACTGGCCTGCTCCCGGCGCATTGAGTCGGAAATAGCTCTGGAGGGGCATTTTCACATGAACGCCCTTTGGCACATAGACAAAGGAGCCGCCAGACCATACGGCATAATGGAGGGCCGCGAATTTATGATAACTGGGAGTAATCAGTTTTCCGAAATAAGGCTTGATGAGCTCCGGGTATTTCTTCACTGCCGTTTCGAAATCCACATAAATGACGCCCTGTTCTTCCAGCTCTTTCTGGATATTGTGGTACACCACTTCGGAGTCATACTGGGCGCCCACGCCGGCCAGCGATTTCTTTTCCGCTTCCGGAATGCCCAGCCGGTCGAAAGTATCCCGGATGTTCTCGGGAAGGTCTTCCCAGCGGGCTTTCATGTCCGTCTTCGGACGCACATAGGTATCGATGTGCTCCATGTCCAGCTCGGAAATATCCGGCGCCCAGGGCGGGATATCGAGCTTATTGTAAATTTTAAGAGCCTGCAGCCGCTTCTCCAGCATCCATTCCGGTTCCTCTTTTTCGGCGGAAATCTGGCGGATAATGTCTTCATTGAGGCCTTTGTCCGCTTTGTAGGAGAATTCCACCTTGTCCTTCACGTCATAAATGCTGCGATTGACATCTTCGACCTGGCTTCTTACTTTTTCCTCAGCCATGGTCACACCTCGCTGCGATAGGCATCGAAACCATTGGTTTCGATCTCATCCACCAGTTCCGGTCCCCCTTCTTTCACGAATTTCCCGTCAATGAGGACGTGAACGAATTCAGGCCTGATGAATTTCAGGATCTGGTTCAGATGGGTAATGATGAGGATGGAATTGTTTTCATTGTGATATGCGGAAATATTCTTCGATACGATGCGGACTGCATCCACGTCCAGACCGGAATCGGTTTCATCCAGCATGGCCAGCTTCGGGTCCAGGATACGCATCTGAAGAATTTCACTCTTTTTCCTCTCGCCGCCGGAGAAACCGTCATTGAGATACCGGTCCCCATAGGAAGGGTCCATGGCCAGATCTTCCATTCTGCTCTTCATGAGACGCTTGAAAGGGAAAAGGCGCTGCTGTTTGCCGGAAATGGTGGTCTTGGCTGTGCGGATGAAATTTTCCATGGTAATCCCTGCCACGGAAATAGGGTTCTGGAAAGAAAGGAAAATGCCAAGTCTGGCACGTTTGTCGACGGAAAGGTTTGTAATTTCCTCCCCTTCGAAATAAATATGTCCCTCAGTGACTTTGTAGACCGGATTTCCCATGACGGCATGAAGCAGCGTCGACTTGCCTGCCCCGTTAACACCCATAATGACATGGACTTCCCCCGTGTTCACGGTGAGGTTAATGCCGTGGAGGAGTTCTTTCCCGCCTACAGATACGTGGAGATTTTCCACGCGAAGTAATTCGCTCATTTGATCACCTCATATATTGTAATCTGCATGCGCCTTTCGACGTATACAATTAAAAGCTTATTCCATTTTACTGTATTTATCTCTATATGTAAATACAGGGCCCCGAAAAGAAAAAAGAGTTTTGTTTAAATGGAATCCCCGAAATTAATTATCTAGCTTTTTCTATATGAAGTCAAGTTTTCCCTTTTCCTGAAAAAAGCACAACTTCTATCCCTCCGGTTTTCCCTGTTCTTTAAAGAAATGATAAAATAAAAGAAAAAGGAGATCTCCCCATGAATAAGAAATTACTGATTGCTGCCGCGGCAGGATTCATCACCCTGGGCGGCTTTGGCGTATTTGCCGAAAACAAGGCGGATGAAAATGAATATTGTTATGGCGCCCAGGGCGGTTACTGCTATTCCGAAGAAAGCAGGCAGAATGAAACCTATGGCTGTGAGAGCTATGAAAGAAAGGATGGCTGCCGGCCCTATCGGGGCTGCGGATGCGGATACAGAAGATAATCAAAAAAGGACATCGATGGATGTCCTTTTTTGATTGTCTATTTATTTCTTTTCTACCGCTTTATCTTTGAAGAACCATTTCTGTGAAAGGGCATCATAGGTGCCGTCGCTCATGACTTTCTTCAGTGCCTTGTTGACTTCGTCCGCCAGTTTCTGATTATCTTTCGAAACGGCAATACCGAAGTTATCTTCCGCCGGAATGAGTCCCACAATGGTGAGTTTCGAGGATCTTCCTGCTTTCAGGCCATAGATGGAAGCCGGTTCATCCGTAATCCCTGCATCGGCTTCTCCCTTTTCCACGGCATCAAAAACGCGATTGTAATCGCCCATGGATTTGATTTTGGCTGGGCCCATTTCCTTTACTTTTGCTTCACTGGTACTTCCCTGCAGGGTTGCCACCGTCTTCCCCTTAATGGCCCCTTCCCCGCGAAGGCCGGAGTCCTTTTTCACGATGATGGAGTAGCCGCTCATTTTATAGTAAGGATCGGAGAAAGTGACATGTTTTTTTCTCTCATCCCTGATGGAAATGGCGGAAATCCCCATATCCACTTTTTTGCTTTTCACGGCAGAAATGATTTCGCCAAAGTGCATGGTTTCCACTTTAATTTCCGCATTCATTTCCTTTGCCACTGCTTTGGCAAGGTCTAATTCGAAACCCACCACATGGCCATGTTCATCTTTGAAAGAAAGGGGCGCATAGTCACCTTCCGTAGCTACGGTGAGAACCCTTCCGGAAGAGGAAGACTGAGAAGCTTCTTTCTTTGGCGCCTCCCCGCAGCCTGCGATCGTCAGGGAGCCTGCAGCAGCAAGCAGTAAAAGAGCCATTTTCCAATTTTTATTCATTTGATTTCCTCCTGTTCTGAAATCAAGCAGTCATGAAACGTGTTCATATGGCTCTACTATATAGGAGGTTTTCTATGATTTCAACATATACTTTTATTTCTTTAATTTTTCAATTTTATATTCTTATAGTTCGGAATGATTCCCATCAAAAAACCGTGAAGGCCATGGCTTTCACGGTTTTTCATATTTATTTCTTCATGGCCGGCGCTTTATCCGCATTTTCATCGGCAAACCATTTGTCATGAATCTTGTCGTATTCCCCATTCTTCATGAGTTTGTCCAGGGCATCGTTGACCTGTTTCTGGAGGCCTTCATCCTTCTTGTTCAGGAGCATGACAAATCCGCCGCTCCCGGGAAGAATGGCCGCCTGTTTCAGTTTGTCCGAAGCTCCGTGAGCGAGATAGAAACGGGCTACCGGTTTATCGAGGATGAGGGCATCGGCCTTGTTATCCTCTACGGCTTTGATGATCTGGTCATGGGAATCATACTCTTTCACTTCCGCCCCGCATCGTTTCGCGGTTTCCACATAGAGGGTCCCCTTCTGGACGGCTACTTTCTTCCCTTTCAGGTCTTCCGGAGATTTGATCTCATTGTCATCTTTCCCGGCCAGGACGGATACGCTTTCCTTGCTGTAGTAAATATTGCTGAAATTGACTTTTTCCTGACGGTCTTTCGTCATATCTGCAGCGGAAACGGCAATATCGGCCTTGTTGTCTGTCAGGGCAGGAATAAGTTTGTCAAAAGGCAGGGCTTCGTAAACGACTTCTGCTCCCAGCTCTTTGGCTACTGCTCTGGTGATGTCCACGTCAAATCCTGTGATGTTTCCTTTTTCATCTTTGTAGGCAAAAGGCGGATAGGTGGCATTGCAGACGACTTTCAGTTCTTTTTTGACCGGCGCCGATTTGGCGGGAGATGAAGAAGCTTTCTCTCCGCCGCAGCCTGCCATAGTGCCGAGAACGGTCAGTGCCAGGATGGCTGCGCCTGCTTTCGTCCAGTGATTCATAGAGTACCTCCATTGGAAAATATGAATTTGTCTCCATTTTTCTTCATTATATAGAGACCGGCGCCGATTGGCAAATGGAATGTGTTCCTTTAATTGGGAACAGTAGTAAAGCACACAAAAACCGTGAAACAGGAAATCCTGTCTCACGGTCTCGTTATTTCTTAAATGGAAGAAATATTATTTCTTCTTTTCACCAAACCATTTGGCGTAAATCTTGTCATAGGTGCCGTCAGCTTTCAGGTCTTTCAATGCTTTATTGACAGCAGCTACCAGTTCTTTCTTGTCTTTGTTCATAGCCAGTGCCAGAGGTTCGCCGGCTTTCGGGCTGCCTACTGCCTTCAGGTCTTTATCTGCGCCCTTGTGGAGATAGTAGAGGCCTACCGGTTTATCAATGACGAAAGCATCAAGGGTTCCTGCCTGCAGTTCCATGAAGCCCTGGGAGTTGGTATCCAGCTGTTTTACTTCTGCTGCTTTGGCTTCTTTGGCAACGTTGACCTGATCGGTGCCTACCTGAGCACCCACTTTCTTGCCTGCCAGATCAGCCCAGTCTTTGATGGACGTATTGTCTTTCTTGACAATGATGGTATAGCCGGCATCGGTGTAGTAAGGATCAGAGAAAGCAACGGTCTTTGCTCTTTCCGGAGTAGCATTCATGGCTGCAGCAACAATATCAATCTGACCTGCCTGAACTGCCGGAATCAATGCATCGAAGCCCATGGACTTGAATTCCATCTTGCTGCCCATTTTCTTAATGATGGCATCCGTGAGATCCAGGTCGAAGCCTACATATTTATCATTTTCAGTGAATTCAAATGGCGGATAGGTGGTTTCGGAGCCAACGCGGATCACCGGCGGAATTCCGCCTGCTGCAGAAGATGCAGCTTTTTTGTCTCCGCCGCCGCAGCCTGCTGCCAGAAGAGTAGCTGCCATAGCGCCCATAGCCAGTGCGATTTTCAGTTTTGTACCCATCATAACGATCATCTCCAGATTCATTACCCCTGCGAAGGGTCCTGTATATTTATCCTGTCCCTCCGCTGAAATAAAGCTGCTGAGAAATACGGATGATTTCCCATTTCTCCCATCGATGCCCAAGAGCCAACAGAATTTCTGTATTTTCAGTATCTTTATACAAGCTATGCATATTTTATCAATTTTCTGCATAACTGTCAATTGATTTTAAAGAGTATATTGCGATTCTGCAAATATTTTTATTCCCCCTGAAAAGGCGAAATCATATAGCCCATTTCCCTGAAATTCCATTTCTTTTAAAATCTATTACATATAAAGAGGGCAGATTTCGTTGACCCCGATTCTTTGTCATGCTATTATTTTATATACGAGTCCTCAAAGGGGCGAATTTAATATTTTATAAATTCTGCATAATGAATAGATACACTTCCCGATTTACTTTAATCGCAGAATCACATATGGATTTGAAAGTCCCGCCAGCCGGGCAAAAGGTACTTATGGAACTGATTATTACTTTTCTTTCGGACTGGGGTTATCTGGCGCTTTTCATCTGCATGGTGCTGGAAAACATGAATGTCCCCATCCCCAGCGAAATCATCCTGGGCTTCGCAGGATTTCTTGTATCCCAGGAAATATTTTCTTTCTGGCCTACGGTCATCATCGGAACCCTTGCCGGTATTGTCGGTTCCGTGGGGTCCTACTACATGGGTTACCATGGCGGAAGGGATCTCATCCTGAAGCATACGGCCAAAGGAGGCCTGGGGGCAAAGAAAATGATTGCCGCCAGGGACTGGTTTGAAAATTATGGAGCCATCGCCATTTTCACGGGAAGGCTCCTCCCCGGCGTGCGGACTTTCATTTCCCTTCCTGCCGGCATCGCTCAGTTTCCCATGGGCCAGTTCATTTTTCTTACCATTCTGGGTACCGTGCCCTGGACAATTTTCCTCGTCTACATGGGTTCCATTCTGGGTCATAACTGGCGTCTGCTTCTCGATTATAAATGGGAAATCGCCGCTGTCTGCATCCTGATCTCCGCCATCGTGGCCGGCGGGTATTATCTGTATCACAAAAGAAAGTCTAAATGAAAATCAATAAAAACTGTATCTCTCTTTTTATATTCTGCCTCCTCCTCTATGGCACTTTCTGCGGTCTCATACCGCTTCTGGATCCTGATGAACCGGTTTATGGGGAAACGGCCAGGGAAATGCTTCTCACGGGGGACTGGATTTCTCCCCGCATTTATGGGGATTTCTGGTATGACAAGCCGCCCCTTTTCTACTGGCTGGAGGCCATTTCCTTTTCCATTTTCGGCCTGTCCACCTGGTCAGCCCGTTTTCCATCGGTTCTCCTGGGTGCCCTGACTCCGGTCTATCTGTATCTCAGTTCCAGAAAACTGATTGGTGAAAAGGCTGCCCTCCGGGGAGCTTTTATTTGTGCCTCTTCCCTTGAAATTATTGTCCTGGCACGATCCAGCGTCACCGACACGCTTTTGACCTTTACTCTGACTCTGGCACTCATGAGCTTTCTCCGAAAAGAATATTTCCTGGCCTATATTTCCTGTGGTTTGTCACTTCTGGCCAAAGGTCCCATCGGCTTTGGATTTCCTGCTCTTATCGTGGGAATCTGGATGATACTTACGAGACAGTTCAATCTGAAAGGTATCCTGGGCCTCAAATGGTACTGGGGAATCCCTCTCGCCTGTCTCGTGGGTCTTCCCTGGTATATCGAAATGGGCATGCTCCATGGCGATGCTTTCATCGATACCTTCCTGGGCTACCACAATATCACCCGTTTCACCAGTCCGGAACATGCGGGGCAGAACCATTACTGGCTTTATATCGTGGTGCTGCTGGCCGGTTTCTATCCCTGGTGCGGGACCCTTCCCGGCATCTGCCGGAGAGCAAAAGCATGGTTTAAAGATCAAGTCCTTGCCTACTTCATGGTCTGGGCCGCTTTTATTTTTGTTTTCTTTTCCATTTCCTCTACCCAGCTTTTTTCTTACATTCTCCCCATGTTCCCGCCCCTTTCCCTGCTGGCAGGAAAATACATGACGGACTGTGAGGAAACCGGTCATTTTTCAAAGACCTTCCTGGCATTCCATCTCATTTTTGCCTTTGCTTCCGCCACAGCCATTGCTCTCGCTCCTGTGGAACCATTGGGAGGACTTCCCGTGCGAATTGGGGTCGTCCTTTTCATGTCGGCTGCCGCTCTCTATGCGGCATGGAATCTGAAGAAAGGATATTTCCGTCATTTCATGATTTCCCAGGGTGCATTGATCCTTATTTTCGTCATTTCCGTATGGGGTGTCTTTGCCCCATCCGTTTCTTCCAAATTCACTTCCAAAGTGATTGCTGAAGACTTTGCAGTGATGGAAAAAGACCCTTCTATTCCCATTTATATCGATACCTTTTATCGGCCGTCAGTGGCCTTCTATACCGGTATTTACGGTAAAGCGCTGCCGGAATTTGATGTGCGTAAAAAAGCGGTGGATGAAAGGAATGAAGAAAAAGGGGTCCTCCTCCCCGGAAAGGATCAGGAAACCCTTCCCGATACCGCCTATGTTTTAGTCCAGAAAAAAGTCCTCAAAAACTGGCCTGAATCAGAGAAAAAGGATCTTCACCTTCTCTGGGAAAAAGACACGGCCTGCGTATTTTTCAAAACAGGAGGCTGACACTTGAGCAGCACAAGACATAGAAACAAAAAAACGGCCTCTGCCGAAAATATTTCCAGAAAATCGAATACGCCTGCTACTCTTTTCTTTTTCTTCCTTACCGCCTTCATCTTCCTCCTCTGGGGAAGCTGGCTTCTCCCGGTGACAGATCCGGTAGAGTCGAATTATGCCTTGACCGCCAAAGAAATGGTGCTCTCGGGAGACTGGATGAGCCCTCAGATTTACGGGACTTACTGGTATGACAAGCCCATCATGGTTTACTGGCTTCTGTCTATTTCCTATACCCTTCTGGGTTTTACGGATTTAGCCTCCAGGCTCCCCGCTGTTTTCTGCGGCGCTCTTTCCGTGATGCTCCTCATCTGGTACATGATCCGGATCAAAAAAGACAATATCATTGCCACCTGGTCCGGCGCCATGCTGGGTCTGTCCCTGGAATTCTGGGTCATTTCCCATGCCATCATTACGGACAGCATGCTGCTCCTCTTCACCATTCCCACTATGCTTTCCGGTTATATCGGAGTGATGGAAAGAAATAAAAAGCATTTCGTCATCGCCTATGCAGCCGCCGGTCTTGCCTGCCTTTCCAAAGGGCCCGTAGGACTGGTCCTTCCGGGAGCGCTTCTTCTTTTCTGGTGTATTTCCATGAAATCAGGAAAAATGGCACTCCGCCTCTTCCCCTGGCAGGGCATTCTTGCCTTTTTCCTCGTGGTCCTTCCCTGGTATGGGGGAATGTACATCATCCATGGCAGTGATTTCGTAACCCAGTTCCTGGGTCTTCACAACGTAGTCCGTGCCACCTCTTCGGAACATCCCGAAGACAATCACTGGTATTACTATCTTGTCCTCCTGCCGGCAGCCCTTCTCCCCTGGACGTTTACGTCTTTCTATGAAATGGTGAAAGGGTGGAAAGAAAAAATCCCTTTCTATAAATTCCTCATGGTCTGGTGCTGGGGAACTATTCTTTTCTATACCCTGATGGCTACGAAATACGTGACTTATACCTATATTGCCACAGTTCCTGCCATTATCCTTGCCGCCCTTTCAGCACCCAAAATCAGGGAAGGAGAAAAATGGCCCTCTGTCACGGCAGCCATCGGATTTTTCCTTTTCCTCGTCATCGCCCTGGCCGGTTCTTTCTATATCAAAGAAGGTTCCTGGTGGGTGCTCTATGTGGTCATTGCCTATGCCATTTTTGCCCTCCTCATCCGCTGGAAAAAGAATTCCGGCAGAAGGCTCACCATTATGGCTGCCGTCACGGCTTCCGTTTTTCTCTGCCTCATGATGGAAGGACTGCCCCATTACCTTCCCCGCCGCTCTGCCGTGGCTACGGCGCCGGAGATTTACGAAAGGAAGGGAGAGCACTATTTCTTCCGTTCCTATCCGGCGGGCTACACCTTTTACACCGGCGAAATTGCCACCCGTCTTGTACCGCCGCCGGTGAATGAGGAAAATCGAAATCCTCTCTGGAATGAGAAATACGTAATGCCTTCTATTTCCGATCAGGAATTCATGGAAAAGTATCAAAACCAGGCCACCCCCATATTTCTCTTCGTTTCAAAGAGTGATGAGAAATACTTTAATCTCTGGTTCTTTAAGCATCGTTTCATGCCGGTGCAGCAGTTCATCAACGGTACCATCTATATCATGACCCTGGAAGAAGATGTGCCCGATTCTTTCAAAGAAGCCAAAGAAAAAATTCAGGATGAAATGGAAAAGGACCGGGAAAACGGGACCCTCCCGCCCAAACCGGATCCTTCGAAGAATTGACAGAAAAGAGGCAGCCATGAAAAAAGACTTTTCCTGTTTCATGAAACATCTCATAGAATTTAAAGGAGAAAATACCTTTAATCCCTGGAATGATACCAATCCGGACTATGAAGTGGCCGATGCCGTTTCGATTCGCAGAAATAACCTCAAAGATTACTTTTCCCGCCGCCTGGGAAAGGCAAAAATCCTTCTCATCGCCGAAGCCTGCGGCTACCAGGGCGGTCAGTTCTCAGGAATCGCCATGACCTGCGAGCGGATGATATTAAATTTCCATCCTGCGGTAAACAGTGAAATGATTCTGGGTCGGAAGGGCCGGCGCACCAGCAGGACTGACAGCCCCTTCATCACCAAAACCACCCAGGTGGAAAAAGGGTTCAATGAACCCACGGATTCCGTCGTCTGGAAAGCCTGCCTCGAAGCAGGTCTTGGTCCGGATGAATTCATTCTCTGGAACATTTTCCCCTTCCACCCCTACAAGAAAGGGAATCTCCTTACCAACCGCACGCCCACCGATGAGGAACTCTCTATCGGCCTTTCCTATACAAAGGAACTCATGGAAATTACCGGTTTCCTTCCCATCTTCGCCATCGGCAAAAAGAGCGAAACCACGCTGACCGATGCAGGTTTTCAGGTTACCGGGCTTCGCCATCCTGCCAATGGAGGAGCAAATATCTTCCGGGCGCAGCTCAGGGAAGCGATGAAATAGCAGTTGGCCGTTAGCTATTAGCTATTACCCATTACCCATTACCTATTAGCCATTTTCATAAAAAGCTGGTCATTACATGCTGGATAAAATCATTTTAAAGTTTTTCCCCTCCACAGAACGATTCTGGGAAGTTTTCCGCTTCCTCGTGGTAGGCGGTTCCTGTTTCGTTCTGGAATATTTCCTCCTCTTTGCCCTGACGGAATTCGTGGGCTTCGATCCCCTGATTTCCGCCCCCATTGCCTTTACCATTTCCCTCATCGTAAATTACATTCTCTGCGTCTATGTGGTTTTCCACGCCGAAAACCAATCGGGCCGGCAGATGTTTTTCTTCATCCTCACTTCCATCATGGGCCTTGGAATCAACCAGCTGGTCATGTGGTTCTTTATTGATATCATCGGAATCTGGTATATGTTTGCCAAGGTGATTGCTTCTGCTATTGTCATGATTTGGAATTATTTTACGAAACGGTATATATTAAAAAAGTAAAAAATCAGCCGTCAGTTGTCAGCCATCATTCATCACACAAAAACCGTCAATGGAAAATTTCCACTGACGGTTTTTATCATGAAAATTGGAACCCCGATTTCGGAAAATCACTTCTACGATTTCCTGAGCAGTATGCGAATCATATTCATCTGTATTTCCAGATTTTTTCTGGCGTTCTTCACTTCCGTATCCAGCACAAGACCGATACCGAAAGAAACGAGAGCGGCCATCATGAAAAATCCGGATGTCACGAGAGTCGGCATCTTTGGCACGAGGCCGGTGACCATGTATTCATGAAAAACAGGAATAAAAAGAATGAGGGAAATAAAGGCCAGAAGAAGAGCTGTGATGGAGAAGAACCGGAGCGGCCGGTAGTCTTTATAGAGCATAAAGATTGTCTTGAGCACTTTGATGCCGTCACGGAAGGTATGGAGTTTGGAAACGCTTCCCTTCGGCCGGTCCCGGTAGGTCACGGGTACATTGGCAAGGAGAAGGTTCTTGTCCAGGGCATGGATGGTCATTTCCGTTTCTATTTCAAAACCTTTCGAAAGGATGGGAAACGTCTTCACAAACATAGGCGAAAGGGCACGGTACCCAGTCATGACATCCTTGATTTCACAGGCATTTTCACCCCAGAACATATTGATAAACCGCCGCACCAGGACGTTTCCGGAATTGTGAAAAGGTCTTTTATTTTCTTCAAAATAGGTGGAAGACAGCCGGTCGCCGATGACCATATCCGCCTTTCCTTCCAGTACCAGATTCACCATGTCCCTGGCGTTTTCTGCAGAATACGTATCGTCCCCATCCACCATGACATAGCAGTCCGCATCGATATCCCGGAACATGGAGCGGATCACATTTCCCTTCCCCTGACGGTATTCATGCCTTACCACGGCTCCCGCCCTGATGGCAAGTTCTGCCGTGCCATCGGTGGAATTGTTGTCATATACATATATCACTGCTTCCGGAAGGACCCTTTTAAAATCCTTCACCACTTTTTCTATCGTAAGCACTTCATTCCAGCAGGGAACGAGCACGGCAATCCGATCCATGTCTTACCTCCCAAAATATAGTTATTTCTATTGTACTCTATTTTGGAAAAATTGGAGACCCTTGTGGAAAATTCTGCACTAAAAAACTGCCCCATTTCATGGAGCAGTTTTTTAGTAAAAATTTCTCAGCCTTCAGCAGCTTTTGCTTTCTTGGCTCTGAAGTACTGCAGAGCAAATATGCCGGCCAGAATAGCAATCCCAATGATATCGGTCAAAGTGTGCGGATCGATCAGGCACAAACCACCGGCAAGAAGAATGAGTCTTTCAAGAGGATTGGCTTTCGTATAGAACTGGCCGATCATGGCCCCGGAAATACCAGTCATACCGATGAGGGCAGTAATGGTCGTAAAAGTAACATTCAGGAATGTAGCCCCTATGCCAAGGATGGATGGTGAAAGGACGAATACATAAGGTATGATAAAGGCCGCGATACCCAGTTTCGAAGCATTGACACCGGTCTTCAGCGGATCACCGCCGGAAATAGCGGACCCTGCATAAGCCGCCAGGGCTACCGGAGGAGTGATATCGGCGATAATGCCGAAGTAGAATACAAACATGTGAGCAGCCAGGATCGGTACACCCAGCTGAATGAGGGCCGGGGCTGCAATAGTAGAAGTGATGACATAGTTTGCCGTCGTCGGAACGCCCATGCCAAGGATCAGGGATGTCAGCATAGTGCAGACAAGGAGAAGCATAAAGTTACCTGCTGCCACAGTGACGAGGGCAGATGCCAGTTTCAAACCTACACCGGTTTTTGTGACAATCCCGATAATCATGCCGGCCGATGCACAGGCAATGATGACGCCCAGAGCGCCTCTGGCACCTTTGACAAGGCCATCCACAATATCCGGAATACTCATCCGGGTATTCTTGCGGAGCATGGCGGTAAGGATGGAAATAAAGATACCTGCCAGAGCTGCCTTCATCGGGGTGTAGCCGGAAGCCAGGAGACCGATGATAGCAATCAGCGGAATAGCCAGATGGCCTTCTTCCTTCATGATTTCGCCCCAGGGCGGAAGCTGGCTTCTCGGAGTCCCTTTCAGGTTGTTTTTCTTGGCTTCGAAATGAACGCCCAGGAATACGCCGAGGAAGTAAAGGATGGCCGGAACAACAGCTGCCTTCACGACCTCCATATAAGGTACGCCGACAAATTCAGCCATCAGGAAGGCTGCGGCACCCATGATAGGAGGCATCAGCTGACCACCGGTAGAAGCTGCTGCTTCTACGGCACCCGCGAAGTTTTTGTGGTACCCCAGTTTCTTCATCATCGGGATGGTGAAGGAGCCGGAGCCTACAACGTTTGCTACGGAAGAACCGGAAATGGTCCCCTGGAGAGCCGAGGAAATAACGGCTACTTTTGCAGGACCGCCGGAAGCCCACCCGGCAATGGCATTGGCGATATCAATGAAGAATTTGCCAAGCCCTGTCTTTTCAAGGTAGGCGCCGAAGAGGATGAAGAGGAAAATAAATGTGGACGATACGCCCAGCGGAATACCAAAAACACCTTCCGTAGTAAAGAAGATATGACCTACCATCTGGTTGATGGTCAGTCCCCTGTGCGCCAGAGGCCCCGGCATGTAAGGTCCGAGGAACCCGTAAGCCAGGAAGCATACAACTACGATAACAATCGGAAGGCCTACGATACGGCGGGCAGCTTCCAATACCATGAGCATGCCAAGAGTCCCGATAATCGCATCGGTCGGTGTAACAGTACCGGCGCGAAGGATCAGGGCCTGGTAATTGACCAGGATGTAAATCGGCGGAATCATGGCCAGGATGGCCAGAATCACGTCAAGAGGATTGAACCGGCCGTTTTTGATCCAGGATTTCTTAGTCGGGCAGAGCAGGAAAACCAGGCAGATGCCGAAAGAAAGATGGATACAGCGCTGGATCATGGCGTCCCTGGCGCCAAAGATACCGGTATAAATCTGAAAGAGGGAAAAGCAGATACAGATGATGGAAATAATGGTTCCACAGATGCCTGTATAATCTGCCGTATTTGATTCTTTGTCGAGAGCCTTTAATTTGGCCTGCAGGTCCTCGCTGAGCTCTCCCTCAGCCGGCGGGGCTCCTGCGCCAGTCTCTTTTTTCTCTAAATCAGCCAATGTGATCAACTCCTGATTTCTTTTTTCATGTACCACCCTTTATACAGCGGTGCTACATACAGCTTTAATTCCTTTCCCAGCGGGACGAGCTCGTCGAGATTGTAATTCGTATCCCCAACGGTCAGCACGCCATGATTGGTGACTCCGTTGCGGATGGAAAGTTCCGGATATCTCCGGTTGATGTCTTCCAGAATGAACCAGCCGTTTTCTTCCCGGAACTTGCCTTCATCAGCCGAGAAAGGCAGCCCCACCCCCATGGATTGATACCTGGTGGATTTAAGAACAAAACCATCTGTAATCTTGTTGACTTCCAGATATTCGTAAATCATCGTTTTCTGGACGGAATGGTGATAAGTGAGGGTAACCGGGGTTCCCGAGTCTACCCGCTGCCTCAGCACGAAGCCATCTGCCGTCTGCCCGAATACGTAGGGCATGCGGATCCAGTATCCGCCTACCGCCACGATGAGGCATATGATGATTCCGAAAACAATCATCACTGTTTCAAGTTTCCCGTTTTTTTGTTTTCTCATGAAAGCGAGAACGGACCAACAGGTCCGTTCTCCCTCCTTTCTATGCAAGGTTGGATCCTGTCAGGATTCTTCCTTATTTTGCCTTCAGGTACTTTTCTGCGCCTGCGTTCATCTTGATGGACATACCTTCGAGGGCGGTATCCTTCGTGATGTACTTGCCTACGGCATGAGCAGCTTTCATACGATCCAGGTGTTCATAGATGGCTTTTGCGATCTGGCCGCCCAGGTCATCATTGATTTTATCGGTACCAACGATGATGCACTTTACGGCTACGGTCTGAACGTCTGCATCCTGTCCGGGGTAGGTTCCCTTTGGAATGGTCATCTTGGTGTAGTACGGATATTTCTTCATCAGGGTATCGATGGTCTTTTCATCCAGGTTTACGATAGCTGCGGATCTGTTGGCAGCCAGGTCCTGAATAGCTGCGGTCGGATAGCCGGCTACAACTACGCCTACATCTACGTTGCCATCCTTCAGTGCATCAGCAGCTTCGCCGAAGGAGAGGTACTGTACGTCGATATCATTATAAGTGATGCCGTTAGCTTCAAGAATCTGACGGCAGTTTGCTTCTGCGCCGGAACCGGATGCGCCAACTGCGACCTTCTTGCCCTTCAGGTCTGCAATGGTCTTGATTCCTTTATCCTGGGTGGTTACGAACTGAATGGTTTCCGGATAGAGGGCAGCGATGCCGCGGAGGCTGTCTACTTTATTATCTTTGAACATTTCCTTGCCGTTTGCCGCATAGTAGGAAATATCATTCTGGATGAATGCCAGGTCTACGGAGCCGTCTTTCAGCATATTGACGTTTGCAACGGATGCACCGGTGGACTGGGCAGATGCATTCATGCCTTTAATATTCTGGTTCAGAAGTTCTGCCAGAGCGCCGCCCAGTGGATAATAGGTGCCTGCCGTACCGCCGGTTGCGATGTTCAGGAACTGTTTTCCGCCGCCTGCAGAACCACTGGATGCTCCACCGCCGCAGCCTGCAATCAGAGCTGTACCAGCCAGGCAGAGAGCGCCGGCTACCATCAGTTTTTTCAATGCCTTTTTCATAATACTGTCCTCCTTGAATACCCTCTTGGAAATGAAAGCCTGCTTCCATCCTTTTGAATTCCAGTGGCTTTCAAAATTCATGGAACAAAAAAACAGCCTGCCGCACAGAAAAAATCCATGCAAACTGCAAGCTGCTTCGCTCCATGTTATAAAGTTATTATTATAATACTACTTTTCAAAATCTTTGTAAAGAAGGCTCGGCTGAATTCCTTTATTATTCTGATACTTTCCACCGTTATAACTGTCTGCTTCCCCAAGAACCGTATGGAAATAGATCTGGCAGATTTCCACTCCCGCATAAATACGGATTGGCTGGACGCAGAACATTTCCAGTGTCCAGTATCCCGCAAAACCCACATCGCCAAATCCTGCGGTGACATGAATGAAAAGGCCCAGACGGCCGATGGAAGAGCGTCCTTCCAGCATGGGAACAAAGCATTTCGTCTTCGTATATTCATGAGTTCTTCCCAGATAGAGCCTGTTCGGCTGGAGCACGATTCCCTCCTCGGGAATATGGAGCATGTGGCCCAGATTCGGCTTCTTCATGTCCAGTTCATGATTGTCATAGACCATGAGCTCATCAGCCAGGGTGAGATTGTAACTGTTGGGATTGACTTTTTTCGGATCAAAGGGATCAATAATGATTTCTTCTCCCATGTGACGGACGATTTCTCTGCCGGATAAGATCATTTGGATTTCCTCGCTTCCTGGTTGAAAATTTTGCGATGTGCTGCCATGCGGCGGCGGATGAAGGGTCCTTTGGCTTTTTCTCCTTCGTTCAGATGGAAAAGATTTCGCTCTTCTTCACTGAGCTTTGTGGAAATAAGAAGTTCCCCCCGCTCATTGAATGAAATCAGATGGGCTGAAAAAAGCGTGCCATGGGTGGGACAGAAGAGAAGTCCCTTCGTCTCCCGTTCCCCATCACCATAGGGATAGGCCTTTAAGAGAGAAATCCGTTTTGCCCCGCATAGGAAGCAGCAGGGATCTTCACCAATGGATTTTCTTTGGAAATAGTCAGCCTCATCCAGCACCTTGCGGATCCGGGATACCGTGTTCTGCGGCGCACGGGAGAAAAGATTTCCTTCTTCGCCGGAAGCGGATTCATCCTCTTCCAGGATTTTCCGCAGCTTCCGGTTGTCCGGACCTCGGGCTTCCCGTATTTCCCTGAATGCCTCCACCGCTTCCGGTTTCAGGATCCAGAAATAGGTGCCGTCCTCCCCTTCGGCCCCGTCAAAGACGTATTCCCAGGGCGGCCTTTTTTCCTCTTTTTCCTCCGGAATGACTTCCGTATCGGCAATGACATCCTCTTTCAGTGTCAGAAGAGAGGGTACTTCTTTTTTCTTCTTTACTGATGATTGACTATCCTGCAGGGGCAGCAGGCCTTTTTCCATGAGGTCCTTGATTTTTCCCCCTGCCCAGCCTACACCCGCATTGAGGGCACGATATTCCATGTGAAGGGCGGAGGCGATATTTTTGCCATTATCCATGTGATCGGTGGAATCATAGAGACGTTCAAAAATTTCCATCATCAGATGGCTCATGACGGAAGTATCCCCCATGAGTTTCAGCCATCCATCCGTGGTAATCACATCCCACCGTTTCAGGCCTTTTCTTCTGGCCATCCCTTCACCGCCTTTCAGAAATTAAACAAAATACTATTATGGTTATTATAACATTTTTAGATAGGAATGGGAGAAATATTTTATTCCTCCCTTGATTCGTACTATTTATGAATAAGGGGATGAGGTGTAAGCCGTTGACCGTTAGCCATTAGAAGGGGCAGTCAGGCATCCGGATTTTTTCATTTCTCAAAGCAATAGAAAAGGCCGCAGAGGGAAACCTTTGCGGTCTTTATGAATGAAATATGGAAATATCTGTCCCGTATCAGGATTTTTTCGAAATACAGATTCCGGAGCTGTCTCAGTTTCCTTCCAGTTCGGCTACTCCAAGAGGTGGGCTTTCGAGGAACTTGACTTTCGGGTTGCGCTGTGCCAGCCAGCCTGCCTGCCATGCATTGGGGAGCAGGTATACCGGCCGTTCACGGCGGTCATAAACCACCATGGCATTGTCGATGCCTACCAGTTCTTCCGGCGGGATGTCCCCTTCGGTCCAGCGGGCAGCGGTATAGCCCAGAGGTTCCAGATTGACCTGGACATTGTATTCGTTCTCAAGACGGTATTTCATGACTTCAAACTGCAGCTGGCCTACGGCGCCAATGATGAAGGATTCCATGACGTAAGGCTGCCTGTATACCTGGATGGCCCCTTCCTGGGCCAGCTGGGTAACGCCGTTCAGGAACTGTTTTCTCTTCATGGAGCTCACCGGGGAAAGCCGGGCGAAAAGTTCCGGCGGGAATACGGGGAAATCAATAAAAGTAACCGGATGTTTCTTTTCGCACACCGTATCTCCTACACCCAGCTCACCGGTATCGAAAACGCCGATGATGTCACCGGGATAGGCTTTTTCTACCACCTGCCGTTCAGTTGCCAGGAACTGCTGGGGTTGGGAGAGACGGATCATCTTCCCGCTCTGACGGTGAAGGACACTGACTCCCTTTTCAAAGAGACCGGAGCAGATGCGCATGAATGCCACCCGGTCATGATGCTTCGGGTCCATATTGGCCTGAATCTTGAAAACAAAGGCAGAGAAAGATGGATCTTCGGGATCGATGGTCCCTTCCAGAGTTTTTCTCGCCTCCGGCGGCGGAGCGAGCTCCAGATATTTTTCCAGGAATGGCTGCACGCCGAAATTGGTCATGGCGGAGCCGAAGAACATGGGCGTCAGTTCCCCTCTGGCCACTTTTTCCGCATCAAAAGGATCTCCTGCTTCATCGAGGAGCTCCAGGTCCTCCTGAAGGGCTTCCAGCACTTCAGGTTCCACATGGGATGTAATGGCTTCATCGTCCATTTTGCCGGAAATGGTTTCCAGTTTCTTCACGCCATGGGCATTATCCTTGATGAAAAGATGGCACATTTCCGTTTCCCGGTCATAAATGCCCGTGTAATCCCCATTAACCCCGATGGGCCAGTTCATGGGGCAGGAACGGATGCCCAGCACGTCTTCAATATCTGCCATGAGGTCGAAGGGATTCTTGCCAAAATGGTCGATTTTATTGACAAAGGTAAAAATCGGGATACCCCGGTCGGAACAGACTTTGAAAAGTTTTTTCGTCTGCGCTTCTACGCCTTTGGCTACGTCGATGACCATGACTGCCGAGTCCACAGCCATGAGGGTACGATAGGTATCTTCCGAGAAGTCCGCATGCCCCGGGGTGTCAAGAATATTGATACGGCAGCCCTGATAGTCGAACTGCAGCACGGAGCTGGTAACGGAAATACCACGCTGTTTTTCAATTTCCATCCAGTCGGAAACCGCATAACGGGCCGTCTTTCTGGCTTTTACGGAACCGGCAAGATGAATGGCGCCTCCGTAAAGAAGGAGTTTTTCTGTAAGTGTCGTCTTGCCGGCATCCGGGTGGGAAATGATGGCAAAGGTACGGCGTCTCTTGATTTCTTCCTGATCAGTCATGATTCACCTCATGTAAACATAATAAGCCTTTATATTATACAACATACAGGGGATTATGGGTAGAGACACTTTGGGGTAGTCGTGATTCGTGGGTTGTGACTCATAATACTGATTCGTTCTTCGTTCTTCGAAAATATGATTTCCGGAGAGGCATCATGGCACGCAAAAAGCTGTCCCGTGACGGGACAGCTTTTATTTCAAATCATTAAATGGTCAGGGCCTTTGCGAAGTGTTCTTTCAGGACCTTGATGGAGTGCTGCAGCTCTGCATTTTCTTCATCGGTGAGGTGAAGTTCGATGATGTCTTCTACGCCGTCTTTGCCGACTTTGACCGGAACGGAGGCGAAGGAGTCTTCGATGCCGTAAGGTCCATTGAGGTATACGGAGCAGGGCAGAATCTTGTGTTCATTGTGATAAATGGCGCGGACCAGTTCTGCAGTGGCAGAGGATACGCCGAATTCGGTGCAGCCTTTGGTTGTATTTTCGATGTAGCCTTCTTCATGAACTTTTTTCAGGATCACATCTTTCGGATCCATATGGTAAAGCTGCGGTTTTTCAGCCAGCAGTTCATCCACCGGCTTGCCTGCTACTTTTACGTGGCTCCAGGGAATCATGGAAGAATCACCATGTTCGCCCATAAGGTAAGCGGTCAGGCTGCGACGGTTAACTTTAAGCTGATTGGCCAGCTGATACTGGAGGCGTGCGGAATCGAGAGCCGTACCGGAGCCGATGATTTTCTCTTTCGGCCAGTCCAGTTTATACTGCAGGTATTCAGCGACGATATCGCAGGGGTTGGAAATGGAAATGATAATGCCGTCGAAACCGGATTTTGCAATCAGCGGAATGAATTCCTTACTGGTTTTGATGCCGCCTTCCATCATGTCCAGGCGGGTCTGTCCCGGAAGTCTCGGTTTACCGGACGCGTTGATGAGGATGTCCGCATCCTTCATATCATCCACGGTGCCTGCATAGGCTTCAAAATGATGGGGCTGATAGCTGTTGGCGTCCATGAGGTCCAGAGATTCGCCTACTGCCTTGTCATTGTTCGTATCATAAAAAACCACTTCATCTGCCAGTCCCTGGACTGCAAACTGAAGTGCCAGATGGGAGCCTACGTTGCCGGCCCCGATGATACCGATTTTCCTTGTCTTGATTGCCATATTACTACTCTCCTTAATTTCCCATTTTACGCAGCTTCTATTCTTCTATCCTGCAATTCGGATGCATGCGTAAGTGATGCCGTTTCTTCTGGTAACGGTAAAAACATTATACACCTTTACCCATGGAGTGTACAGTACCGGAGGGCAGCCCCTTCTTTTTGTATCCCCTGAGGGCTTGACAGTAAACGCTTCAAGGTCTATAATCCAGTCATATGAGGAACGATGATGAAGAAGGGATAATGATTCTCGCCCAGAGAGGCAGCGGCCGGTGTGAGCTGCCGGAGCATGATTATCTTTCCACTTCGGAGCTGAAGACGATGAGTCTTCCGGGTATGCCCGATACAGCAGATCAAAGACGGCCGGAAGGCAATTTGGGTGGTATCGCGGGTGCTCTCGTCCCTTACAGGATGAAGGGCTTTTTTTATAGATACTCCCCCGGCTAAATTGGGTGGCACCACGAGAAAGAGAAGCTCGTCCCATGGGACGCTTCTCTTTTTGTTGTTTCAGGAGGGAAAAATGAAACGGGTATTCAATTTTAATGCAGGACCTTCGCCAATGCCGCTGGAAGTCCTGGAGGGAATGAAAGAAGATCTCACCAATTTTAAAAATACGGGCATGGGCATTACGGAAATTTCCCATCGTTCCAAAGAATTCCAGGATATGCTGGATGAAACAAAACTGCTTCTCCGCCAGCTCATGAACCTCAATGACGATTATGAAATCGTATTCATTCAGGGCGGTGGTACCATGCAGTTCCTCATGACAGGTTATAATTTCCTTCATACCCGGGCTGCCTATGCAGATACCGGCGTATGGGCCCACAAGGCCAGAAATTCGGCCGCTTTCTTCGGTGAAGTCTATAATGCAAACTCCGCGGAAGATAAAAACTATTCCTACATCCCCGATACCTATGAAATCAAACCGGATACGGACTATCTTTACATCTGCGCCAACAATACCATTTACGGCACAGAATACTGGAAATTCCCGGACGTGAAGGTTCCTCTCATCGCGGACATGTCTTCCGATATCCTATCCCGGAAAATCGACTTCAACAAATTCGATATGATCTGGGCAGGCATCCAGAAGAACCTTGGCGCTGCCGGTGTGGCTCTGGCCATCATCAAAAAAGATCTCCTTGCCAAAGCGCGCACGGATATCCCGGAATTCCTGCAATACAATACCTTCGTGAAAAAGGATTCCACCTACAACACGCCGCCGGTATTCTGCATCTATTCCCTGAACCGCATGCTTCACTGGATCAAGAACATGGGCGGCCTTACAGCCATTGAAGAAAGAAATAAGGTGAAGGCAAAGCTCATTTATGACGTGATCGATGGAAGCGACGGATTCTACAAGGGCCATGCGGAGAAAGAATCCCGGAGCCGCATGAATGTCACTTTCAACCTGGAGAGTGCTGATATGGAAAAAGATTTCGTGGCAAAGGCAAAGGAAAATGATTTCATCGGGGTCAAGGGCCACCGCCTGGTAGGCGGTCTCCGGGTATCCCTGTACAATGCGGTCACCCCGGAAGCAGCCGAAGCGCTGGCTGAGTTCATGAAAGAATACGAAAGAGTCAACGGTTAATATATTTCTATATTATATAGTAGGAGGAAAATATGTTTAGAATTTTCATTACTGCCGACGTAGCCAAAGAAGCAAAAGAAATCCTGGAAAAGGAATTTATCGTCGATGTCCGTCCGAACATGAAGGAAGATGAACTGTGCGAAGCCATTACGGACTATGATGCCATCATCACCAGAAGCCAGACGAAAATCACTAAAAAAGTCATCGATGCCGCTCGTAACCTGAAAGTCATCGGCCGTGCCGGTGTAGGTATCGATGGAATCGATATTCCGGAAGCCACCAAGAAAGGCATTACCGTGGTCAATACGCCGGAATCCAATACCATTGCCGCCTGCGAACACACCATTGCCCTCATGCTTTCCATGACCCGCCATATTCCCCAGGCCCATCAGTCCATCATGGAAGGCCGCTGGGACAGAAAGTCCTTCACCGGAATCCAGCTTCTGAACAAGACCGTAGGCATCATCGGCGTAGGCCGTGTAGGTTCCAATGTGGCCAAACGCCTCCAGGCATTCAATATGAAAACCATCGGCTACGACCCCTATATTTCCCTGGAAAGAGGCAAACAGCTGGGTGTCGAACTGGTAGACCTGGATACGCTCCTTAAAGAATCCGATTACATCACCCTTCATACCCCCCTCACCGATGAAACCCGCGGCATGATCGGTGCCAAAGAAATCGCAAAGATGAAAGACGGCGTACGGATTGTCAATGCATCCCGCGGAGCCGTCATGGATATTTATGCCCTGGCCGATGCCCTGAAGAGCGGAAAAGTAGCCGGAGCCGGCATCGACGTATGGGCCAATGAACCGCTGAAACCGGAAGACAACCCCTTCCTCGGCATGACCAATGTGGCCCTCACTCCTCACCTTGGCGCATCCACAAAAGAAGCCCAGGCCGGTGTAGCCACGGATGTAGCTATCGGAGTGGCCCAAGCTCTCCATGGAGAACCTGTTGCCACTGCAGTCAATGCTTCCCCGATCACGAAAGCTACCCTTCATGTCATTGCGCCCTATTTTGATCTCTGTGAACGGATGGGCAATATCGGCATCGATCTGGCCGGCGGCCGTATTTCCACAGTCAATGTAGAATATACGGGCGAACTGGCTGAAACAGAAACTGCTCCTCTGACCACGGCAGTTCTGAAAGGCCTCCTCACCCCGATCCTCCAGCAGACTGTCAACTTCGTCAATGCAAGAGGCATTGCTGAAGAACGTCATATGGATGTACGTGAAGTAAAGGCAAAGAAAGGTCATTATTTCACCAATACCATTTCCCTCACCATCGATACGGACAAGGGAACTCACCGTATTACAGGAACCCTCTTTGACCGCAAGGAACCAAAGATTGTTTCCATCGATCATTTCCGCGTAGATATCGAACCGAAGGGCTGCATCATCATTGCTCCCCACGAGGATAAACCGGGCATGATTGGACAGGTTGCTTCTGTTCTGGGCAAAGCACAGATCAATATCAATGGTATGCAGGTCGGTGCATCTCCGGAAGAAGGAACCAATGTCATGGTTGTAGCCGTAGATAAAGATATTCCTTCTGCTATCATTCCTGCCCTCATGAACATTGAAGGTATTCATGACGTGAAGATTATTCACTGCGAACATTAAGGAGCTCCTATGATACGCATTATCCTTCTCCGTCACGGAGAAACCACCTGGAATATTGAAGGACGCTACCAGGGTCAGGAAGATACCCCACTTTCTCCCCGGGGGCTGGAACAGGGGAAAAAGGCAGCCCTGGCGCTGAAGGACGTGCCCATCGACCGGGCCATTTCCTCTCCCCTTTTCCGTTCCTATGAAACCTGCCGCATGGCAGCCGATTACCATGGCCTTACCGTCGAAAAAGATTCAAGAATCACGGAAATTTCTCACGGAAAATGGGAAGGCATTCATGCTGATGAAATCGAAGCGCGCTATCCCACGGAATTCCATCTCTGGCACACCCACCCCGAGCAGGTACAGATGCCGGAAGGTGAAAATCTGGAAGATGTACGGAAACGGTGCAGGGAAGCTTTTGATGAATATGCAGAGAAATATGACGGAGAAACTATTCTCGTGGCAGCCCATGATGCCGTGAACAAAGCCATTATCTGCGACCTTCTGGGCCTCGATATGAGTCATTTCTGGCAGATCAAGCAGGATAACTGCTGTATCAATGTGCTGGAATGTGACAAAGGTATCTGGCGGATTGTAAGTCTGAACAACACGGCCCATCTTGGCTATCTCGTCAGCGGAATTGAGCAGAAAGGGCTGTGAGAGCTGTCAGCTGTTAGCCGTTAGCCATTAGCCATCAGCCATAAATCGTCATTGAGCGACGGAAGGATGGCAATTCCATATTTTCCTTAAAACAAAAAGAGTCGTAAATCAGTTTCCTGATTTGCGACTCTTTTATTCTGGAAAAGTCATTTGCCCCGGAAGCTTCGTGCGTATCTGCTAACGGTCAAAAGCTGACTGCTGACGGCTCATTCTTTAAATTTCGCCGCCTTTTCTTCATCTCTCTTTGCAGCCTTTTCTTTTCCCATCACCCTTCTCACCCGGGCACGGAATTCGTAACCTTCCTTATATTCTTCCTGTTCCAGGGATTTTGTGAAATAGACTTCCGCTTCTTTATAATTTCCCGTATTCATGTACATCTGGCCAATGCTGTCATAAACGGCATGGAAATCGGCCTTTGTCTTTGCCAGGGCGACAGACTTGTCATAGTCCGCTTTTGCCTTGTCATACTGCTTCAGATCCCGCCAGCATTCGCCCCGATTATTATAGTCCATGCTGTGTTCCCTTTTTTTAAGAGCTTTCGTCAGGTCCTCAATCCCTTTTTCCGGTTGTCCCGTGAGGGCATAGATGAGGCCCCGGGCAGAATAGATTTCAGGATTATCCTTATCCTGTTTTTCTGCACGGTTCAGGAATTCAAGGGCTTCCTCCATATTCCCTGCCTGCTGGGCGCATATTCCGGCAGTCAGGAAATTTCCCTGCCGGGCAGCGGCATAGGCCATGCCTTTAGAAACCACTTTTTGAGCTTCCGATTTCTTCCCCTGCAGTTCATAGACCCGGGCTTCTGATTTGAAGGTCTCTATATCGAAGGGATTCTGCCCCTGGGCCAGGCGGGAAAAACCGATGGCTTCGTCATATTTTCCCAGGCCGGAGGCATTATAGGAAAGTCCTGTGTAAATAACAGCCCGTTCGCCGGCAAACTGCGGATTCATGGACAGGGCCTGCCGGAAATCCTGATTGGACAAATCATATTTCTTTATATGGTAATAAATAAGGGCCCGGTTCACATAAAGAGACGGATCAGCCGGGGAAAGTTCGATTGCCTTCGACGCATCGGCTAAAGAAAGATCATACTTCTTCATAAGGCCGTAAATATTGCTCCGGTCCACATAAACTGAAGGTTTTTCCGGATAAAGTTCCACCAGATCCGTAGCAATCTGAAGAGCCTTTTTATAATGATGGACGGCTGCGGCTCCTTCCAGAGTGGTCACCCTGTTTTCTGCCTGAGAAGATTCCTGAGGCCCGGAATGCGCAAGGCCTTCTGCCCCGGCCATCCCGCAAGGCAGGGAAAAGGCCAGGGTAAGACACAAAAGGGCTGCTGCTTTTTTCATCGTATTCATGACAGGCCTCAATTTTTCATGACCGCTTTGGGGGTATTGTCAGAAGTTTCGCCCGTGAGAGATTTGGACACATCTGTGGGCACCCGGCGATAAGGGAATGTTTTGTAGACTTTCTTCATCAGATCGTCCATGATATACACGGTCCGTACGAAGCCTTCGTCTTCCGTATCGAAATAGGTTCCCCGGTCCTGACGCACGATTCCCTCTGTCTTCTTATAGGAATAAATATCTACAATGGCTCTTGTTTCCACGATGGCATCCCCGTCATCAAAGAAGTAGCGGTGGAAAACCCATTGTCTCCACTGGAGAGTCGGAAGAATGACGATATCGGCTCCTGTCTTTTCAGCAATCTCAGGAAGAGACGATGGAGAAACGGCCATACCTGCATAGTCAGAGGTATCGAGGGTACGATAATAGGGATATTTGAAGATATCCTTCATTTCCCTGTTCAGGATCGATGCGGCATATTCACTTCCCGAATACCGGGCAGGAAGAAGAAGGACGGTGCGGGTATTGTCGAAATAGCCCAGTTTACGGTTCATAGCCGGATCGGCGGCTTCTGCCAGCCATCCAAGGGAAAGAATCATCAGAAAGGCCATTAAAAAAGTTAAGATTTTTTTCATGGAAACCTCCTTTTAAAAACGTTTCATTTCCTTCATTTTACCACGATTTCAAAATTTCGTAATCAAGGATCATGGAAGTTACTCTATCCGTGCATAGAAAAAGAGACTCCGGAGAGTCTCTTTCTGTTTCAGTCAGGAATCATACTTTGAAATAGTCCCGCACATAATCTACAAACATTTTCACCGGGGTGGACTGGAGCATGGCCTGTTTGTAAATGAGGTGGCTCGGACGCAGGATGGGATGATGCTGCTTATCGTAAATCATTTCCCGATTGACCTGGGGCGCGCATTTCGGCAGGAGATCTGCCGGAATGAGAGAATGACCCAGACCTTTATTCACGATTTCCACACAGGTCAGGCAGTCGGAAACGGTAAGCATGAAATGAGGGGAATCTGTAAAATTCTGCCGCCACCAGCGGGTGCGGAGTTCATCGAGGGAAGGATCGCTGCGGTACCGGATGGACGGTTGGTCCGGAAGGGTATCGTAATCGATTTTCTTGGCGGAAATCAGGTACAGTGGGGCATCTTCAAGAAGGACATCCGAATCAGGCCATTCCTGATTGCCCCGGACGATAGCCAGGTGAATGTCTTCTTTTTTGACCAGTTTCACCAGACGGTCGCTGGTATCGGTGGTGAGGGAAATTTCAATATCACTGTATTTATCCACGAATCCCTTCAGGATGGCCGGCATGTGGGACTGGGCAAAAGACTGGCTGGCTCCAATCCGAAGGACGCCGGAAATAGAATTCGGTTCATGGGTAACGTAATTCTTCATATCCTGGTACTGCTGCAATTCCTTTTCGGCAAAAGAGAAGAGGCGGTTTCCTGCATCAGTAAAATGAACACCCTTATTGGTACGGATAAAGAGAGGGCAGCCGATTTCTTTTTCCATCTGGCTCAGACGGTAAGTCAGGGAAGGCTGAGTCATGAAAAGACGCTTGGCCACTTTATTGATGCTTCGTTCTTCACGAAGATAAATGAGGATTTTCCAATCCGTATTATTCATTGAAATTACCCCTTGCAAACATAAATAAGAAACTGTCGCGCATTGTGATATAAAATTATTTTATTAGATTATACCATATTTTGCAAGATATCTGTATAGGATTTTAAAAATATTGTTATATTCAATGAAAATAATTTTATTCTGACCTGTAATTCCAGCCTGCAAAATCAGGCAGGAACATCATCTATATTACGGAAAGCCGGTCACACAAATTCCCTGGGGAAACTATTGAGTTTTTTCGACCGTTCCCTGTAATCCGGAAGCCAGTGAGCCATGAGGGCATGGAAACGGGGCCCGTGTCCCGGCTCGAGAAGGTGGTTCAATTCGTGAACCACCACGGACTCGATCAAATCCCGGGGTTTCGTGAAAAGATCCAGGGAAAAGGTGAGTTCATGGGTTTTCACGTTGCAGCTTCCCCACCGGCTTTTCACCCTGCGGATTTTTATATTTCCCGGAGTAACGCCCATCTTTGGCGCCCACTTTCTGACCATGACAGAAATCGTGGCAAAAAGCGATTCTCCGGCCACCTGTTCATACAATTTTTTCCTGTCCGTTCTTTCTGAATGGAGAAACAGGGAAATGGAACCGGCCTCCAGGGTCCCCCCGTTTCTTTGTGACCTGTATAGTTTGAGAGGTGCAGGGCAGCCATAAACATAATGCATTTCGCCGGGGACATAGTCATAATGGACCATTTCCGGCACTTTGGCCAGAGATTTCTCAATCCAGTCTTTTTTCTTCTCCACAAATTCCCGTATCGTTTGATCCGGCATTCGAAGCGGGGCCGTCACCTGCACTCTTCCTTCCCGCGTGATGTGTAGATACATGTTTTTTATCCGTTTGCGGATGACGATGACTTCCAATATTTCCTCCATAAAAAAGAGGCAGGCCCAAGATGAAAAGGGCTCTGCCGCTTTAATCTTCCCGTACCGGTTCAGACTTTCGTACTTTCACCACGAATATGGTCTTCTGTTTCAAAGAGGGCTTTGGCAAAGGCCTGCGGATCAAACCGTTCCAGGTCGTCTTCCCTTTCGCCGAGACCAATCCATTTAACCGGCACATTTAATTCTTCATGAACCGAAAGGACCACTCCCCCTTTGGCAGTTCCATCCAGTTTTGTCAGGACCACACCGGTTAAAGGAACGATTTCTCCAAAATTCTTTGCCTGGCTGATGGCATTCTGTCCTGTCGTCGCATCCAGGACAAGAAGTGTCTGGTGAGGCGCATCCGGAATGACTTTTTTCACGACTCTGCTGATTTTAGCCAGTTCTTCCATGAGGTTGATTTTCGTCTGCAGTCTTCCTGCCGTATCAATCAATACCACATCAGCCCCGCGGGCTTTTGCAGCAGAAACAGCATCAAAAGCAACGGCTGCAGGATCGGCTCCTTCTGCATGTTTCACGATATCTGCCCCTGTCCTTTCAGCCCAGATGGTAAGCTGTTCAGAAGCAGCCGCGCGGAAAGTATCGGCTGCTGCCAGAAGGACTTTTTTCCCTTCTTTATGAAGACGGCCCGAAAGTTTTCCGATTGTCGTGGTTTTGCCTACTCCATTGACCCCTACTACAAGGATGACTTCAGGATGATGGGTATTTTCCTGATCGATGGTATCATCTTTCAGAAGTTCCTGTACTGTTTTTTCCAGAAATGGCATGACTTCATTTGTATTATGAATGGTGCCTTCCGTGACGCCCCGGCGAATCTGGCGCATGAGGTAATCCGTGGTCCGTACGCCAAGGTCTCCGGAAAGGAGTACCATTTCCAGATCTTCCAGGAAATCTTCATCAATCTGGGCATAGCCGATGACAACGGTTTCAATATTTTTAATGAGGCTTGCCTTTGTCCGGGTGAGCCCTTTTTTCAATTTGTCAAAAAATCCCATAAAATCCTCCGTTCGTCAATTTCTGAAATTTTTAAAAATCCCAAGACTCTTATCATATATATTGTATCATGAAGTGTCTCTGTTGAATACTTGCCCCGGAATTCGCGGGGCAGACCGGTTTTTCCGTCATTGACCGGTTCAAAGCCGGCCGCTTACATTCCTGTATCCGCCATTTTCACCGTAATGAGTGAGGATACCCCTTTTTCAGCCATGGTGACTCCCTGGAGGGTATCGGCAAATTCCATGGTTTTTTTCCTGTGGGAAATGACAATGAACTGGGTCTTCTTTTTATAGTCCGCAATCATACGGGAGTATCGTTCCACATTGGCATCATCCAAAGCTGCATCGATTTCATCCACAAAACAGAATGGTGCCGGCCGGTAGGCCATGAAGGAAATAAGGAGCGCAATCACCGTGAGGGCTCTTTCGCCGCCGGACATAAGAGTCAGGGGCTGCCGTTTTTTACCCGGAAGCTGAAGGTACATTTCCACTCCCCCTTCAAGGGGATGGGCTTCATCGGTGAGCTCCAGTCTGGCTTTTCCGCCCTGGAACATCAGCTGCATGATGCGGCCAAATTCTTCATTGACTTTTTTGAAAGCTTCTTTGAACTGGCTGGTCATGGTCTCATCGATATCCTGAATCACCGTTTCCAGTCCTTCTCTTGCCTTCTTCAGATCTTCAATCTGCACTTCATAGAATTTCCGCCGTTCCAGCTCTTTATTATAATCTTCTTCCCCGTTGGGATTGACGGAACCCAGGGCAGAGAGTCTTTCCGAAAGTTCCTCTTCTTTTTCTTTCATATCCGCCATGGAACCGGGGATACGGATTTTTTCCGCATCCGCCAGGGTCATGTGCCGTTCTTCAAGGCTTTGGAATTCTTCTTTTTCCTGCTCCCTGAAATGGTCGATTCGCCCCTGCTTTTCCGCCATATCCCGTTTCAGGGCCGACGATTTTTCCTGGGCCTTTCGCCATTCCTCATCCAGCGTTTTCCGGGTATTGGCAAAGGCATCGGATTCATCCTGCATTTTCGTCTGGCTGTCCTGATGAACTTTCCAGGCTTTTTCTGCTTCTTCATAGGCGCGAGAGAGCCGGGAAAGTTCTTCCTGCAGGTGAGTCAGCGCTTCTTCATTCTGCTGTTTTGCCTTTTCCAGTTCTTCTCTGTCCTTTTTCTGGGCTTCCTTTGCCGATTCGTGGTCCGCCAGCCGCCTTTTGCCGAAGTTCAGCGCTTCTTCCGCTTTCGTGAAAGACACATGGATGGCAAGGATTTCAGCAGTTTTATCATCGAGGGCTTTACGGAGTTTCCTGCTTTCTTCATCTTCTGAAAGGACAGGAATATCCTTCAGTTTTTCCAGTTCACCGGAGACCGTGGATTTTTTCTCCTCAGAAAGCTGGAGGGCCTTTTCCTTATCTCCCAGTTTTCCTTCCTCTTCTTCCGCTTCTTTCCTGCGGTCAGCCAGATTGGAAAGGAGACCTTCTTTTCTGGTGGTCAGGGAAACCAGGGATTCTTTGGCCTTCTGCCAGTTTTCCCTTTCTTCCATGACTTTCTGTGCCAGATCATCAGCCATCCGGTCCGCTTCTGCCGTTTTTTCACGGAAAGCGTCAAGGGCCTTTTTCTTTGTTTCTTCTTCTTTATATAAGGTATTGATTTCCTGCTTCCGGCCGAAGAAGGTATTTTCTTTTTTACGCATGGAGCCCCCTGCCATGGAGCCTCCTGCATTCACTACCTGCCCGTCCAGGGTGACGATCCGGATTTTGTAATTATATTTCCCGGCCACCCGTCTTGCGGCTTCCAGATTTTCCGCGAAAAGAGTCTTCCCCAGGAGTGATTCCAGCAAATCCCTGTACAGGGGAGCCGTAGAAAGGAGGTCAGACGCAATGCCTGAGATTCCTTTTTCTTTCGAAGCCTGAAGGAGTGTTCCTGTCCTTCCTGAAGGATGCATGGATTCCAGAGGGAAGAAGGTGGCCCTTCCCAGATGTCTGTCTTTCAGCCAGCGGATAATCTCTCCTGCCGCCTTTGTGGTATCGGTAACGATACAGGAAATACGGTTTCCTAAAGCCACTTCCGCAGCGTCCGTATATTCTGACGGGACCCGGATGAGTTCCCCCAGAATCCCGTGAATGGATTCGCCGAAAAGGTCCGCATTGTCCATAATGGTTTTTGTAGTGGAAGAGAAATTCGTGTATTCCCTATCCGCCCGTTCCAGATACTCCCTCCGTGAATGGAGACGGTCAATTTCCGATTTCTGATCTGCCAGTTCATTGTTCATGGCAAATCTCCGGTTCTGCGCTTCTTTCAGGGCAAGACTGTCTTTCTTCCCCTGCGCTTCCAGTTCTCCCAGGGATTGCTGCTTTTCTTTTTCCTCCTCTGTAAGGCGGGAAAGTTCTTCCTCCAGTGTCCGAAGGCTCTCTTTCTTTTCCTCCGTCCGGGAAAGGAGTTCTTCTTTTTCTGCCTTTTCTCTTTTTATGTCTTCTTCCAGATGGAGGAGTTCCTGCTCCAGTCTCTGTTTATCGGAAATTTTCTGCCGGTTCAGGGACAGTTTTTCCTCATAGGCTGCTTCAGCAAGAGAAAGGGCTTTTTCCAGTTCCTCTTTTTCCCGGTCCGCCTTTTCCTTCTTTTCTTTCCATTCTTTAAAACCGGTTTCGGCCTCGGCAAATTCTTTTCTGACTTCCCTGATTTCCTCTGTCAGTTCTTCTTCCGCCTGCCTCTGGTCTTCCTCATTCCGGACCAGATTTTCCTTCTTTTCCTCTTCATGGCGGAGAGCTTCCTGCTTGACCCGAAAGTCCCCCTTCAATTCTTCCATCCTGGCCTGGGCGCCCGCCGTTTCAACGCCCATATTTCTTAAATTTTCCTGATAGTCGAGAGCCTGTTTTTCCAGTTTTTCCCGCCTGGCGGAAAGAGATGTCAGTGTAGTCTCCCATTCCACCTCTTCATCTTCCAGATTCCTGTATTCATTTTCATAGCGGGAAAGCATGCGGCCGATGGAAGTCAGTTTCAGGACAGACATGGAAGCGGCTACAGCTTCTTTTTCCTTCATGATGCCTTTATAAACCCTGGACTTTTCCGCCCCTTCTTTGAGAGGGATGAGCTGTTCATCCAGAAGGGCCATCATATCCCTCACCCGTTCCATATTTTCCGCCGTTTTTTCCAGTTTCCGGAGGCCTTCATTTTTTCTCATACGGTACAGGGTAATGCCTGCCACATCTTCGAAAATGACCCGTCTTTCTTCCGGGCGGCTCGTCAGGACCTGGTCCACCCGGTTCTGTCCGATAATGGCCAGGGACCCTTTCCCAAGACCTGTGGGAGCCAGGAGTTCCTGGATATCTTTCAGGCGGCAGGATCTTTTATTGATGCGGAAATCGCTGTCCCCATTCCGGAGAAGCCGCCGCGTAATGGAAACTTCTGCCGTATCCAGAGGAAGTTCATGAGAGGAATTGTCCAGCACCAGGGTCACTTCGGCCCCGTTTCTGGGAGCTCTTCCCTTAGAGCCGGAGAAAATGATATCTTCTGCCTTCTGGCCGCGAAGATTCCGTACATTCTGCTCCCCCAGCACCCAGCGGACCGCATCGGAAATATTGCTTTTCCCGCAGCCGTTGGGTCCCACGATGACCGTCATGCCATCGGCAAATTCTACAGTTGTTTTATCGGCAAAGGATTTGAATCCCTGCAGTACCAGACGGAGTAATTTCATGGCTTTTCCCTTTCTTCATTCGTATCTTTATTATTATACAGGAAACAGGAAATACCTGCAGGAAATTTGCCTTTTCAGATGGATTTTAGAACGTGATTTCTTTATATTTCATTTATTCCCATTTTGGGCCCTTTCACCCCGTTTCAGCCTTTTTTTGCCCATATTTAACCGTTTTAAATACGATTTATCACGATTTTAATAAATAAATTGAAATAAAAACTTTTTATTCCTGTTAATTCCTTAAACTCCTCTGTTTTCCTTTGATTTCCTCATTTTTCCGCATTGACATGGAACCCATTCCGTTTTTATAATACAGTTAAAAACGGGAGGTGCTTCATGAAACAGTTAAAAATCGCCCTGGCCCCACTGGCAAAGGATCAGACCATGATTCCTGAAGGCTTCAAGACAGTCCCATTGGAGGGGGCAGATCTGACCGAAGTTTCTGCAGTCGTCATGACGAACCGGGACGAAATTCCCAAAGAATATGACACCATTCATTCCTTTGATATTCCCCTCTTCATTCTGGATACCGGAATGGCAGCAGGCAGAAATATATCCTCCATTTCCGGCATTCTGCTTCCCATCAAAGAAAAAGGATCCTGGAAAAAGAAAATCGCCAAAGGAGCATCGGATTACGAAAAGAAACTGCTCCCGCCCTTTTTTGGTGCCCTCATGCGCTATGCGTCCCGGCACAATGATGAATACGATTCGCCCGGCCATCACACCGGCGCCTTTTTCAGGAAACATCCGGCAGGAAAAGTTTTCTATGATTTCTACGGGCCCAACGTATTCCGGAGCGACCTTTCCTCCTCCGATGTGGATCTGGGAGACCTTCTCATTCATGAAGGTCCTGCCCTTCAGGCCGAACAGTATGCGGCCAAAGTATACAACGCAGACAAAACTTACTTCGTTTTAAACGGCACCTCCACCTCCAATAAAATCGTGCTGAATGCCGCCCTGGCTCCGGGAGATATCGTCCTCTATGACCGGAATAATCATAAATCCATGGATCTGGGACTCATTCTGACCGGTGCCGTTCCGGTCTACCTTGAAACTGTCAGAAATGCCTGCGGCTCCATCGGAAGCATTCCCGCCCGCTGTCTCGACGAAGACTATATCCGTAAACTGGTAGCGGAAAAAGATCCGGAAAAAGCAAAGCAGGAACGGCCCATCCGTATGGCCGTCATCGAACTGGGCACCTATGACGGCTGTCTCTGTAATGCCCGGCAGATTGTGGATGAAATCGGCTATCTCTGCGATTATATTTTCTTCGACTCCGCCTGGGTGGGCTATGAACAGTTCATCCCCATGATGAAAGATGCTTCCCCCCTCCTCCTTTCCTTGGGGCCCGATGACCCCGGTATCTTTGTGACCCAGTCCATTCACAAACAGCAGGCCGGTTTTTCCATGACCAGCCAGATTCATAAAAAAGACAATCACATCAAGGATCAGGACCGGTATGTGCCTCACAAACGAATGAACAATGCCTACATGATGCATGCCTCCACCTCCCCCTGTTACCAGCTTTTTGCGGCACTGGATATGAATGCAAGAATTCATGACGGCCTGGGAGGCATCAAACTCTGGGGCGATGCCCTCATGCTGGCCATCGAAGTGAGAAAGGAAATATTGAAACGGTGCCACCATCTGTATCCTTTCATTCCGGACAAAGTGGCGGGCAAGAAATGGGAAGACGCCAACAACAGACAGATTGCCGCCGACAGAAGATACTGGACCTTCAAACCCGGCCAGCGGTGGCATGGCTATGAAGGATATCGGGAAAACCAGTATTTCCTGGATCCCATGAAACTGATGCTCATTACCCCGGGCATCGATATCGAAAAAGGCATTTACGAAGACTTTGGCATTCCCGGGGCCCTGGTGGCTGAATACCTCCGTGAGATCCATATCATTCCCGAGAAAAACGACCTGAATGATATCCTTTTCCTGATTACTCCTGCCGAAACAGGAGAAAAACTTCACCGCCTCGTGGATGCACTGGTCCAGTTTGAAAAATTAATCGATGAAGATGCGCCCATGCAGAAAGTGCTCCCCCAGGTCTATGAAGCCTATGAAGCCCACTATGAAGGATATACCATCCGGCAGCTCTGCCAGGAAATGCACAATTTCTATAAAGAAAGAAACGTTTCCTCTCTCCAGAAAAAGCTCTTCCAGCATGAATATCTTCCTCCCTACATGATGAGCCCGCGGGATGCGGAAGGCGAATACCTCCGCGGAAACGGGGAACTCATCGAACTCTGCCATGCCCTGGGACGGACAGCCCTCGAAGGAGCCCTTCCCTATCCGCCCGGAGTCATCTGCATCCACCCCGGCGAAGCCTGGACACAGCCGGCTATCGATTACTTCATGGATCTCGTGGATTCCATCAATGCCTTTCCCGGATTCTCCCCGGAACTGCAGGGTGTCTACATCGAAGACGGAGACGATGGAAAGAAACATGCCTACGGATACGTGCTGAAAGAAAAGAAATAAGCGGCGTGATTCGTGATAGATCTACTTCCTCTAAAAATACCTGGAAATATAGTTATCAGCGAAAGTGGCCCGCATCAAACTGGATAGCGGGCCATTTTTAAACATAGTTCTCCTTGAAAATGTGTAAATTTGAAAAAAAGGAAACTTTTCCTGTTCAAAAGCCCGCCAAAGCTGAGAACCGATCACTGATCACTTTATAATTTCCGGAAACTCAATATATTGTGTAATGATTGTACAGCCCATTTCTCAGCCGCAATTTGCTTCCGCCATAAAGTTTAATAAAATTCTAATGATACAAATCGCGATTTTTGCTACTATATCCATGAAAGCAGCAAGAGCGAGGCCTCGGGCCGCGTTCCATTCCATCTGTCGAGCGCTCAAAAATTTAAGGCAGATCCGGAACAAAGCCCACGTGCTCAGATGGCTTTCAATCCTCGAGGAAAAGCAATATTTCTAAAGTTTTTACCAAAAAGAATAAACTCCCGCAAACGAGAAAGAAAATCTTCGGACCCGCGCCCCCCGCAACGTACCTTGATCACGAGATGACATATCCAGACGTAGGAATTTCTGCAGCCGATTGACAGGTAAGATCGGAAATCCGGACAACGAGATGTATTCTCAAA
>NZ_JAZASU010000009.1:0-40533 GCF_036343215.1 Dialister sp.
ATTCCATGCTGTTTCCAAGAAAATCAGTCACTGCCATTATTGGTATTTCCAAATGCAGCCAGCGCCCGGCGCCGGCCAAGTGCAGGACCTGTTCCCTTGTGACCTGCCCATTCCGGCATTAAATGTCTATAATAAGAAGAAAAATATTTTTATAAAGGAGAATCTGTATGATTTTATTTGACGGAGGCATGGGCACCATGCTTCAGAAAGCCGGACTTCCCACCGGCGGCTGCCCGGACTATTACAATATAAGCCATCCTGAAATCGTTCAATCCATTCATAAAGCTTATGCGGAAGCCGGAGCCCATTACATCACCACCAACACTTTCGGCTCCTCCCCCATCAAGCTTTCCGATTATGATCTTCAGGACAAAGTGGAAGAAATCGCAGAAGCTGCCGTAGCCAATGCGAGAAAAGGGGGCGGAAGAAATATCGAAGTCGCAGGCGATATGGGACCTACCGGGGAATTCATCGCTCCCATCGGCGACCTTTCCTTTGATGAAGCCTGCGAAAATTATTACCGCCTCGCCAGGGCTCTTGCCAATGCGGGAGCAGATGCCCTGATCATTGAAACGATCATTGATATCCAGGAAATGAAAGCTGCCCTGATTGCTGCCAAAGCGGCTTCCCACCTTCCTGTATTCTGCACCATGACTTACGCTGAAGATGGAAGAACCATTCCCGGTACCGACCCGATTACAGCCACAGTCCTTCTCGATGCGCTGGGAGCCGATGCCATCGGCGCCAACTGTTCCGTGGGACCGGACAAGCTGATTTCCGTGGCAGAGAAAATCATTTCCTCTACCAGTAAGCCTGTCCTCATCCAGCCGAACGCAGGCATGCCCATCCTTGAAAACGGGGAAACCCGGTTCCCCCTGGGGCCTGAAGAATTTGCTTCCTATGTGCCGGAGTATGCAGCTCTCGGCATCGATATCATGGGTGGCTGCTGCGGCACCACTCCGGGTCACATCAGGGCCCTGAAAGAAGCCTTCGAAAGAAATCCAAAGGCAGATAAAAAACCGGTGAAGCCTTTCACCGCTCTCACTTCCCGCGCAAAAACCGTCTTCATCGGCGACGACTATGGGCCGGTGAAAATCGGGGAACGCATCAACCCCACGGGAAGAAAGAAAATGAGGGAAGACCTCCAGCGGGGCAGTTTTGTTTCCATAAAAAAAGAGGGCCTTGCTGAAGTGTCGGCTGGTGCTGATGTACTGGACATCAATATGGGGGCCCCGGGAATCGATCAGGCCAAAGCCATGGTGACTGCGGTATCCCAGCTTTCCATGCTCTGCCCGGTCCCCTTCTCCATCGACAGTACAGATCCGAAAGTCGTCGAGGCCGCCCTCAAAGTCTATCCGGGACGCCCCCTCATCAATTCCATCAACGGTGCCGACTTGGAAGCGGCAGACCGGATTCTTGACCTGGCAAAGAAATATGGCGCCGCCGTCCTCTGTCTTCCCCTGGAAAAAGGAAATCTTCCCAAAACGGCGGACGAACGGATCCGCGTGGCCAGAGGCCTCATCGAAAGGGCTCTCGCTCATGGGCTTCGAAAGGAAGATATCCTGCTGGACCCTCTGGTCCTTACGATTGGATCCTCCGATACCGGTGCCAGGGAAACACTGCGCACCATTTCCCTTTATAAAAAAGAATTCGGCCTTGCCTGCGTCATGGGTACCAGTAATGTATCCTTCGGCCTTCCCTCAAGGCCCCGGATCAATGCGGCCTTCCTCACCATGGCTTTTGCCTGCGGCATGAATGCCCCCATCATCAATCCCCTGGACCAGGGCATTCAGGATGCCTTCATCAATGCGAAACTCCTTCTGGGCTTTGACCCCGGCGCCATGAATTTCATCAAAGCCGCCTCGGCAGCCGCAGAACCGGTTCCCAGAAAGAAAGAAGTTTCCTCCCTTCCCCCGCTGGACCAGCTGAAAGAAGCGGTCAAGAGCGGAGATAAGGAAGAAGCATCAGGCCTGGTGAAAGCAGTCCTTGACAGCGGTATTTCTTCAGAAATACTCATTAAAGAGGGCCTCACAAAGGCCATGACGGAAATCGGGGACGGCTATGGTGCGGGGAAAGTATACCTGCCCCAGGTCATGATGGCTGCCGAAGCCATGCAGGCCGCTTTCAGGGAAATCAAAAAACTCCTGCCCGATATGAAATCTGCCGCCAAAGGCACCCTTGTCATTGGTACCGTCAAAGGAGATATCCATGACCTGGGGAAAAATATCGTTTCCGCCCTCATGGAAAACAGCGGGTATAAGGTCATTGACCTGGGCAAGGATGTGGAACCGGAAGTCTTCATCAAAACCGTGAAAGAGCAGAAAGCAGACCTCGTCGGTCTCTGCTCCCTCATGACCACCACCCTTCCGGAACTGGAAGAAACAGTCAGACAGCTGAAAGAACTCACCCCAGAAACAGATATTCTGGTAGGTGGAGCCGTGGTGACCCAGGATTATGCCAATAAAATCGGGGCGCCCCATTATTGCAAAGACGGCATTGCATCAGTCCGCATAGCCAATGAAATCATAGAAAAGAGGAAAAACGGATGACTACACTCAAAGAAAAGAATCAGCAGCACCTGTTCACCATTACTACGGAACTGGACCCGCCCAAAAGTGCTTCCTCCGCTCCTACGGAAGCAGATGTAGTGAAAGTGGCTCCCTATGTGGACGCAGTCAATATCGCGGACTGCCCCACGGCCCGTCTCCGCATGAGCCCCATTGCCCTCTCTTCCATTATCCAGAGCAAATATAACGTGGAATCCATTTTCCATCTCACCTGCCGGGACAGGAATGTTATCGGCCTTCAGGCTGAACTCCTGGGCGCCTATGCCCTGGGCGTCAGAAACATCCTCACCCTGACCGGCGACCCGCCCACCCTGGGAGATCACCCGAATGCCAAAGGAGTCTTTGAAGTGGACTCCACGGGACTCATTGAAATTGCCAGCTCTCTCAATGAAGGCCTTGACCTCACAGGCCATGAACTGGGTGAACCTACGGATTTCTATATCGGCACCACCGCCGGTGTTGGTGAGGATATAGAAAAGGAAGTCAGACGCCTGGAAGGCAAGAAAAAGGCAGGCGCCCAGTTTGTCCAGACCCAGCCCATTTATGATCTTTCCCAGGCCGAAGAATTCCTGAAAGCCGCCAAGGGCCTGGACCTTCCCATTCTCTTCGGCATCGTGCCCTTGAAGTCCTGGAAAATGGCCAATTACCTCAATACGAAAGTCCCGGGGATTTACATCCCACCCAAAGTGATGAAAGCCATGGAAGAGGGCGGCCGTGAAACAGGTCTTGCCCTTTCCAGAGAACTCGTACAGGGACTCATGGAAATGGGAGCTGCCGGCGCCCACCTCATGCCGGTCAAAGACATGGATGCCGTTCCGATTATCGTGAAAGGCCTCCGGTAATATTTCTCCATAAAAAAAGAACTGTGGATAGCACAGTTCTTTTTATTTTACTTTTTATCTCTTGATTTTTCAGATTTCTGTTTCCTTCTTCGGCTGTAATACCAGATTCCCCCATAAATAGCTCCAATCAGGATCACCAGCACCGTAAGGCGCAGGGAATTTTCTCCCAGATGGACGATATCGTGGCCCAGCACCACTTCCAGCGCCGTGGAAGGAAGCTTACCGATAAGACAGCCCAGGGCATAGTGGCGGAAATGCATACTGGATAAAGCGGCAATGGCAGTGACAAGGCCGTTTGGCATATAGGGAATCGCACGGGCAAGGGCCATGGCCTGCCAGGAATCGTAGGAATCCAGTTTCTGCAAAGTCTTGCTTCTGGCAATGATAGTGGCCGCCATGCCTCGGAACAGGACCCTCATGGCATAGAAGGAAATGTATACTCCCACCGTCTCTGCCAGCCAGGAAATGATGATGCCCCAGAAGAGGCCGAAAATCAGGCCATTGGCAGTGGAAATAAAAATGGACGGAAGGAAACCGACGATATTGATGACCACATCGATAAAGAAACTCATGGCTGCGGCATAGATGCCAAAGCTTTTCAGGTAATGAATGGTCCCCCGGAGGTCCCCGTCCTTAGACAAATGATAAACGGTAGGATAAAAAGTGGGGTCAATGAAGTGGATGGAAACAAGCACCAGCACAAGCAGGCCCAGCAGGGCCAGCCTGAACTTCCTCTCCCCCTTTTCATCCCAGTTCCGATACTTCATGCATAAAGACCTCGATTATTATTTTATAATTGTATCTGCGTAGGCCCTGATGGTTTCTGCCATATCCTTTCTTTCCACGGTGTCGGTGAACCGCTTTTCTCTCTGTTCCAGTTCGCCCAGCTGACGGGGAATGGCAATGCCCGTCGCTTTTTCGATTTCCCGAAGCGTATCATAGGGACTTTCCTTTTCCTCAAGGCCCAGCGCTTTGGCCACGACCCCCGGGAATTTGTAAGGATGGGCTGTGGAAATAATGACCGTATGGGTATGGCGGGTGATTTTCCCCGTCCGGCGCAGCTTGTCGTAAACCGCATAGGCTACGGCGGTGTGGGGATCCATGAGGTAATCGTACTTTTCATACACATCGGTCATGGCCTTCCTCATGGCCTCCGGGGCTGCCCAGCCGCCCATCATTTCCAGACCTGCCTTTTCCAGGGCTTCTCCGGAAACTTCATATTTCCCGGTATTTTTCAAAGCCTCCATATCCGTTTTCACTTCGTCCGTGGAGCCGGTGAGGAAATAGAGGAACCGTTCAAAATTGGAAGATACAAGGATATCCATGGACGGCGCTTCGGTCATGTAGAATTCACGATTGACGTCATAGGTACCGGTTTCAAAGAAATCGGAAAGCACTTTATTTTCATTGGATGCGCAGACCAGCTGCCCGATGGGAGTGCCGATCTTCCTGGCAATCCAGGCAGCCAGGATGTTGCCGAAGTTGCCCGTAGGAACGACCACATTGAATTCTTCCCTGGGTCCGATGGAACCGCTCTTCAAAAGTTTCAGCCAGATCCATACATAGTAAACCACCTGCGGAAGAAGTCTGCCTATGTTGATGGAATTGGCACTGGAGAAGAGGACTCCTTTTTCTGCCTCCTCTTTGCGGAGGTCACTGCTGAATACCTGTTTCAGCGTTCCCTGGGCATCATCGAAATTTCCTTCGATGCCCACGACTTTTACGTTGTTTCCCAGCTGTTTCTGCATCTGGTCTTTCTGGAGCGGCGATACGCCATGAGAAGGATAGAAGACCATAATATGAACGCCGGGCACGTCGCGGAAGCCTTCGAGAGCCGCTTTACCCGTATCGCCGGACGTAGCGGTAAGGATCAGGATTTCCTTCCCGTCCTTTTCCTGCTTCTTTGCATACACCAGAAGGTATGGAAAAAGGGACAGGGCCAGGTCCTTGAAAGCACAGGTGCGGCCATGAAACATTTCCGCCATGGAGAAGGATTCGGAAAGGGTTTTCACCGGAACGATCTCACTGGTTTCAAAAGTGCCGGTATAGGCATTGTGGGTCAATTTCCTAAGTTCCGCTTCCGGGATATCCGTAAGGAAATGGGAAAGGACGAAAGAAGCCAGTTCTTCATAGGAAAGATTCTTCAATGCCTGGGCATCGAGGAAAGGCTCCGGCAGGAATTCCGGCACATAAAGGCCGCCGTCATCGGCAAGCCCTTTGATGAGCGCTTCTTCCGCCGTTACGGTTTCATTACTTCTTGTACTTCTGTATTTCATAGTACACCTCCGCAGATTAATATATGTTTATTTTATCATAAATAAAGCAGAAACAATAGGAAATAAGGGCTGCAAAGGGCTGAATCTACACATATTTAAACAAAAAATACGAATTTTTTACAAAAAATCTTCATGATCGGATGACAAAATCCGCAAATTCTCCCCGCCACGGCTGAAAATGAAAATAGTACTTTCCACGCTGAAGGAAATATGGTATAATTCATTCTGTTAAGCGTCTATAGCTCAGTGGATAGAGCACTGGTCTCCGGAACCAGGTGTCGAGAGTTCGAATCCCTCTAGACGCACCAGTCATCAGCCGGCATGCCGGTTTATATAGAAAGTCCTTATGCCCTCCGGTGTAAGGACTTTTTCCGTAAGGAGACAGCGATGGATCAAGATATGGAAAATAAAGAAATGGAAGAGCTCTCGGAAGAAGAGCTGCAGGAATTCATGGCCTCCTACAAAAAGGAACTCGCCCACATCTATAAAATGGCAAGCGCCAGGAAAGCCTTCCTGGCCCGCTCCCATATGCCGAACCTGAAGGCTGCCCTTCTTCAGTGCGATCAGGATATGAGGAAGGACATTGAAGAATTGAAGCACAAGTACGGCATTCATTACTGACCTCCCCTGTCAATTCCGACTTGTCAAATCCCCCTCCCTGTGGTATAGTATCTACATCGCCAGTCAACAGGCGGCGCCCGAAAAAGTTTTTAAAAAAGCTTGACAGGGCAAAAGAAAGATGATATCATATCATTCGTTGAACGGATCATTAGCTCAGCTGGCAGAGCACCTGACTCTTAATCAGGGTGTCCGGGGTTCGAACCCCTGATGATCCACCAGACATCAAATCCCACGAACTGTCGTGGGATTTTTTATTGCCTTTTTGACCGGTTCCGGCAGGTCCCCGGCTTCCGGATTGATCACACTAAAAAAGCTGTGAAACGGAAATTCCCATTTCACAGCTTTTTTGATTGAATCAGCAGTTCTTATCGTAATCGATATCCACGAAGAGTCTCGGGATGCGCTTCAGGTCGCAGGTGATTTCATGAGGAATGGTTCCTGCCGTGACAGCTACTTCATCGAGGGAAATTTCTTCTTTTCCCTGACGGCCCATGAGGACGACTTCATCCCCCGGCTCCACATCATTGCCGCAGGCCACCATAAACTGATCCATACAGATACGGCCTACGATGGGGCATCGTTTCCCATTGATGAGGACAGCTCCCTTATTGGAAAGGCAGCGCGGATAGCCATCGGCATAACCGATCGGAATGGTGGCGGTCTTCATGTCCTTTTCTGCCACATAAGTGCCGCCATAACCGATGGCTTCCCCTTTGTGAAGGGTCTGCACATGGGTGACATGGCTGATGATGCGCATGGCATACTGGAGATCCAGTTTATTCGTCATCACGTCGGAAGGCTGGGGTCCATAGAGAATGATGCCCGGTCTTGCCAGGGTGTGCCAGCTTCTCGGGATATCGATGACGCCGGCGCTGTTGGCAGAGGAAATGACAAAATCCTTGTCCACGGGCATATGGGAAATGGCTTCATCGAAACGGTCCAGCTGTTTCAGGGCTGCGTCTTTTTCCTTATGGTCGGCCGTAGCCATATGGGTGAAGGTCCCTTTGATATGAATGTGCGGATATTTCTTCAGTTTTTCAAGAAGCGCAGGAACGTCTTCCGGATGGGTACCGATGCGGTTCATGCCCGTATCGATGGGAAGCATGACATCCACTACTTTTTTGGAAACAGCGGCGATGCATTCCAGGGAATCCAGGTCCACCGTATCATCTATCGGCAGGATCAGGTCTTTATTGACGCCGATGGGCATATCTTCCGGAAGGGGCAGGCCCAGCACATAAATGGGGCAGGTAAAGCCGGCATCGCGAAGTTCCTGTCCTTCTTCCACCCGGGCTACGGCAGCAGACGTATAGCCTTCTTCCAGGGCCAAACGAAGTTCTTCCACGGCCCCATGACCATAGGCATTGGCCTTGACCACGGCCAGGCATTCCACTTCTTTCGGCAGATGCTGACGAATGACCCGAAGATTGTGACGAAGAGCGCTTAAATTGACTTCCATGTAAGAAACCGGCATAATATCCCCTCCAACAAAAAAGAGCACCACAGCAAGTGACCATCCAGCCACGGAAGCCGCAATGCCTCATAAGAAACCTGTGAAATTAAAAGGTTACCCTTATGATAAAACACAACCATGAAAAAGGAAAGGGGCAGAGAAAAAATTCACTGAAATTTTCCTCTGCCCTTATTTTAATCCAGCAGGAACTGTTCGAATACGAAATTCCCCAGCGCCGCCCCGTGATACGTCAGAAACAGATGATTTCCTCCTTCTTTCAGAAGTTCCCTCTCCTTCAGCATGGCAAGGGGCTTCTCATACCAGCGGGAAATATCCGCGCCATACCTGGTCCTGAAATCGGCAAGGTCGATGCCCTCTTTCCTCCGGAGCGCAAGGAAGCAGTATTCTTCCATTTCGTCCTTTGGAGACAGTTTTTCCACTTCTTCGCCGGGAAGATTTCCCAGAAGAAGCTCCTTTTCATAAAGCCGGACCCCCGGGTTCACGGTAAACCGTTTGTGCCCGATGCGGGAAGACGCCGCCGGACCCAGGCCCAGGTAGTCGGCCAGGGTCCAGTATTTCTGATTGTGCCTCGAGCGTTCTCCATTTCTAGCAAAGCTCGATATTTCATAGCGTTCAAAGCCGTAGTGGGGAAGAATGCGGCACATGTCCTGGTACATGGCCCAGCTTTCCTCTTCCGTTGGCCGTAAAAGTTTTCCTTTTTCTGCCATTTGGGCGAATTTCGTCCCCTCTTCGAGGATAAGGCTGTACACGGACACATGGGAAATGGGAAGGTGCACCGCCCGGAGGAGGGATTTCCTGAAATCGGCTGTTGACTGTCCCGGAAGTTCATACATGAGGTCGATGCTGATATTGTGAAATCCTCCCCGATACGCCCGTTTTACTGCCGATTCCGCTTCCGACGATGTATGAAGCCTTCCGATGGCGGAAAGCAGCCGGTCCTCATGGGACTGGACGCCCACGGAAATGCGGTTGATACCAAGTGCTTTCGCATTGGCAAGATAAGAATCACTCATGTCGCAGGGATTCATTTCCATGGTGATTTCCGCATCTCCAGAAACATGGAAATACCGGTGAAGTCCGTCAAGAATCTTTCCCAGCTGATCTTCCGAGAGGGACGAAGGCGTCCCTCCCCCAAGGTATACCGTATCGCAGACGGAATCCCTGAAGGACGGGCTTCGTATTTCCATTTCCTTTAAGAGGGCTTCCACGAAGCGGTCTGTCGGTTTCCTCCCTATCGAATAGAAGCCGCAGTAATCACAGCGGCTTCTACAGAAGGGAATATGCAAGTATAATCCCAGATTTTTCAATTGAATTGCCTCAGTCGTCTTTCAGCACGGCCATGAAGGCTTCCTGGGGGATTTCCACGCTCCCCACCTGCTTCATGCGCTTCTTGCCTTCCTTCTGCTTTTCCAGCAGTTTTTTCTTACGGGTCACGTCGCCGCCATAGCACTTAGCCAGGACGTCTTTCTTGTAAGCCTTGATCGTTTCCCTGGCAATGACTTTGCTCCCAATGGCAGCCTGAATGGGTACCTCGAACTGCTGGCGGGGAATGATGTCTTTCAGCTTCAGGGCAAGAGCGCGGCCCCTGGCAGGCGCATTGCTCCGGTGAACAATGATGGAGAGGGCATCCACCAGATCTCCATTGAGGAGGATATCCAGTTTCACGGCGTCCGTCTTCTGATAACCGTCCACCTGGTAATCCAGGGACGCATAACCTTTGGTGCAGGATTTCAGTTTATCAAAGAAATCAAAAATGATTTCAGACAGAGGAATGTGATAGGACAGATCCACTCTCGTTTCGTCGAGATATTCCATGGTTTGGAAAACGCCCCGGCGATTCTGGACCAGTTCCATCACGTTGCCTACCATGTTGGAAGGCACAAGGATATCCACTTTGGCTACAGGCTCTTCAATATGCTCGATTTTTGACATGGGCGGAAGCTCTGCCGGGTTGTCCACAGGCACCATGGTGCCGTCGGTCTTGAATACATGGTAAATAACGGAAGGCGCCGTGGTAATGAGTTTTAAGTGATATTCCCTTTCCAGTCTTTCCTGGACCACGTCCATATGGAGAAGTCCGAGAAATCCGCAGCGAAAGCCAAATCCCAGGGCCTGGGACGTTTCCGGTACGAATTCAAGGGCTGCATCATTGAGCTGCAGTTTTTCCAGGGCTTCCTTCAGATTGTCATAATCCTTGCTGTCGATGGGATACATGCCGCAGAACACCATGGGAAGGGCTTTCCGGTAACCCGGGAGGGCTTCCTCTGCCCCGTTTTCTGCCGTTGTAATCGTGTCCCCCACTTCACAGTCCTGCACATTTTTAATGCTGGCCGCCACATAGCCTACGGATCCGCAGGTGAGGACGTCGGAGGCCTTCGGGAAGGGAGAGAAATAGCCTACTTCGGTGACTGTATAGACTTTGCCGGAGGCCATCATGCGGATATTCATGCCGGGACGGATTTCCCCGTCCATCACCCGGACGTAGGCGATGGCCCCTTTATAAGAATCAAAAATGGAATCGAAAATGAGGCAGCGGAGCGGTTTTTTGCTGTTATCCGGAGGCGGCGGCACCTGTTCCACGATGCGCTTTAAAACTTCCTCCACATTCTGTCCGGTCTTCGCAGAGACGGGAATGGCTTCGGACATATCGAGGCCGATGATATTTTCCACTTCTTTTTTGACCCGGTCAATGTCCGCGCTGGGAAGGTCGATCTTATTGATGACCGGAACGATTTCCAGATTGTTATCGATGGCCAGGTACACATTGGCCAGGGTCTGGGCCTGGACTCCCTGGGTGGCATCGATGATGAGAATGGCCCCTTCGCAGGCGGAAAGGCTCCGCGATACTTCATAGTTGAAGTCCACATGCCCCGGGGTATCGATAAGGTTCAGCTCATAGGTTTCCCCGTCTTCATAGGTATAGAGCAGGCGCACGGACTGCTCCTTGATGGTGATGCCCCTTTCCCTTTCCAGATCCATGGTATCCAGGATCTGGGCCTCCATATCCCTCTTCTGTACCGTCCCCGTGAGCTCGATGAGCCGGTCCGCCAGGGTGGATTTGCCATGGTCGATGTGGGCGATTATTGAAAAATTCCTGATGTGTTCGGTATCCATTCTGTTCATTCCTTTAATAAATTTTTATGCCATGAATATTTCTTTCAATCATTTATATCATACCATAGATAGAAATAAAAGTTTTATTTCTTCATCACGGCGGGCACGATAATGGCCGTAAGGACAAGGAGAATCCCCACCGTCTGGAGTCCCCCGAAATCCATATCGAGAAAAAGCCGGGACATGATGACGGAAGACGCCGGTTCGGCAGCGGCCGTAATGAGGGCCTGCTGGGGAGAAATATACATGAGGGCTATGTTATAGAGTAAAAATGCAATGACCGTTCCCAATACCACGATGCAGAATACATTGAGCCGTACATCAGGCGCAAGGAAAGCGGACCAGTGCATGCCGGGGTCAAGGGCCCAGGACGAAAGGCCGCCAAGGAGCATGCTCAGGGCCAGGACAAAAGTCTTATCCATCTGAAGAAATATATGCTTTGGGTAAATGGAGGAAAAGGCATAGATGGCCCCATTGAAAAGGGCCAGTTCCACACAGAGAAGGGGCACGGAAAGCCTGCTCACATCCCCTCCCGTGACGAGAAGAAAAGTCCCGCCTATGGCAAGACACACCGTAATGATATCTCTTTTCGAAGGAAGGCGTCTGTATCGGAGAGAATGATACACGATCACCATGGCCGGAGACGTATAGAGAATGACCGTAGCCGCTGCGGCATTTCCCACATGGACCGCTTCAAAATACGTATAGGCCATCAGCATGAGGCCCGCATTGGCATAGAGGAAGATATGAAGAAATAATTTGGGTGACTGGCGAAGCTTTTCAAATCCCGGCCGGATCTTCCCTGTCCACCCGCAGATGATAAAAAGAAGAATCCCTGCCATGGTCATGCGGAAAGCGGTGAGGCCCATGGCATTTTCGCTGCTGTGCACAAAAAAGAGCTGTGCCCCCAGCCCGCTTCCGGCCCAGAACATAGCTGAAATGATCACTAAAAATACAGATCCTGTATTTCCTGAATTTTTCTTCATTGAAATGCCTCTTTTATATTTTACTTCTATCCATTATATACAGATCCGATTCATTTGCAAAACACAAAATGGACAAATATGAATTATTTCTTCTTTCCCATTTCCGAAAGCGGCGGGCCCGCGATAGCCGCAAGGACCATCAGCACTCCCAGGATTTCCCAGAAGCCGAAGTGGGAATGAAAGAGGAAATAAGACGCAATGACTGAAATCGCCGGCTCCACGGTGGTCGTCACGGAAGCCACAATCTGGGGAAGCCGGGAAAGTCCCGCATTGTAACAGATGAAAGCCACCATGGTCCCCAGAATGACGATCCAGAAGACGTCAAACCGCACGCCTTCCGCAAAGAAACCGGAAAAATCAGTGACAGGATCCATGAACCATGCCGCCAGGGCGCCCAGAAGCATGCCCCCGGCAATGAGGAAATGATTATCCATCTTTACCATGAGGTGTTTGGGGAGCACCATGCAGACCGCAAAGAAAAAAGCGGAAAGAAGGCCCAGCAAGACGCAGTCAAAAGGGACGGAAAGGCGGTCCGTATTTCCTCCCGTCACCAGAAGGACCGTTCCTCCGAAGGCAAGTAAAACCGCTACCATTTCCATAAAGGAAGGGAGACGCCTCCCGGAAATGACAGACCAGAAAATGACCATGGCCGGAGCCGTATACTGGATGACTGTCGCAGCTGCCGCATTTCCTGCCGCAATAGAAGCAAAGTAAGTATAATGCATGGCCAGAAGACCGCCCACGCCATAAATGACAATGGAGAGAATCAGTTTCGGTTCTCTCCGGACGGCTTTTATGTTTTTTCCCAGTTTCCGTTCTGCCGCAGTAAGAAGGCCCATGAGAATTCCCGTGCAGACCATGCGGAAAACAGTGAGATCCATAGGAGTGAGGGAACTCTTTGAGAAGAAGTCCTGGGCTGCCAGGCCCGTCCCGGCCCAGGCGGCTCCCGCAATAAGCACAAGAAGGATGGCAAAGTAATTCATAGCGCCCCCTGAAAAAACAAAACCCGCCATTGGCGGGAAAATTTCTGGTGGGACTATTTGGATTCGAACCAAAGACCTCTTCGATGTCAACGAAGCGCTCTGACCAACTGAGCTATAACCCCGGATTTGGAAATATTATATCATGAAAATCTTTGAAAATGCAACGAGCGGGATACCCAATAATGAATATACAAGTCGAATTGCCGAAATGTATAAAGTGATCAGTTCACAGTGATCAGTGAAAGCACTGACAACTGCTAACTGCTGTTATGAAGTGACCGTTGTCAAGAGGTAATTTGCAACTTTTCAACGATTCACCCTTGGAGCCATGCATCGATTCCTCCTTAATGACATCTGGGAAAGACCCTGGTCTACGGCCTTACGGCATTTGGCCACTCTGTTATTCGCGGATTGGTTACCAAGCAGGCTAATGGTTTCGCCGAGGAGTTTCTGAATCTAACATCGTGAATCGCTGTAAAAGTGCCAACATAGCAGTTATCTGAAATACTCAACCAGTGCCATATTTACAGGATCCTTCCCACATGCCACCAAGGATTTCCCGGTGTATGCTGCCAGTATTTTCTTTTTGTTCTACCCGGCCATCTTTGATGGCCGCTGTCTATTCACCACATGATGGCTTCCCATCATGTATAAACCTCTAAGATTACGTCTTAATTACTTTCAAAAAACAGCTATGCTGCCAGCATAATTTTACCCGTTGCCATGCCCCAGATGAATTCAGCTAATTCCCTGGCTGCTGCCACGATGGTTATATTTTTGGTCTTCCCACGTTCCATGAGTCTTCTGTACTTTGTATACACTCTTCTACTGCACTTGTCGGCATAAGCTATGACTTCCTGGGATTCTCCATTTTGCCTTGCCTTTAATGCCTTGGATTTATATCCCAGATGTCCCTGGCAGGCCGCCTGGGCTGCCTCTATCAGCAATGTCCGCAGATGTCTGTTCCCTGCCTTGGTTATTGGAAGAAATTTCTGATCGGAACCTGTCGTGTGCTGCCCTGGTACAAGTCCAAGGAAGGCCGCGAATTGTGGGGCCTTTTCAAAACGCCTGAAGTCGCTGACTTCTGCGATTAATGCCATGGCCGTGTAAGTCTTGATTCCTTTGATACAGCACAGCCTCTTCACCATTTCCCTGTATCTTTCACCTTCAGCAATTTTCTCAATGCGTTGATTCATCCTTTCAAGCTTTTCGCTGATCCGGTAATAGGAGTCCATATACTCACTCATGGTTTCAATATTCAGGCCTTCAAATTCCAGGGACAGCAGCCATTTCATGTATATCTGAGTCCATTTGGCCTTTGAGGGATCATAATGGTAGCCATGCTTATTGCAGAATCCGATGATCTGCTGTTTTACCTTTTTCAGCTGATCCCTGTGATCGTCTCGTGCCCGGATATAGCTGACAGTTGCTTCGTCTTCTTTAGTTGGAACATACACATAAGAGAGACTGTCATTAGCCATGGCTTTGGCAATGATTTGAGCATCAATACGGTCTGTTTTAATGCATTTCTTCCCTTTCTGGGTAGGAAGTGTTGTAGGAGCGATAACTCTGCATTCAATGCCTTTTGCTGCAAGTGCCCCCTGCAGAGAGAATCCCAGTCCGCCAGCTTCGCATCCACAGATAAATGTCAAGTCTGCATTAGCTGGAAAAAGCTTCCTGACGCTTTCAATAAATCTGACAACATTTCTGGGATCAGCAGTGACCTGCCTTTCACATACGACCTGGTCCTTGATTCGATTTATACCATCATAGTAACCAGTTAAACGAGCATTGAGGGAGTAAGATTCATTGTGGACATCCATGCCAATATAGATTATTCTATTCATAGTGACCTCCGTTTGCGTGTAGGTAATTCCCTGTTCGGGATGGGTGTTTTGGCTGACTCCATTGTACAGGGTAAATCCACGAATGTGCAAACTGGAGGTCACTTCATATTATCCAACTGATCACTCCTTTAATCCGGCCGTTTATCCCCCATACCATGTATACTCACATGAAATCAAAGAGGGAAATCTGTTCTTCCTCCGGCATACCTTTGAGAATTCCCATGGCTTCCATAGTATCGATAATGCTTTGGCTCACTTTTCCCCGCTTCTTCAAATCTTCTTTTGATGTGAACCGATGCTGGTCGCGAGCTTCTACCAACGCTTTGGCTACGGAATTGCCAAGGGCAGGAATGCAGTTGAATGGAGGCAAAAGTTTGCCATCCACCATTTTAAATTTTGTAGCATCAGAAAGATCAAGATTAATATTCATGAATTCCAGGCCCCTGAGGTACATTTCTGCTGCCACTTCGATAACCGTGGCATTCCCTTTTTCCACAGCTGTCGGGTGTTCAAGAGAGGCAATCCGGGCCAGTTCCTGTTTTTGCGATTCCAGTCCTTTCAAAATGACAGGAGCATTGAAAGAACCCACTGCACGAATTGTGAAATAAGCACAATAGTAGGCAAGAGGCTGATACACTTTGAACCAGGCAATTCGGAATGCCATCATAACGTAGGCCACTGCATGGGCCCTTGGGAAGAGATATCCGATTTTCAGGCAGGAATCGATGAACCATTGTGGTATATGAGCTGCTTCTAGTTCTGCCCTGTTATTAGATCCGTTCTTTTCCAGACCCTTCCCTTTTCGGACATTTTCCATGACCTTGAAGGCAATGATAGGCTGGACTCCGTGAACGATCAGATAGTTCATAACGTCATCACGGGTGGAAATAGCTTCTTTCAGATTGACAGTACCGCTTTTGATGAGATCCTGGGCATTGTTCAGCCATACGTCGGTGCCATGGGAAAATCCGGAAATGCGGACAAGTTCAGAAAAATTTTTCGGTCTCGTATCTTCCAGCATACCGCGAACAAAGGGCGTACCATATTCAGGAAGTCCCAAAGCCCCCACGGTGACCCCTTTATTTCCAATGGCACCGGCGAGCTGCTGAGGAGTCAGTCCCAACGCTTCGGTAGAACTAAAAAGGGACAATGTTTTCTGGTCATCGAAAGGAATGGACATAGGATCAATGCCTGTCAGGTCCTGGAGCATACGGATGACTTTCGGATCATCGTGACCCAGAATGTCAAGTTTCAGCATACGCCCGGAAATAGAATGGTAATCGAAATGGGTGGTGATGGTACCGGGAATCCGGTTGCCATCCTCATCTTTTAAATACTTTTTATTGGCTGCATACTGTAGCGGAGTGAAATTATGGATGTCCATATCCCTCGGGCATACCATGATTCCTGCCGGATGCTGCCCAGTGGTGCGCTTCACACCTGCCACGCCGGCAGATAGTTTTTCTATGAAAATATCATTAAATGTAAGACCTCTGTTTTCCGCATATTTTCTAACAAACCCGTAGGCTGTCTTGTCCTGAATACCAGCAATAGTACCAGCACGAAAAACATTATCCCGACCAAAAAGTTCTTCTGTATACTTATGGGCCACACCCTGATCATCGCCAGAAGAAAAGTTCAAATCGATATCAGGAACCTTATCCCCATCGAAGCCGAGGAATACGGCAAATGGAATATCATGGCCGTTCTTTTGGAGCAGTGTACCACACTTCGGGCATTTTTTGTCCGGCAAGTCAAAACCGCCGCCTACAGAACCATCAGTAAAAAACTCTGTCCAGTGACATTTGGGACATACATAATGGGGAGGAAGCGGATTGACTTCCGTAATACCTGACATGGTAGCAACAAAGGAAGAGCCTACGGACCCACGGGAACCTACCAGATATCCTCTATCATTGGAATGTTTTACCAGCTTATGGGCTATATAGTACAAAACACCATATCCATGTTTAATGATTGGAGTCAATTCCAAAGTCAGACGATCATCCACAATTTTGGGCAGCGGATCACCATAAATTTTATGAGCATTCCTGTAGCACATTTCCACCAGTCTGTCATCAGCGCCGGAAATCTTCGGATTATAGGATTTCCATTCTTCCGCCAGTGGCTTTATGACTTCGCATTGTTCCGCAATCTTTCGTGTGTTGGTAACCACGATTTCAATGGCCTTTTCTTTGGGCAGATAATCGAATTCATCCAGCATTTCCTGGGTAGTACGGATGAAGACGGGCGGGTGTGATTCGATTCTCCCCGGTTTTTCCCAGTTGGAAAGAAGGATGTCCCGGTTCCTCTGGTCTTCGGCAAACATGTAATGGGCGTCGGATGTGGCGCATACCGGCATACCTGCCTTTTCCCCTATTTCAATGACCTTGCGATTCAAGTCCTGCAGGTCTTTAATGGTATTCACATTAGCAAACTTGTCTTCATGCATGAGGAATTCATTGTTTCCCAGAGGCTGCACTTCCAGATAGTCGTAGAATCTTGCCTTTTTGATGAGTTCTTCATCACTTTTTTCTGCGAGAACGGCACGAAAAAATTCCCCCATCACACAGGCGGAACCGTAGATAAGCCCCTCATGATATTCCTTAAGTATAGCTTTGGGAATGAGAGGACGTTTCCTGTAAAATTTCAAATGAGAAAGGGTTACCATACGGTATAGATTTCGAAGACCTATAATATTTTTCGCAAGAATAATGATATGATTGTACTGCTGACGGTCCGTATCTGGATTTTCAGGGATTTCATCAATCATGTACCCTTCCATGCCATAGATGACTTTCTGGTGATATTTGTCCGCCAAATCCTGGATTTTGGGGAATGCCTGAATAACGCCGTGATCTGTAATAGCCACGGCGGGATGATGCCATTTGGCAGCGGTTTTGATGATTTCTTCATTATCGATAAGACCGTCAAGGCTCATTTTCGTGTGAAGGTGAAGTTCTACTCTTGGCGTTGGGTAATCATCCACATGGTCAATGGTGTGCATTTCCCCTTTTTCCATCTGCTGCAGTTCCAGAGAAAGGCCACCAGAGTATTTATCCAGCCTCACATTGCCCCTGACTTTAACGACAGTTCCAGGCTTCAGGCTTTCCACGCCTGCCGCCTCATCAGGCCGGTCAAAAAACTTCTTACAGGGAATGCCGTTCGTATCATCAGCGAGGTTCATAATGAAAAGCTTCTTTTTGCTCCGAAGTTCCCTTACTTCACTGCTGATGACAGTCCCTATGAAAATCACACCATCTACTTCACCAGTAATGCTCCGTATATCCACGGAATCTCCGATAATATGTTTCTTTCCAAGAAATATTCCATTTGATGCCCCTTTCTTGTCCCCGCTTTTAGATGCCTTAAAAGCACTTTTTGGGAGGACGCTGGAAAGCGTGGGAAGTATATCCGGCATAGCCAGTTCGACTTTATCCGACGATTCTCCTGCATCACTTTCAGACGAAGCCTGAGCGGCCTTTGCAATATCTTCAAATCCGGAAAGTCCTGCATTGTCCGGTGGCAGAGCAAAATTTTCTATTGGCGCTTCGGGCAGGGGAATGTCCTCTCCCGGAAATTCATCATCGGGAAGCATTTCCTGAACATCGGAAGTCTCCAGAATTGACATATCTTCTTCTGCAGGCAAAGGGATTTCATCCGCCGGCAGAGGGGCTCCCCCAGCCAAAGGAATTCCTTGGCTCATGGCCATTTGGGAAAATACTTCATCCGTCACATCCTCCCCATTAACATAGATGGATTCGATAGATGCGATATCTTTTCCCATATCCTGCAGTGCTTTGACGGCCGCTTCTTTATGGTCTGCCCTGATATACCAGGCCCGGCACTCCGTATCCACTTCCATGAACGTGATGACGGACCCTTTTTTCCGCGATGTGAGGCGGTATTTTCCCATATTTTTCCTTTCTGACGTATGTCATGCCCGGGGGGCTTGTTTTTTCTTCTTTACTGCTTTCGGGGCAGGTTTTGTTTCTTCTTTCTTATTGAGGGTAATCACCGTGTCCACCGGTTCGTAATCGGATAGAAACGTATCCTGAAAAGACCTGCCGTCAGCCCATTTCACGGTCTGCTGAATGGTCACATTTCTTCCCTCATGGCCTTCTTCGACTTTTCTTGCTTCCTTTTGGGAAGGGTCAATCTTTGTGACTGTCTTGAAGGGCAGCGTTTCATCCTGAATTTTTGAAAGGTCCACATAGGACGGTTTATCTTCCTTATTTCCAAGGATGAAAACGGTGACCTGTCCCGGAGCATATTCGGCATAGACGTAAATGCCATGTTTCAGATGATTGATGAAACGGAAATCGAGGTACCCTTCTGCCACCGTGGCATCCCGTCCGATGGGCACATAGGCCACGGGCGAAAAATGACAGGTCCTGTCGGTAATCTGAAGACCCGCCAGGAGGGTGGCATTAAAAAGGGTGGAGCTCACCTGGCACACGCCTCCCCCGCTTCCCGGTTCCAGTTTGCCATTGATAATGACGGGAGCTTCTTTATAGCCGTTTTCCGCGGAACGGGAGCCGGTGGACTGGTTATAGGAGAAATCTCCTCCCGGTTTCAGATAGGTACCGCTGATGTGTTCCGCTGCCAGGCGGATATTGCTGCTCCGATTCGAATCTCCCCCGAAGTACGTGGTGTACCGGCCAAGGATGGTATCGATTTCTTTGGCTTCCTCAGGAGACATATTCGGTTTCGTCTCCCCGGAAACAGGGATTTCCACCTTTCCCGATTCCCCTGCCCGCAGGGCTGCCTCTATGGAAAGGGCAAGATCTTCTTTGATGATTTCGAGATGCGGCCGGCCATGGGAGAATGTAATGGACCCGTCCTTGTGGAACGAAGGATAGGCATTCTCGGCAGGTTTCCTATATTTTTCCATCAGTTCAGCCGTCTTTTTCTCGAGAATCCCACTGTCCCAGTCCGCATCGATATGGGCCGCTTTTCCGGTCAGGAGGACTTCCCAGCGGTCTTTCCATTCTTTGAAAAGACTGCCTTCCCGGCCGATAGCCATGGCTTCGTCCAGACTCTTTTCATCGTAGCGGACGTTCAAATCTTTATAATTCCATTCTTCATGGACCAGATCATCTTTCACCAGTTCCAGCTTTCCCTTCGCCAGAGCCTGATTTTTTTCTTCAAATAATCTTTCCAGCTCATCCCTCGTCATGCCGCCGGCTTTCATACCGTTGATACGGACTCCCGGCACCACGGCATCCCTTTTTACCCATATAAAGGGAGCTGCCGCCACGCCCAGGAGGAGGATGACGGAAAACAGCCCGAAGATTCTCCCTTTTCTAAGTCTCAATGAAACCCCTTCATTTCATGCAATATTCAAGCAGCAGGTCTTTCAGTTCCATATCCGAAGACCCCTGCCTCGATTTCAGCTGATAGTCAAAAATCCGGAGGAGAAACCATTCCGCTTCCTCTTCCTTGACTTTGCGCGCTTCATTGGCCATATTCTTCCACATCCAGGAGGAGCGGATGCCCAGGGCCTGCCACATTTCCTTTTCCGGCCGGCGATTCCGCTGCATTTCCTTGAAAATCTTGATTTTCCTGAATTTGGCAGAAAGGAAGCCCAGATTTTTGATGGTGGCGGAAATATCGGTAAAGACCCGGTCCGCGCTCTCCAGCACCACTGACGAATTCTTATAGAGAAGAGCATCGGTGAAGCGGAAGATTCCCTGATTCATGTATTCGGGGAGCGCTATTTCCAGAAGTTTCTGAGTTACCTGGGTCTGGGCGCCGCACATCAGAACAATTTTATCACATTCCGTCTGCAGGAGGGGCGCCGAAATTTCATCCCAGGAGGAAAGAACCGTTTCCAGGTAAGCCCTTGCATTATAATTCACCTGTTTTCCCTCGTCTGCCAGCATGCGGATGAGGGTCCCTGCGGCATCTCTCGGATTCATGAGGGACAGTTCCTCGCTGTAGCAGACGGAAAGAAGGGATTTCATGATTTTTGTCCGTTTATCCGGTTTCCCGTCCTGAAGGATAACGAGAAAGATGTCCGGTGAAAGATTGCTGATGAGAGCAAGAAAATCATTCTGGGGACGGTCCTCTTTCTCAGATTTCGATATCCGTTTCAGGAAAAAGGGATTATGAATGACCACAGCCGTTTGCGGATCGAAAAGGGACTGCCCTTCCAGGGCGTTCCTGTATTCTTCATAGCTCCCATTTCCATCAAATAAAGTGACATCTGGAGGATTTCCCCTGAAATACCGGTGGATCAGGTCGTTTTTCCGAAGATTTGCCGATACCAGGTCATCCCCATAGAGGAAGCAGCAGTTCTGCCTGTTCAATTTCTTTACCGCCATAAGTTTTTTTCCCGAAGTTTCCATTCTTGATCAAAGGAAGCCGCCTGCATACCGTCTTTGTACACATTGGCTGCCCTGTAATTTTTAAATTCAAAAAGGTCCATATCTTCCCAGGAAGACTGCATCCGGCTGCCCCCGTAAATGATGGCTTCCGGATGGATCCGGTCTGTTTCTTCCTCTGTATAGCCATTGCTGCCCATTTTCATCCCTGCCACCCACAGCAGATGGTCAGGGTACGAAGGAATGGAAAGCTCCCTGCGACCAGAAATATAAATATTTCCTTTTTTATAAGAAATAAGCCAGCTACTGCCGTTTGTCACAAGCCTTATATTTCCCAGGGAAAGCTGCCCTTTGCCCGCTTCCCGGATTATCTCTTCATGGTCACGAAAAACTTCCGGAGCCTTGAGCTCCGCCTTTCCGCCGGTAACCCATATTTCCTTAACAGGAAAGGGAACGGTCAAAGGAATGGGCTTTTTCACCTCTTCCAGATTCAGTATCAGGAGGTCTGCCGAAAACAGGCCTTCATAGCCCAAAAGGGAATTCCACTCCCAGTTTGAAGTATGAGACGGAATACCGCTGCCCTTATAGTATAAGATTTTATGGTCCCCCATGACAAGAGCCGCTCCCCGGTCACTTCCCAAATCGGGACAGTAAACCGTCATGGACGGTGCCGTGACATAGAGGAAAAGAATGAGCGAAAGAAGTCCTCCCCATAAAATACCTACGGCCGCTATCCGGATATTCCTGTGAATGGTTTTGTCTTTAAACCATAAAATCAGAACGGTGACATAGTAGAAAATAATCTGGGGAACCGTCATGCCCCCAATCTGGAGAGACGCCCTTGGGAAAGAGGAAAGTTTCAGATTGAGCCGGAGGGACAGCCAGAGCAGGTAGTCCGCCGCCTGGAGAATGCCCCCGGCAAGAGGCATGAAGACCATGGACAATACAGAAGCCAGCAGTCCTGCGATAATGACCCATTCCAGAAAGGGTGTCACGAAAAGGTTGGCCGGTATGAAGTAGAGCGGAAATACATGAAAATCATAGAGAATGAGAGGGATAGTCAGTACCTGGGCCGAGAGGGACAGGGCAATTCCTTCCCTCACCCAGCCCGGCAGGCGAGGAATCTTCAGCAAGAAGAAATTCAAAGGTTTATAGAAAAGGAGGATTCCCCCCGACGCCCCCACGGACAGCTGGAAGCTGACGTCGTAGAGATAATAGGGATCCCAGAGAAGCATGCCCGTCACTGCAGCGCCAAGAAGGTTCAAAGATGTCTTTTCCCGGCTCACAAAGACACCGCCTACCGAAAGGATCCCCATCAGCGCTGCCCGAATGACAGGAGGCACGAGGCCCGACAGGGCCGAATAGAAAAGGACCAGCAGAATGGCTCCCGTAATGACAAGTCTTTTGGGGAGGTGAAGCCATTTCCCGAGGAAGTACAGAAACCCGAAAAGCAGAGCCACATGGGAACCGGAGACGGAAAGGATATGAACGATCCCCGTAGCAGAGAAGGAATTCATGATGGTTTCTGGGATTTCATTATAATTCCCGCCGAAAAGAAGAGTCATTAAAATGTGAAGGCGCACGGGGTCCATGTAGGGTGAAAAGTCATTCATCAGCTTTGCGCGGATATCTTCCGCCCACCGGATGGCCCTGTATTTTCCGCTGTCCCCTTCATAATGAATGGTTTCCCTCCGGTCCGGGTAAATCCTTCCGAGAAGCCTCCTGCTGCGATACCGCCCTTCCAAATCGATTTTCCCCGGATTGTTGTAAATCCGGACAGGATTCATCTTCCCGGCCACAGAAATCCTGTCTCCTGTCCGGTAAATCCTCTTCGGATCAGCCTCATAAATAAACGCCGTCCCGGAAAGCTCTTTTTCACTCCCGTCGGGATAGCGTATCGATTCCAACTCCGCATAGTACCGGGCATAGGAATCCTTTCCCTGGCTCACCGACGGATTTTCTTTCACAACTCCCGTCCATATACCGCTCCCCCTCAAGGCCCATAAAGAATTCGCCAGAAAAGATTCGTCCGCCAGGTACATCCTCGCCATGCCGGCAGCAGAGAGAAAAAGAAGGGAAATACCTATAATGAACCCCTTTCTCCCCAAAAAGCGGATAAGCACGAGAGTAAAAAAAACACCCCCTGCCGCGGAAAGCCATGTCCATTGCGCAATGATAGAGGGAAAGGAATCATAAAGGACGATTCCCATCGCCAGGCAAAGGGCACTCCAGAGCAGAGGATATTTCGTATTCATAGGGTTATTTTGTCCGCCATTTTCTTGAACTTGCTCTCACCGATGGAGGGAACTTTCATGATGTCTTCTTTGGCTTCAAATCTGCCATGTTCTTCCCGGTAAGTCAGGATCTTTTCAGCCGTCGTCTTTCCCACGCCAGGAAGAGTTTCAAGCTCTTTCTCTCCCGCCGTATTGATATTGACCAGTCCCTGACCGGCAGGATCGGACTGATAGGGGTCAAGGGGCACATAGATTTTCATGGCCTCTTTCACAGGCTCCGCCATATTGATTTCATTCATGGCCGCATAGGGCAATACATCTCCTGCAGCCTTGACGGCATCATAGACATGGCTCCCTTCAGGGATTTCATACACCCCGGGATGCTTCACGGCTCCCACCACATAAACCAGTATTTTCCCTGAACCTTTTACATCTTCCGCCGAAATCTCAAGAGGCTCCGGGTCTTCGGCATGCAAAAGAGGATCAAGCACATAGTAAGACAGGACCCCTAGGACTATAACGATACAGAGACAGATGACCTGCACTCTCCTGTCATGTAAATTCAGTCCCATAGGCCCATCCTCCTGTTTTGATCCTCAGTTTAATCAGATAGTACCTGATGTCTTAAAAATTTTATTTCCGACTTTCCTGCTCCTGCTGTTCCTGCTGACGGGCCGCGGCGGAATTGGAGTCAATCAGGCTCTGGCGGTTTTTCTTCAGGCTGTCCAGCACGTTTTCCATATTGGTTTCCACGTACTTCAGTACATCCGTGGCATAGGTGACAGAGCTGGTGCGCAGTTCTTCAGCCGATTTGTTGGCGGAAGTAATGATTTCGTTCGCCCTTTCCTGGGACTGCTTCACTAGTTCGCTTTCTTCCGTAATGCGGGCAATGTAGTCTTTTGCCTGGGCGATATTGTCTTCTGCCTTCTTTTCAGCGTCCAGCATGATCCGTTCCTTGTCGGCCACGATGCGGCGGGCACTTTCCAGTTCATTCGGCAGGGACTGGTTGATGGCATCGATCAGCCTTTCCACTTCATCCTTGTCCACCATTTTCTTATTGGTGAATGGCACATCGCTGGCATTGTTGATTACATTTTCAAGTTCTTCGAGAAGTTTTCTTGTATCCATCATACATCCTCATTTCTGCATAGAATCCAGTTTCTTCCTGATCATTTCCTGTACATATTCCGGCACCATCCTGGTGATATCACCATTGAAATGGGCCAGCTCACGGACGCCTGTTGAAGAAAGATAGGAATAATGGCTGTCCGTCATAAAGAATGCGGTTTCCAGGGTGGGGTCGATCTGTTTGATCATGAGGGCACGCTGGAATTCATATTCAAAATCGCTGAATGCGCGGAGACCGCGGATAAGCAGATGGCAGTTTTTCTTCGCACAGTATTCATTGAGAAGCCCGTCAAAAGCATCCACTTCCACATTGGGGATGTTCTTCGTGGTTTCCCGGAGCATATCCAGTCTTTCTTCGGTAGTAAACATATAATGCTTGGTCGGGTTGATAAAAGCAGCCACGATCAGCTTATCCACGAGGCATGCGCTTCTTCTGATAATATCGAGGTGACCGTTGGTGACCGGGTCAAAACTGCCCGGGCATATTGCCAGTTTCATTGAACTCATTGAAATTACTCTCCTGTCTGCATTGCAGATAGCTTACAACTATGGCTCCCACTTTTTTCTCTTTCCAGAGGGCCAGCCTGCCTTTAAAAAGGGAAAGATCCGGCGGTTCGGAAATGGAATGCTCTGCGATAATCACAGCATCTTCTGCGGGCAGCCCAAGGTCAAGCACCATTTTCAGGATTTCATTGATATACCCCCTGCGATAAGGAGGATCCATGAAAATATAATCAAACTGACTGCCTTCCAGTGCTTTCAGTGATGAGGAAACGTCTCCGCGAAGAATTTTCACCCGGTCCGCCACATGGCAGCGGGCTGCATTTTCACGAATGATGGGTGCCGTGGCTTTATCGATAAAGACCGCTTCTGCCGCTCCCCGGCTCAAGGCTTCCAGGCCCATGGCGCCGGTGCCGGCAAAAATATCGAGCACCTTTGTTTCCAGAATTCCTACATTGGCCAGAACATTGAAAACGCTTTCCCGCACCCGGCCGAGAGTCGGCCTCGTATTCCGTCCCTGGGGAGCGGAAAGAAGGGTGCCTTTGGCATTCCCACCAATGATATTCATAACTACCTCGCAGCAATGCGGAAGTCTTGTCCGCATTTAAGTTAATTATAGCATAAAACGAATCTGTAATTGACTCTTTTTTATTTTAAATTTTTAGAGAAAATTCATTTCTGAAAGAAGGAAGAAATATTCCTACCGGCCTCTCAAAAAATCAAAATCTTTCCATTACATGGGATAGGTCTCCGATTCCGCCTTCTTGGCTCTCGTCATAAGGGCTTCCAGGGCTCCCAGGGCATTGTGATCGCCTTTGATGAGATGGCAGACTTCTTCCGTAATAGGCATATCGATATGTTCGCGAAGGGCGATTTCATGGACCAGTCTGGCCGTGCGGATTCCTTCGACCACCATATTGGTACTGCTCCTGATTTCTTCTGCCGTCATCCCTTTGGCCATCATCATGCCGGCCCTGTGATTCCGGCTGTGTACGCTGGTACAGGTACAGACGAGATCTCCCATACCGGAAAGTCCGAAAAATGTGGTCATTTTCGCCCCAAAGTGGACTCCGAAACGGGTCATTTCCACCAGTCCCCGGGTCATGAGAGCTGCCCGGCAGTTATCCCCCAGGCCAATTCCGTCAAGGACCCCGCAAGCCAAGGCCATGATATTTTTCAAAGCGCCCCCGTACTCCACACCCCGGATATCATCACTCCGGTAAACGCGGAAAACGGGACTCATATAGATATCCTGTACACTCTGTACGGCTTCAGGTACTTCCGAAGCAGCTACCGTGGCGCAGGGAAGGCCGATTCCTACTTCTTCTGCATGATTCGGACCCGAAAGGGCCACGATTTTATTCGTTATACCGTCCACTTTTTTCGCAATCACTTCGGAAAGGCGGTGACCTTCATTGTCTGCCAGCCCTTTGGATGCGCAGACGACGAGAGCATCTTTCTGAAGAAACGGCGCAATCCGTTCCGCCATATTTTCCACCACATGAGATGGCGTGCAGATGATGCAGCAGTCTGCTCCCGAAACGGTTTCTTCCAGATCACTGATAATGCGGACTTTTTCCGGAATCCGTGCATCCGGCAGATACTCCTGATTGATGCGGCTTTTCCTCATCTTCGCCGCGGTTTCAGGATTTCTGCAATACATGACAAGGTCATCATGCCTGCCGGAGAGTTCGATCATCATGGCCGTTCCCCAGCCGCCGGCTCCTATCATGGCTATTTTCATGGGGTTACCTCTTTTCCCTGGAAATAGGCTTCTCTTCCCCTCTGAGAAGTCTCTTTATATTATCCTTATGCTTTCCAATCACGATCACTGCTGCCAGAGTGCCGAATCCCACGTATTCCAGAGGTTCTCCCCTGAGAAACATGACGATGGGCACCACCGGCGCCCCGATGATGGAGCCCAGTGAAACGATATGTTTCCATTTGAAAATGACAAGCCATACCAGAAAGGCAGCAAGTACGGCAGGCCAGCAGATATAGGTAAAGGCGCCGACCCCGCAGGCCACGCCTTTACCGCTTTTGAAATGAAGAAATACGGACCAGTCATTGCCAATGATGGCAAAAACGGCGCAGGCCAGGACAAGAGTAGGGTCCGGCATGCCGAGATGGACGGCGATGAATCCCTTCAGGAAATCACAGATAAAGACGGCAAGGCCCGCCCTGACGCCCAGTTCCCGGTAAGCATTGGTGGCGCCGATATTCCCGCTTCCCACCTTTTTCAGGTTGACGCCATAAAAGACACGGCCAATGATATACCCGCTCGGAATGGCGCCAATGAAATAGGCCAATGCGATCCAGAGGATGGACTCCATCACTCGGCGTCACCATCTTTCTTGCTTCTTACAACGATCCGGATCGGGGTGCCGTCAAAGACAAAGGCTTCCCGAAGTTTATTTTCAATGAAACGGACATAGGAGAAATGGATCAGTTTCGCATCATTCACGAACATGACAAACGTAGGCGGACGGATGCCCACCTGGGTCATGTAGTAAATCTTGGACACCCGGCCGGAATGGGCGGGCGGCGGATTGATCATCTTCGCGTCTTCCAGAAGATCATTCAGCACAGCCGTAGGCACGCGCAGGCACTGCTGCTCAGCCACGTTATAAATCATGTCCCCCAGCTTGTGGATGCGCTGTTTCGTAAGCGCTGAGCCGAAAAGCATGGAAACATAGGGGGCGAAAGGAAGGCCGTCCCGGATTTCCTTTTCCATTTCCACCATGGTATTCGTCTCTTTGGCCACGGTATCCCATTTATTGACGAAAAGGATCAGCCCCTTTCCGGCTTCATGGATATAACCGATGATTTTCTTGTCCTGTTCTGTCAGTTTGTCAATGGCATCGATGACGAAAATGGCCACGTCGCAGTTATCAATGGCCCGGATGGACCGGATAACGCTGTATTTTTCAAGAGGCTCATCGATTTTGCTCTTTTTCCGCATTCCTGCCGTATCGACCAGGATGAACGTTTTTCCTTTATATTTCCATACGGAATCCACGGCATCCCGGGTCGTCCCCATTTCATCAGCCACCAGGGACCGTTCATAGCCCAGAAGGGAATTGATGAGGGTGGATTTGCCTACATTCGGGCGGCCCACGATGGCAGTGCGGATGATATCTTCCGATTCTTCCGTATCGGCCGGCGGGAAGCCTTCCGTGATCCGGTCAAGGACTTCGCCAAATCCCAGGCGGTTCACTGCGGAAATAGCCACGGGATCCCCCAGGCCCAGGGAATAGAATTCATAGACGTCCATTTCCTGGTTTTCACTGTCCACTTTATTGACTCCCACCACCACAGGTTTTCCTGTTTTGCGGAGAAGTCCCGCAATCGTTTCGTCATCGGAAGTCATTCCGGCCCTTGCATCAACTACAAAGAGGATGACGTCGGCTTCTTCCATGGCCAATTCCGCCTGCTGACGGATTCCGCTGGAAATCTGGTCATGATCGTCCCGGAATTCGATGCCTCCCGTATCGATGAGGGTGAATTCCTTATCCAGCCATTTCACGTCACAATAAATCCTGTCCCTGGTCACCCCGGGAATATCCTCTACAATGGACACGCGGCGCTGGGCCAGTCCATTGATCAGGGTGGATTTCCCTACATTTGGCCTGCCAACGATGGCTACGAGAGGTTTACTCATATTCTGATCCTTTCCTTTAATGAGAATTGAAATCTCTATCTTTCACATGGGAAACACTCTCCCATTTTTTATTCATACTGTCTTAAAATTGTATGACGTAAAAGGGATTATGTCAAGCTGACAGACCGGCCCCGGCAGAAATGGACGTTTCAGGAAAAGATCAAAGTTCAATGGTTTGCTGAAATAAAAAAATCGGAAACCCTGCGCCATAAAAAATCTGCCGGAGGCTGCTGAAAAAATGAAATCAGCAAAAATCCTCTCAAGTTTAGAAAATTTAACGAATTTCTAATGAGACAAAATAAAATTTTTTCTACTATATGTATAGAGAGCAAAAAGAACGAGGCCTCGAGCCCGGCTCCAGCCGATCCGCCAGGCGCCCAGAAATTTAAAGCGGATCCGGAGCAAGGCCCACGTGTTCCGGATGCTTTCCATCCTCGAGGATTCTAAAATTCCAAAGTTGTTATAAAAAGCAAATACTCCCCCCGAAATGATTCAGTAACGGCAACCTCGCTCCGTACTCAGTCACGGGAAGCATATCCCAATGCGGGAATTCCTGATGCCGTATTGACAGGTAAGACCGAAACTCCGGAAAACGAACAATTCCTCGCTCCGGGAGTATTTTGCTGTACCAAAACCTTCGCCCTCCGGCGAAGGTTTTTTATTTTCATCGAAAGCTCCCCTCCGGGCGCAGTCCGGTTCCTGAATTTCCGGAGGGTATTTTTTCATCATTCCACAGCCGATTTCTGAAAATAAAAAAGCCGCCCCTTTCGGAGCGGCTTTTTTTGCAGTCAATTATTCAGCTTCATGAACCGGAGCTTCCACGAGCTGGAAGGAGATTCTTCTGCGGCCTTCATCGATATTGATGATGCGGACTTTCAGATCGTCTCCAACCTGGCAGATATCGCCCGGTTTCTTGTTGTGGTCATCGGTCATTTCATTGATGTGGAGCAGACCGGTCAGGCCGTCATCCAGTTCAACGATAACGCCGAACTCAAGGATCTTCACAACTTTAGCTTCTACTTCATCATCGATGTGATGGTTTTCGAGAGCGGTTTCCCAGGGGTTCGGCAGGCAATCCTTGTGGGAGAAGGAAATTCTCTGTTTTTCACGGTCGAAGGATTTGATCTTGACGTCAATTTCTTCTTCCGGTTTGAGAACGTCTTCTACCTTGCCGATCTTCTTCCAGGAAATATCGGAAATGTGAAGCAGGCCTTCCACGCCGTTGATACCAACGAATGCGCCGTATGGCATGATCTTCTTTACAACGCCTTTGAGAACGTCGCCGTTTTCATAAGCCTTTTCGATTTCGTCCATTTCAGCGTTTCTTTCATCTTCGAGGACTGCTTTGCGGGACAGAACGAGTCTGTTCTTTGTGCGGTCTACTTCGAGGATCTTGGCCTGGAACTTCTGGCCTACGAGACCCTGCAGGGAATGAACGAAGCGGAGATCACCCTGGGACAGGGGGATGAAACCGCGGAGAGATTTAAGCTGAACGAGCAGGCCGACTTTAATAGCTTCGATGCCTTCGCATTCAACGGATTCACCTTTTTCAAATGCTTCTTCAACAACGTCCCAGTCAGCCAGACGGTCTACCTTAATCTTGGACACGTAAATCGTGCTGTCTTCTTTGACGCCGCTGACAATCTGAACGCGCAGGGAGTCACCAACCTGCAGAACGTCCTTCAGGGATGCCGGTGCGGGGAAAGAATATTCATGGGCGAGCAGAACAGCTTCTGTCTTATATCCGAAAGAGATATAAGCCTTATCATCGTAAAGGTCTACTACCTTTCCTTCAACTACGCTGCCTTTATGCACGTCCAGGTTCATTTCTTCCTGATCCAGCATTTCCTTCATGTTTTCCATTATACAAACTACCTCCTCTATGATCCAGTCCGGTGTGGATGCACCGGCGGTGATGCCAATCTTGTCCCGGCTCGAGAACCATTCTGGTTTCAGTTCTTCTGCCGTTTCGATGTGATGCGTGGTGGTGCCCGATGACCGGCAGATTTCTGCCAGCCTCGTGGTATTGGCGCTGTTTTTTCCACCAATGACGATCATCACATCTACTTTTTCCGCCAGCTCACGCGCTGCCTGCTGTCGCTGCCTGGTCGCGTCACAGATGGATCTGTTCACGTGAAGGTCTTTCACCTTCTTTGCTATGGCAGCAATCAGTTGATCAGCCAGGGGCACTGAAAATGTAGTCTGCATGACTACATGGGCTTCCTGCATCGGCGGGAGTGCATCTACATCTTCCATGGTTTCCACCTGGTAAGAATGTCCCACCGCCCATTCAGCCACACTTATCATTTCCGGGTGCCTTTTTTCACCGATGAGTATAACCTGCTTTCCTTCATCCACCAGTTTCTTTGTGAGAATCTGATTTCGCCTGACGAAAGGGCAGGTCGCGTCCATTAGGGCCAGATTTTTGCACTTAAGCATATTATAGCACGAAGGGCCCACTCCGTGCGAGCGGATTATTACAGTTTTATCGGTGATTTCGTCGATTGTGTCTGCAGGGGGCACGCCTTTTTCAGCCAGCCTTCCCACCACCTGGGGATTGTGGATGATGGGCCCCAGCGTAACGGCCGGAATGCCCGAATCTGCGGCATTTTCCGCTATTTTCAGGGCTCTCCTGACGCCGTAGCAGAAGCCCATGACTTTCGATTTATAGATTTCCATTATGATTCCGTTATCCTTTTGTGCCGGCTATAATCCGACTTCAAAGATAATTATAAAAAATATCATTATCAGTCTCAGAGGCATTTCCTGAGAAAATAAAAGAACTGCCTTTACTTTGCCCTCTTCAGGTATTCATCCCTCATGGCCTCGATGCGCCCTTTGATATCGTCATTGATTTCCTTGACCAGGTCATCCGTAGGTCTCTGCTTTTTGACCGGTACCGGTTTGCCGATGAGTACGGCCAGGGGTCCCTTCCGGTGAGGAAGATCTTTGGAGCCGATGACGGCTACCGGAATGATAGGAGTCCCTGTCATGAGGGCAAGGGATGCCATGCCGGAATGGAAACGGCCCAGGCCCTCTTTCCGGATGCGGGTGCCTTCCGGGAAAATGCCCAGGGGATTTCCTGCCTTCAGTTCACGGACAGCCTGGCGGATGGCCGTGCGGTCAATGGTCCCCCGCTTGACGGGAAATGTGCCGAACTGACGGATAAGCCAGCCGAAGAAAGGATTTTTGAAAAGTTCTTCCTTCGCCATGTAGTGAATGACCCGGTTATGGAAAGCCACGCCGATCACCGGGGGATCCCAGTAACTTTTATGGTTCGGCGCCACGATGATGGCTCCCCTGTCCGGTATATTTTCCCGTCCCTCCACATGAAGGCCCAGAATTGTAAAGAAGAGGAAATTGAGGACTGCCCTTGTAATCACGTAAAACATGGTGCCTCCTTACCGGTCAAAGCCGGGGAATTTCTTTTCACAAATGGAAATAATAGCTTCCGCCGTACCCTCGAGGGTGAGGTCCCCGTTGTCGAGAAGAATGGCATCTTCTGCCTTTCGGAGAGGAGAAATCTCCCGATGGCTGTCCAGATAGTCTCTCCGGCTGATTTCCTTCTCCACTTCTTCCATGGTCATTTCCGGATGGACTTCGGTGATTTCCTTGAACCGGCGAAGCGCCCTCGTATGGACGGAAGCGGTGAGGAAGATTTTCACATCCGCCTTCGGAAGGACCGTGGTACCGATGTCCCGGCCGTCCAGGACGATTCCTCCCTTTTCGGCCTGTTTCCGCTGGATGACCACCATGGCCTTCCGGACGCCGCCGATAGCGGAAACTGCGGAGACCTTTGAAGACACTTCAGGAGTCCGAATGAAAGGAGTCACATTCTTTCCATCCACGAAGACTTCCATGCCCGCCTCTCCCGGCTGCACTTCCATATCCAGTTTTTCTGTCATGGAAATAATCGATTCTTCCCCTTCCACTTTCCGGGTGAGGACTTCATAAGTCACGGCCCGGTACATGGCACCGGTGTCCAGATAGGCATAGTGAAGCCGTCCGGCGAGGATTTTGGAAACACTGCTCTTCCCTGCCCCTGCAGGTCCATCAATGGCAATAGATAATTTACGCATGTTCACTCCTTACGGCAGAAAGGGCTGCCAGATGGCCGGTGGAAAAAGCGGCCTGTAAATTATACCCGCCGGTGAAGGCATGGATATCCAGCACTTCTCCTGCGAAATAAAGATTCTGAATGAGTTTCGATTCCATGGTGGACGGATTGACTTCTTTCACTGAAATCCCTCCGGCCGTCACAATGGCTTCTTCAATGGGTCTTGTCCCTGTAATGGTGAGAGGCATGGCTTTCAGGGTCTCTACCAGTTTGAGGCGGTCCGCCTTTTTGAGATCGCTCACGGGAAGGTCTCTCGGAATGCCTGCCAGGTTCAGGACCACGTCGATCATGCGATGAAGCATGAGGTCCTGCAGGGCTCCCGCCATCTGCCGCTTCTGGTATTTCTCCAGATCCCGGAGGACTCTTTTGTCCAGCACTTCCCTCGTAAGAGCCGGTTTGAGGTCAATGGACCCTTTCACGGAATGGCCCTGGGAGAGCCACAGGGAAACTTTGTCGGAAAGGGAAAGGACGATGGGGCCGGAAATGCCGAAATGGGTGAAAAGCATTTCGCCAAATTCTTCCCCTTTCCTCCTGCCCCCGCCGTCTACGGAAAGTGTGACGTTTTTCAAAGAAATCCCCTGGAGCTCTCTGCAGTATTCTTCCCGGCAGACTAGAGGAATCAAAGCCGGACGAATGGTCGTCACTTTGTGGCCCAGCTCTCTGGCCATGCGATACCCGTCTCCCGTGGAGCCGGTCCGGGGATAAGAGGCCCCTCCTGTCGTCAGGATGACTGCGTCGGCCTCATACATTCTTTTCCCCGTCAGGATGCCTTTGACCCGGCCGCCCTCTGTAAGGATTTTCCTGACCGGTTCTTCCAGATGAAGATCCACTTTTTCATCGGCCAGTTTTTTCATGAAAAGGTGACGCACTTCCTGGGCATCGTCGCTTTGGGGAAATACCCGTCCTCCCCGTTCCACTTTGGTGGCCAGGCCCCAGCTGTGGAGAAGGTCCAGAAGGTCTTCATTATTGAATTTTTCATAGGCGCTGTAAAGAAAGCGGCCGTTTCCCGGAGTTTTGGCGATGAAATCCATGATGGGAGCCGCATTCGTGATGTTGCACCGGCCTTTCCCCGTGATGCCCATCTTGAGCCCCACCTTGGGCATTTTTTCGAAGAGGGAAACCTGTCCCCCTTCATGGGCTGCGGTAATGGCACAGAGAAGGCCTGCCACGCCGCCGCCGATGACAATAATTTTCTTAGCGGTAGAGCTCATACAGTTTACGAACCTCCTCGCTCGTCAGCCTGCGATAGCTTCCCCTGGATAAGCCTTCCAGGGTAAGGAAGCTGTAACCCACCCGGACCAGTTCAAAAACCGGATAATGATAGGCTTCCATCATCTTTCGGATTTCCCTGTTTTTCCCTTCGTGAAGGGTCATGCGGACCCGGGTCTTATTTTTTTCTTTATTATATTCCAGCACTTCGATCTTGCAGGGCGCGGTGACTCCCGTATCGATGCGGACACCCCGGGACATTTTATCCGCAGCCTTGGGCGAATACCTTCCCCGCACGGTGACCTCATAAATTTTCTCCACTTCATGGCTCGGATGGGTGAGGATATAGTCCAGGTCCCCGTCATTCGTCATGATGAGAAGTCCTTCGGAATGGTAGTCCAGCCGTCCCACGGGGAAAATCCTCTCCCGGATGGTGCGGAAATAGTCCATCACCGTCCGCCGCCCCTGAGGGTCGGAAACGGACGTAATGACGCTGTCCGGCTTGTAGAAGAGGAAATATTTCTTCCGCTCCGGCTTCACCACCGTACCCAGGGCTTCGATTCTGTCCTTCACGGGATCCGCTTCGCTCCCCAGCTCGGTTACCACCTTGCCATTCACTTTCACCTGTCCTGAAGTGATCAGTTCTTCCGCTTTTCTCCGGGAACAGATGCCGGCATGGCTCAATATTTTCTGCAGTCTTTCTTTCAAAATAAATCTCCTTCATCTGGCTTCTCCGACCACCGGGTCTTCAGCTCGCTCACGTCATTGAGTCCCGTGCAGTTGAGAAACCGTTTTGTCGTTCCATATAAGATGGGCCGGCCCGGCACGTCAAGGCGGCCCCGCTCTTCGATCAGGTCTTTATCCAGGAGCTGGGAAATCATCCTCCCCGCCGATACGCCCCGGATCTTCTCTATTTCCACCCGCGTCACCGGCTCTTTGCAGGCGATGACGGCCAAAGTCTCCATGGCCGACTGGGATAGAGGAGTCTGCTTTCCGAGCACCTCGTTCAGCCAGGAATCATATTTCTTCTTTGTCACCAGGGAATAGCCCGCCCCCGTCTGATGGAGGGTAATGCCCGAGTCGGGACCGTCATATTTCTCCTGCAGGAGGGAAAGGGCTTTTTCCACGGTCACCGTATCTTCTCCCAGCACTTCTGACAGGTCTTTCAATTCCACCGGACTTCCCTTGGCGAAAAGGAACGTCTCAATGAGCGCCATCAATCCTTCCAGGCTTTTCATAGATTCACTCCTTCCACCACCATGCCCTCTGCCCGGTCTGAAATCCTTGCCTTCCCCAGGCGGATCAGCTCAAGCAGGGCAAAAAACGAGACCACCAGGCGCAACCTTGTCTTCAGCCCCTTCAGATACTCCATAAAATTCACCTTTCCATAGAGGGAAAGGTGCTTCTCCCAGCCTGCGATTTCCTCATCCAGCGAAACTTCTTCAGCCGGGAGCAGGGATCCTTCTTCTTCCCGGATCGAATCATAGAGGGAAAGGAAGGCAGCCCGGAGACGGATGAGGGAAATTTTCCCCTGAAAAGCGCCGCCCCTGATGACCGCCGGTTCCCTGGCCCGGTAAGGCCGCTCCTCCTCCATGAGGCTTTCGATGCGGGCCTTGATTTCCTTCATCATTTTGAATTCTTCCAGGGACCTTGCCAGTTCCTGCCGGGGATCCTCGGACTCATCCGTTTCCTCCTGCCGCCGGGCAGGGAGAAGCATTCGCGACTTGATGAGAAGGAGGGTCGAAGCCATGGCAAAAAAACTGCTCCCCAGCTCCAGATTGAATTCCCTGGCCTTCCGGAGATAGTCCAGGTACTGATCCGTGATGAGATGGATGGGAATGTCATGAATATCGATCCGGTCCTTCGTGACCAGATGGAGGAGCAGATCCAGGGGTCCCTCGAAAACGGGCAGATTCACCTGGTACTCCACTGCTTTTTCTTCGTCCATCCCCTCATCCTTTCCGCAAGAACACTTTTCCAATATACCTTTTACATATTAACACAGAAGATAAGAAAGGAAAAGAAAAGAGCCCTCCTTTTTAAGGAAATCAGAATTATGTATAATGAATCAGAAGGAGATTTTATATGAATCAAAATAAAAAAGGAAATAGACCTCTTCCCCCTTTCACTTCCGCCCTCCTTTCCATGGCAGAAATGAATCGGGAAGACTTCGATACCCCCGGCCATCACGGGGGAGCATTTTACAATCTCACCGAAGAAGGCCGGCTCTTCACGAAACTCATGGGCCCCGCCCCCTTCCTGGCCGACGTTTCCGATTCGTCGTCCCTCATCGGCGACCCTTCCTCTCATGAAGGCGTCACGGGACTGGCTGAGAAAATGGCTGCAAAGACCTGGGGCAGCGATGAATGCTTTTTCGTTACCGGCGGCACGTCCGCATCGAACCGGATCTGTGCCTCCGCCCTTCTTTCAGAAGGAGACCTGGTCCTCTTTGACCGGAACAATCACAAATCCTCCTGGCAGGGAGCCCTCATCGAAACGGGGGCGAAAGCGGTGTACCTCCCGTCGGAGCGAAATGAAAACGGCATCATCGGCCCTATCGATGAAAAATGGTTAAATGAAGAAATCCTCCGCGAAGAAGCCGCCAAAATCAGTCCTGCTGCGGCTGGAAAAGAGCGGCCTTTCCGCCTTGCCTGCCTCCAGCTGGCCACCTATGACGGACTCTTCCTCAACATGAAGGAAATACTGAAACGCATCGGGCGGCTTGCGGATTACGTCCTTCTAGACGGCGCCTGGGCGGGCTATGAGAATTTCATTCCCCTCCTTAAGGATTCGGCGATCCTCACTTTCCCTCTCACGAAAGAGGACCCGGGCATCCTGGTCACCCAATCCGTCCACAAGCAGCTGGCGGGATTCTCACAGACCAGCCAGATTCACAAGAAAGACAGCCATATCAAAGGCGAAGCGCGATACCTTCCCCATGACGTCCTGAACGATGCCTTTCTCATGCATATTTCCACGTCCCCCTACTATCCGCTCCTCGCGGGCCTCGAGATGAATGCGTTCATCCATCAGAAAAAGGGAACGGACCTGTGGGAGAAAGCCTTCCGTTCTGCCATCGGGCTGAAAAAGAGACTTCGGAAGGAAACGGAATTCTTCAAACCCTTCCTCCCCGAAAAAGTGCATGGGAAAGACTGGGCTGACTTTGATACGGAAACCATCATGAAGGATCCTGCCTTTTTTACTGTAAATAAGGAAATGGGATTCCAGAGATCCTCCCTCGTGACCCTGGACCCCTGCAAGACCCTCATCACCACGGGGTCCTTCACCGATGAAAACCACTCCATTCCCGCCCCCCTCGTTTCCTCGTACCTGGAGAGCCAGGGAATCACTCCGGAAAAATCCGATTTCTATACCCTCCTTTTCCTGAACCAGCCGGGAGACACCCCGGAGAAAGCGGAACGGCTCCTCTCCGCGCTGAAGGAATTTGAGACGGCCTACCACGAAAACAGGCCCATGAAGACTTTCCTTCCTTCCATTTCCGCAAAGCCCGGGGAAGGGGTAAAAGATTTCTGCTGCCGATACAGCCATTTCCTTTTCACGAAAAAGGCGGGAGACCTCTCAAAGGCTTTATTTCAAAAGGAACATTTCCCGAAAGCGCCCCTTTCCGCCCGACGGGCCCATGAGCTTTTTGTCAAAGGGAAAAGGAAAAAAATCCCCCTTGCCGAAGCGGAAGGTCGTATTTCCCTGGAAAATATCCTTCCCTACCCGCCGGGGATCTGCGTCCTGGCGGCCGGTGAAGTCTGGTCAAAGACCGTCCTCGACTATTTCCTCTTCCTTGAAGCATACGGGAAAGAATTCCCCGATTTCCTCCCCGAAATCGTAGGCCTCCACCGGGAAGATGATAGTCCTTATGTATGGGTGGGATGAATAAAAAGTGACTTGACAAAATAATCTTTTCCGATTAATCTACAAAGTATAAACCGTTGAAGCGGAGATCAAAGCAGGAAATGCGCGCAAAGAGAGTCCTACCCGGTGAGAATGGATCGAGATGCAGTCTGCCAAATGGACCGCTGAGGGCATGGCGAAACCTTCGGGGAGTATCCCATGACGTAGGGCATACGTTAGTTGCCGGGGATATGTCAGTATCCCGCTAAGAGCACGTAATCGTGAAACAAGGTGGCACCGCGGAAACATCCGTCCTTGGCAGAATTATTCCTGCCCGGGCGGATTTTTTATTGCCCGGACGTTTCAAAGGAGGTTACTATGTACCCGTCTCTTGAAGAAGTCAGAAAACTCAGCGCAGAAGGGATTTACAAACGGATCCCCGTGTGCCGCGAAATCATGGCAGACCGCTTTACGACCATCGAAGTCATGCGGACTCTCCGGGCCGCCAGCCATCACTGCTTTATGCTCGAAAGCGCAGAAAACAATCAGCCCTGGAGCCGCTATTCCTTCCTGGGTTATGACCCTACCCTGGAACTCACCTGCCTGAACGGACGCCTTCGCATCCGGAAAGGTGATGAAAATGAAGAACAGGAAGAAACCATAGAAATGGTGGACCACCCCGGCGATGCCATCCGGAAAATTCTCGCCGAAAACAAAAGTCCCAAACTCGAAGGCCTTCCCCCTTTCACGGGCGGCCTCGTAGGCTTTTTCTCCTATGACTACATCAAGTATGCCGAACCCACATTGAAGCTCACCAATGTGGAAAACGCCGATTTCAATGACGTAGACCTCATGCTCTTTGATAAACTCATCATTTTTGATGCCTTCAAACAGAAAATCATTCTCTTCTGCGGCGTATCCACGGATAATCCTGAAGAATCCTATAAAGAAGCGGAAGAAAAACTGGAAGACATGGCGCGTCTCCTCTCCTCCGGCGCCCGGGCAGCCTTCAAGCCCCTGGAACTCCTGGAACCTTTGACTCCTGCCCATTCGAAAGAAGAATACGGGGCCATGGTGAACAAGGCGAAACACTATATCGTGGAAGGCGACATTTTCCAGGTCGTCCTGTCCAATCCATTGACCGCGAGAGCCAAAGGCAGCATTTTTGACGTCTATCGCGTTCTCCGCATGCTGAATCCCTCGCCCTATATGTTCTACTTCACCTCTGACAATGTGGAAATAGCGGGCGCCTCCCCCGAAACCCTGGCCAAACTCCAGGACGGCACCCTTTACACCTTCCCCCTGGCCGGCACCCGTCCCAGAGGAAAGACGCAGGAAGAAGACAAAGCTCTGGAAGCTGGCCTTCTCAAAGATGAAAAAGAACTGGCCGAACACAATATGCTCGTCGACCTTGGCCGAAACGATCTGGGAAAAATCAGCCGGATCGGTACCGTCAAAGTAGACCGTTATCTCAATATCCTCCGTTTCTCCCACGTCATGCATATCGGATCCACCGTAGAAGGAAAAATCCGGGATGACAAAGACGGAGTCGATGCCATCGATTCCGTCCTCCCTGCAGGAACCCTCTCGGGAGCGCCGAAACTAAGGGCCTGCGAAATCATTGAAGAACAGGAATCTAGGAAACGGGGCATCTACGGAGGAGCCATCGGATATCTTGATTTCTCAGGAAATATGGATACCTGCATCGGCATCCGTCTCGCCTATAAGAAAAATGGAGTCCTCTGCGTCCAGTCCGGTGCAGGCATCGTAGCCGACAGCCAGCCGGAGAAAGAATACCAGGAATGCCTGAACAAGGCCAAAGCCCTCACCACCGCTATTTCCGAGGCAGAAGGAGGATTAGAATGATCATACTCATTGACAACTACGACAGCTTTTCCTACAATCTATACCAGCTTGCAGGAAGCCTCTATCCCGATATCAGAGTCGTCAGGAACGATGCCTATACCGTCCAGGAACTGGAAGAAATAAATCCCGAAGCCATCCTCATCTCCCCCGGTCCCGGACGGCCCGAAGACGCAGGCGTCTCCATCGAAGCCATCCGCTATTTCGCGCCGAAAATCCCAATTTTAGGCGTATGCCTGGGCCATCAGGCCATCTGCAAATGCTTCGGCGCCACCGTCTCCTATGCCAAAGAACTGGTTCATGGCAAAGCCTTCACCATTACCCTCGACACCGAAAGCCCCCTCTTCAAAGGAATGGACAAAGAAATCAAAGCCGCCCGCTACCACTCCCTGGCAGCTATAGAAAGCACGATGCCCGAATGCCTTAAAATCACCGCCCGCACAAAAGACGGAGAAATCATGGCGGTCGAACACAGAGGCTATCCCGTCTACGGACTCCAGTTCCACCCCGAATCCATCATGACCCCCGAAGGCCATAAAATCCTCGAAAACTTCTTCGCCATAGCGAAAGAGCGGGGAGCAGTGAGCCGTTAGCTGTTAGCCGTTAGCAGCCAGCCATTAGCCATTAGCCATCCGCTCAAACGAATGGAAATATTTCCACTGAAAAGCCCGAAAAAGTCAACTATTTCCACCGATTTCATTTGACAGGAACCGGAAAATCTTTTATAATAATAAAGCTGTTTCATATCGGACAGCGAAATTTTTAGAGAGGTGATCTACACAATGGCAACAAACAAGAATCTCCGTTTTAAGACAAGCAGACGTTTCGGCGTAAACGTATACGGCCATCCGAAAGCGTTAAAACGGCAGGTAGCAGACGCTCATCAGAAAAAACAGTCTGAATACGGCGTTCAGCTCGCAGAAAAACAGAAAGTGAAA
>NZ_JAZASU010000010.1:0-39661 GCF_036343215.1 Dialister sp.
CGGGATGATGGAAAAGCGGGGATGCTTACATGTAAAAGGTTTTCTGCTGTACAGCTTTCCCGTTTACAAGGTTGTTAAAACAAAAAAGAAAATTCCTCCGGATGAAACAAAATTCCGGCAAAGCCAGACGGATTCTGTCACCGGCGTTGTATCACGGCAACGCAAACGTAATAGCTAACGATTTCTGCACCGATTGAGCCGCACATACGGAAACCTGGCAAAATGCCATCCAGATGTTTCAAAAGGAGGGTTTTCTTATGCCCAAAAGCCCGAACCAAAAGGTCCGGGCTTTTTTATTGGAAATTTTCCTGTCCGCCAAAGCCATTCCGATGAAAATCTGAAAAATATGCCTGCTGCGGAATCAAAGAATGAGATCAAAAAAGCCGTCCTCAGAATTCTGGGGACGGCTTTTTTGCGTTTATTCTGATTCACGAATGCCACAGTTGACCCAAACCATTCCGTGATCAGGTGACTCAAACTGCATACCAAATGGCGTCCTCCTGTTTGGGAAGGTCCACCTTTTCCGAATCACGAATCACGGGCCACGAACATGTCGAAATGTCTATACCGTTCTATGTCGTGGTGAGGCCAAATCACGAATACCGCAGCTGACTCAGGTCAAATTCGCCACAGCATAGCTCAAATTACTGTATGTCCTTCCACATCTTCCATTTCCCCGAGAATATCCCCTGGATCTGGTCTTTGGAGAGGCTCTGGACCGGGCTTTCCGCATTGACGATGATGGCGATCCCGTCTCTTGCCACCGGTTCAGTCTGAAGGAGTTCAGCTTCATAGCTCTTCAGATGCCTGGAAGACATGGCAAGATCCGCTTCTCCGCGGATGGCTGCGGTCAAACCTTTGGTGGAGTCGGTGACGTCGATATCGATTTTGACGGAAGGATTCTTTTCCATATATTTGCCGGAAAGGTCCTTCACCAGTTCTGCCATGGAGGTAGAGCCGGCGATCTTTATATTTCCTGAGGGTTTATCGGAAAGGAAAGTGGCAGGCGCGGAAATGGGCACGGCATAATGAGGCACGAATCCCTGGCCGGCGGTGTGGATGTACTTGATGAAATCCACCTCTGCCGGAGTCCTGTCCCCGTTCCAGCAGAGATAGTAGGTCCGGGTCAATGGATATTTCCCGCTGCCGATGGTTTCGTCATTGGGTTCAATCGTGTCCACCGATACCACTTTGATTCCTTTTGGCTGGATTTTGACCGCATTGAAGGCCACATAGGCGATGGCATTTTTGTCCGAAGCCACCTGTTTCATGGCTTCTTCCGTGGACTTTGCGTGATTCTTCGTCACTTCATCGGAAATGCCGGTCATAGAGTCGAATTCATTTTTCGTGCCGGACCCTTCTTCGCGGGCTACCGCATGGATTTCTCCCATGCCTGAGAGGTCCACTTTGGGGCCCGCCTTCCCGCCGCAGCCGGAAATGACGATAGATGCGGAAAGCGCAGCCAGAAGTACTAACCATTTCTTTTTCATGGTTATCCCTCCTTCTTCGGAGCTTCTTTGGCGCCCTTTCCCAGTTCTACGAAGGAAGCGGACGGATTGGCTTCCTCGGAAATGCTGACGCAGTTATCCGCCATACGGTCCATGGAGTACAGGAGTCCCCCATAGGCCGCCGTAAAGGCAGGACTGCATTTATTATCCTGGATACGCTGGAAATGGTTATGGTACGCTTCTTTCTGGAAATCGTGCAGTTCTTCCCGCTTGTTTTCCAGGACCTGGACAGAATCCTTATCCCCCTTCTTCACGGCATCCATGGATTCGGAGAACATTTCTTTATTCATGGTGAGGCAGTCGGTAAGTTCTTTCTTTGCGTCATCGGAGAACTGGTTCCCGTCAGCTGCCGCTTTCTGGGTGAAATTGAATATTTCCCCGATCCGTTCCGTAATGTGGCTGATATGGTTGGCCACAATCAGAAGACCTGCGGTCTGTTCCGCCTGCTGACGATTGAGACTGCCTTCGGAGAAAAGATCCGTAATGTACTGGTCAATATTTTTATTTAGTCCTTTGATGCCGTCTTTTTCCATGGCGAAGGCTGCTTTATCCTTGTCGCCGCCTTTTCCGGTAATGATGAGCTGCAGCTTATCCATCAGGCCTACAGTGAGTTCAGTGAGATGGGTCAGTTCCTGGGAAACCAGGTACATGGCCGCTGCGGGCTGGGAAAGCATTTTCACATCCAGGTAGCGGGGATCAAATTCACCCGGTGCCACTTCATCTTCCCCGCGAATGATGAATCTAACAATTTTTACCATCACGGGCAGGAGCGGCAGCCATACGAGGGTGCAGACGACGTTAAAGGTGGTATGGGCATTGGCAATCTGACGGGAAATAACGTCCAGCTCCGGCCCTGTTGGCGAAACCCACATGACGAACTGGGCGAACCAGGGAATGAGACAGAGGAAGATGACAGAGCCGGAAATATTGAAGACCGAATGAGCCACAGCCGTTCTCTGGGCATTCTTGGACTGACCAATGCAGGCGAGGAGGGCCGTAATGGTAGTACCAATATTATCGCCGAGAAGGATCGGGATAGCCCCGGTGAGGCCAAGAAGGGAACCGCCTCCGGGTCCGGGCTGGGCAGCAAAGTTCTGAAGTACCGCAATGGTTGCCGAAGAGGACTGAACCACCAGGGTCATGCACATACCAAGGGCCAGACCCAGAATCGGGATATCCTTCACTTCTGCCATCATATCGACAAAGAATGGACTTCCTGCCAGAGGTTTCATAACGTGGCCCATGATTTCGATCCCTTCAAAAAGAAGGCCGAAATTGAAAATGACGAGACCGATATTTTTCATCTTTTCCGACTTGGCCACGAAATTCATGATAAAGCCGATGAAAATGATGGGATAAATATAGTCGGACAGCTTGAAAGCCATGAGCTGGGCCGTCATGGTGGTACCGATATTGGCGCCGAAAATGACGGAAATGCCCTGAGGAAGCGTCATCAGCCCTGCGCTGACGAAGCCGATGACCATGACTGTGGTAGCGGAACTGGACTGGAGAACGGAAGTCACCAGCATACCGGCGATTGCCCCGAGCACTGCATTTTTCGTCAGCATGCCCAGGATTTTTTTCATCTTCTCCCCCGCCACCTTCTGGAGGGAAGAACTCATGCCATTCATCCCGTAAAGGAACATGGCCAGCCCGCCGATGAGGCCAAAGAAAATTTTCAGATTAGGATCCATAGGAAACTCCTTTCTCCAACCACGGAAACCGGAAAATGCGTCCCGTTTGCTTGCTTTTATCGTATCAACGGCTGGTACATGTTTTGAAAACTGTCTGTCAAAACTATGTAAAATGAAAATGAGGACTCCATGGGCCCCTTGTATGCAATCTGTAAATTCAGCGGGTGTTGCTACCGAAAAGTGCAGGCAGCTTCTGAATCCTTACGCCGATTTAAACCGCATACTATCCTTTTTCAGAAGAGAAAAAGTAGAAATACAGAAAATTGATAATTTTTGGTCAACTCCTTTTGAGAAGGAATAAGGAAAGCCGTTAGCCGTCAGCCGTTAGCCGTTAGCCATTAGCCTTCAGTCATCGACGTCCGGGATTCCGTTCCCAATCAAATAAGGGCGCTTCTAAATCTGATGCGCCCACCTTCCCGACAACCCCGATACTCCCGAGAATCCCGATACCCCCGATTCAAAAGTGAATTTCCTTTCAGCCTCCTTTTAACGAAAAGTGCTGGACCGAAAATTCCCACATAAAAAATAGACGCCCCAAAGGGGCGTCCACCTTTCACGGACCACGGCTCACGGACCACGCGCAAAGCCAGTCAATCCGTCATGTTTGCAAATCTTATTTCTTATCAGCCAGGTAAGCTTTCAGAGCATCTGCCAGTCTCTTTACGCCTTCTTCAATGACATCGTCGTCATTGTAGGAGAAGTTCAGACGGAAGTAGTTGCGTTTGCCGGATGCCGGGAAGAATGCATCACCTGGAACGTAAGCCACTTTTCTATCCAGAGCATACTGGAAGAGTTCGCGGGCATCGCAGTTTTCCGGCAGGGTGACCCACAGGAAGAGGCCGCCATGGGGATAGGTGCATTCTACGTCGGACGGGAAGTATTTCTTAATGGCGTCGCACATTACATCACGGCGATGACCATAGAGTTTGCAGTTATCTTTAATATGGCCTTCATAGTCATAGGTGGTCATGTACATAGCTGCTTCACGCTGGGTTACGGACGGAGTAGCCAGGTCGGTGGAGCCTTTGACAAGATCGAATTTCGGGAGGAGCTGGTCATTCAGGACGAGCCATGCCAGTCTCATGCCCGGAGCCAGGGTCTTGGAGAAGGTGCCGGAGTAAATAACGAGGTGTTTCGGATCCATGGTAACGAGCGGAGCGATTTCTTCGCCTTCGAAACGGAGATCGCCATAGGGGTTGTCTTCGAATACCGGAATTTCATACCTGGTTACGATTTCCATGAATTTCTTGCGGCGTTCCAGGCTCATGCAGCGGCCGGTGGGGTTCTGATAGTTCGGAATGACGTAGATGAATTTAACCTTTTCTTCGGAAGCGAGGACTTTTTCCAGTTCTTCCGGAATGATGCCGTCATCATCGGTGGGAACTTCGATATATTTCGGCTGTTCGAAATCAAAAGCGCCGATAGCGCCAAGATATGTCGGGCTTTCGCAGAGAACGACATCACCTTTGTCCAGGAATACGCGGCCGGTAATATCGAGGCCCTGCTGGGAGCCGGTAACGATCATGATGTTCTTCGGATCTACCTTTTCCATGCCCATGGGCTGGTACATACGGTTCATGCGGTCAGCAATAGCCTGACGGAGACCCATGAAACCAAGGGACGGACCATACTGCATAGCGCCGGCGCCATCTTCTTTTCTGACTTTGATAGCGACTTCGGTCAGTTCTTCCAGCGGGAAAGTCTTCGGTGCAGGAAGGCCGCCGGCGAAAGAAATGATATCCGGCTGAGCGGTCAGAGCCAGCAGAGCACTAATGTCGGACGGTTTCATGTTTGCCAGAACTTCAGAAAAACGGATTGCCATAAAAAATCTCTCCTTTACTACTATGGTGGCAGGAAATCCTGCCCCGGACTACCTTATATTACAGCCTGAGTCCCAGGTCCCCCCTGTGCCACAAGCGAATATAAACTATCGGTAATACTATTATTGTAAGACTATGACTATTCGTTGTCAAATATTTAGGAAATAGGGATAACGCTTTGTCATAAGGAAGCTGTAAGGCGTCAAGACTTTTGTATCAGGCATATCGGGGTTGTCGGGAGTCTCGGAGTTATCGGGGCGGTGGGCCGCCAATTTCCGGGCTGCCCTTATACGATCATCCCGGTCCCATATTTCTCAAGTATGCATTCTATGGAAAGATTTTTATGACTGCCAGAGGATTAGTGCTGATGATTGTCTTCCGGATTCATGACTTTTTCCTGATTGAATCTCAACAGTTGAGATGATTCTCTTTAATTATTCTCAACTGTCGAGATGAGGGTGTACAAAAATAGATATACTAACTTTAAAAACATTTGGTAATATAGTTATCAGTTATCAGTTCTCAGTGATTGTGGCCGCCTTTAAATAGAAAAAGGCGGCTCTTTTTATATAAAATATCCATTTTCAATGAGAATGATGGTTAAAAATGGCCCGCCATTCAATTTGCTGCGGGCCTCCTTCACTGATAACTATGAACTGATAACTGATAACTTTATAATTTCCGGCAGTTTTACCTGTTGTGTAATAATTGTACAGCCCCAAATTGATTTATTCTCAACATGTAATAAAAAAGTCATTTAAAATTCGCTGAAGTGAAATTTCATTTCAGCATTTTCCCCATTTCTATAAAATGAAAACGTCCCCTTTCAGGGACGTTTTTTCATTTCTGTGCGGCCCGCATGCTGATTTCCACGTTCCAAAGGGGACTGACCAGCAGCCCCTGGTAGGTAAAGCGGGCGGGAAGAGCATCCTGATTGACCCAGGCATTGATGATATCCCCTACCACATTCACATTTTTCCGGATATCAGGAATGATGACGGTGAGGTCCAGGATATGCTTTCTATCAGAGTGATTCTCTGCCAGGATTCGATCGAAATGGGCCAGGATTTCCTTTGTCTGGAGCGAGGCATCTGCTCCCGGCGTATCTCCTACGATGCCGGATGTATAAATGATTCCATTGTGAATGACAGCTTCTGAAAACCGACCGTTTCCATTTTTGAATTGAATTTCGCTCATAATTTTCTCCTTTCGGTTTAAAATCTTCCCCCGCCGCCTCCGTGACTTCCGTCGCGGCTGGAGAGGGTGACCCGGGGCTGTCTGGGCTTCCGGATTCTGGAAATATTCATGAAGAGGAAGATGTCTTTGGCCCCGCTGAGTTTAAAGCTTCCCGGGACAAGGTAGGAAGAAGCATTGTAGGAAAAGTCCAGGTTTTTCATTTTGGAAATGAGATGGGACCGGACGGCCATTCCCACAAGAAGGGACAGAATGACGATGAGGGGATAGGCCGCGTAATCCAGAGTGGATTTCTGCACGTAAGGTCTTCCCTCTTTAGCGTAGTAAGCAAGAAGTTTGTCGGAGGCGCTGATGTATTTCCGGAAGGCTTCGTAATAATTGCCTCGGGACATGGAGGGTACCATGTCATTTGCCAGCTGCTGAATGCCTTTTTCGTCGGTAATCTTTTTCCGCATGGCATTGTCGGTGGAAATATACCATTCCCGGGAGCCCATGGAAATCATGAGGACCATATTTCCATTTTTCCCTTTGAGGTTGTTATCCAGGTACCGGTTCGCATAAGTCCCGATATTTCCTCCGGGAATCGTATTGGCCGTGACGATCATCATGTGGACATCATATTTCTCGTCCATCTTCGAAAGCTCGGTCTCCACGATCTGTTTTTCCGTGGAAGAGAGAAGTTTCGCCTGATCCGACAGGTTTCCTGCCGCTTCTGCCCAAAAGACAGGCATCAGGAAAAGGGACAGGGCAAGGAGGATTTTCCATAGTTTTTTCATAGGCCCTCCTTACACGTTCAGGAACGCGGAAACAAGGAAATAAAAAATGGGAAGCATCACGATGGTGACCAGAGCAAAGACCATCCAGGATTTCTGTTTGTCATAGGGCAAAAATCCCACCACTTCTCCGGTCTGGCCATTCATCATGAATGTATAGGGCTTGTCATTGTACCGGGTGGTCAGGATCCATACGGGGAGAAGGGCATAGGAGGCATGGCCTCCTTCTTTCACTACTGCTTCATCGGTCATCCGGCATCTTGTATAGCCGGTCACCGTATCTTCCAGTTCACTCATGGCGGTCTGATGGACTCTTTCGTCCGCCCGGGGAGCGGCATTTTCTGCATCCACATCATATTTATCGGCAAGGCATCCTGCCATATAACCCGGGGTGAAAGGAACGAGCTCGGAAAAATCGAAGGGTTCCAGGGATTCCATGTACTGGTCATTCATCTTTTTGCTGCCGTCTACGGGGATATTTTTAAATTCCATGGTCCCATCCCGGCTGCAGTTATAAATGCTTGTCTGCGTAATGACTTCATCCGGCGTATTGATCACATTGTCCGTTTCCGCCCGGAACTCCCCACTGGCATGGACTTTGGAATCAAAAAGCCAGAAAGGCACGTACATGGCCTGGATATCTTCCACCCTGTTTTTAGAAATAAAATTGGAAGGCAGGAGGAATTTCCCTTCATAAAATTTTTTGAGCGCCGCCATGGCTTCGTCTTTGCTCTTTTTGAAGGGGAGGATGAAATCCGGTTTCAGCATGCCGGTGAAACGGGAAGGAATCATGGTGGGATTGCCGCAGTAGCAGCATTCCGTGGCCATGGTATTTTCGTCGCACACCAGCTCTGCCCCGCAGGCGGAACAGGTGAATGTGCGGAGATGGGCCATTTCCTCTTCGGTCCAGTCCTTTCCCGCCGCCTCCGTATCAAATTTTGATTCCCTGGCTGCTTCTGCTTTGGCTGCCATTTCTTCTTTTTTGGCAAAAAGCTTCTCCAGCGCCGCTGTTTCAAATTCCGTATCACAATAGGGACAGACGATTTTCTTCTGCCCCGGCACCATCTCCAGAGGCCCGCCGCAATTCGGGCAGGAGTAGGCGACTGTAGTATCGGCCATAGTGTCACCTCAATTCGTATGAAATGGCTGACCACAATCAGGTTGAAAATGATTCGGGCTATAAGTTATCAGTTATCAGTTATCAGAATCTCACATAAGGATGAATAACCAGTCTTACCAATCAGAGCTGTTCTTCCTCATCATCCGGTGTCCAGCCACTATGGGCTGGTATTTTCGTAATAAAGTTTCTCCACGAGAATGGTAAACTGAGAACCGCGAACTGATAACTGATAACTTTTATGACTTCAGTCTAATCGTAAACACTGTTTCCTTCAAATCCTAGGGCTTCTTCGTCCCGCAGTTGGTGCAGAATTTCCCCTGATTCATGGTTCCGCAGGAGGGGCAGGTCCAGCCGGTGGGTCTCGGCGCTCCGCAATTCGCGCAGAAGTTTCCCGTATTTCCCTTCTGCCCGCAGGAGGGGCAGTCCCAGGGTTTCTTTTCTTCCGGTTTCGGTTTTCCGCAGTTGCTGCAGAATTTCCCCGTATTTCCTTCTGCGCCGCAGGCAGGGCAGGTCCAGCCGGAAGTTTTTTTCTGCTGCGCCTGATATTCGGCCCGGGCTTTTTCAGCCTGCTCAGCCATGGCCTGGTACATGCCGCTTCCCGCATTTCCGGCCATATTCATACCCATAAATCCTACGGCAGCGCCCATATTTCCTTCATTTCCTGCAGCTGTCCGCATGGCATCCGTTGTAGCATCAGCCAGGGCTCCCATAGCGATATCCGGACGGGACATGGCAGCACCCATCTGCATTTTCTGGATTTTTGCCTCATCTTCTTCGTTGGCTTTCACGCTGTTCATACCGAAGGAAACAATTTCGATACCGCGAAGGTCCCGCCATTTTTTCGAGAGCACTTCGTTTAAGGCATCGGCCATTTCAAAGGTATGGCCCGGAAGCTCCGCATAATCGATGTGCTGCGCCGAAAGTTTTGCAAAAGCGGGCTGGAGGGCGGTCAAAAGTTCACTCTTGAGCTGGCTGTCCAGCATTTTCCGGTCATAGGTATCGGCCACATTGCCTGCCACGTTCGTATAGAAAAGAATGGGGTTCGTGATTTTGTAGCTGTATTCCCCAAAGCAGCGAATCCGCACAAGGAGATTGAGTCCTGTGGCCTGGTCAGACACTTTGAAAGGCACTTCGGCGGGAGTGCCGTATTTATTTCCAACGATTTCCTTCAGGTTGAAATAGTACACCCGCTGGTCTTTTCCCGTGTCTCCGCCAAAAGTGAAACGGCGTCCGATCTGGTGGAAGATTTCCTTCACCCCATCGCCCAGGGACCCTGTGAAAATGGAAGGTTCCGTCGATTTGTCATAGGTATATTCCCCCGGTTCTGCACAGAGATCCACCACTTTCCCCGATTCCACAATCATCATGCACTGGCCGTTATTGACGGCGATTTTTGAACCGTTGGAAATGATATTGTCTTCGCCGCCGGTATTTGAAGACCGGCTGAAACGGCTGATTTTCTTTTCCCCTTTCATCATGAGAATATCCGGGGTCATGCTGTCACAGTAGAAAAATTCTTTCCACTGGTCCGCCAGCACGCCTCCGATGGCACCGATTCCTGCTTTGATAAGACCCATAGTAATCCTCCTTGTAAAAAGAGTAAGCCTGATACTTATGCATTTCAAAAACTGTAAAAACGAGCGGAAAAGTTCTCAGTTCCTGGTTATCAGTTCTCAGTGATTATGCTTACCATCATTATAGTAAAAGCAGCTCTTGGGAAAATCCGGCCCACAGATAACTGCGAACTGATAACAGATAACTTTTAAATATCCCTGTTATCCATATTTTATCATAATAAAGACCGGGGCGCAGGCGAATGTTTTCCTCCCCGAAATCATAACTTTAAAATTTTATCTATGTTTTACATAGCTTGCAATCTATGTAATTGATAAACAGATAATTTACAAATTCATGTCATATAATTTATGAATTCCTATGTAAGTAATGAATGAATCTGCATAAAAGAAATATTGGATAAACCGGTATAAAAGATATATATTATAGTCACAACTTAAGGCAAAGGCCCGCAATGAGGCGGGATTTATAAATGGAGGCTCCCATGAAGGAAAATCAGGTCGAAAAAGAAGTTATTGTGGAAGAAGCAGAAAAGGAATCCATCTGCTGGGCTTTGCTCGAACTTCAGTCCAGAAAATAACCGACTCACCTGAAAGCCGCCGCAGGGCGGCTTTTTTCGTGGGACGTCATGAGAAGCTTGTCTCTCAATGAAGGGGCAGGCTTTTTAGTTAAAGTGATCAGTTCTTAATTATCAGTGAGGGTGTGCCCGCATCAAACAGGAAGCGGGCCCTTTTTTTATTTTATTCAGATAAGCAAAAGGAAGCTGCAGGAGAATCCCCTGCAGCTTCCTTTTATTATGTTTACTCCAGTTGGAACAGTTGAGGCTATCGTCCCGCCCTCCGCCTGTGCACAATATAACTGATAACTGCTAACTGTTAACTTTTTTCAGCAGCTTCTCCGCCTGCCCGATATCCACAGCAATTTGTGCCTTGAGCGCCTCGAAGGATTCGAATTTCCTTTCTTCCCGGAGGCGGCTCACCCATTCCAGGGTGAAGGGTTTGCCGTAGATGGCTTCTTCGAAATGGAAGATGAAGGTTTCAATCGTTCTTTCCCTGTTTCCAAAGGTGGGATTGGTACCGATATTGGTGATGGCATCATATTTCTTCCCATCCACGATGGCTCTTGCGGCATAGACTCCGTCGGGCGGGAGGACCCGGTCTTCCCGGAAGGACAGATTGGCCGTGGGAAAGCCCAGGACATCATGACCCCGCCGGAAACCGTGAACCACGTCCCCTTTCATGGAGTAATTTCTACCAAGAAGGCGGGCGGCTTCTTCCATATTTCCTGCAAGGACAGATTCACGGATTCTCGTGGACGAATAGGGCGCTCCCTTTCCTTCCACCAGTTTCACGATGTCCACGGTCACTTTTGAATTTTTGAAAAATTCCAAAAGGCCTGTGCTGTTTCCCTGAGCCCCTCTGCCGAAGGTGAAATTTTCTCCCACTACCAGGCCGGATAGATTTCCGATGGAAGAAAGATTTCTCATGAAGGTTTCTGCGGTTTCGGAAAGGAATTCTTTGTCCGGGGCGATAAAAATCGCCATTTTCATGCCTGCTTCGGTCAATGAAATGATTTTTTCTTCTTCTGACTGGAGAAGGGGCACCCGGATGTGGGGCGCCAGCACCGACATGGGATGGGGATAGAAAGTGAGGACTCCGGGAATGGCCCCTTTTTCGGCTGCCAGTTTCCGGACTTTTTCAAAAACCACCTGATGTCCCTTATGGCAGCCGTCAAAAAAGCCGATGGCCAGCACCAGCTTTTTGTCCTGTGGAATTTCATGGAGATGATGGTAGATTTCCATAGGTCAGTTGAACACTTTCTTTGGATGAATGATATTTCCGGAAACAGAAGCGATGCCAAGGAATCTTTCTCCGCTGAAAACGGCAGCCCTTTCAAGGTCTTCTCCCTTCGTCCGAAGCCGTTTTCCCTGGAGGAAATCAGCCGCTTTTTCTTCGGAGATTTCCAGCTGGGGCAGAGCGGAAAGGAGGGGATGAAGGTCCGTCAGGAGGGCGCCTTCCGGATTGTCTTCGATTTCTTCCAGCGATCTGGCTTCTTTCAGGGAAAAGGGTCCCATTTCCGTCCTCACCAGTTTGTCCATAGTGAGGAGGCAGCCCGCTTCCTTTCCCAGATCCCGCCCCAGGGCGCGGATATAGGTGCCTGCCGAACAGGTGACGGAAAGGCGGATATGAGGTACTTTTATTTCCACGATTTCCAGTTTATAAATGGTGACCGGCCGGGGCGGAAGGTGCACTTCCTTTCCTTCCCGCGCCAGTTTGTAGGCCCGCTCCCCGTTGATTTTTTTCGCCGAATAGGCAGAGGGCACCTGGAGGATATGCCCGCGGAATTTTTCCGCCGCTTTTTCGAAAACGGAAAGGTCTTCGGGAACAGGTCCCCTTTCGAGGACAGTTCCCGTCATGTCTTCGGTATCCGTGGAAATCCCCATGGTAAACTCCGCTTCATAGGATTTCCTGTGAATCGGAGCGTATTCGATGAGTCTTGCGGCCCGGCCCAGAAAAACGGGAAGCACCCCTTCCGCCATGGGATCCAGGGTGCCGCCGTGACCTATTTTTTTCTGATGGTAAATGCGGCGGAGTTTCGCAATCACGTCAAAGGAGGTAAAGCCTTTTGGCTTATATACATTGATGACTCCGTCCATCAGGATTCCTTCTTATCCCTTCCGACCATGTATTTTTCGCCGCCGGGAAGGTATTTCTCTGCCATTTCCACCAGAATGGGCAGGGCTTCGTGAATCGGTTTCTCAATGGTGCAGCCCGATGCTTTCCAATGACCGCCGCCCTTGAATTCTTTCGCCAGGGCGCCTACATTGCAGTGCTCCGTGGAACGAAGGGAAATGCGGGTAATGACCTTTCCCTTTTCGGTGCGATATTTCAAAAGAGCCGCAATCTGACAGCCTTTGAGGCTTCTGGGAATGGAGGCATAGGCATCGGAATTTTCACCGTCCAGTGCCATGGATTTTTCATCCATAAAAGCCGTCACGATCTGGCCGCCGGCAAAAGTCTGAATCGTGGATGCTACACGGCCCCAGCATTCCAGGGCCTCCGGCGTCCTTTCATCGAGGCGGTTGGAAATATAATCCGGTTTCGCCCCCATACCCACCAGTTTGGCAGCCATGGTCAAAGTATGTTCGCTGGTGCAGGAAAAGCTGAAGAATCCGCTGTCCGTGCAGAGGGCCATATAGAGGGCATTGCAGGTATCTTCATCCAGTGTAAGGCCCATATCGAAGAACATTTCCGAAAGCAGTTCCGCAGTCGCCGCATAGCGGTATTTCAGGTAGAGATAATCGGTGTAATGTTCATTGGATTCGTGATGGTCGATACAGAGGGAATCCACCCGGGGAAAATCAAATTTATCCCGTCCGCCCCGTTCCAGGTTGCCCAGGTCTGTAAAAATGAGGGCATCATAATCCCGGTCTTTCGGAATTTCGGTCAGTACTTTTTCCGAGGTTTTCACAAGGGTATAGACATGGGGCACCGGGTCCGGCAAGACCATATCCGCTTCTTTTCCCATGAGGAGAAGTGCATTGTGGAGAGCACAGATTGAACCCACATCATCTCCATCCGGATGTTCATGGCCGATGAGGAGAAAACGGTCATGGGATTTCAGGAATCCGATGGCTTCTTCTTTGGAAATTTCTTTAGAAGAACCCTTCTGAATTTCAACACCTGATTTGTTGATGAGCAGTTTTTCCTTCTTTTCTTCTGCCATTATTCCTCCTCCTTGTGAATTTTTTTCAGAAGGCCGTCGATATGCATGCCGTAATCCAGGGACTTGTCTTCTTCAAAGAAAAGCTCCGGGGTATAGTAAATCTTGAGGCGCTGGCCCAGTTCCTTGCGGATAAAGCCCTTTGCCTTGTTCAAACCTTCCAGGGAGGCCTTCTTTTTCTTTTCATCCCCAAAGAGGGAAACAAAAATTTTCGCTTCCCGGAGATCTCCGGTCACTTCCACGCCGGTCACCGTAACGAAACCGATTCGTGGATCTTTCAGGTCGTTCAGGAGCATATTGCTCACTTCCTGCTTGATGAATTCCTGTACTTTTCTGACTCGTAATTCAGACATTTTGTACCTCGCTATTTCTATGAAAAGTTATCAGTTAGCAGTTCGCATTGATCAGAATTATTTTTCCAACAACTCCCCTGTCACCGATAACAAAAATATATTTCAAAATCAATGAGGAATCTTCCCTTATTAGTATACCATATGGAAATATGGAAATAATGAACCGCCGACCCTTTCATTATTTTCGTTGTATAGAAAAAATAAAGGTTAACGGTACACCGCAAAAGTGATACCATTAACCTTTTATTTTTATTTCCGTTCAACCCGCTTGAATGGGAGACTGCGAACTGATAACTGATCACTATTAACTTTTATAACCAGTTTTCGCCCTGCATGACCGGAAAGTCATTCGGGAAATCATTCCAGCTTGGCCGCTTCTTCTTTCAGTTCGAAGGATTCCAGCTGGTCCCCTTCCTTCACATCACGATAGCTGTCAATGGCGATACCGCATTCAAAGCCGGCTGCCACTTCTTTCACATCATCCTTGAAACGGCGGAGCGATGCGATCTTTCCTTCGTGAATAACGATGCCGTCACGGATCAGACGGAGCTGGCAGGTGGAAGTGACTTTGCCATCCTGTACATAAGAACCGGCAACGATGACTTTCGGAGTATGAATAACCTGACGGACTTCGGCATGTCCCAGGACCACTTCCCGGATTGTCGGAGCCAGCATACCGGCCATAGCTGCTTTCACATCATCGATGCAGTCATAAATGACCCGATACAGACGGATATCGACGCCATCTTTTTCTGCCATGGCTCTTGCATTGGCATCCGGACGGACGTTGAAACCGATAATTAAGGCTTTGGATGCAGAAGCCAGCATGACATCGGATTCATTGATGGCGCCTACAGCAGAATGAACGATGGAAATACGGACTTCATCACTCTTGATTCCCTGGAGGGACTGAACGAGAGCTTCTACGGAACCCTGGACATCGGCTTTGATGATGATATCCAGTTCCTTCATTTCCCCTTCCTTGATCTTTTCAAAGATATTGTCCAGGGTGACTTTCTGTACGTTTTTCTGTTCTTCTTCCTTGGCTCTCGCTGCGCGGAGTTCGGCGATTTCTCTGGCCTTTCTTTCATCCATGACGTAGAAATGATCGCCTGCTTCCGGTACGCTGTCCATACCGAGGATTTCTGCCGGTGCGGAAGGTTCTGCATTTTTCAGTTTGCGGCCATTTTCATTGGTCATGGCGCGGACACGGCCCCAGCTCTTGCCTGCCAGGATTCCGTCGCCCACATGAAGGGTACCGTTCTGAACGAGGACGCTCATAACCGGGCCCCTGCCTTTATCCAGCTGGGCTTCTACGACTACACCATAAGCTTCTCTGTTCGGATTGGCTTTTAATTCCTGGACTTCAGCTACCAAAAGGATATTTTCCAGAAGATCATCGAGACCGATCTTTTTCTTTGCGGAAATAGGAGTCATGATGACATCGCCGCCCCATTCTTCACAGAGGAGGCCTTCCTTGGAAAGTTCTTCCTTGATCCGGTCCGGATTGGCGCCGGGTTTATCAATTTTATTGATAGCTACCATGATCGGTACGCCTGCATTTTTTGCATGATGGATGGCTTCTACAGTCTGAGGCATAACTCCATCATCGGCAGCTACAATTAAGACGGCAATATCGGTAATCTGGGCGCCGCGGGAACGCATGGCGGTGAAAGCTTCATGGCCCGGGGTATCGAGGAATGTGATCTTGTGTCCTTTGTAACGAAGCTGGTAAGCGCCGATTCTCTGGGTAATGCCGCCTGCTTCGTGCTGGGCCACATTGGTCTGGCGGAGCGCATCGAGAAGGGTGGTTTTACCATGATCGACATGACCCATGATGGTAACGACTGCCGGACGGGTCTTCAGGAATCTGGGATCATCCTTGGCCGGCGTATATTCGGTGGGATCCGCGGCCTGCGGAGCTTCTTTAATGGTGACTCCGAATTCTTCTGCCAGGATTTCAATGGTATCCCGGTCCAGATTCTGGTTGATGGTAGCCATAACGCCGTCCATCATGAGGGCTTTAATGATTTCGCTGACTTCGCGTCCGAAAAGTTCTGCCAGTTCCTTGACAGTTACGCTCGGAGGGAGTTCCACTTCTATCGGATAAGCGGCAGATTTTCTGTCAGCCATATGTTTTTTCTTTTTATTATTCTGATTGAGAGAACGGGCCATGAGGGAGCCGCCTTCTTTTTCACGGCGGGAACGTTCCCAGTCTTTCTTTGTCTTTTTCTTGGCCGGTTTTTCTCTTCTCTGTGCCGGAATGACCGGAGTTTCTTCCATGGAATCATTCTGGGCTCCCCGGTTCTGACGGTCCTGGGGCTTTCTGTCCTGATGCGGTCTGGCCTGTCTTTCCTGGCGCGGACGTTCGGAGAGTTCTTCCGGATATTCATAATGTTCGGACGTTTCCGGGCGGGTATTTCTGACCGGTCTTCCATTCCTGTCGCCGAAACGGTCTCCCGATCTTGCCGGTCTGTCTCCCTGGCGGTTCGGACGGTCTCCCTGACGGTTTCCGAAACGGTCATTTCTGTCTCTCTGGGGCCGGTCTCCCTGACGGGAAGTGCTGCCATCTCTCTGCGGTCTTGCCGGACGGAAAGTGCGGTCTGCCGGACGACTGTCCTGCCTGGTATTTCTTTCCTGGCGGGCTGCCGGTCTGGTTTCCGTTTTCGGGGCAGAAACCGGTCTGGTTTCTGTTTTCGGGGCCGGTTTTGGTTCTGCTTTTGGAGCCGGAGCCGGTCTGGTTTCCACTTTCGGAGCCGGTTTGACTTCTGTTTTTGGAGCCGCAGCCGGTCTGGTTTCTGCTTTCGGGGCCGGTTTTGGTTCTTCGGGGACGGAAATGGAAGAGTAGGAAGATTTCCTTGCTCCATCCTGCTGTTTCCGGTCCGTCGGGCGGCCCTGCTGGTCAAAACGGACCGTTCTCATGGGCGGACGCTTCTTTTTCTTCACGGAAAATTCCTTTTCCAGGATTTCCTTTGCGGAGTCATCCACACCGGAAAGACGGCTGGTGACGTCAAAATTATGTTTCTTCAAAACTTCTATTACTTCCCTGTCCGTTTTCCCAAAGGTCCTGGCCAGTTCGTAGACTCTGGATTTCTTTTTCTGCATAAGCAGCCTCCCATCTATCGTTATTTCCGGCTGTCAATCTTATCTGCGATTGCCCTGCCGAATCCTTTATCTGTAATCAGCGCGCAGGTGCGCACCCCTTTTCCAAGGGCCCGCCCCAGTCTTTCCTTCGTTCCAAATACTTTGATGGAAATATGGGTTCTTTCGCAGGCTCCTGTATATTCATCCTTCGTTCTTGGGGAACAGTCTTCAGTCAGCACCAGCAGGACTCCCTGCCTTTTTTTGATTCCGCCCGAGACCTGTTCATTGCCGGAGAGGATCTTTCCTGCCTTCTGTGCAAGACCCAGCATCCGGTAAATGGCTTCATCCATTTTCCACCTGCGCTTTCAGCGCTTCATATACATCTTTGGAGACAGGACGCTTCAGGGACTTTTCCAGTCCGTGGTTTTCATAGGCTTTATGGAAGCATTCGATATCGTCGCAGATATATACGCCCCGGCCCGATTTTTTCCCGGTCCGGTCCACTTCGATCACCCCGGTGGGGAGCGCCACAATGCGGAGGAGTTCTTTTTTCGGCTTCAATGAGCCGCAGCCCACGCATTTGCGCATCGGGATCTTTTTGACTTTCATTCCTGGTCCTCCTCACCGCCGGCTTCGATATCTCCCAGGATGTCATCATCTTCCATTTCTTCATCCTGCCCGAAGCCTTCTTCTTTCGCCTGGGTTTCGCTCTTGATATCGATCTTCCAGTTGGTCAGTTTGGCTGCCAGTCTTGCATTCTGGCCGGCCTTGCCGATGGCAAGCGACAGCTGGTAATCCGGAACGATGACGTAGGAAGATTTTTCTTCCTCCCAGACGGAAACGGAAATGACTTTTGCCGGGGAAAGAGCATTGGCGATGTAGATGGCCGGATCTTCATCCCAGCGGACGATATCGATTTTTTCATCATGCAGTTCGTTCACGATATTCTGGACTCTCTGCCCCTTGGGGCCTACGCAGGCGCCGACAGGGTCCACATTCGGGTCCATGGCATAAACGGCGATTTTCGAACGGGAGCCCGCTTCGCGGACTACGTTCTTGATTTCCACAGTGCCGCTGTAAATTTCCGGAACTTCCAGTTCAAAGAGCCGTTTCAGGAGGCCCGGGTGGGTTCTGGAAAGGATGATTTCCGGACCCTTCGTGGTCTTTCTGACTTCCAGCACATAGCACTTGATTTTATCATTGGTCTGGAAAGTTTCCCCTTCAATCTGTTCTGCATAGGGAAGAATGCCTTCCACACGGCCCAGATCCACGAAAATGGTGCGGGATTCGGACCATTTCACAGTGCCTGTAATGACGTCGCCTTCGCGGCCGGAGAATTCATCATAAATGGATCCTCTTTCTGCTTCGCGGAGCTTCTGGATCATCACCTGCTTGGCGGTCTGGGCAGCGACGCGGCCGAAATTTTTCGGAGTCACATCGATGCGGAGCATATCGCCGGCTTCGTAGGACGGATTGATTTTCTTGGCTTCTTCCACGGTGATCTGATTGATGGCTTCCGGATTTTCGGGATCAATGGTTTCCACCACGGTCTTTTCTGCATAAATCTTGTAATCCCCGGTTTCACGGTCCAAAGTAACGGAAGCTTTGCCATTGCTGCCGGTTTCTTTCTTATAGGCCGTCAGGAGCATCATCTCCAGGGCATCATATACTACATTTTCATCTACTTTTTTAATCTTTATCAGCCCATGGATGGCTTCGATCAGATTTGCGTTCACGATTTCTATTTCCTCCCGTTAAAATGAAAAATGAAGTCTCACCTGGGAAATCTTGTCTCTTCCCAGCGTTAATTTCTCACCGGATTCCATTTCCAGCAAAAGGGCGCCGCCCTCTGCCAGTCCTTCCAGTTTTGCCGTAAATGATTTGATTTTCGTTCCTTCCAAAGGGGCAAAAAGTTTGACGTCCACATCCTCGCCGGTGTAACGGATAAAATCCTTATCCTTTTTCAGCACCCGGTCCAGGCCCGGAGAAGAAACTTCAAGCATGTAGTTGTCCGGAATCAGGTCTTTCTCATCCAGAAGGGCGCCGGCCTTTTCGCTGACTGCCTGGCAGTCATCCAGACCTACGCCGTGTTCCGTATCGATGTATATGCGGAGAATCCAGTTTCTTTCCCGGACGTATTCCACATCCACAAGTTCTATGCCGCTTGTTTCCAATACCGGTTCCAGCAACTTTTCTACGGTTTCTTCGATTTCCCTGCGCGCCATATGCCCTCCTTGTCCATAGTATAAGAAAGAGTGAGCCGCGGCTCACTCTACAGGAAACTCTATTCAAACATACCGATAGTATTATAGCACATATTGTAAAGAGGGAAAAGAATTTTTTGTATGAAAACTGATTATAAAAAATAAGGGAAATATACTTTTGAATCGGGAGTGTCGGGATTCGGGGATATCGGGACTGTCGGGAAGGCGGCCGCCGGATTCACAGGGCGGCCCTTTCGGAGAGATTTCATCCAAAAGGCAGGAATATTCATCCAGTAATAAGGGCCGCCTGATTCAATTTCCCCTGTTTCTTTGAAATCCCTGTATTCCCTGCATAGCGGTCTATGTAATTGTATATGTCCGCAAGAAATAAAAAAGCGGCGCCTGTGATTTTGCGCCGCATCTTCCCGATAGCCCCGGGGCCCTCGTCAATCCCGGGATCCCCGATTCAAAAGCTGCTCATGATACTATTTCCACCACGGTTTCCATGCCCTTTCAGTCCGGTATCTCCGGATGTTCGTAGAGATTCTCAAGGTCTTTTACCAGATGGGTGGTGATTTTTTCTTCAAATATTTCCAGGTTCTTCGCGTCGTACTGATGAATGATGCCTGGAATGCCCTGGGCGCGGAATTCTCCGTAGTAATCCTCTCTATATATATTATAGAAAAATAATATGCCTGTATTCTTTTCCGGACATTCGTAGGCACAGATGATATAGGACCCGTTCAGGCCCAGGAGGGGCCGGTGGGGTTCGAGGGTCCTTTTATAATGGCCAATCGTTTCCGGAAAGAAGGGCGTATAGTCCCAGACCATGAAGGCTTTTCCACGGATCAGGACGGACACGTCTTCCCGGTGAATCAGTTCTTTTTCGATGTAGGCCGGAGTGAGGCGTTTCATGTTTCTCTGATATTCCTCGAATTCCCCGGTGATGAGTTCGATTTCCGTGAGGGTCACCATGGGGAAAAAGGTTTTCACCATGTAGTCCATGGTTTCTTCATCGAAAAGGGCGCGCACCTGCCAGCCCGTCTTTTCGTTTTCCCAGCAGAAGGCAAAGTAAATGCGTCCTTCCTGCCGGTCCAGCCTTTTCAGTTTGTATTCGCCGATTTCCGTGGGCAGTTCTTTTTCTATATCCCAGTCCAGGAATTTCTGCCGTCTTTCGGCTCTTGCTTTTTCCAGTTTATCATCTGCCACTTGTGACCACCATCTTTTCCGCTTCCAGCCTGTCCCTGCCGGAAATCACCGATTTTACGAATTCCCTCGTTTCAGGGAATGGAATCTTGTCCATATCCGTGAAATTTTCGGGCCACTTATTTTTCTCAATCCATTCGTCCACATTGCCTCTCCCCGCATTGTAGGCAGCCAGGGCAAAGACTTCGTTATTTTTATATTTCTTCAGGAGGTAACTCAGGTACCAGGCGCCGAGGGGGATATTCTGCTCCGGGCTTTCCAGATTGTCCGCCGGCAGGCCGCTCATTTCGGAAATCCAGTCTGCCGTTTCCGGCATCAGCTGCATCATGCCGACGGCACCTACATGGGAAATGGCTTTTTCATTGAATTTGCTTTCCGTCAGGATCACCGCCTCCAGGAGGCTCGCGGAAATTCTTTCTTCCTGGGCGCACTGCTGGATGGTATGGGCCACCCTTTCACTGGGACGGAGCAGGAATTTTGCAGACGTCATAAAGAGGAAAAGGGCGCAGAAAAGGGCGAGCAGAAAGGTGAAAACCATGGCACCCGTATTTCCCGAATGCCGCTGGACTTCATGCTTCTTCCTCTTCAATGCGATTCTCATAGGTTCTCCTTACTCCGGAAATACAAATCCCGGTACGTGCTCTAAAGCTTTCCGCACCTGTGCTCTCGTTTCTTCTATGGAATGACTGTTGTCGATGATGACATCGGCATAATTCATTTTATTCTCTGTAGGCATCTGTTTCCCGATGCGTTCCAGCACCTGGGCCCTTGTAAAATTGTCCCTTGCCATGACCCTCTGGATCTGAATTTCCAAAGGCACTTCCACCAGCCAGACTTCTTCTACCCGGAGCTGCCAGGAAATTTCAAGAAGAAGGGGCATATCCAGGACGGCAATTTCATAGCCTTCCTCCTGGGCACGGATCAGTTCTTCCCAGGTCCGGTGCCAGATGAAAGGATGAATGATGCCGTTCAGTTTCTGCCTTTTGGCTTCATCGGTGAAAACGATTTCCCCCACCTTCAGGCGGTTTAAATTGCCGTCAGGAAGAAATATGTCATCCCCGAATTCCTCGCGGATTTTCACCATAGCCGGGCCTCCCGGAATCACTGCTTCCCTTGCCAGCCTGTCCCCGTCAATAATGGGGATTCCCAGTTCTTTCAGATAGGAGGAAACCGTGGACTTTCCGCTGCCCACGCCTCCGGTTAAACCGATACGATACAATGAAATTCTCCTTTAAATTTTTACTTTCAAATCTGTCCTGATTCGTCTGTCCATCGGGGTGCGGGATGCGGGGCGGATATGGTTTCCCTGCGGGAAACCAATCTTTTTATATGGCCTTCGGCCCTCATCTATCCCCGGGCACGAGATACAATCACAGGTCACGGAACACGGACCACGATTCAGACAAATGACTCTATCCCCATCACAATCCGGACCAGATCTACCAGCCCGCTACCCAATTATGATGCGGGCCACCTTCACGAACCACGAAACACGAATCACGAAAACCGCTAAAGTTCTCCAACCGGAAGAACAAGCCTCCCCACAAACTACTTCGTTTCCGCCCAGTTTTTCCCTTCATTCACGTCAGCCACCAGGGGAACTTTCAAGGTGACTATATTTTCCATGGTATTTTTCAGAAGTCTGGAAATTTCTTCTTTTTCTTCACTGGTGACTTCAGCGACCAGCTCATCATGGACCTGCAAAAGGACACGGCTCTTGTAGCCGCCTTTTTTCATGCGGTCATACACTTCGATCATGGCCATTTTCATGATATCGGCAGCAGTTCCCTGAATCGGTGTATTCATGGCGGTCCGTTCGGCAAAGGAACGGCGGTTGAAATTTTTGCTCCGGATATCGGGGAGTTCCCGGTACCGACCGAAAAGGGTGACGGCCCTTCCTGTTTCTTTGGCTTTTTCCACCATTTCATTCATAAAGGAATGGATGGACGGATAGCGCTCGAAATATTTCGCGATATAATCGGCTGCCGCCTGGCGGGAAATCCCCAGCTGCCGGGCGAGACCGAAATCGGAAATACCGTAAATGATACCGAAATTGACGGCTTTCGCATGGGAACGCTGCTCGGGAGTGACTTCTTCAAAAGGAATTCCCAGGACTTCGGCAGCGGTTCTGCGATGGATATCTTCTTTATTGATGAATGCTTTGATGAGGCTTTCGTCTCCCGACATATGGGCCAGAACGCGGAGTTCCACCTGGGAGTAATCGGAGGAAATAAAGCAGTCATAGCCCTCTCCCGGCACGAAAAGGGAGCGGATTTTCTTTCCTTCTTCGCTGCGGACGGGGATATTCTGCAGATTCGGGTCCGATGAGGAAAGGCGGCCCGTGGCAGTGACGGTCTGATTGAAAGAAGTATGGATGCGGCCCGTATCTTTACGGATGAGGAGCGGCAGAGCTTCAAGGTAGGTGGAAATCAGTTTCGTCAGGGTCCGGTAACGGAGGATATTATTGACAAAGGGATAGGCAGCAGCCAATTCTTCCAATACATCGGCGGCGGTGGAATAGCCGGTTTTTGTCTTCTTTCCAGCAGGGAGGCCCATTTTTTCGAAAAGGATGTGACCCAGCTGCTTTGGCGAATTGATATTGAAGGGCTCTCCCGCTTCCACATAAATATCCTTCATGCAGATGCGGACTTCTTTTTCCATTTCCTTTCTGACTTCGTCCCACCGCTTCTGATCCGTAGCGATACCGGCGATTTCCATGGAAGAAAGGACTCTGACGAGGGGCTGTTCCACTTCATCAAAAAGTTTTTCCACTCCGTTTTCGGAAAGTTTCTTCCTGGCCGGTTCATAGAGGGAGGCAAGGAATCGGGAAATACAGCAGCCCTTGTCCGCTTCGGTGGGCATATCGTCGGGGAATATTTCCGGTTTTTCAAAAAGTCCTGCCAGATAGGAGAAAGGATAGGTCATTCTCGTGGGATCCAGAAGGTAAGCGGCGATGGAAATATCAAAGAAAGGAAGGCCATCGGTGGGGAAATCGGATTCCATGAGGAGTTTCGAATCTTCGATCACCAGGGCTTTTGCCTTTTTCAGGGCTTCGGAGGCTCTCTGCCACTGGTCTTTCCCGATTTCATAAGCTTTGTCATCCACAGAAATAACGACGGAACCGGCGGAAAGGAATGGTTTCAGTCCCGTGAACTTTGCGCGGATGCCCACGATTTTTCCATCCGTGGAAATAGAATCATCCCACTCTTCCACTTTGGGCCGGGACTGTTCATTTTCCACTTTTTTCTGCTGTGAAAGCATCTGGAACCTTGGAAGATTGGCAAATTCATCAATCATGCGGATGCCCAGGGTGGAGAAAATCTTTCTCATTTCTTCGATATGGATGGGCTGCTTCATATCCTCCAGTGTCGTTTCGAGGGGCACATCCCGTTTGATGGTGGCCAGTTTATAGGAAAGATAGGCCATATCTTTATTTTCAATGAGTTTTTTCTTCCTAGCGCCCTTGATTTCTTCCACATGGGCATACAGATTGTCCAGGTCCTTATACTCCGTCAGAAGTGAAAGGGCTGTCTTTTCGCCGATTCCCGGGACTCCCGGGATATTGTCTGCCGTATCCCCCATGAGAGCTTTGATATCAATCACCTGGGACGGAGTGATATGGTATTTTTCCATAATCGCTTCCGGCGTCATGCGGGCCATATTCGTAATCCCCTTCTGGGTCAGAAGGACAGTTGTCTGATCACTGGAAAGCTGGAGCGCATCCCGGTCTCCCGTTACGATATCTACGGGAAGTTCATTTTCATACCGGGCCGAAAGGGTTCCCAGCACATCATCCCCTTCATAGCCGGGAATGCTGTAAACCGCCACTCCCATGGTCCGGAGCACATCAATAATCAAATCAAACTGGGGCACCAGTTCATCAGGCGCCGGTTTTCTCGTCGCTTTATAGCCATCATACATTTCGGTGCGGAACGTATGACGGTCCTTATCAAAAGTCACGGCCATGTATTCGGGGTCCAGATCCCGGTAAAGACCGAGCAGCATGCGGAGAAATCCATAAATCGCATTCGTAGGGGTCCCATCCGGAGCCGTCATGGTTGGCGGCAGGGCATAAAAAGCGCGGAACAGGAGACTGCTTCCATCGATAATGACCAGTTTCTTTTCCATACATTCCTCCCGTGAAGAATTTTCAGGTTTCAAAATAAAATGCGTATATTTAATTATATCATATATGGGGCTTTCTCGTCCCTGCTGCCCGCGGTTTGTGTCAATCGGGATTTTCGTGATTCCTGATTCGCGGTCCGTGATCCGGGATCAAATTCCCCGGGAATTCAGGTTTTCCGCCCGGTCATCATGCTCCTGAGGCCAAAAGGCCCACCCACATTAAGTATTTCCCTTTCCGGCCTGAGTATTATAATAGAAATAAATCATACACAAAAGGAGATTTCCATGAAACCATACTATATCCTTCCCTTCCTTTGCCTCCTGCCCGACCTTTCAGAAGCTGCCATGCCTTCCTATACCCTTCCCGGAATCGTGGTGACGGCCCAGCGGGCAGAATCGGAAAAGAAAGAAGTCCCCCAGTCCATGACGGTCATTACGGAAAAAGATATTTCCCGAAAAGGCGCAGGAAATCTTTCCGAAGCTCTGGACGGCACCCTGGGACTTGATTTGTCCTCGGGCGCCCAGAGCAGTTCATCCGCCATGGGAGGACACCAGCTCATGGTGCGGGGAATGAATACGAATGAAACCCTTTTCCTTTCCGACGGAGTACGGCTGGCCGATGAAGACACGAGCCAGACGAAGAATATGTACCTCCTCTCCCGCCTGAATCCTATAGATATCGACCGGATCGAAATTCTTCGCGGACCGGCAGGCGCCCTCTACGGGACTGATTCTATGGGCGGCGTGCTGCAGGTTATTACGAAAAAGCCGGGAAAAACGGAAACCATTCTGGGCACCCGTTTTTCCGCTTCTGAAAATTCCGCGTACTTCCGAACGGACCCCGGGAAAATGGGACACTTCGGCCTTGCCATTTCCGGCCGTATTTCCAAGTACCGTCCCCTCTCCTATGGAAGACAGGGCACCGATGAACGGGGCCTCACCTATACGGGAAAAGACACGCCCCTTTACGGTACGGCGCGGTACCTCACCATTGACGGACTCTATGATCCGGGAAATAAAAATCACCAGACCCTCCGTTTCAAAAATGATTTCTTCCACGAAGACCGGTCCCTCACCTTTTCCGATGCCCTCTACGGTTCCCGCGGGATGACCATAGAAGCCCAGAAAAATGACAAGTCCGATACGGACCGCAAAGAATGGACCTCCTCCCTTACTTATGAAGGCATGACAAACCGGAATTCCTATACAGGAAATATGTTCTACAGCCGCCTCAAAAAAGAGTCCATCACCACCAATGACCGGGCCCCCTTTTCACCCCGCATGCCTTCCTTCGTGAGAAATACCCTGGAAACCCTCTTTCCCCTTTATGAAAAAGAAAAAGGCACCTACGAAACCTGGGGCGCCTCCGCCAAGGATACGGTTTCCTATGATTCCCACAAATTCACCTTTGGCGGCGAATACCTGAAAAATACCTATACCGGCACACGCCTCGCCGATTCTTCTGCCCCCAAAGGCAGCGAAAAAGGATACAGCCAGGAGCGGCATGCCCTTTTCCTTTCCGACCAGTGGCAGGTAAATGGGAAACTTTTCCTCAATCCATCCCTCCGTATCGAAAACGGGGACGAATCCATCACCGCCCCCTCCCTTGGCATGACGTACAAATTGACAGACAAAATCCGCTTCAAAGCCAACTACGGAAGAGGCTACCGGTCTCCCTCCATCAGTGAAAAATACCTGCACCTGAATCACATGGCCTACCGGGTAGATGGAAATCCGGACCTCAAAGCAGAAAAATCGGACAACTATGACATCTCCTTCGAATGGGAAGGCCCGGTACCGGGCAGAATTTCTTATTTCCATAATAAAGTCAAAAACCTCATCGATACATACCATATAACGGCAAACCGGTATACCTACACCAACCGGAAAAGAGCCGAACTCCAGGGCCTGGAACTCGAACTCTCCCGCCCATTGAATGAAAAATTTACCATTTCCACCAGCTATACCTACCTGGACGCGAAAGACACCTCAGAAGACACACGCCTCGAAAACCGCTCCCGCCATTCCGCGGCTTTCCGGCTTTCCTACGATGACAAAAAAGACTACGGATACACCGGAGAACTCTGGGACACCTGGAAAGGAAGCTGCGCCTTTGATGGAAATACCTATTCCTGCCACCTCCTGAATGTCTCCCTCACAAAACACTGGGGAAAAGACCTCTCCCTCTCCCTTGGCATGTACAATATGCTGGATAAAGAAATCGACGAACTCTACGTGGGACACAGAGTCTGGTTCGGAGGAATGGAATGCCGGTTTTAGTATTCAGTGAATAGATTTGACTCTTACCCGCTTCAGAATAGAAGCGGGTTTTTATTGGACTTTTGTGCTAATTTCGCATATAATATTAGCACAAAGGTAGGTGATTTTTATGGAAAAGATTGATCATCTTATCGATTCGTCCGGCCATCTTCTGGCAGAAGATGCTATGAGAGCCGGTATAGATAAAAGCTCCTTTTATGATTTTGTCAAAAATCACCAGTTTGAAAAAATTTCTCCCGGTTTGTATATCACTCCCGACAGCTGGGCAGACGAAGCCTTTATTCTTCATAAACGCTGTCCGCAAGCCATATTTTCTCATGACGAAGCGCTTTACCATCATGGCCTTATAGATAGAGAACCCCGTCAGCCCACCATGACCATCTATACAGGCTATAATACAAAACGCCTGACTCAATCGGGAGTCAAAGTGTTCACGGTGAAAAAAGAACTGCTGGAAATCGGAAAAGCAGCCTGTGTCAATTCCTTTGGTCACACAATCCCCATTTACGATCTGGAAAGAACCATCTGTGATCTCATCCGGAGCAGAAGCTGGTTTGAAATGCAGGACTTCCAGAGTGCATTGAAAAGCTATGTATCCCGCAAAGACAAAGACCTGACAACGTTGATGGAATATGCGAAATTATTTCATGTTGACCGTATCATTCGCAGGTATATGGAGGTGCTGCTCTAATGAAATTGACACCCGAACAATTAAAAGGGCGAATTAAAAATCTGGCGTTAAAAAATAATGCCGATGCAAGAATACTTCTTCGTATCTATATGATGGAACGTTTCCTGGAAAGAGTTTCCCAGTCCCAATATAAAGACAATTTCATCCTTAAAGGAGGCGTTCTGGTCACATCTCTAATTGGAACAGCACTTCGGGCTACCATGGATATCGATACAACCGTCAAGAATCTGAATGTTTCTGATGACGATATAAGAGAAATGATTGGTCATATCATTTCCATTCCTCTGGACGATGGTATTTCTTTCCACATGAAAGAAATTACTCACATTATGGATGAAATGGAATATCCGGGAATCCGCGTAACATTGGACGGACAATCCGGGAAACTTCTGATTCCTATGAAAATTGACATTTCTACCGGTGATGCCATCACGCCCAGAGAAATCAGCTATGAATATAAACTGCTGCTGGAAAACCGTTCAATCACATTATGGTCATATAACATAGAAACCCTGCTGGCCGAAAAAATGCAAACCATACTTGTACGAGGCATTTTGAATACAAGAATGAGAGATTTTTATGATATTTATGAATTATCCCATATCTACTCCAATCAAATAGATTACGGCATCCTCAAAGCTGCCTTTCATGCCACCTGTCTGCAAAGAAGCACTCTCCAAATTGAAAATAATGGTTCCCGCATTATCGATGGAATCAGTAATGATGAACAGCTGAAATTGTTGTGGAAATCCTATCAAAGAAAATCTGGATATGCCAAAGAAGTGTCCTTTAATGATACGATTCAAAGTATTGTAATGTTATGGGAAATATTCATATCCTGACCCTGCTATTACGTTAATTCTCAAACCCATAATCAATTTTCCAAAGCCAAAAGTTTAATAAACTTCTAATGATACAAATCGCGATTTTTGCTACTATATCCGTGAAAGCAACAAGAGCGAGGCCTCGGGCCAAGTTCCATTCCATCTGCTGAGCGCTCAAAAATTTAAGGCAGATCCGGAACAAGACCCACGTGCTCCATAAGCTTTCAATCCTCGAGGAAAAATCGAGTTTCCAAGTATTTTTACAAAAACAAAATAAACTCCCGCAAACGAGAAAAAAGATTCTTCGGACCCGCGCCCCCCGCAACGTACTTAGTCACGAGATGTCATATCCAGACGTGTGAATTTCTGCAGCCGATTGACAGGTAAGATCGGAAATCCGGACAACGAGATCCTATTCTCAAAAGGGAGTTTATTTTGCTGCCAAAAAGCCGTCCACCCGTAAAGGGGGGCGGCTTTTTTGTGTTTCTTGCATATAAGTTCCCAGTTCCCAGACTCCCAACAGGGGCTGAAAGAGTTGAAACCTTGAATTCTCAGCTTTTTTCAATGACTGTACGATGTCCGGGACTCGGGAATCGGGGCGGTGGCGCGGCACAACTCATGAAGCCGCGCCTTTTTATATTTTCTGCACTACAGGTGCAGGGCACATATGAGGAAAACGCTAAGCATGCTGCAGGGCCCCACCTTTCCAAGCTTGGAAAGGTGGCCGCGGAGCGGCCGGAAAGGTTGTTCAATCGTTCAGGATACAAATGAGGCTAATTGACGAAACATTCTCGTGACGAATAAGGAAATCGTCCCGCGAAAAGGCGAAGCAGAATGAGAGGGAACTGCACAATCAAATTAAATACCTGATGACACAGTCCGAAAGCATGCTATCGTCCAGGCCCTCCCAGGTTTTGGGAGGGTGCCTGAGCGAAGCGAAGGCGGGTGGGTTCATCCATCGCACAAGGCACACATAAGGCTGATTGCCGAAACGTACTTTGACAAATGAGGCAGCCGGTAAGCAAGGGCTCTCCCCCGGGAACACCCCAAAGGGGTGAGAGGGCAAAATCGATTCGAAGAATCGATAATCACGAAAACCCCATCAGGACTGTTATCTTTGCAGCTTTGAAATTTCAGCCGTCTTCGAAACCTTGCATCGATCGGGACTCGGGAAACGGGACTCGGGATTCCAGGGATTCCCGACACAAAAGTCATTGGAAAGCAAATTTCCCATACAAAAATGGCGCTCCTGTCATTTCAAGGTGCCGCCTCCCCCAATCCCCGGAAACGCAAAAGGAAAAGGAGACAGTTTCCTGTCCCCTTTCCCTGATCGTGTTTTGCAGCGTGTCCGGCTGCTGTATGGTTTACTGTTTCTTCCTGCCGCCCAGATATGCCGCCATGACATCCGGGTTGCTTGCGACTTCCTGCGCCGGGCCTTCCATGACGATTCTGCCTGTTTCCATAACATAGGCATAATCGGCGATCTGGAGTGCCTTTCTCGCATTCTGTTCTACAAGAAGTACAGTCGTACCCATTTTATTGATATCTTTGATAACGTCGAAAATCTGCTGGACGACCAAAGGAGCCAGCCCCATGGACGGTTCATCCAGAAGCATGACTTCCGGCCGGGCCATCATGGCTCTGCCGATGGCCAGCATCTGCTGTTCGCCGCCGGAAAGGGTGCCGCCCAGCTGTCCCTGTCTTTCGAAAAGCCGCGGGAACCTTTCGAAAACTTTCGAGAGATCTTCGGCGATGCTTTTTTCATCTTTTCTCTGGAAGGCGCCCATTTCCAGATTTTCACGGACCGTCATATTCTGGAGGATCTGACGGCCTTCCGGAACGAGGACCAGCCCTCTTTTGACGATGCGGTGGGTTTTCTTGCCGGAAATATTTTCTCCTTTGAAAATAACTTCACCGGCCACCGGTTTCATGACACCCATAATGGTTTTCATGGTGGTCGATTTTCCGGCGCCGTTGGCACCGATCAGGGTGACGATTTTTCCTTCCGGTACGGAAAGGGAAATGCCTTTCAGCGCTTTAATATTTCCATAGGAGGCTTCTACATTTTTCAGTTCAAGCAGTGCCATTATGCATCATCCTCCTTGCCCAGGTAAGCTTCGATAACTTTCGGATTGTTCTGTACTTCTTCCGGAACCCCTTCGGCCAGTTTACTGCCGAAATTGACGACCATGACATGATCGCAGAGACTCATGACCAGAGACATATCATGTTCGATGAGGATAATGGTGGTCCCGAATTTCGTACGGATATTATGAATCAGTTCAGTAAGTGCTGCGGTTTCACTGTCATTCATGCCGGCTGCCGGTTCATCGAGAAGAATCAGCATCGGTTTCGTGGCCAGGGCTCTGGCGATTTCCAGTTTTCTCTGTTTGCCGTAAGGAAGTTCCGTAGCCAGGCGGTCCGCATCTTCTTTAAGACCTACGAAATCAAGAAGTTCCAGGGCATCTTTCCTGGCTTCCGCTTCTTCTTTTTTCTGCGCCGAAGTGCGGAAGAAGGAAGCCACAATGCCCGATTTCAGACGGTCATGATGGCCGACGAGGATATTTTCCAGCACCGTCATGCCGGAGAAAAGGCGGATATTCTGGAACGTACGGGCTACGCCCATATTGATGATCTGGTACGGTTTCTTCCCTTCGATGGATTTCCCGTCGAGAAGGATATCCCCACTGGTCACCTGATAAACGCCGGTGATCAGATTGAAAATGGTGGTCTTGCCGGCACCGTTTGGCCCGATGACCCCGAAAATTTCCCCCTTTTCCACGGAGAAGGACATATTGGAAACAGCGGTGAGGCCGCCGAACTGTTTCACTACATTTTTCATTTCAAGCAGCATTACTGTTTCCCTCCTTCCGCAGAAACCTTCTGTTTCTTACCAAACTTTTTAGAAAGATATTTCACAGCGTCATAGGAAAGGATGCCATCCGGACGGAATGCCATGAGGAGCACCAGCATGACGCCATAAATCATATCTCTGTATTCAGCCATGGCACGGAGAGATTCCGGAACGATGGTAAGGACTGTAGCACCCAGAACCGGTCCCCAGAGTACATTGGAACCGCCGAATACGGCATAAACCAGGATATCTACGACTTTGCCCCAGGAGAAATCCGTCGGGCTGATGAAGAAAGTGGCATGGGCATAGAGAGCGCCGCCGACGCCCGCAAAAAATGCGGAGAAAAGGAAAGCCATCATCTTGAAACGGACCACATTGATCCCGGAAAGAGCAGCCGCATATTCATCAGCTTTGATGGCAGCCCAGGCACGGCCGATCCGGGAATGTTCCAGGCGATACCAGAAGGAAACGATAGCGATGACGAGAATAAGAAGAACGATATTCATCAGCAGCTGGCCGCCGGTCTGGGAATCGATTTCCAGCGCATCCAGGAGACCCATATCGCTGGCATAATCAGAAAGAATGGAAGCCATGGAAGGAATACCGGAAAAACCGAGAGCCCCGTGAGTGATATCCAGATTCAATGCGATAACGCGGACCACTTCACCAAAACCCATGGTAGCGATGGCCAGATACAGACCGCGGAGACGAATCGTCGGAAGACCGATAATCAGGCCTACCAGCATAGCCATGCAGCCGCCCAGGAAAATACCGACCGGCATGGGGATTCCATGCTGCGCCGTCAGAATTGCAGAAGTATAAGCCCCCAGACTCATAAAACCTGCATTGCCCAGGGAAAGAATACCGGTGCAGACAGTCATATAAACTGTCAGAGCCAGCACGATATTGATACATACGAAGGTAAATACCTGCAGGAAGTAGCCATTCAAAATTTCGTCCATTACGGTCTGCCTCCTTTGCCTGCCTTGGAGAACAAGCCTTCAGGGCGGATAAACAGAATCAGAATGATGATACCAAATGCCACGGCATCACGATAAGTAGAAGAACCATAAGCTACGGCAAATACTTCTGCAATACCCAGAATAAATCCGCCGGCCATAGCCCCTTCCACATTACCGAGACCGCCCATAATCAGGACTGCCAGACCTTTCAGACCCATAGCAGTACCCATAGTCGGTTCGATAGCATTGAAAGAAAGACCGATTAAAACACCTGCAGCCGCACCTAAAGCAGAAGCCAGCATGACAGTAAACGTAATGATACGACTTGTATTGATACCGAGAAGTCCGGCAGTTTCCGCATTTTCAGAAGTAGCGCGGATAGCTTTGCCGAGCTTCGATTTATTCAGCATGACAGTCAAAAGAACCATCAGGACTACTGCCGTACCCAGGGACACGATCTGGATACCGGAAATCTTGAACAGTCCGAAATTCATGAGGCCATTATCAAAAGTAGCCGGGAAAGAACGGGTCTGCGGACCCCATACCATAAGAGCCACCGATTCCAGGAACGTAGAAACACCGATGGTGGAAATCAGCGGAGCCAGATGAGTCACCTTGCGGCGGCGAAGCGGACGGAGGGCAAATATTTCCAGACCATACCCAAGTACCGCACCACCGATCATAGCCCCGATGAGTGACGGGAAAATTCCGAGTCCTGCTTCCGTAACCAGCAGGAGCCCGATGTAAGCGCCGATCATAAAGATACCGCCATGTGCCATGTTTACGATATTCAATACGCCGAACACCAGCGTATAACCGATGGCAATGACCGCATAGGCGCTTCCCAGCGTTAAACCGTTGACAAGCTGTTGAAAAAACACGATCTTCTCTCCTTTCAAAATAAAGAAACATTGCAGAAAGAACAAATGGAAATAAAAACGCCCCTGCTGTAATCTGGCGTCATTACAGCAGGGGCGAAAAGGTTCGCGGTACCACCCTGGTTTCTCACTCATCGAAACCGGAGCATCCCATAAGCTGATCCCGTATAAAAAACGCCCCTATTTCCGGAAAAGGAAATAGGGGCGACATGCGCGGTACCACCCTACATTATACTCAGGTATTCACATCCGTAACGTGGAGTCTACGCCATTGCCTACTCAGTTCGGCTCAGGAGCTCACAGGTGATAGTCAGAAATGGAATGTACCGGCTTGCACCCTACCGCCGGCTCTCTATGCCATGGACCATTAAATCCCTTGTCCCGCTCATCGCTTTTAAGAATTGCCCTTAACGGAGGCCCCGTCAGAAACTACTTCATTCACCTCTGAAACTCCCGGGTGAGCCTGATTCCCGCTTCACACTGACTTTCACCATCCGTCAGCTCTCTGAAGATCCGCTTGGAAACATATCCCGATCCTTGCCATTCGTTCTTTCGTTGTGACATCTATTGTAGCATGTTAAATTCAAATGTCAATACAGATAACGTAAAAATTTGGAAATAAGGGGATTCGTTCTTCCCCGGTCGTTATTCTTTCTTCGGAAAAGTGATAAGAAGCAATTAGCAGTTAGCAGTTAGCCGTTAGCCCCAAATCAAACAAAGTCCGAGTGGGAAAGGCTCCCCTCGCCAGGAGATCTGTCTGCGAAGCAGGCTGAGGGGGAACTGCACAATCATGGTAAATAAAAAATGACTCAGCCCAAAAGCATGCTATCGTTCAAGCCCTCCCAGGTTTTGGGAGGGTGCCTGAGCGAAGCGAAGGCGGGTGGGTTCATCCATCGCTGCAAGCCGAAAATGACGCATATCCCCATATGAAATGAGGCCCCCAAAGGCGCCCGCCCACCGCCATCCGAATTCCCAAGTCCCTTTTTCCCTAAGGACCCCACTTCCCACGATTAAAAACTTATGATAGAATAACTTCAAACCATTTCGAAGAAATATCAGGAGGAAAACTATGCTGCATCAGGTATCCCTTTTCGCCGCCAATACCAAAGGCGCCCTCAGTAAAATGACATCCATCCTTGCCGAAAACGACATCAATATTTACACCATGCTCGCCACGGACAGCGCAGAATTCGGCATCATCCGACTCATCGTAGACAAGCCGGAAAAAGCTGTAGAAGCTTTGGAAAAAGCAGGCTATCAGTGCCGGGCCGATCTGGTCATCGCCATCGATATGCGCTCCGATAAACCGGGCACCCTGGACCGGATCCTGAAAGACCTCAAAGATGCCAATGTCATGATCCGTTACCTCTATATTTCCTTTGACCGACAGACCTCCAGCCCGATTGCCGTATTCAGCACCACCGAATCCGAAACCGAAGCCTTCCTCAAAGGCAAAGGATACCACCTGCTGGACAGATTCTGATGATTCAAAGCCATGAAGACCTGCATTCATGCAGGTTTTTTTGCTGTCTTTAAAAGTTAGCAGTTATCAGTTCGCAGTTATCAGTTATCAAAACTTGAATCTTCGAAACCTTGATTGCCCAGCTGCCTTCGAAACTTTGCATCGTTCGGGAATCGGAAAACGGGACTCGGGGTGGTGCGGCACAAATTTATGGGCACCGCACTTTTATATAGAAATACAGAATCATGGGACCTATAAGGCTAAATGCCAAAACGTACTCGTGACAAATGACTCTTACGGAAAGCAAGAGCTCCCCGAAGTGCGGGGAGCTCCGCGACAGCGGTGAGGGGATGTCAAGCAGGTACAAGTCGAGAAAGACTAAAAAGGTACAGCGGGCAGGGTTCGGTACCCGGCACATATGAGGCTGACTGATGAAACATACTCGAAATTATTGACTCTATCCATAAGCAGTCAGGCTCTCCCCCGGGAACACCCCGAAGGGGTGAGAGGGCAGAATCGATTCGAAGAATCGATGATTACTGGCTGTTTCCCATTATTACTCCCATAAAAGTTACCAGTTGCCAGTTTCCCTCCCGACGGCTTATGCTCTCCCATTTCTCCCCCCTCTGACGCCTCCGGCGCCAGCTCCCCCCAGGGGGAGCCTGCCCTTCAGTCCGACCCCAATCCGCAATCATACAAGTCTATTTCCCACACGAAAAATGGCGCCCTGTTTCCAAAGGCGCCACTTATGTGTCCACTCGTAACCCGGAACTTCTATGCGAGATTAAAACTCATCCTCATGATCCAGCAGCCAGCCGCCGGGAGCGCAGGCTGCGCAGAGACAATATTTCTCCCCCTTTGCCTTAGCTTCCTTTCCTGCGATTTCCAGGTCCCTGGCAGCTTCCTCGCCCAGATATTTCTTAGCATCCTCAGTGACTACAAATCCAAGCATATCATCGATGGAATTCACACATTCCTTCAAAGCAGCCTTCAATTTGTCAGAAGCTGCCTTCTCTCCATCCGTACCGACAGAGGCCAGATATTCCTCACAAACCTTCTTCAGCCCCTCATAACAGGACGGAGCATCCTTCACTGCCTTTACCTTTTCAATAACTTCAGCTTTTGCCATGGTAACGATCCTTTCTCCGACAGCTCCACCATCATATGAGAAATACACTCTGCTGCCACCGAGCCATCCTCATGGAAGATTTTTCCTTCCATCACCACCAGCGGGCCCTTCCGCTTGACCTCCCGGCCCTCAATCTTCACCGTTTCCCCGATGATTACCGGAGAACGGAATCGAATTTCCATCTTCCCCGTATAAGCCGGCCTCTTTTCCTTGAAGAAAAGATAATTTCCCGTCACCTCATCCAGCAGCGTGGAAATCAGGCCCCCATGCATACGGTCATCATAACTCTGATGCTCATGAGAAGGCGTGAAAAAAGACAGACACCCCTTCGGGATCTCAAAGAAATGAAGATGCAGCCCGCTTCTATTCGCATCCCCGCAGGCATAGCACATACCATCCCCGGGCATCCACTTCCACTCCGGGAGCTTGTACCCGTAAAAAGCATCCTCTTTTTCCAAGAGCTCCTTCTCTTTCTCATTCATAGGAAATAAATCAGCTTCCATAGGAAATACCTCCTCTGGAAATATTATACCATACCTGTTTAGATATACAGAGAGAGATAACCATAGATAGAAAGTTATCATTTCTCAGTTCGCAGTGTTCAGATCAGTGACCCCGTTCCTCGTAACTTTGATGTAACAGCTGTCCTCCAAACTTTGCATCGATCGGGAATCGGGACATCGGGACTCGGGCAGGTGGCGGCACGCAATTCATAGAGTGCCGCAAATTTAGATACTTCCCTCCACCCGGCACTACAAGTCTAAATCGAAAATGCAGAAAAAAAGCATGCTGCAGGGCCCCACCCTCCCGAGTGCCGGGAGGGTGCCGGAGCGAAGCGAAGGCGGGTGGTTTCATCTATCGTTTCCTGTCGAAAATGAAACTGACTGCCAAAACGTCCCCGGGACAATCGACTCTATCGGTAAGCGGTAAGGCTTCCCCGCGGGGAAGCTGGCCCGAAGGGCCTGAAAGGGCAGAATCGATTCGAAGAATCGATAATTCCCAAAAATCCCATCAGGGACTGAAAGCGTTGAAACTTTGAAATAACAGTCATCTTCGAAACCTTGCATCGATCGGGAATCGGGACATCGGGACTCGGGCAGGTGGCGGCACACAACTCATAGAGTGCCGCCCTTTTTATATTTCCCATCAGGAGCTCGCATAGAAGTTCCCAGTTCCCAGACTTCCATCAGGTTTGTATTGAAAATCAAGTGAATGCAGCATCCTCTAACCTCTTACGATCGTGACTAACGTAACTGACGGGGCTATCGTGAAGGTGGCGCGGCGAGAGCAGAAAGCCGCGCCTTTTTATGTTTCTTCCACCAGGGGCTCGCATGGAAGTTCCGAGTTCCGAGATTTACATCAGGCGGCCTTTAGCCGCCCCCAAAGCCACCCTTGAAAGGGGGGCTCCGCGAAGCGGTGGGGGGAAGACTGATGTTTTCCCTGCACTACGCATTCAAGGCACCTATGAGGCTAATTGCCAAAATGTACCCGGGCCAAATGTCTCTATCCATAAAATGCGCGCTCCCCGAAGTGCGGGGAGCTCCGCGAATGCGGTGAGGGGATGTCAAGCAGGTACATGACGAAAATGACTCAGAAGGTTTGCGGAAAGGGTTCGATACCTGGCACCTATGAGGCTAATTGCCAAAAGATACCTGGGATCAATGAGATAATCCGTAAGCAAGTGCTCTCCCTCGGGAAAGCTCCCCGAAGGGCCTGAAAGGGCAGAATCGATTCGAAAAATCGATCATTTCTGTTTATTTCCCATTAAAGTTACCAGCTGCCAGTTTCCCATCAGGGGCTGAAGGATTTGAAACTTTGATCGAATAGTTGTCTTCGAAAACATGAATTGTCCGGGACTCGGGACATCGGGACTCGGGGCGGTGGCGGGCGAAAAAATTATGAAGCCCGCCATTTTTCACTCCTCCCCCCTCTGACGCCTCCGGCGCCAGCTCCCCCCAGGGGGAGCCTGTCCGATCGGCAGCTTTCGGCCGCCGGAGATCATCCTCCTGCACTATCCGTACAAGGCACACATGAGGAAAAAGGAAAACCTGACAATCGGGCCCCACCCTTTCGAGTGCTGCTCTCGAACGCCATTTGAAGGAGAGAGGCAAAGCCGAACGACGCGCAAATGGCAGTGAGAGTCATGCCGTTGCGGAAAGGGTAGCCGCGGAGTGGCCGGGTAAGTTCATCTATCGCACAAGGCACCTATGAGGCTAATTGCCAAAAGGTACCTGGGAAGAATGAGATAATCCATAAGCAAGTGCTCTCCCTCGGGAGAGCTCCGCGAAGCGGTGAGAGGGCAAAATCGATTCGAAGAATCGATAATCTTCAGCTGATTCCCATTAAAGTTCCCAGTTTCCAGACTCTCATAGAGGCCCCAATATCCCCACATAATAAAGCGTCCCTGAAGGCTCAGAGACGCTTTTCCTGCTTATTAAAATCTACCGATACATATCGTCCAAAGTGATGAGAGGATATTTCTCCCCATCGATTCCGGTAAACCCGGAGCGGGAGAAGAAGCCGAACCGATAGAAAGGAAGGCCCAGACTCCGTGCCTGTTCCTCCTCCTCCCGGACCACGCTCATATCCACCGGTTTCTTTCTATACTTGCATTCATAGGAAGAAAATCCCCGCTCATCCTCCGTGACCACGTCGAATTCCCCATTCCTCTGATGGACCTTATCATTGTACACATATCGGCCGATACCGTAAAAAGGCGGCTTCACCAGGCCCTGCCGATTCCTGCGAAGCAGGTATTCCCTGGCCGCCTGCTCAAACCTTCGGGGAAGATACTCCGTCTCCACCTTTTCCCTCAGCTTCAACCGATAGAAATCCTCCGGCGCCATGGCGCTCCGGGCCGTGGTCTCCCGGAAAAGATAGGAATAATAGAAATCCAGCAGCCCATCACTGATGACATACCGGTGCTTTCTCCGGTTCGATCCGGCATTGAGCGGCGAATCCTTCTCGATGAGATCCATGCCCGAAAGCTTCTCCAGCGTATGATAGACAGCGCTCCCCTTCCCCGGGAAACCGGCGGCCAGATCCGAATATTTCCCTACGCCCGAAGCAATCTTCCCCAGGACGTAATTGGCATTCTCCTCCTTCGAAAGCTCGCTCGCCAGCTGCAGACGGATCTCATTCTCCAGCATGGACCCCTCGGGGATGAGAAGTTTGGAAATATTCTCCTCTACCGACAGATTCGGATCGATCTGCAGCAGGTAAAAAGGCAGGCCCCCGAAGACCGAATAGAGGAAAAATTTCTCCTCATTAGACCGATCCGGGAAAAACCGCGCCCCGTCATAATAATCAAAAGGCCTGAGCTTCAGGATTTCCGAAAACCGCCCGAAGAGAGGCGCATCACTCTCCACCAGCCGGCGCATCGTATCCATATAAGATCCGCAAAGCACAAGCTTCAGGCAGGCATCATGCTGAAAACGGTCGATGGCGATCTGGAACTCCGAATCCACCGACCCATCCTCACCGCGGAAAAAAGGATACTCATCAATGAAAAGAAATACCCTCTCCCTTTCCGCCTTCCGATACACATAATTCAGAAGCCCCTCCAGATCAGGGAAAGAAATATAAGACTCATCAAAAGCCTCCGACACCGCCCGCGAAAGGCCGGTGAAATTCTGCTCAAAAGGCGCCCTGCGACACACATAGGAAATCACAACACCCTTCACATCCCGCAAAGCCTGCCGGATCAGCTCACTTTTCCCCACACGCCGCCGGCCATAGACCAGAATATTCTCCGACCGGTCACTCTCAAACCGCTGCCGAAGAATCGCCAGCTCCCGCTCCCTTCCGATAAATTTCATATCTACGCCTCTTACTTAAATCCATTTAACTTAAATCGATTTAACTAAATTGTACAATGATTTCACCCGTGGCGCAAGAAGAAAATATAGCCTGCTTCCCATTGAAGCTGTCAACTGCCAGAGGACCGGTAAGGGACTCGCATAGAAGTTCCGAGATCCGAGATTTACATCCGAGCCTATGAATTCGACTTGAATGAGAGAGGCAATAGTCCACGGACCATTACGGTATACCGGAAATCGGAATCCGGAATCCGGGGCGGTGGCATTATAATTTACCCAAGATTAAATAAATTCAAAAACTGACTACCCCAAATTAAATAGATGGAAATTCGAGAACGACGCCAAAAGAGAAATGCTAAAATCATGTTAAGCATTAGTTTTTGA
>NZ_JAZASU010000011.1:0-39490 GCF_036343215.1 Dialister sp.
ACCCAGATCGGCTATGACTCCGATGATAAGATGGCTGAAGGCGAAGTTGGTAAAGTAGGCGTTGCTATTGATACCCTGAAGGATATGGAAATCCTGTTCGACCAGATCGACCTGGGCAAAGTTTCCACCTCCATGACCATCAACGCACCGGCATCCGTACTGCTCGCTATGTACATCGCTGTAGCTGAAAAACAGGGCGTACCGGCTTCCGCACTGCGCGGCACCATTCAGAACGATATTCTGAAGGAATACTCCGCACGCGGCACCTACATTTTCCCGGTTAAACCGTCCATGCGTCTGATCACCAACATTTTCGAATACTGCTCCAAGAACGTACCGAAGTGGAACACCATTTCCATTTCCGGCTACCACATCCGTGAAGCAGGCTCCACCGCTGCTCAGGAAGTTGCATTCACCATTGCCGATGGTATTGCATACATCGAAGCAGCTCTGAAAGCTGGCATGCATGTTGACCAGTTCGCTCCACGTCTGTCCTTCTTCTGGAACGCTCACAACAACGTACTCGAAGAAGTTGCTAAATTCCGTGCATCCCGTCGTCTGTGGGCTTCCATTCTGAAGGAAAGATTCCATGCAGAAAACCCGAAGTCCCTGAAACTCCGTTTCCATACCCAGACCGCTGGCTCCATGCTGACCGCTCAGCAGCCGAACAACAACATCGTTCGTGTTGCTCTGCAGACCGCAGCAGCAGTAATGGGCGGAACCCAGTCCCTGCACACCAACTCCCGCGATGAAGCTCTGGCTCTCCCGACCACTGAATCCGTAACCATCGCTCTCCGTACACAGCAGATCGTTGCTTACGAATCCGGCCTGGCTGACGTAATCGATCCACTCGGCGGTTCCTACTATGTAGAAGCTATGACCAATGCTATCGAAGCTGAAGCTAAAGAATACATCCGCAAGATTGATGAAATGGGCGGCGCTGTAGAAGCTATTGATAAAGGCTACATCCAGAAAGAAATTCAGGATTCTGCTTATGCTTGGCAGATGTCCGTTGAATCCGGCGAAAGAACCATCGTCGGCGTCAACAAGTTCACCATGGAAGAACCACCGGTTCAGGGCCTGCTGAAGGTTGATGCATCTGCTGGCGTATTCCAGAAGAACAAACTCGCTAAAGTTAAGGCTGAACGCGACAACGAAAAAGTTCAGGAAGAACTGAAGAAGCTCGAAGCTGCAGCTGCTGACGAATCCGTAAACCTGATGCCAGTCATCCTCGACTGCGTACGCGCTTACTGCTCCGAAGGCGAAATCTGCGGCGTTCTGCGTAAAGTATTCGGCGAATACAAACCGCACAACACTCTTTAATTCATAACTGAATTTCAGACATCGAATCTTAGACATATACTTTCTTGGAGGTAATCTATAATGGCAATTAGAGTTCTCGTAGCAAAACCGGGCCTTGATGGACATGATCGTGGTGCAAAAGTTATCGCTCGTGCACTCCGCGATGCTGGTATGGAAGTTATTTACACCGGTCTTCGTCAGACCGTTGCTCAGATCGTTGAAGCAGCTGATGCAGAAGACGTTGATGTAGTAGCTCTGTCCCTGCTCTCCGGCGCTCACAACACCCTTTTCCCGGAAGTTGTTGAAGCACTGAAAGCTAAAGGAATGGGCGACGTTCTGGTTATCGGCGGCGGCGTAATCCCTGCTGGCGATATCCCGGGCCTCAAAGAAGCTGGCGTAAAGGCTATCTTCACCCCTGGCACCCCAACCACTGAAGTTATCAACTTCATTAAAGAAAACGTTAACAAATAATCAGACTTATCTGGTCATTTAATACGGTAGTTGTAATGTAGCTGCCCGGGACCGGGAGGACTCCCGGCCCCGGCACTATATTATTTCTATATTACTTACTCTTCGAAAAGGCGGTGTATCTATCCATGGAATTTTCTATGAAAGACTTTTGGAATGGAAACAGACGTGCCTTAGCGAGAGCAATTACCATCGTTGAAGACGAACGGGATGGATTTGAAGATATCATGAAAGATATCTATCATCATACCGGTCGTGCACAGGTCATCGGTATTACTGGTGCACCTGGTGCGGGTAAGAGCACACTGTCAGATGCCCTGATTAAGAAATTCCGTCAACAGGGTAAAACTGTAGGTATCGTTGCTGTCGATCCTACCTCTCCATTCTCCGGCGGCGCCATTCTTGGCGACCGTATCAGAATGAACGATCTGACCTTGGATAAGGGTGTTTATATCCGTAGTATGGGCACGCGCGGCAGCCTTGGCGGTCTTTCCCGCAAAACTGCTGATGCGGTTAAACTGATGGATGCTTTCGGCTTCGATGTAATCTTCATCGAAACAGTAGGCGTAGGACAGTCAGAAGTAGATATCGTTAAAAACGCGGATACAACACTTGTTGTGCTCGTACCTGGACTAGGTGACGATATTCAGGCTATTAAAGCAGGTATCCTTGAAATTGGTGACGTATTCGTCATTAATAAATGCGACCGCGACGGCGCAGATCGTTTGAATGTTGAAATCGAAATGATGCTCGACCTGGGCGAAGCCCAGAACTGGCGTCCTCCGATTGAAAGAACGATCGCGAACAAAGACCAGGGTGTAGAAGATGTAGTAGCAGCCCTGGGTGATCATCGCAAGTATCTGGAAGAATCCGGCATTCTTGAAGAACGCAGACGCGAGAGAGCAAGAAGCGAAATGCTTGAGATGATTCACGACCGCATTTCCCGTAAGATCGAGAATGATATCGCGAACACGGGTGAATTTGCTGACTACGTGGAAAAAGTCTTTGAACGTGAAACTGATCCGTTCACAGTCGTTGATTCCATCGTAGGCAATATATTCAAATAATTTTAAAGGAGGAGTTATTATGGCATTTAAAGTTTTAACTGTCGATCATGTTGGCGTAGCTGTTAAAGATCTCCAGAAGATTAAACAGCAGATGAAAGACATTTTCGGCCTCGAACCTTCTCTGCCGGATGAAACCGTAGAAGAACAGCATGTAACCACCAGCTTCTACAAACCGTCCGCTCAGACCGAAGCTTGCGAACTCGAATTCCTGGGTTCCACCACTCCGGACGGCCCGATCGCTCGTTTCATCGAAAAAGCTAACGGCGGCAAGAACGGCTTCCAGCATGTAGCACTTCGCGTTGACGACATCGTAGCATGCCTCGCTGATCTGCAGGCTAAAGAAGTTCCGCTCATCGACAAGAAGTACCGCGTTGGTGCAGGCGGCTGCCACATCGCATTCCTGCATCCAAAAGCAACCGGCCTTCTGCTGGAACTGACTGAACGTCCCGGCGGCCCATCCTTCAAAGCTTAATTTGAACGATGGTATATGATTTACCCATTCGGGTAAATCATCCCCCTCTAGGGGGATCCCTAGAATTTTTGGAGGTGTAAGAATGGCAACTGTTGCAGAAAGAATTGAACTTCTCCACAAAAACCTCGCGCATGTAGAGGCTATGGGTGGGGAAAAACGTGTTGAAAAACAGCATGCAAAAGGCAAACTGACCGCTCGTGAAAGACTTGCTCTTCTGTTTGATGAAGGCACTTTCGTTGAAGTCAATGCCCTTGTTAAATCCCGCTGCCACAACTTCGGCCAGGAAAAGAAAGATCTTCCTGGTGAAGGTGTAGTAACCGGTTATGGTACCGTAGAAGGCAGACTCGTATTTGCATTTGCTCAGGACTTCACCGTTGAAGGCGGCTCCCTCGGCGAAATGCACGCAGCTAAAATCGTTCACGTAAACGAACTGGCTCTCAAAGTCGGTGCTCCTTGCGTAGGCCTGAACGATTCCGGCGGCGCTCGTATTCAGGAAGCAGTAGATGCACTCTCTGGCTACGGCAAGATTTTCTGGTGCAACACCATTGCATCCGGCGTTATTCCTCAGATTTCCGCTATCATGGGACCATCTGCAGGCGGCGCTGTTTATTCCCCGGCTCTGACCGACTTCATCTACATGGTAGATAAGACCTCTCAGATGTTCCTGACCGGCCCGGCAGTAGTTGAATCTGTAACCGGTGAAAAGATCACCGCTGAAGCTCTCGGCGGCGCTAAGACCCACAACACCACCTCCGGTGTTGCTCAGTTCAGAGCTAAGAACGACGAAGACTGCATTAAACAGATTCGTTATCTGCTCTCCTTCCTGCCTTCCAACAACATGGAAGACGCTCCAATCGTTGAAACTGGCGATGATCCGACCAGAACCGATCCGGCTCTCGACACCCTCATGCCAGAAAACTCCAACGCTCCGTACAACATGTACGATGTAATTAAATCCATTGTCGATAATGGCGAATACTACGATGTAGCTAAAGAATGGGCAAAGAACATCATCACCTGCTTCGCTCGTATGGACGGACAGTCTGTTGGTATCATTGCTAACCAGCCGGCATTCATGGCAGGCTGCCTTGACTACAACGCATCCGATAAAGCAGCTCGTTTCATTCGTTTCTGCGACTGCTTCAACATTCCGGTTCTTAACGTTGTCGATGTTCCAGGGTTCCTCCCGGGCCGTCAGCAGGAATATGCCGGCGTAATTCGTCACGGCGCTAAGATGCTGTTCGCATACTGCGAAGCTACCGTTCCGAAGATCACCATGATTCTCCGTAAAGCTTACGGCGGCTCCTACATCGCTATGTGCTCCCGTGAACAGGGCGCTGACCAGGTATTTGCTTGGCCAACCGCTGAAATCGCTGTAATGGGACCTGCAGGCGCAGCTAACATCATCTTCAAGAAAGATCCACAGAAAGAACAGCGTACAAAGGAATATGTAGACGAATTCGCTACTCCTTACAAAGCTGCAGAACGCGGCTATGTAGACGCAGTTATCGATCCGAGAAACACTCGTCCAACAATCATCAATGCACTGAAGATGCTTGCTTCCAAGCACGAAGTACATCCGGCAAAGAAACACGGCAACATTCCGCTGTAATATTTGCTGCTTAAATCACTAATTGAAAGGATGGGTACAGATGGGTAACGACACAGTTATGTATATCGCAGTTGCAGGCCTTGTTGTGGCTGTAATTGCCCTGATCATGATCTGGCAGGTACGTTCATCTCTCAATCAGTCCGCAGCACCGGCACCGGCCGCAGCTCCCAAGAAACCAGCTGCAGCTCCGAAGGCAGCAGCTCCAGTTGCTGACAATGGTGCAGTCGTAGCAGCAATTGCTGCTGCTATCGTTGCTATGGGTGGCGGCGAAATCGTCTCCATCCGTCCGGCAGCTAGACCTGGCTGGACCTCTGCTTCCCGCATTGCAGGTGTAGCTGGTTCCCAGCAGTTCTAATTGAAAGTTGAACTATCAATCATTTAGGAGGAAAGACAATGAGAAAATTTACTGTAACAGTTAACGGCCAGAAATACGACGTAGTAGTAGAAGACGGCGGCGCAGCAGCAGCAGCTCCGGCTCCGGCAGCAGCTCCGGCTCCGAAAGCAGCTCCAGCTCCGGCAGCAGCTCCGGCTCCGGCTCCGGCTCCGGCACCGGCTCCGGCTCCGGCTCCAGCTCCGGCTGCAGCTCCTGCAGGCGCAGGCGAATCCGTAGAAGCTCCGATGCCGGGCAAAGTAATCCGCATCAACAAACACGTTGGCGATGCAGTTGCTTCCGGCGACGAAGTTCTGGTTCTCGAAGCTATGAAGATGGGCAACCCGATCATGGCTCCGTGCGATGGCAAGGTTACCTCCATGCAGGTTTCCGAAGGCCAGTCCGTACAGGGCGGCGATCCGCTGTTCACCGTTGGCTAATTCCTATCCGGAATCTGCTTGAACAGTCTGAAAAAGGCAGTGCGAAAGCACTGCCTTTTTTATTTACCCTTTACTTTTTATCCTCTGGTATGTAATGATTTTCCTACACTGCCTTTTCTTCTTAATTATCCATGAATGATTATGACAGGAATTATTTTCATGATTTTCGAATACCGGTAAATGCTCCGGGATGTTAATGATCGACTATTTTGTCCCAGATATCTGTTGGTTCGTTTATTTTACAGGTCTTATATGTAACAGGATTTGTTCTATTGGTCTCTCTATCCTAATCAGTTATGGCTGCTCATTTTGAATTATGTATTTTTTATCTGCACTTTCATATCCCCTATGGAGGAATTTTTCAAGTGTATATTTCTGAATGTATCATGCATATATTCTGAAATATCGTTTTTTATATATTTCTTTTTTGATTGTTTCGAGCTCCCCTGGATTTTCGGATCTGTTATTCAGGTGACTCATTATAATTTTTGACCCCGTAGTTTTTGCGGTTTACGGATTACTTATTCTTTTGCCTCTTTCGTAGTACTCATGTATTGCGGCCATAGAATTTTCCTTTATTTAATCATATTTCTCGACGAATAAAAGCGATAAGATCAGGGAAAGCAGGTCGTTATATTTCTAAAGCCAGGCGGAACGGTTATGGGATAGAACTTTGAGTCATTTATATGAATCCGTAGTCATGGCCCCTGTAAGTTTTATGAAAGGCAGCTGGATTTATAGGCCTTTAAAATTTCCGTTGAAATATATTGAAATAAAAAGACTGTGGCCAATTGTGATGGCACAGTCTTTTTAGCTGTTATTTTTATTTTATGTTACAGGTTCCCCTTTTGAAGCGGTCATAAATCGGATTCTTCGTCCAGACTTCTGGTGATCAGCAGGCGAAGCATGGTAAGGCTTGCCTTGTAGGCTGAATAATCGTTTGGAAACAGGGCAGTGAGGCCATAGCGGAAGAGCTGTTCTTTTTCTTCTTCTTTTTCCACAGGGCCCGCAGCGACGAGGATATCGTCCCTGCCATACATGGCAAGGGCCTGTTCGAGACGGATCAGGAGTCCGGTTTTCTTATCGCTTTCGGAGTAATAATAAATATAATAATCATCATTATCTACCGCATTTCTGGCTGATTCTTCCGGTGACTGGAGGGAGTCCACGTCTACGTCCCAGCCGCAGTCTGCAAAGGCGCTGGCGGCGAGTCTTCTCTTTTCTCCGCAGCCGTCATCATCCATTTCCGGTACATATATGCGGGGCCGCCGGCCTTCGAGCTCGGCAAATTTCTTACTTAAAGCAATCGATTCTTCCCGGTCCTTGTCATATTCTTTTTCCATAGGAATCTCCTTAAATTAAATAAACATTACAATATCCGTTAATACTATACTTATTATAATCTTAAGCTTATTTATTTTCTACCTTATTTTATGAAAATTATTATTGCCATATTATAAAATTAGAATAAAATTACTTTAAAATATTTGACACTTAGAATATGATGAATTATACTGATAATGTAATCATTTAGACAATTTCATATTCCTGACAGATGCGAAAGCATAAAAGAGAATCCGGTATAAGCCGGAGCGGTCCCGCCACTGTAAGGAGGAGACCTGTCCATAGATGTCACTGGGGAAACCTGGGAAGGCGGACAGGGCGATGAATCCGAGCCAGGAGAACTATCTGTCAATGAATCACCGTTATACCTGCGAGCGATGGGAAGGGGATTTGAGACAAAGGTCTCATTTACCGGCTGCCATCATAGGTGCCGGCTTTTTTGATGTCAATACACAAAATAACCTTTGAAGGAGGTGAACCCCGTTAATACGTGAAATTGTCTAAAATTATTAAAGGAGGAACTATTCATGGATGAACAGAAATCCCAGGAACCAGTAAAGCAGCTCACCGATAAAGAGCTGGAAGCAATCCTTAAAAAATCTGAAGGAAAAACTGATTTCCCGGCAGTCAAATTTGATGAATTTACACCACCTACATGGGAAGAATGGGTTGATGCCTGCAACGCTCTGCTGAAAGGCAAACCTTTCGATAAACTCATGTATACAAAGACCTACGAAGGCATTACCTTCGACCCAATCTATACACTCCACACCGGTCCGGTTGCCATGGACGGAAAACTTCCTGCTGACGACTATCCGGGCATGGGCGATTTCCTTCGCGGCTCCACAGCACACGGCTACAAGGAAGCTCCCTGGGGCATCGCGCAGGCTTGCGATGAAACTCTTCCGAAGGAAAATAATGAACTCCTGAAAGATGAAATCGCCAAAGGTTCCACCGTTTACAATGTACGTCTTGACTCCGCATCCACCGAAGGCATCGATGTAGAAGATGCTGAAAAACCGGGCGATACCGGCGTTTCCATCACCACTCTGGAAGATATGGCTCAGATGCTCGATGACCTGGATCTTGAAAAATATCCGTTCATGATGTACTGCGGTGCATCTTCCCTGAAGATGATTGCACTGGTAGCTGCTGCTCTGAAAGCTAAGGGAAAAGATACCAGCAAACTTCATGGCGTGATCGGCGCCAACCCGCTGTCCCAGCTGGCTAAGAAAGGCAAACTGGCAAAACCGCTGGTTGCTTACTATGACGATATGGCTGAAACCATCCGCTGGGCAAGAAAGAACGCTCCGGGCCTCCGCACCATTATGCCGAGATCTGAAGTATTCTCCAGAGGCGGCGCAAACTCCGTACAGGAAGTCGCTTACACCTTTGCTATGGCTGTTGAATATATCCGTGAAATGGAAAAGAGAGGAATTTCCATTCATGATATCGCTCAGTCCATCAACTTTGGCTTCAATACCGGCGAAGTATTCTTCCTGGAAATCGCCAAAGTCCGTGCAGCTCGTGAAGTATGGGCAAATATCATGAAAGCTTTCGGTGCTGAAGGCGCTGACAGAAGTGCAAAGATCCATGCAAGACCGGCATATTTCTTCCGCACCATTTTCGATGCAGGCGTTAACATGCTTCGTAACTGCACCGCCATGTTCTCTTCTGTAGTCGGCGGCGTTGATACCTATGAAAACGAACCATACGATGAAACCGTTCGTAAAGGCGACGTATTCTCCCGTCGTATTGCAAGAAACGCTCACATCATTCTGCAGGAAGAATTCGGTATGCTCCGCCCGATTGACCCGGCTGGCGGATCCTGGGGCATTGAACACCTGACCACCGAAATGGCAAATCATATCTGGGCTGAATTCCAGAAGATCGAATCCATGGGCGGCTTCACCAAAGCTCTGGAAGCTGAATATCCGCAGGAACAGATTCTGGACATCCTGAAACAGCGTTTCAAAGCTCTTGATTTCCGTAAAGACCGTTCCGTAGGCAACAACATGTACCCGAACATGGCTGAAGAACTGATCGAACCAAGACCGGAAGATACCCCGGCTCTGAAGAAGATCCTTGTAGACGGCGTTGAAGCTTACAAGAAAGACATTGATAAAGAATTCCTCGGCAAGAAACTGGAAGAACTCGAAGCAGCTCCGGCTGATGAAAAACTGGTTAAAGCCATGGAAGCATTCTCCGCAGGCGCTACCCAGGGTGAAGTCGGCAAGGCACTTGCAGTTGACGGCGAAGGCGAAGCTGTCCGCATCATCACCGAACATCGCTGGACCGAACGTTTCGAAAGACTCCGTTTCGATACCGAAAACTACAAGAAAGAAACCGGCAAGAACGTGGAAGTATTCCTGGCCAACATGGGCCGCATTCCGCAGCATAAAGCAAGAGCCGATTTCTCCACCTCCTTCCTGCAGGTCGGTGAATTCAACGTTCACCTGAATACAGGATTCCAGGATGATGAAGGCAAACCGGGCTCCCGCTGGGATAAATGCGTGGAAGCACTTAAAGCCGGCTGCGATGACAAAGGCACTCCATATGACTGTGCAGTCATCTGCTCCAAGGATGATACCTATCCGGAAGACGTACCGGCTCTCGCTCCGAGACTGAAAGAAGTCCTGGGCAGCGGCAAACTCTTCCTGGCAGGCGCAGCTCCGAAAGATATGGAAGCAAAATATCGTGAAGCAGGCGTAGATGATTTCATCTCCGTCAAAGCTAACTGCTACGAAATCATCCGTGAACTTCAGAGAGCAAAAGGCATGAAGATTACGGAAGAGGAGGTAAAATAATATGGCAACAAATCCTGATTTTACAAAACTGAACCTGGAAGCTCATCCAAGCTGTGACTACGATCAGTGGAGAGAAGCTCTGGAAAGCGAAACAGGCAAGAAATATGACGACCTCTATGACACCACCCTGGAACGTATCCCGGTAGGTCCTCTCTATACCCAGGACGTATACAAAGACTGCAACCACCTGGATTTCATGAGCGGTATTCCTCCGTTCCTCCGCGGACCATACTCCACCATGTATGTATTCCGTCCATGGACCGTCCGCCAGTACGCAGGCTTCTCCACCGCTGAAGAATCCAACGCATTCTACAAGAGAAACCTGGCAGCAGGCCAGAAAGGTCTGTCCATTGCATTCGACCTTCCGACCCACCGCGGCTACGATGCCGATAACCCCCGTGTAGTAGGCGACGTTGGTAAAGCAGGCGTATCCGTTTGCTCCATGCTCGATATGAACATTCTGTTTGACGGAATTCCGCTGGACCAGATGTCCGTATCCATGACCATGAACGGCGCCGTACTTCCGATTCTGGCCTTCTTCATTTCCGCCGGCATCGAACAGGGCGTAGACAAGAAGATTCTCCAGGGCACCATTCAGAACGATATCCTGAAGGAATTCATGGTTCGTAACACCTACATTTATCCGCCGGCCATGTCCATGCGTATCATCGGTGATATCTTCGAATACACCACCAAGTACATGCCGAAGTTCAATTCCATTTCCATTTCCGGCTACCATATCCAGGAATGCGGCGCAACCTGCGATCTCGAACTGGGCTACACCCTGGCAGACGGCATGGAATATATCCGCTGCGGCGAAAAAGCAGGCCTGCCGGTCGATGCCTTCGCAAAGCGTCTGTCCTTCTTCTGGGATCAGGGTAAGAACTATTTCATGGAAATCGCAAAGATGCGTGCTGCCCGTGTACTCTGGGCAAAGATCCTCAAAGGCTTCGGCGCAAAGAACCCGAAATCCATGGCTCTCCGTACCCACTCCCAGACCTCCGGCTGGTCCCTCACCGAACAGGATCCATTCAACAACATCACCAGAACCTGTATGGAAGCCATGTCTGCGGCTCTTGGCCACACCCAGTCCCTCCATACCAATGCGCTTGATGAAGCTATCGCTCTGCCGACGGACTTCTCAGCCCGCCTGGCTCGTAATACCCAGCTGTATATCCAGGATGAAACCAAGAGCTGCAAGATCATCGATCCGTGGGGCGGTTCCTACTATGTAGAATACCTGACCAACGAAATGATCAAACGGTCCTGGGCACACATCCAGGAAGTCGAATCCCTGGGCGGCATGGCAAAAGCTATCGCTACCGGCCTGCCGAAGATGCGTATCGAAGAATGCGCTGCCCGTCGTCAGGCAGATATCGACTCCGGCAAGGAAACCATTGTCGGCCTGAACAAGTACAGACTGGCTAAGGAAGATCCGCTGAACGTTCTCTCCATTGATAACACTGCTGTTCGTAACGCACAGATCAAGAGACTGGAAAAACTCCGTTCCATCCGCGATCCGGAAAAGGTTGCAAGAGACCTCGAACACATTACCAAGTGTGCAGAAAGCCGCGAAAATGGCAACCTGCTTGACGCAGCAGTTCAGGCAGCTCATGACCGTGCATCCCTGGGCGAAATTTCCGATGCCGTTGAAAAAGTTTCCGGCCGTTACAATGCGACCATCCACACCGTATCCGGCGTTTACTCCTCCGAATACCAGGATGATGGTTCCTTCGAAAAGGCTAAGAAACTGGTTGACGAATTCGAATCCCTCGAAGGCCGTCGTCCGCGTATCTTCTTCTGCAAGATGGGCCAGGATGGTCACGACAGAGGCCAGAAAGTCCTGTCTTCCTCCTTCGCAGATATGGGCTGGGATGTCGACGTAGGCCCGCTCTTCCAGACTCCGGAAGAAGCTGCTCAGGATGCGGTAGATAACGATGTTCATATTGTTGGTTTCTCCTCTCTGGCAGCAGGCCACAAGACACTGCTTCCGGCTATCGTAGATGAACTGAAGAAACGCGGCCGTGATGATATTCTCGTCTGCATCGGCGGCGTAATTCCTCCACAGGATTATGAATTCCTCTACGACCATGGCGCAACCGCCATCTTCGGACCAGGCACCAATATCCCGAAGTGCTGCATCCAGTTACTGCAGATCCTTGTTGACCGCGCTAAAGCTGAAGCCAAGGAAGGTTAAGGTAAGCGCATATGCCTGAAAACGATGATGATCTCCGGCCAAGCTGGGTCCCGAAAGAAAAGAATCCTGAATTTGCCTGTTCCGTTATGCGTGGTATCGACAGCGCTGTCAACAGCGTGACCGATATCAAGTACATCCCCAGGGAACCTCTCCGGAGAGTTCCTCTCCGGAAGAAACTTTCCGTAGAAGACTACGTGAAAGGCGTGGAACGGGGCGACAGAATGATTCTTTCAAAGGCCATTACTCTCATCGAAAGTAATGCGCCGAAGGACTTTGACAAAGCCCAGAAAGTATTGCAGGCATTACTGCCCAGGACCGGTCATTCCCTCCGCGTAGGGATTACCGGTGTTCCCGGTGCAGGGAAAAGTACATTCATTGAAGCTTTCGGCCAGCTTCTCTGCCAGCAGGGTTACAAAGTGGCAGTCCTGGCCGTAGACCCCACGAGCTCCATCACCGGCGGCTCCATTCTGGGGGATAAGACGAGAATGCAGAAACTCTCCCGGGAGCCAAACTGCTTCATTCGTCCTTCTCCTTCCGGCGGAACCCTTGGCGGTGTGGCAAGAAAGAGCCGTGAAACCATGATGCTCTGCGAAGCCGCAGGCTGTGACGTCATCCTGGTAGAAACGGTCGGTGTAGGCCAGTCAGAAACCACAGTCCGCTCCATGGTCGATTTCTTCATGCTTGTCGTTTTGACCGGCGCAGGCGATGACCTGCAGGGCATCAAGAAAGGTATCATGGAACTGGCAGATGCCATTGTAGTCAATAAGGCTGATGGCGATAACCTGGAAAGGGCGAAAGTCACCCAGGGCGAATACGAAAGAATGGTGGAATTCATCCGTCCGGCTACGGAAGGGTGGAAGACCCATGCCTATCGCTGCTCCGCCCTGAAGAAGACGGGGCTCCTCGAACTCTGGGCCGTGATGCGGGAATTCGAAAAAGTGACGAAGAAATCCGGCGCTTTCGAAAATCGCCGTCAGCGCCAGATCATCGAATGGGTCAAGACCATGATCGAAGAACATCTGCACAATCTCTTCTATGAAGACCCGGTCATCAAAGGCCGGATTCCGGAAGTCCGTGCAGCCGTTCTTGCGGGAGTGGTATCCCCAAGCCAGGCAGTGTCCGAACTGATCAAGACCTTTGATCTTGACCGGGCTGCAGCCCGCCATCTGGAATCTACGAAACAATAATAAGCTTCATTTCATTACAGGAAAGGGGCACGGCTACGCCGCGCCCCTATGCCTGTATTTGCTCATCAGAGCTTTTGCAAAGAGAGGTCTTTCTATGTATATTAACGGGGCATTCATGAAGGAACTGTACCTGGCCGGCGGCCCTTATTATGGACTGCAGGAAGTGTTTTCCCGTGTCAAAGGGGTGGCCCTGGTAGAAGCAGGCTTTGCCAACTGCAGCGCTCCCAATCCCTCAAAAGACGATATATATAGCGGTAAAGTGGAAGGCAGAGAATGCATCCGTGTCATATACAATCCGAAAAAGATTGATATCGTCAGCCTTTTATCCCTGTTTTTCACCATTATCAATCCACATACTGACGGGATTCAGGGAAAAGCTGTGGGACCTCAGTTTAGAAGCGGCGTTTACTATACCAGCCATGAAGATACGATGCAGATCAGCTACTACCTGGTATTCCTTCAGAACCGGGGCGTATCGAGGCGGATGACCCAGTCCAGCTTTATCGTCAATGAGTACGAAGGAGAAGGAAAGCATCTGCCGCCGATCCGTACAGAGGCAAAGCCGCTGGAAAATTTCTATAAGGCACCGGAGGAGGAGCAGTTTTATCTTCGTTCTCATCCGGATGCGTATACGCCAATCAATATCCCGCTTCTTGAAAAACTGGGAACCATAGAACCGGTAAAAGAATAATATTTCCAAAAGACTGTGAGACTCGTTTCACAGTCTTTTTTGTCGGGCAAAAAGATTATCTTCCATGCGGGGGAATGCTGAAAGAGCAGGGTCTATGAGGATTCTTAAATCTGAAGGTTTAACGAATTTCTAATGATACAAAACGATATTTCTCTCTACTATATGTATAGAAGGCAAAAAGAACGAGGCCTCGGGCCGAGCTCCAGCCGATCCGCCAGGCGCCCGGAAATTTCAGGCGGATCCGGAGCCGCGCCCACGTGTTCCTGATGCCTTCCATCCTCGAGGATTTTGAAATTCCCCAGTTGTTATAAAGACAAATAAACTTCCGAATACGAAATGATTCAGTAACCTGCCTCGCTCTGCACCTGATCGGGCAGTTATATCCCAATGCGGGAATGACTGCTTCCGGATTGACAGGTAAGAACGAGGTTCCGGAAAACGTCTTATTCCCCGTTTCGGGAGTTTTTGCTGCCTTAAAGCCCTTCCCCCAGGTGGAAGGGCTTTTTCGTCTGGAAAGAAACAATCCCTGGAGTCCCGGTTCGGTTTCCGGGTTTCTTAAAAGGCATATATTTTCATCAGCCCCCAAAGCAGGAAGGAAATATTGTAAATATTAGATATGACTAAAAAGTATAGGGAACCCATCCTTCTATGCTGTTTCAGAAAAATTGTGCAAATCTGCCTTTAATCCCTATTTAATCGTTGACAGGACTATCCGGCGGTGATACTATAAATACAACCGAATAAGAAAAGTCAGGTGCCCAAAAGGGCTTAATAGGGAAGACCGGTGAGATGCCGGCACGGTCCCGCCACTGTAATGCGGAGCGAATCCAGATGTCACTGAGGAATCGGGAAGACGGAGGAGCGAGGAAGCAGAGTCAGGAGAACTGCCTGTCTTAGATCACCGTTTGAACCCACGAGCGATGGGAAGGGGATGTCTCTATGATGTCTCTTTACGTTCGTGTAAAGAGGTTTTTTATTGGTGAATCGGTTATTGAGGAGCTAACTACATAAGTAAAGCAGGTGCCCACGAGGGCTTAATAGGGAAGACCGGTGAAATGCCGGCACGGTCCCGCCACTGTAATGCGGAGCGAATCCAACAAAAGTCACTGAGGATATTGGGAAGGCTGGAGGAGCGAGGAAGCAGAGTCAGGAGAACTGCCTGTTTTGGAATCACCGTTTGACCTACGAGCGATGGGAAGGTGTGAATATAAGTACGTTTGACGTACATTCTATCCACCTTTGTCCTGCGCAAAAGGTGGATTTTTCAGTTTCAGGAATGAGGATTCCTGAAGCCGGTCTCGAGGATGATGAAGGGAAACATCATCCTCCGCGGGATTCACTTATGTCTCCAACTACTTCGGTGTAACGCTCGAAAGGGCTTTACATAGTCCTGTGGGATTCCTCCCATGGTTCATCTCCTTCGGGTGATGGTAGTAACAGGGAAATACGATCATCACCCCACACTTTTTCCAATAACTTCCATGTGAAGTGTCTATAGTTCGGGACGGCCCTCCGGGGCGTTTCGAGTCTCATCTCCCTTCGGGTGATGGCAAGACTGTCACCCTCCTTTTTAGAAATACTTCTTCGTGAAGTGACTATATGGCCTATGGGCCAGGGGACTGCCCCCAAAGATTCATCTCCCTTTTGCGATGGGTAGAGGGAAATATCCATCGCCCCTTTTCCAATAACTTCCTTGTGAAGTGTCTATATGGCGAGCCTTTGTGGCCGCCCATGGTTCTACTCCCTTCGGGTGATGACCATCCAGGGAAAATGGTCATCACCGCCCTTTTTCCAAATCCTTCCTTTCGGAAGTTCTAAAGGAAATCTGGCATTTCCTGATTCTTTTCCTCCATGAGTGATGAGGGGAAACCCTCATCACTCCCACTACTTTTGATAATAGCATCGCAAGATGTTATTATACAGGTTCTCATTGGAGCTCTGCTCCAAACCCCTTTTGAAGCGGGCCGCTGCCCGCTCCTTTTTTTATTTGACCGCTTCGATTATATTCGATATAATAAATATAGAGTTGAATCCAAAGTGACAAAGGAGGCATACCATGAGCGTTTATGATTTCAAAGTGACCACCAACAGGGGCAAAGAAATTTCCCTTGCCGATTACAAAGGAAAAGTCCTTCTCATCGTGAATACGGCCAGCAAGTGCGGCTTCACGCCCCAGTACGAAGGTCTGGAAAAACTGTATAAAACCTATAAGGACAAAGGCCTTGTCATCCTGGGATTTCCCTGCAACCAGTTTGCCGGACAGGATCCGGGGACCGATGGGGAAATCGAGCAGTTCTGCCGGCTGAATTACGGCGTATCCTTCCCCATGTTCAAGAAGGGGGACGTTCGCGGCGAAACGGCACAGCCTCTCTTCAAGTACCTGACCGGGGAAAAAGGTTTCAAAGGTTTTGACATGGACCATCCCAATGCGGAGGTGCTGCTGAATTTCCTGAAGAAAAATTTCCCCGAATTCCTGGAAGGGGACGATATCAAATGGAATTTCACGAAATTCCTCATCGACCGGGAAGGAAAGGTCATTGCCCGCTTCGAACCGACAAAGACTCCGGAAGCCCTGGCGGCGGAAATTGAAAAATTGCTGTAATATAGTGGAAAGTGAAAGCGCTCCTCAGTCAGGGGCGCTTTTTGCTGGCCATCAGCCGTTAGACTTCAGCAGGTCGTGATGGGAAATGACCTTCCGGCCCGCCGGGGAGGATCCTATTTCTAATGTTTCCCGGAGAATGAAATATGATAGTATAATAAGTAGCAAAGGAGGCGGGCCATGAGGAAATATTTTTTCTTTGATATCGACGGGACCCTGACCACGCCGCTTACTGCGGATTATCCGGAGAGCACCAGGGAAGCGGTGCAAAAGCTTATGGAAAACGGTCATTTCGTGGCCATCGCCACGGGCCGTATGCAGTCTGATGCGGCCAGGGTGGCCAGAGATCTGGGGATTCCTTCCATTGTCTCCGATGGGGGAAATGCGGTGACCATTGACGGAAAAATCCTCTATGATGAAGGACTTCCCATCGATGCCTGCATCCGGACCCTGACTGAAATCGATGAAGAAAAGCATCCCTTCGCTTTCTGCCCCTACAACCGTAAGTATCGCATCACCAGGACCACAAAGTACCTGGAAAAGGTCAAGGACCGGTACTATGAGACCGCCATCATACCGGATTTCTACATTCCTGCGGTGGATGTCATTCATAAAATCTTTATTGCCTGCACGAAAAAAGAAAAGGACGACATCCCTCTCTATACACTGCCTCACGTCTGGTTTTCCGCGGATACCATGCTGGTGGAGCCGGTCCACAAGGAGCGGGGGATCATGGAAATACAGAAAATGCGCCATATCCCGGATGAAGATATCGTTGTCTTCGGGGACGGCATGAATGACCGGGCCATGTTCCGGCCGGAATGGATGAGCATCGCCATGGGAAACGCCAAGCCGGAACTGAAGGCGCTGGCGAAGTACATCACTTCCCGGGCTGATGAAGACGGGATTTATAATGCCTGCAGGCACTTCGGGTGGATCTGACTTGGCTGTGCCGATGGGTCATGGGACTCTCTGTCCAACAGGACGGGGAGTCTTTTTTGGTGGAAAAACAGGTAATCGATGAATGATGAGCGCCGGCTGACAGCTAATGGCTAACGGCTAACGGCTATTACCTATTACCCAATAGCTATTAGCCATCAACTATTGTTAACTGATGCAAAACTTTCCCATTCACAAATTTTTATTGACGCCGTACTATTTCTTCTGCTATTATAAAGTATCAGTGAATTTTTGTATTTCTTATAAAGAAAGAGGAATCATGGATACAGAAAAACTGAAGGATGAAAAGAAGGATGACGTCCTTTTCGACATCCGTCATTTGACCCATACCTTTGATACGGAGGACGGGAAAAAATTTGATGCCCTGTCTGACGTGACGGCCACGATAAAGAAAGGCTCTTTTACGGCCATCATCGGCACGAACGGCAGCGGGAAATCCACGCTGGCCCGCCACCTGAATGCCCTCCTCATCCCTACGGAAGGGGAACTTTATGTGGAAGGCATGAAGACCTCCGACTTTTCCCATATCTGGGATATCCGCCAGAAGGTGGGCATGGTCTTCCAGAATCCGGACAATCAGCTTGTGGCTGCCATTGTGGAAGAAGATGTGGCTTTCGGACCTGAAAATGTCGGCGTGCCGCCGGAGGAAATCCGAAAGCGGGTGGACGAATCCCTGGAAAAAGTGGGCATGACGGCTTACCGCACCCATTCTCCTGCCATGCTTTCGGGCGGACAGAAACAGAGGATCGCCATCGCCGGCATTCTTGCCATGAAACCGGACTGCATTGTCCTTGACGAACCGACGGCTATGCTGGACCCCAGGGGACGGCAGGAAGTCATGGATACCATTCACAGCCTCAATGAAAAAGAAGGAATCACCATTGTCCTCATTACTCATTTCATGGAAGAAGCGGTGACGGCAGACTATGTGATGGTGGTGGAAAAAGGAAAACTCCGCATGGAAGGGACTCCGAGAGAAGTCTTCTCCCAGGCAGAGAAATTGACCGAATGGGGCCTGGATGTGCCGGTGGCGGCAGATCTCGCCCATGGCCTTCGCCAAAAGGGATTATCCATTCCTGAAGATTGTATGACAGATGAGGAGCTGGAAGAAGCATTATGTCCATATGTGTCGAAAATGTAAGCTGCGTCTACAGCAAAGGATCTCCCTTTGAAAAAGTGGCACTGGAAAATATTTCTCTCACCATTGAAAAAGGGGAATTCATCGGAATCATCGGTCATACGGGAAGCGGGAAATCCACCCTCATCCAGCATCTGAACGGGCTCATCCATCCAACTACAGGGAAAGTCACCATCGACGGGGTGGACCTGGCAGCTAAATCAAAAGAATCCGTGAAGAAACGCCATTCCGTAGGCATGGTTTTCCAGTATCCGGAGCACCAGCTTTTTGAAGAGTCCGTAGCGAAAGATATCGCTTTCGGACCCAGGAATCTAGGCTGCGATGAAGAGGAAACGGAAAAACGGGTCAAGAGCGCCATGAAATTTGCAGGCCTTGATTACGATGCTTTTGCGAACCGCTCGCCCTTCCGCCTTTCCGGCGGCCAGCAGCGGCGCGTGGCTATTGCCGGTGTCATCGCCATGCATCCCGATTTCCTCATTCTTGATGAACCGTCGGCAGGCCTGGACCCCATCGGACGAAGGGAAATCTTTGCCCGCATCCAGAGTTGGTACAAGAAAGGAGTCTTCTCCGTTATCCTTGTTTCCCATAACATGGATGATATCGCCCGCCTGGCCACGAGACTTCTCGTCATGCACAAAGGCCATCTCGTGCTGGACGGAAAGCCCATGGATATTTTCCTCCATCACAGAAAAGAACTGAAGGAATGCGGCGTCGATGCGCCGCCCCTGACCCAAACCCTTCTCTATCTCAAGGAAAAAGGCATCCCCGTACCGGAAGATGCGAAAACGGTCAAAGAAGCGGTGGATCGTATGTACAAAATGCTGGGAGGTAAATAAGATGCTTACAGATATTACTCTCGGCCAGTACTATCCCGGTGATTCCTATCTTCACCGCATGGACCCCAGGGCCAAAATCCTCTGCACCATGATTTTCATCATTGCCATTTTCCTGGCCAACAATCTTTTCTCCTATGTCCTGGTGGCAGCTTTCACATTTTTAACCATCGCCAAATCGGGTGTACCGGTGAAACTCATCTGGAAAGCCATCAAGCCTTTGTGGATTATCCTTGTTTTTACGATGGCTATCCATATGCTTACCACTCCGGGTAATGAATTCTTTACCTGGAAATTCATCCATATCAGCCAGGAAGGAATTACGAACGGTCTCATCATGACGCTCCGCCTCGTATTTCTCATTGCTTTTTCGTCTCTTCTGACCTATACTACAAGTCCTATCGTTCTTACCGATGGCATCGAAGCACTCCTTATGCCTTTCCGCCGTTTCGGCGTACCGGCCCATGAACTGGCTATGATGATGACGATTGCCCTCCGTTTCATCCCGACTCTTCTGGAAGAAACAGACCGCATCATGAAGGCTCAGTCCTCCAGAGGCGCTGATTTCGTAAATGGTAATCTATGGCAGAGAGCAAAAAACATGGTGCCGCTTCTTGTTCCGCTCTTCATTTCTGCTTTCCGCCGGGCCGACGATCTGGCCACTGCCATGGAAGCCAGATGCTATCGGGGCGGAGAAGGCAGGACCAAAATGCACCAGCTGAAATACACCTGGCGCGACAGAAACGGATTCCTCGCCGTCATCATCGTGACAGTGCTCCTCATCGCGCTCTATATTTATTTCCGATAAAAAATTGGCGGGACCTGTTCCTGCCAATTTTTGTTATAGTGATCAGTTATCAGTTCTCAGAGGTCTCACATTCTGCGCAGACGGCTGATGGCGGATGGCTAACGGCTAACACCTATTACCCATTACCAATTACCTGATCTATATCAATCCGAGGTCTCATGAAAAACATCTGGATTACCCTCTCTTACGAGGGCACGAATTACGCCGGCTTCCAGCGGCAGGAAAACCGCATGACCGTGCAGGAAATGGTGGAAAACTGCCTCCTTCAGATCACCGGCACAAAGACCACTCTTTATTTCGTGGCCCGCACGGATGCCGGCGTGCATTCCTATGGCCAGGAATGCACTTTCTATACGGAATCCACCATTCCCGGGGACCGTTTCATTTATGCCATGAATGCGGTCCTTCCCTATGATATCCGTGTCACGAAAAGCCAGGAAGTAGATATGGATTTTTCCGTGCGGAAAGGAAATTTTGGGAAAACCTACGGCTACCTTCTGACGGAGGAGCGGGAATGCTCTCCCTTCCTCAAGCGGTACATCTGGCGCACCGGGAAGAAGCTGGATCTTTCAAAAATGGAAAAAGCGGCCCGGGTGCTGGAAGGGACTCACGATTTTACTTCTTTCCGTGGAAATAATTCCGTCCCTTCTTCGCCCATTCGTAAAGTTAATGAAATACGGATTCTGAAAGAAGGTTCACTTTTCCGTATTTACGTGACAGGCGAAGGTTTCTTGTACCATATGGTACGAAATATCGCAGGAGCTCTCGTGGATGCGGGAATCGGGGCTCTCACGCCGGAGGATATCACGGGAATTCTAGAAGCAAAGGATCGGAGAAAGCTGGGCATGACAGCTCCTTCGGAGGGACTCTGTCTGCTTAAGGTCTATTTTAAACCCATTACGAAAGAAGCAATCGATGAGACACTGAAGGGTCATTTATTTCCCTGGTGCTGAACAGATAAATCGATTATTACGTTCCAGTTAAAACAATTCAATCGTTTGAGCCCATTGTTCCAATTTTCTCCGAAAAGGTTTATAATATAGGAAATATTTGCAATAACAATAACAGGAGCAGTAACCATTTTGGGGGAGAATCATGGAAATCACAAGAAAAGAGCAGATCCGCAGGGCGGCCAGAAAGCTCTTTAAAAAGAATGGCTATCAGGATACATCACTCCGGGACATCAGCCGCGAGGCAGGGGTGAATGTGTCCTCTATTTCTTATTATTTCGGCACCAAGGAGGAACTGTACCGAAATCTTTTTCCAAAAGGAAATGAGGAAATGGCACCGGACAAAAGGCAGCAGATTCTGGATGCAGCCATCCGTCTCTTTGCGCTGAAAGGCTATTCCGATGTATCCATCAGGGATATCGGGAAAGAAGCCAATGTGAACAGCGCCGCTATTTCCTACTATTTCGGCGGGAAAAGGGAACTTTATGCGGAAATCCTTGAGAAAGGATCAAACCTTCTTGTGGACTTCGTGGAGAAGGCAGCTGACGGCACCAGAAGTCCTACGGAAGTGCTGGAAATGTATGCCCATTTCTTCTTCCGCCTCATGGAGAAGCGGCCTTATATCCTTCGTATTTTTTCCTGGGAAATGATTCATCCCACCGATGTTTTTGCGTCCATCGGAAAAGAACGTTTCGCCATGGTCCTCATGGTACTCCGCGGGGCGCTCACCGAAGGCATGGAGGAAGGCTCTTTCCGGAAAGATCTGAAGCCCACGGAAGTCTGCATCTCCTGGGCCGGCATGGTGGTGTACTATTATCTGATGAACGAAATCAAGAAACGGTTCGAAGTGGAAGAAGATATTTCCGAAGAATCCTACATGAACCAGGCTTATGATGTGCTCATGAATGGAATCAGAGAGAAGAAATAGGAGCTCCGGGCAAGCAGGCAGTCATTTTTCTGAATGTCTCTATATGCAATCGTGATCCGTGAATCCTGGTCCGTGGAAAAGCGTCTTGAGAGTCAAGGCGCTTTTTATGTGGTGATGATGGTTTTCTATGAATCCTGCAGCAGAAAATGGAGTTCGGTTCAGGTAAGTATATAAGGCGGCGCTTTCCAATCTGCTGCGCCGCCTTCTTCACGGCTTACAGACCACGAATCACGAATGGCAATGAGCGGACGGGAATAAATTTCTTCCCTGTCTTGACAAAAAAGGCTTCATTCGCTAAAATAGGTGCAACACGTGAAAAGTGCCGATGGAAAAAAGTACTTGTTTCATAAGTTTCAAAGAGAGCCGGGACAGGTGAGAGCCGGCAGCGGAGAAATGAGGAAGTTCTTTCCTGAACTGCAGCGCTGAAATGACAGTAGGTGTTGACGAGTGACCTTCGTTACAGGGTTTAGAGTTGATCTGATCAAGATAATTTGGGTGGTACCACGGTAAATCGTCCCTTGGGTGCCACCCTTTTTGTATAGTCAGATAAGATGGGTGGTACCGCGGAATTTCGTCCCTGCTTCAGCAATGGATCAGGGATTTTTTGATACCGGAACAGGGGGATGGAAATAAAGGAACTGGACCGGAAACAAATGGAATTATGGAAGAACGGGAATCAATATATTGGATAAAAGGAGATATTCATATGGGAAAATGGATGAAACTTGGCATGGCAGCAGCATTGGCTTCGGCAGCTCTTCTCTATGGAGGCTGCGGAGGGGGCGGACAGGGAGGTAAACAGCAGCTTCCACCCACGGACAAACCGATTATCGCCGTGGTCCAGATTGTGCAGCACGGCTCCCTTGACCAGGCAAACCAGGGCTTTGTGGAAGGCCTGAAAAAGAGAGGCTATGATGAAAACAAAGTCTATTTCGATCAGCAGAATGCTCAGGGCGACCAGTCGAACCTGAAGACCATCGTCTCCCGGTTCAAAGCGGAAAAACCAAAACTGATCTGCGCCATCGCCACTCCGGCAGCTCAGGCAGCAGCCAATGAAATCAAGGATATTCCCATCGTCGGAACAGCCATTACCGACTATACCACCGCCAAGCTGGTCAAAAACGATGAACATCCCGGTGGCAACGTGACGGGCGTATCCGATCTGGCCTCCATCGATGCCCAGATGGATCTGGGCAGGGCTCTCGTACCGAATGCAAAGAAAATCGGCCTGATCTACTGCTCTTCCGAAGTCAATTCCGAAGTCCAGGCCAACATGATGAAGGAATACTGCAAAAAGAACAAACTCTCCGTGGAAGAACGGACAGTCAACAACGTCAATGATATTCAGCAGGTGGCTGAATCACTGGTGGGAAAAGTTGATTTCATCTATGTACCCACCGACAATACCCTGGCTTCCGCCATTCCGACTCTTATGAAGATTACGGATGCCAACAAAATTCCGGTCATTGTAGGAGCAGATATTATGGCAAAAGATGGAGCCCTGGCAGCCCTTTCCGTAGACTATTACAAGTTGGGCCTCCAGACCGGACAGATGGCAGCTGATATTCTTGACGGGAAAATCAAACCGGAAACGGCTCCCATTCAGCACCAGAAAGAATATACCATCGTGATTAATAAAAAAGATGCGGAAATCCTGGGAATTCAGATTCCGGACGAAATTGCAAAGAAAGCACAGATGGTGTAAGGAAATATTTCTATAGCAGTCAGCAGTCAGCCGTTAGCAGTTAGCCGCTGGCAGTTAGTGATTAGTCAAAATGATTACGCATCTCCGGCAGGAAATACAAAAGACTGGAAGACCGGAAATTAAAAATAGGATGGAAGGACAGGAGAATAGATATGAAAACATGGATGAAACTTGGAATGGCAGCCGTTTTAGCGGCATCAGCACTGATTTATGGAGGCTGCGGAGGAAATGACAAAGGCGCAGGTTCTTCCTCTTCAAGGAAACCGATTGTGGCTGTGGTCCAGCTCGTAGAGCATGGTTCCCTGGATCTGGCCAATAAGGGATTTATGGATGGCATGAAAGAAAGAGGGTATACCGAGGAAAAAGTTCATTTCGACCAGCAGAATGCCCAGGGAGACCAGGCCAACCTGAAATCCATCGCTTCCCGCTTCGCCTCGGAAAAACCAAAACTTGTCTGCGCCATCACAACCCCTGCTGCCCAGACTATGGCCAATGAAATCCGGGATATTCCGATTGTAGGAACCTGCATTACCGACTATGTGACGGCAAAACTGGTGAAGACCAATGATGCACCGGGGGGCAATGTGACCGGCGTTTCCAACCTGACCCCTATCGAGCCACAGATGCAGCTGGCTTTGTCTCTTATGCCGAATGCAAAAAAGGTAGGCCTTATCTATACGGCCAGTGAAGTTAATTCCGAAGTCCAGGCCAATATGCTCCGGGGTTACTGCAAAGAGCATGATCTGACCGTGGAAGAAAGAACGATTCATTCCGTCAATGATATCCAGCAGGTGGCGGAATCACTCATCGGAAAAGTGGATATCATTTATGTACCTACCGATAATACCGTAGCTTCCGCCATGGCCAATCTGGTGAAAATTACGGATCCTCATAAGATTCCTGTTTTCGCTGGCGCCGAAATCATGGCCAAAGACGGAGCTCTGGCATCCCTTTCCGTCGATTATTACAAACTTGGCATTCAGACCGGTCATATGGCAGCGGATATCCTGGACGGTAAGAGTAAACCGGAAAGTAGAGCCATTGAACACCAGAAAGAATTCCCTATCGTCATCAATAAGAAAACTGCAGAAAATCTGGGAATCAAAATTCCGGAGGAAATAGCGAAGAAAGCACAGATGGTGTGAGTCCGGGTCAATTGGCATGAATATGGTTTTGCGAACATGGAGCTTTTTGTGATTCGTGATTCGTGGTTCGTGAAGGTGGCGCTCCATTTCGGGGCGCTATTTTTGTATGGGGTTGGGAGGGGAAGGGATATCTCACAAAGAGATGATCGTGGACCGTGATCCGTGGTCCGTGGTCCGTGAAGGTGGCGCCTCTTTCGGGGCGCTATTTTTGTATGGGGTTGGGAGAGGAAAGGATATCTCACAAAGAGATGATCGTGGACCGTGATCCGTGGTCCGTGAAGGTGGCGTCCCTTTCGGGGCGCTATTTTTGTATGGGGTTGGGAGAGGAAGGGATATCTCACAAAGAGATGATCGTGAACCGTAGATCGTGGTCCGTGGTCCGTGAAGGCGGCACACCCTTTCGGGACGCTATTTTTGTATGGGAGAAAAATTTTATTTCTTATGAATCAGAAATATTTTTAAATGAGATGATGTTCCTGATTCGCGTCTGGCCGGGGAAGGACTATTTTATTTTGGGGCAGGGAGAATGAGGGCAGATTTCCTGCCATACGCAGAAATTTTAAAATTGACCGGGTTATTTTTTTACGACGGGATTCAAACAAAAATGCACTTTTTTACTGGAATGTAAAACCCTTTATGATGTATAATACTTATTAGGTATATCCCGCAATAAATCATGAGGCAGATATACGAAAAAATGGTAAAGAAGGCGGGGCTATGTCAGAAATCGGGACAAGGTTAGCCCATGTAATGGACCGGATTCGGGCCGCGGAAAAGCGGTCTCCCTATGGCCAGGAAGTCACGCTGGTAGCAGTGACGAAATTTCATCCCCTTTCGGATATGGAAGAAGTCATTCATCTGGGCGTTACCGAGGTCGGGGAAAACCGGGTCCAGGAAATGGAAGGAAAATTCAAGGCCCTTACACTTCCGGTCAGATGGAATCTGCAGGGCCATTTACAGAAAAACAAAGTCAAAAAAGCAGTAGCCATGGCGGATCTCATCCAGTCTGTCGATTCCCTTTCCATTATGGAAGAAATCGATAAAAGGGCGGGAGAAATCGGCAAGGTACAGGATGTGCTCCTGGAATTCAATATTTCCGGAGAAGAATCAAAGACCGGTCTTACACCGGATTCTCTGGAAGAGGCGGCTGAAAAAGCCGGCAATCTCTCCCATATCCGGGTGGTGGGGCTTATGTGCATGGCTCCGGAATACGAAGACGTGGAATTAACACGCCCCGTATTCAGAAAAGGACACGGGCTCTTTGAAACGCTGAAAGAAAAATTTCCAAAGGGACAGATTTCAATATTATCAATGGGCATGACCCATGATTTTGAAATAGCAATTGAAGAGGGCGCCAATATGGTGCGGATTGGTACCGCGATTTTCGGGCCAAGGCAGTATCACTAGGAGGATTAGCATGAGCTTACTTGATAAATTTAAAGATCAGTTTGTCGACCGCGACGATGACGAAAGAGAAGACGAAGAAGAATTGGAAGAGGAAGAAGAAGCCACAAATCCGGCTGCTCCCGTTCCACCCCGTCCGGCAGCCGTAAATCCGGGAAGACCTGTTGCCAGAAGTGCTGCTCCCCGCCAGGCTGCAAAACCCTATACCATGGTCGTTGTGAATCCGAAGACCTATGCGGATGCTGAAAAAATCGGCGATCATCTGAAAGCTATGCGTCCGGTGGTCATGAATATGGAAAAGACCGATGCCGATGAAGCACAGCGCATCGTCGATTTCGTACAGGGCATCATGTATGCTCTTGACGGCCGTATCGACCAGATTTCTGAAAGCATTTATCTCTGCGCGCCAAATAATATGAGCGTATCCCGTGAAAATTTTGCAGCCTACTCCGAGCAGGCTCCATCCGCTCCCCAGTGGAACGCTCAGCCTCAGGGACCTGAGGCACCACAGGCTTAATGTCCGCTTTTTCGAACGGTCTTCAGTGGCTGAAAAGCCAGTTTGAGGAGACCGAAGAGGAAAGAGACTATGAGGAACAGGATGAAACCTATGAGGATGGAAATATTCCCCGGGCAGGCGCGCTGCCGGCGAGGAGCATTCGTCCCCAGGAAGTAGTCATTATGGTTCCGGGCGCTTATGGCGATGCCCGTCGTGCTGTGGAAGCATTGGAAAAAGGAAAAACCGTCATGGTGCTTCTGTCTGAGAATGTAAATGATGAAGTGGCCAGCCGTTTTGTGGATTTCATGAGCGGTGCCGTATGCATGTGTCATGGAGATGTCATGCTCGTAAGCGCAGATGTCCTCATCTGTGTACCGGATACAGTGGATCTTCATGAAGACAGACTGGCTTTTGTATCGGGCATTCCTACCTGGAAAGGACCGTAATATGAAAAAAATACTGCTCATTGGCTGCGGAGCCATGGGAGGCGCCATTCTTTCCGGCTGCCTTTCCAAAGGACTCTGGAAAAAGGAAGAAGTCTATCTGAAAGAACATTCCCTCGAAGCTTCGAAGGAAAAAGCAGCCCGCTATGGTGTCAATGTTTCCCGGGATGGAAGCGTGGCATCTGATGCGGATATGGTCATTGTGGCAGTAAAACCGAATATCGTACCCGGTGTGCTGAAAGAAATTTCAAAATGGAAACCCCGCCGTGTACTTTCCATTGCGGCAGCAGTCACTCTGGAAACGCTGGAAAGCGCACTTCCGGAAGGAACGGAAGTGATTCGCTGTATGCCCAATACGCCTGCTTCCGTAGGGGAAGGTATGGCTGCTATTGCGGCAGGAAAACTGGCCGGTGAAGAGTTCCTTTCTGAAGCGGCTGAGATATTCAATGCTCTTGGCAGGGCAGCTATTGTGACAGAACGTCAGCTGGACGAACTGGGTGCCCTTTCGGGCGCCGGTCCGGGATATGCTTTTGTCATGATTGATGCTCTTTCCGATGCGGGAGTCCTGATTGGCCTGCCCAGAAAACTTGCCATTGAGGCGGCTGCCCAGACCCTGTATGGAGCGGCAAAAATGGTCCTGGAAACAGGAAAACATCCATCCGAACTTCGTGATCAGGTGACAAGTCCCGGCGGTACGACGATTGCCGGCATTTATGCCATGGAACAGAGGGGCCTTCGGGCTGCCCTGATGGATGGTGTGAAAGCATGCCTGGATAAATCGGACGCTATGGCAAAAAAATAAATGAAATAAAACCCGGCTGGCGGATTTTATTTTAGTGCATAACCGCCGCCTGGAGATCAAAGTTCTGCAGGCGGCGGGTTGTTTTTGGTGAGAACTGACTTCTCATAATCATTTTTAATTTTGAGTTTTATAGAGAAAAATGATAAATGATGGCGGCGCGCATCAGAAAATGAAGTGCGCATATATAGATGGGGTCAGGGAGAAATGAATTCCTTTTCCCGTGACTGTTTTTATTGATTCTGATCGCTCAAGAGGATGGAATGAAAGATAAAGAAAAAATCCTTAAGTTTTTTGCAGCCGGCGGCGATGAGGCCAAAGAAATGGCCATACGCCTGCTGGATCTTGCCGATTCCGTAGAACGGGGACGGCCTTTTGCGGTAGGTCCTTTCATGGCGCCCTATGCCCGCCAGATCGGGCAGACCATTTCGGCTCATATGAAAACGGTGACGGCCGGCAGTTTCGGCGGTTTCCATGAAGCGGAACGGATCCGCATTTCCTTTAAAAGCAACGATTATGAAGGTCCCGTTGATTATGGAGTCTCCCTCCTTTCCGTGACCTGGGACGGAAGATACCGTCTGATCGGACACCGGGATGTGCTGGGGAGCCTTATGGGACTTGGCATCGACCGGTCCATTCTGGGGGATATACTCATGCAGGGGTCCGGCTGCCAGGTAGTCTGTGACAAAACCATGGCAGGCTGGCTTATCGATAATTTCCATAAAGTGGCCATGGTTCCCGTAAAAGTAGAAGAAATACCGCTCTCAGAAATCCAGCCGCCAAAACAGACGGCCAAAGAAGTGAGAGCGACTGTGGCATCTCTCCGCCTGGATGCCGTAGGAGCCGCAGGATTTGGTATTTCCCGGTCCAGAATGGTACAGGCCGTGGATGATGAAAGGACAGAAGTGAACTGGGTTCCGGCCAAAAGTCCTTCCCAGGCAGTGAAGGCAGGCGACATCATCAGTATCCGTGGCCGGGGCCGCATAGAAATTGTGGAACAGACCGGCATGAGCCGGAAGGGAAGGATCGGGCTTTTGATTAACAGATATAAGTAGCAGTTAGTGGTTAGCCGTTAGCAGTTAGTTTTCAGATCGGCGCATCGCTGATGGCTGATAGCTGATGGTAAAAAGTCAGATCACTTTCTTCTGAGAGGGAACTGTCTTTGTAAAAGCTGTACATTGAGGTTAATGGATAATAGTTAATGGCTAATCACTGACGCCTCCTGGCAGGCGTTTGGGACAAAAGGATTCTTCGCTCGCCTGAGGAGAATGCAACTATTAACTTCTTATTGCAGTATTTCGTATTTCTTTAGATTTCAAGTCATTATACATGAAGGAGAACCACATGATCACACCGATGGATATTCATAATAAGACCTTTTCCCGCCAGATCCGCGGATATTCCCAGGATGAGGTGAATGCATTCCTGGAGGAACTCGCCACGGACTATGAGAAGATTTACCGGGAACACCGGGAAATGGAAGAGGAAATGGACGGCATCCGGACGAAACTCCGGAATTATGAAAAGATGGAATCCACCATGTCCAATACCCTGATCATGGCCCAGGAAACCGCAGACAACCTGAAAAAACTGGCTCATCAGGAAGCAGACCTTTCCATCAAGGAAGCCCAGACAGAAGCCCATAAAATCGTGGCTGATGCGGAAGCTGCCCGCCGCCGGATGAATGAAGATCTCCTGAAGACAGAAGGAGATATGAACCTTTATATCGCCAAGCTTCTTTCCAACTGCAAATCTGCCCTTGCCATGATTGAAGCAGCCAAAGCTGTTCAGGCTCCCCAGCCCGTCGAAGATGGAACTATGCAGGCCGAACCATCCGGTGAAACAGCGCAGGAAGGAAATCCTGAAACACCGGCCGAAGAAGATCCCTATTCCGGCAACCTGTTTGATCAGGCCCGGGCAACCGTGGCAGGAAACGAAAGCCCGAAGGAATAAAGCTATGGAAGAAAAGCAGTATGTCACTGAATGGGCTAATGAAAATCTGGGACTCACCCTCAAAATCACGAAAATGATTCATGAGGAAGAGACCCCTTTCCAGCATATCCGGATTGCCGATACCCTTCAGTATGGCCGGATCCTCATCCTGGACGGCGTTTTCCAGACTTCTGTCAAAGATGAATGGACCTATCACGAAATGATTTCCCATGTGCCCCTCATGCTTCATCCCCATCCGGAAAGGGTGCTCATCATCGGAGGCGGTGACGGGGGAGTAGCCAGAGAAGTGTGCCGCCATGAATGTGTACGGCAGGTAGACCTCTGCGATATCGATGAAAGAGTCATCGAACTCTCAAAGGAATATTTCCCCACCATTTCCAAAGTGCTGAATGATCCGCCGGAAAAACTTCATGTTCATGTGGGAGATGGGATTGCCTTTGCAAAAAATGTGAAGGATTTCTATGATGTCATCATTATTGACTGCTCCGATCCCATCGGCCCGGGCGAAGGCCTTTTTACCAGGGATTTCTACAAAAGCGCTTTTGCGGCCCTGCGGGAAGACGGACTCATCGTACAGCAGACAGAATCTCCCATTGTCCAGCAGAAAACAGTGCATGACGTCTTTGAAGCCATGGGAGACATTTTCCCCATTGTTCGCATGTACTACTCCCATGTGCCCATTTACCCCGCCTGCCTTCATTCCTTTATGATGGCTTCGAAGAAATATGATCCTTTGACACAGGAAGCAAGAAAAGATGCCCCTTCTCCCATGAAATACTACAATGAGGGCATCCAGAAAAGCTGCTTTGTCCTTCCCAATTTCATAAAGGAACTCCTTTATAAGGGACATTTGAGTTTCTGATTATAAAAAAGGATGGATAACTGTTTTGGAAATAGTTATCAGTTCACAGTTCGCAGTTCTCAGTGGTTGTGCCGCGCATCAAATTGGATGGCGCGGCTTTTTATTTCTAAAAATTTTCCTTCACTGCGAACTGATAACTGATAACTGAGAACTTCCCGCCTTCAGTCCGCCCTCATAATCATAGTTTTATACCTTGTTTTTAAAGACAATAAAAAAACGCCTGCCAAAGCAGGCGTCAATTTGCAATTATTAGCGGGGGATTTTTCAGGCGCGGGGCAAGATGGATTTTGTGATTTTCTGCCAGAGTTCCTTGTTTTTCCCGATAAACTGAAGCAGATTCCCTATTTCTGCCCCGGAGAAAGCAAAGGACTGGAGAATACCGGACAAAATCTTCAGCCGGATCTCTGCCGGATCCTGCTTCCTGATGAAATCAAAAGAAATGAGGTACGCTGTGACAGTTCCTTCTGCCAGAAGGAGAGCTGCAGAAAAATCATCTTCATGCTTCTTCAGATCCCATACAGACCGCGCAATTTTTTCATGACGTGCAATGATATCCTCCATGAGAATGGGAGATGTATGAGAAGCCATCATCATTTCCCGGATTACCGGGCTCGCTTCGGCGCAGTATAACTCCACATACACCAGGGCGATGAAACGATGTACTTCATCTTCATCCTTCAATTCCCTGTTCACAGCGCTGCGGACGATGTCCATAAACTTATCTACCAGGGCGGAAAATAAGTGCTCTTTGTCTTCAAAGATGTTATAAATACTGCCGGAGGTGATACCGGATTTCTGCACAATCTGCCGGATGGTCGTATTTTTATAGCCCTGGGAAAGGAAGAGCTCCTCCGCTGTGGTAAGGATTCTTTCCCGGACCCCCTGCATGTGCACTGCCCTTTTCTCTGACTTTGCCATATATACCTCACTTTACCCCTAATCCAAAAATGTATATATTGTTGCAAAATTCCCGTTATTATGCCCCCTAACTTAAAAATATTATAAAAGACAATAGTCCCCACTGTCAAACAGGATTCACTGTTAAAACAGTTAAATTTAAAAGTTTATAAAAATATTCGATAACAAAATAAAAAAGGTATCTTTTTACATCATGGTTTACCATGGCGGAAAAGATACCGGATAGACAGGAAAAGAGCGGGATTTAGGGGGATCCCGCTCTTTCATTTCTTCAGAGCAGCGGAGAAGACCGGGCCCCGGGCCGGATGGGGATCCGGTTGAGCGGAGTAGGGAACTCCGGCTCAAATTAGGGTAGGACCCGGTACTTCATGGGGCAGATAAACCGAGCCCTGGAGATACCTGTTCCAGAGCATATGAAATATGTTCTAGAATGTATTTAATTATACGAGTTTCCGTAGGGAAAGTCAATGATACACCAATGGAAAATTGATGAGAATCTGTTTTCACAGGCAAGAATACAGAAATATGCAAGACATTTGCATAGAAGGAGGCAGATGTCGGAAAATGATGCCTTCATGCCATCACAGGCAAAGACAGAGACATTTCCTGCTCTGCCGCTCCTGCGGGAATCAACTCTTTTTCCGTGACATGGCCAAAGCGATACCAAGGGCGGCAAAGCCAAGAGCAGCAGCACCGGCCATTTTGCCATAGGGGAGAGTTTCCGGAAGATTCAGCTTCCGTTTTGCGCTGGTGACAAGGGAAACCGGTTTTACCGAGGTCACCGCAAGACCGCCGAAACGGGAGAGCATTTCCACATCTCGGAAACCTGCCTCTTCCAGAAGATCTTTGATATCTTCAGCCGAGCAGCCGTTCATACCGGGAATCAGGGCCGCATAGAGCCTGTCCAGAGGCGGAAGACCGCCTTTGGAGAGGAGGAGCAGCAGTTTCCCTTCCGGCTTCAGGACCCGGGAAATTTCCGCAAGGCATGCCTCCGGTTCCTTCCAGAAGAAGAAGGCATCTTCCACGATGACCAGATCGAATTTCTCTTTGCCGAAAGGAAGCAGATCGGCAGACCCTTCATATACATGGCAGCGTCCCTCTTTGATAGCCTCCTCATTCAGCCGGTATGCATGGTCCACTGCCCGGAACGATTCATCGATGCCGCTGACTTCGGAATCCGCCGCTTTTTTCAGCAGTCTTTCCAGATTCTTCCCGCCGCTGCAGCCGACATCCAGAATCTGTGCCCCATCGGGGATATCTACCAGTGATAGACCCCAGAGGGAAAGGGGTGTATTCCATAGACCGGACGCAGTGAGCAGGGCATTTTCCACCTTCGGCCCGGACAGGGCTTTCTTCAGATCGATGCTCATAAAGTGACCTCCTTGGGAAATATTTACGCACTGATTACATTAACTATATTATAACCGATTCTTTTTTCTCTTGAAAGAGAGAGGAAAACGGAGGTAAGGGGGGATCCATTGAAAAGGAAACTGAAAGAGTAATGACTTTTGAATCGGGGATTTCGGATTGCGGGAAGGTATGCCGCTGATGCGGCATGAATATATGGGGAATATACACAGGCGGGGAAGAACCATTTTCTAATCGTGATCCGTGGGTCGTGGTCCGTGATCCGTGAAGGTGTGCCGCTGATGCGGCACAAGTATTTATGGGGAATGTACACAGGCAGGGGAAAACTATTTCCTCATCACTTTTGCCCGAACCGGGCAGAAAATCATTAGGCACTAGCCGTTAGCCGTTAGCAGTTAGCCATTAGCCGTTAGCTGTTGACCATTAACCATTAACCATTAGCTATGAACCGATCTATTCCTGCATATTGCATATTCTGCATAAAAATGAATAATGCGTTACTGCCGATGAAACCTGAAAAAATCAGACTTTGTCGAAATAAATTGAATATACATTTGTATATTTCATGCAAGAAATGGAAACATTCAAAAATATGCTTGCAATATTATGCATAAAGCTGTATAATTATCACAGTTTTGAGAAAGCCCCCGTGAAGGGCTGTGAAATTGTCTATTTCCTTTAGAAAGGCGGCATTATTATGGCTGATGTAAAAAATGTTAAAAAAGTAGTTCTTGCTTATTCCGGCGGTCTGGATACTTCTGTCATCATTCCCTGGCTGAAAGAAAATTATGGCTGTGAAGTCATTGCCTGCACCGTGAACCTGGGGCAGCCCGAAGACTTCGATGCCATTCATAAAAAAGCGCTCGCTTCCGGCGCATCTGTCGCGGAAACCCTGGACGTGCGGAAGGAATTTATCGAACAGTACGCTTACAAAGTCCTTCAGGCTGACGGCCAGTATGAAGGGAAATACCTTCTCGGCACTTCTTTTGCCCGTCCGCTGATCGGCAAATGCCTGGTAGATATGGCAAAGAAATACGGTGCCGATGCCATCTGCCATGGCGCGACAGGCAAAGGCAATGACCAGGTTCGTTTTGAACTGACCGTAAAGGCCCTGGCTCCGCATATGAAGATCATCGCTCCCTGGAGAATCTGGGATATGAAGTCCAGAGAAGATGAAATGGCTTACGCCGAAGCCCATGGCGTACCGATTGATAAATACGACGAAAAACAGACGGACGAAGAAAAGGCAGCCCAGAAATACCCCTATTCCATGGACTGGAACATGTGGCACCTTTCCCACGAAGGGGACGATCTGGAAAATCCGGCCAATGCGCCGCACAAAGATATGTACCTCGTCACCTGCGATCCCCAGGATGCTCCGGACAAGGATGAACTGGTGACCATCGAATTTGAAAAAGGCGTACCGACGGCTGTCAACGGCAAGAAGATGAACGGTGTGGAACTGGTGAATACGCTGAATGAAATCGGCGCCAGAAATGGGATCGGTATCGATGATCTCGTCGAAAACAGACTGGTCGGCATGAAATCCAGAGGGGTTTATGAAAATCCCTGCGGCTCCATTCTTTTCTACGCCCACACCGAACTGGAAAGACTCTGCCTTGACCGGGCTACTTTCCACTTCAAGCAGGTGACTGCGGTCAAATACTCCGAACTCGTTTATGACGGCATGTGGTTCGCTCCCTTAAGAGAAGCACTCCAGGCCTTTGCGGAAAAGACTTCTGAAACGGTTACCGGCAAAGTGACCCTCCGTCTCTATAAAGGAAATATTATGTCCCACGGTGCTGAGAGCCCGTACTCCCTGTATAATGAAGAATTCGTAACCTTTGGCGAAGATGATGTATATAACCAGGCCGATGCAGAAGGATTTATCAACCTCTTCGGTTTGCCTCTCACCATCCGGGCCCTGATGAAGGAGAAGAACAGCAAATGAGCGAAATGATGTGGGGCGGACGGTTCACGAAAGCGGAAGAAAAAAACGCCCTGGACTTCAACGCATCCATTTCCTTTGACTGCCGTATGTATAAAGAAGATATTGCCGGCTCCATGGCCCATGCGGCCATGCTGGCGCGGCATGGAATTATTTCCGCTGAGGACTGTGAGAAAATCACGCAGGGCCTTAAGAAAATCAAAAAGGAAATCGATGAAGGAAAATTTGATTTTTCCGTAGAACTCGAAGATATCCACATGAATGTGGAAAAGCGGCTCACCGATGACATCGGAGACGCAGGGGCAAGGCTCCATACCGCCCGGAGCCGGAACGACCAGTGTGCCCTGGACCTTCATATGTATATGAAGAGAAATATGGGGCGCCTCGCGGATAAGCTCATCGCCCTCGAAGAAGCACTTTTGAATGCTTCAAAGAAATACAAAGATGTGATCCTTCCGGGCTACACCCATATGCAGCGGGCCCAGCCGGTCCTCTTTGCTCATCATATGCTCTGCTATTTCGCCATGCTGGAGCGGGATTTCAAGCGCCTCATGGACTCGTATGAAATGACGGACATGTCTCCCATTGGGGCCTGTGCCCTCGCCGGGACGACCTATCCCACGGCGCCGGAAGAAGAAGCGGAAGATCTTCATTTCGGAAACATCTATGGAAACAGCCTGGATGCCGTTTCCGACCGGGATTACCTTCTTCAGTTCCTTTCCTTTGCTGCCATCTGCGCCATGCATCTGTCGAGACTTTCGGAAGAATTCATTTACTGGTCCACCAGTGAATTCCAGTTCATCGAACTCGATGACGGCTATTCCACAGGAAGCTCCATCATGCCCCAGAAGAAAAATCCGGATATGTGTGAACTGATTCGTGGGAAAACCGGCCGCATTTATGGAGACCTCATGGGACTTCTTACCGTCATGAAGGGACTTCCCCTGGCTTATGACAAGGATATGCAGGAAGACAAGGAAGGGGTTTTTGATGCCATCGACAATCTCTACTTTGCCCTTGATATTTATGCAGGCATGATCAATACCATGACGGTCAATGGAGACCATACCAGAGAAGTGCTGGAACACGATTTTTCCAATGCCACTGATATGGCAGACTACCTGGCAAAGAAAGGACTTCCCTTCCGGAAAGCCCATGCAGTGGTAGGGAATGCGGTCCATTACTGCATCACCCATCACAAAGTGCTCCTTGACCTTTCCATGGAAGAACTGAAGGAAATGTCTCCTCTTTTTGAAGAAGACATCCTGGAAGCGCTTAAAATTGAAAACTGCGTGAAGAACCGCGAAAGTTATGGCGGCACGGGACCGAAATCCGTGGCCCGCCAGCAGGCCCACGGGGAAGAAGCCATCGCAGAGATGAAAAAAGAAGCAGAAGCCTGGAAAGAATCCATGGCATTCCTCGGATAAAGCAGCCATGGCGCATGCGCCTGGTATAGACAATTTCACAGGAAAAAGCCCCGCGAAAGCGGGGCTTTTTCCTGCGGGGATTTCCGGAAGCTTTGGATATTGGACAGAAAATCCGGCCATCCGGGACCCTTTCCGGCCATCTCCGAAATTTTTCATGAAAAGGTATTTCCCGATTTCCAATTATCCCTTTTTCTCAAACAAATCAAGGTATGTTATACTATTTATGCAAGGTATGCCCGAAACGGACAGTCGGTCTTTTTTGTTTTTCCTTCACGTGGTATGATAATTAGAATAAACAGCAATCCATGAACCGGGAAGGTTCTCTGTTTGAAGGGAGGATTTTTATGAACATTCATGAATATCAGGCAAAGGCAATCCTTAGGGCCTACGGTATCCACGTTCCGGAAGGGTATCCGGCTTTTACCGTCAATGATGCCGTGGCCAATGCCAAACGTCTGGGTACACCGGTGATGGTCGTAAAAGCACAGATTCATGCGGGCGGACGCGGTGAAGCAGGAGGCGTCAAACTGGCTCATTCCATTGATGAAGTCCGTCAGTATGCCAGAGAAATGCTGGGCCACAAACTGGTGACCCGCCAGACCGGTCCCCAGGGCAAAAAAGTCAACCGCGTATATATTGAAGCGGGCTGCCATATCAAGAAAGAATACTACCTCTCCTTCGTCGTAGACCGTCAGGCAGAATGTGTTGTCATGATGGGTTCCGAAGCAGGCGGCATGTCTATCGAAGACATTGCGGCAAAGACTCCGGAAAAAATCATTAAAGAATATATCGATCCCGTCATCGGCCTTGCCGATTTCCAGGCCCGCCGCATGGCTTTCAACCTTCATTTCGAAGGACCGGCCGTAAACAAGGCAGCTGCCTTCATGCAGGATCTGTACAAAGTATTTATCGATAAAGACTGCTCCCTTGCGGAAACGAACCCCATGGTTCTCACGGAAGAAGGGGATGTAGTGGCCCTGGATGCAAAACTCAATTTTGATGATTCCACCATGAGCCGTCATCCGGAAATCCTTGAACTCCGCGATATTACGGAAGAAGATGACAAGGAAAGAAAAGCGGCAGCAGAAGGCCTCAACTATGTCAATCTGGGCGGCGATGTAGCCTGCATGGTTAACGGTGCAGGCCTGGCTATGGCAACCGTTGATATTATCAAGGAAAATGGCGGCGAACCGGCGAACTTCCTCGATGTAGGCGGCGACTCCACTCCTGAAAAAATCGTGGCTGCCTTCAATATCATGCTGGAAGACAATCAGGTCAAAGGCATTCTGATTAATATTTTCGGCGGCATCAATCGCTGTGATGTCATTGCAACGGGCATCGTAGAAGCGGCGAGCCTCCTTTCCGGCGGCGAAGAAAAATTCCCGATTCCCGTCGTTGTCCGTCTGGAAGGCAGAAACGTGGAAAAAGGCCGGGAAATCCTGGATAAAGCAAATATCGAAAATCTCTACCCTGCATCCGATATGGATGAAGGCGCAAAGAAAGTTATCGCCCTGGTTAACGCCGGCAAGAAATAAGGAGGAAATATGGGTATCTTAATTCATAGAGGCACAAAAGTCATCGTCCAGGGCATTACCGGTAAAGCTGCCCGTTTCCATACGGAACAGATGCAGAAAGACGGAACCCGGATCGTCGGCGGCACAGCTCCCGGAAAAGCCGGAGAAATCTGCTGCGGTGTTCCCGTATTCAATACGGTCAGTGACGCAGCCAAAGCAACCGGAGCCAGAACTTCCGTTATTTTCGTCCCTGCAGCTTTTGCAGCCGATGCCATTATGGAAGCTGTAGAAGCAGAAATGGATCTGGTCGTCTGCATTACGGAACATATCCCGGTAGAAGAAATGGTCCGTGTACATCGCTATATGGAAGGCAAGAAAACAAGACTTATCGGACCGAACTGCCCGGGCATCATCTGCGTGGATGAAAGCAATATCGGCATCATTCCGTCCCAGATTTTCAAAAAAGGCCATGTAGGCGTCGTATCCCGCTCCGGGACTTTGACCTATGAAGCCACTTTCCAGCTGACCAAAGCAGGAATCGGACAGACCGGAGCCCTGGGTATCGGCGGCGACCCGATTAAAGGGACCGATTTCATTGACGTACTGAAACTGTATAATGAAGATGAAGATACCGAAGCGGTCCTCATGATTGGCGAAATCGGGGGCAACGCGGAAGAACAGGCAGCGAAATGGATTCATGAGAACATGAGAAAACCGGTAGCCGCCTTCATCGCAGGCCGTCAGGCACCTCCAGGAAAACGAATGGGCCATGCCGGCGCCATCATTACCGGCGGCAAAGGGACGGCAGCAGAAAAAATTGCAGCCCTTGAAGCCGTAGGAATTCCTGTAGCCAATACCGTAGCTGATATCGGTGATACCGTGATCAAACTGCTGAAAGAAAAAGGACTCTACGAAATCTGCCATACCTGCTGATTCTGAAAAGTCCGGGCCTTTCAGGCATAGTAAAAGCCCCTGCGAATGCAGGGGCTTTCGTATGAAAAATTTGAATTAAGAAGTTATCAGAACATAGTTCTCAGTTATTAGTCATCCTGTCTGTATGAATACGCTGCATTTTCATGAATTTGTGAACTTTTCAATCCATTGGAAATCCGGCTTGTCTGTAAGATTGGGAATCACTGAGAACTGAGAACGGCTGACTGATAACTTACAATAAAAAAAGCCGCCCATCACATGGTGATGAGCGGCTTTTGAGCACGAAAACAAGTCCTCCTGGAAATGAAGGACTGGAGGATAGAGCCGGGTTCCCAGAATTCCGGGACATACTGATCAATCGGCAGCAGAAATCGTAATGGGCGTATGCTTCTCGTGAGACAT
>NZ_JAZASU010000012.1:0-30936 GCF_036343215.1 Dialister sp.
ATATTGCGGAAGGCATCCCCAGGGACCAGCTGGCTCAGCTGAAGGATAACAAGGATATCAAGATTTATGACGATCCGTCCCTCCTCACATCCATCGTTTACCTGAACAACCAGAAAGGACCGACGGCCAATAAAGTCTTCCGTCAGGCCCTCTCCTATGCCATCGATTACAATTCCATCATTGACGGTGCCGTCAAAGGCCGGGGCAAACAGCTTACCGCTGCCGTTCCTCAGGGCATGTGGGGCCGTGATGATTCCATCAAGGGGTATACCTATGACGTGAACAAGGCCAAAGAACTCCTGGCTGCATCGGGAGAAAATGTGACGGAAATGACCCTTCTCTACTCCGGCCATGCTCCTTTTGATGAAGCAGAAGCCCTCATTATCCAGAATAACCTGTCCCAGCTGGGCATCAAAGTCAACCTGGAAAAAGTGGCCTGGGCTACCTTCCGTCAGCGTGCGGACAAAGGCGATTTCCAGATGGCCCTGGGCACCTGGAGCCCGGACTATTCGGATCCCCAGTTCTTCCTTTCCTACTGGCTCGACTCCTCCTACTGGGGCCTGCCGGGCAACCGTTCCTTCTATAAAAATGACAGCGTAGACAAGATGCTTCGGGAAGCAGAAGTCATGACCGATAAAGACAAGAGAACGGAAATTTACAAGAAAGTACAGGCCATCGCCTTTGACGAAGCGCCATACCTCTTCCTCTTCCAGACCGATGTCCTGACTCCGATGAGAGCCAACATCAAAGGCTTCTCCTACAACCCGATGCTGGACAGCATGTTTGATTTCGAAGCTCTGTCCAAGTCCTGACGGGATGTTGAGGTGCCCGGTTCATCCGGTTTCGTTTCGGAGCTGTGAAACCAGCTCCTGGTGGTATGAAAATTACAGACAGAATGGGAACATGAAGGAATGAGTTTTTGAGGGAAACGGAATCCTTCGCCAATTCCCCTCTGCCCGTAAAAAAATCGGGGACTTCAACTTCATCTGGTATGCGGAAAAGGACTTTGAAATAAAAGCCCTTTTTCGCGTTACTTGATTTTGCCTGCCGATTTTGCCTGGGGCATTTGAGACATTGCGACCTGAAGCTTTAGCGGAATGGGGGATTTGGCCTGCCGATAGGGGCTTGAAGCACTTGAGGCATTATGATTCGAAGCATTCATGTGATGTGGAAATATGAACCGGAAGGAAATCCCTCCGCCTGTGCAAAATCCCCATATAAACTCGTCGGCGCATCAGCGCCGACACCTTCCCGCACCCCGCACCCCGCACCCCGCACCCCGCACCCCGAAATCTCGAAAATATAAAAAATGAGCCATGTCGTGGTGAGGCTAATTCCCGAAAACCGCAGCTGACTCTATCCATAGTAACTACAAACCGATTCAATTCATAATTTCAAACTATTGACTCTATCCCAATTTACCTCTTTTTACGCAATAAAAAGGAGGCCCTATGCTTTCATTTAAATTCATCCTGCAGCGATTGATTCACCTGATCTTCGTCTTCATCGGCGTATCGATTGTGACTTTCTGTATTTCCCACGTCATTCCCGGCGATCCGGCCCGCATGCTGGTGGGACCCCATGCATCTCCGGAAGTTTTGGAGGCAGCCCGTCAGTCCCTGGGGCTGGATAAACCGATCCTGACCCAGTATGCCCTGTACATGGAAGGCCTGGCTCATGGGGATATGGGGATTTCCATCCGCACCCAGATGCCCGTTTCCGGCGAACTGGCCCGGTATTTTCCGGCTACTCTGGAATTGACGCTGACAGCCATGATTATTGCCGTGGTATTTGGCATATTTCTGGGCGTCCTTTCGGCAGTGCACCGGGATTCCTGGATGGATCATATTTCCCGTGTCATTTCCATGATCGGCGTATCCATCCCCCTTTTCTGGTCCGGCGTGGTATGCCTCATCATTTTTTACAAAGTATTTCCCATTTTTCCGGCTTCCGGCAGGCTCGATGCTTTTCTCTCCCCGCCGGCCCATGTGACGGGACTTTATATCATTGATGGACTTCTGGAAGGAAATATGGATGTGGTCCTCTCGGCCATTCATCACCTGCTTCTCCCGGGAATCTGCCTCGCCTATGCACAGCTGGCTATCATTGCCCGTCAGGTGCGAAGCGGCATGGTGGATGTGCTGGAACAGGATTATATCCGCACCGCCCGGGCCAGCGGCATTCCAAAGCACCGGATTATCTACCATTATGCATTGAAAAATGCCCTGATTCCGACGGTCACGATTACCGGTCTTACGATTGGTGAACTTTTAGGCGGCGCCGTGATTACGGAAACCATTTTCGGCTGGCCGGGCATGGGGAAATATGTGATGGATTCCATTGCCTATCTCGATTTTCCTGCCATTATGGGCTTTACTCTTGTAGTTTCTCTCGGGTATGTCATCATCAATATGGTGGTGGATATGATTTACAATATCCTGAATCCCCAGATTTCGAGCGGAGGTGAGGGCCGATGAATGAAAAGGAAGAATTTCAGCCGGAGCGTCAGACCTTTGCGAAAAGGGCAGTGGAAGTGCTCCTGAAAAATCACCTCACTCTGCTGGGAATGATCATTGTGGCTCTCATTATCATTCTGGGAATCCTGGCTCCCGTCATTGCTCCCTGGGACCCGAATCTCATGAATGTGCCCGGAAGGCTTCAGGCGCCTTCCCTGGTCCATTTCTTCGGTACCGATGAAATGGGACGGGATATTTTCTCCCGGATTCTCTACGGTGCCCGTATTTCCATTACGGTTGGACTTTCCATTGTCATTCTGGCAGCAGTCATCGGAGTCATTATAGGATCTGTTTCGGGATATTGCGGAGGAAAAGTGGATCAGGTCATTATGGCTCTGACGGATATGGTCCTTTCTTTCCCCTCCATGGTTTTGGCTCTTGCCTTGACCGCTGCTCTGGGAGTCGGACTTTTTAATACCATGCTGGCGGTCTGCATCGTCCGGATTCCCATGTATGTACGGCTCATGAGGGGCCAGGTGCTTTCCCTGAAATCGGAACCTTACGTGAAAGCCGCCAATACTTTCGGCGCATCGCCGTCCTGGATTATCATCCATCACATCATTCCAAACTGCCTCTCGCCGCTTATGGTCCAGATGACCCTCGGTATCGGCGATGCCATCCTGATTGCTTCTTCCATGAGTTTTATCGGTCTTGGCGCCCAGCCGCCTATGCCGGAATGGGGCGCCATGATTTCCACGGCCCGGGTTTATGCCATCGACCAGTGGTGGTATGCGGCTTTTCCGGGAATTTTTATCCTGATTACGGTTATGGGCTTTAACCTTCTTGGCGACGGCCTTCGTGATATTCTGGACCCGAGAGGAGCTGAGTAAGATGGAAAATATTCTGGAAATAGAAAATCTTTCTCTTGCCCTCCCTTCGAAAAAAGGGCCGGTCCCTATTCTGCATAATGTAAATTTCACTGTGGAACCGGGAAAAATCATGGGGCTCGTTGGCGAATCGGGGAGCGGAAAATCCATGACCGCCTTTGCGGTGATGAAACTTCTCCCCGGCGGCAATAAAGCGCAGCTGGAGGGATCCATTCATCTCTGCGGGAAACAGCTTCTCGGTATTTCCGAAAAAAATATGGAAGCCATCCGGGGTCGTGACGTATCCATGATTTTCCAGGAACCCATGACCTGCCTCAATCCCGTCTTTACCGTAGGGACCCAGATGACCGATGTCATCCGGACCCATGAAAAAATGACGAAAAAAGAAGCACGCACCCGGGCGGTCTCGCTCCTCCGGGATGTGCACATCCGGAATGCGGAAGATGTCTTTGAATGCTATCCCTATGAACTTTCCGGCGGTATGCGTCAGAGAGTCATGATCGCCATGGCTTTATCCTGTAAACCGAAACTTTTAATTGCCGATGAACCGACGACGGCTCTGGATGTGACCGTTCAGGCCCAGATTCTGTACCTCATCAAAGAGGCCTGTCGGGAAAGAGGGACAGCGGTGCTCTTTATTTCCCATGATCTGGGGGTCATTTCGGAAATATGCGACCATGTGTCCGTCATGTACTCCGGGTATATTGTGGAAACAGGGAAAACGGAAGACGTGCTGACCCATCCGTATCATCCCTACACGAAGGCCCTGATCGGGGCGCTCCCGAAAGTCATGGAAGACGGAAGCCGGCAGAAGCTCTTTGCCATTCCCGGCATGGTGCCGGACCCGAGGGAGAAAATGGCAGGCTGCCGCTTCGCGCCGAGATGCCATCGCTGCATCGAAGCCTGCAGGGAAGGAAAGCTTCCGGTGAAAGATTTCGGGAAAGGTCATAAAGTGTACTGCTGCCATCCGGAGGAGGGATAACATGGACATACTGGAAATCAGAAATGTGACGAAAACCTTCCGCACCCGGACCTTCTGGGGCAAGACGAAAGAAGTGCACGCATTGAACGGCGTGAGCTTCACCCTGAAGAAAGGGGAATCCCTGGGCATCGTAGGCGAATCGGGCTGCGGCAAATCGACCCTTGCGAATCTCATCATTCATCTCATTGAGCCTACCAGCGGGGAAATCCTTCTCTATGGTAAGGATATTTCCCATGCAAAGGAAGCGGAAGTGAGGGAACTCAGGAAAAAAGTGCAGATTGTCTTCCAGGACCCGTATTCCTCCCTCTCTCCCCGTATGAAAATCGGGGATATCCTCATGGAACCGGCCAGGGTGATGAAGGAGTTTACAGAAAAAGAAAGAAAAGAGCGGGCCGAAATGCTCCTCGGAGTGGTGGGTCTCCGCAAAAACGTGATGGACCGGTATCCTCATGAATTTTCCGGCGGCCAGCGGCAGCGTATTTCCATCGCCCGGGCTCTCATGACAAGACCGGATATTTTAATCCTTGATGAACCTACTTCTGCTCTCGATGTATCCGTGCAGGCCCAGGTTTTGAACCTGCTCATGGACCTTCGGGGAAAACTCAATCTGACCTATCTTTTCATTTCACATAATCTGGCAGTGGTGCGCTACATTTCCGACCGCACTGCCGTCATGCAGCGGGGCAAACTGGTGGAAATAGGGGATTCCGACCAGATTCTGACTCATCCTTCCGATGATTACACGAAGGAACTGATTGCTGCGGTGCCGATGATTGGCAAACCATTCAAAGAACCGGAGCACCTCATGGAACTGGGAGGCCTCGATGGTTGATCTGGAAAAACTGAAAAACCTCATAGAAAAAATGATTTCCTATTACTCTGTCCCCGGCATGGCGCTGGGTCTCATCGAAGATGACAGGGTGAATTTCCTTTCCTTTGGCGTGCGGAATGAAAAAGGGGAGCCCTTCCTCCCGGATACGATTTCCGGCATCGGTTCCTGCACGAAATCCATGACCGATTACTGTGTCATGCGCCTCGCAGACCGGGGAATCCTCGATATCGATGAACCGGTCAAAAATTACGTGCCCTTTTTTTCCCTCTGGGACGAAGAAGCATCGTCGGCCGTGACCCTCCGGGATATGATGTGCCACCGGACGGGCGTGGGCTTTCATGACGGCACCTGGCCGGACAATTCCATTTCCCGCATCGATTACCTGAAACGGCTGGAATATCTGGAACCTACGGCGCCTTTCCGGACCCTGGCCCAGTACAGCAATGTCATGTATACCGCCATCGGCGGCATTATGGAAGAAGTGACAGGGAAAAAGTGGGAGGAGATTTTAAAAGAGGAAATATTTGAACCTCTGGGCATGACAAGGACCTGCTGCCTCATGGACGAAGCCCTGGCGGATTCCAATTCTTCCCGGCCTTTCCGCTGGAACCGGGGCCTTCATGAAGTCCCGCCCTGGAATATCGATCAGGCAGGCCCCTGCGGTTCCGTGATGAGCTGCGCGGAAGATATGGTGAAATGGCTTTCCCTTCATATTCATGGCGGCATGATGGAGGGAAAATATTTCCTGAAGCCCACCTCCTTCCTCGATATGCACCGGCCCCAGATTCTCATGGATTATCCTCACGTCCTTGGCGGAAGGAGTCTGGGCTATGGTTTTGGCTGGAGAATCATGGAGTACAAAGGCTCCGTCATACAGCAGCATACGGGAAAAATCGAAGGTTACTCTGCCTTCCAGTTCTATATTCCCGTCCTGTCCTGCGGCGCCGTTTATCTGCAGAATCTTCACTGCCCCGACAATCCTCTCATTTTTGCCATTCAGGGATTCCTCCTCGACGCCTTTCTGGGAAAGGAAGAAGAGGACTGGTACGGTATGTATACGGACTCCGGCAGGAATCATGCGCCCGAGGACATGTACCATCATCTGGAATTTCACTGCCTTCCCGAAAGTCATGCGAACGGCCCTCTGTCCCATCCCCTTTCCGATTACGAGGGGACCTACGTCTCCGGGGGCTACGGCACTTTCCATGTGAAAGTGAAAGAAGGGAAACTGTACCTGGACGAGCGGGCAGTCAAAGACCGGCCCATGACCCATCTCTACTACGATACCTTCCGGGTAAACGAAGTGAAAGAAGATACGGATATGTATGAAATCCCCCTCACCTTCTTCGCCGACGATGCGGGAGAAATCGCGGGCTTCCATCTCCTCATGGAACCAAGAGTGAAATCCATCCGCTTCAATAAAGTGCGGAAACCGGAAGAAAGAATCATCCACGACCCCGACGCGCCCCATTACTGATGAGGAAACAGCTGCACGGCCATTCAGGCTCAATTACAGTAAGTTAAAAGTTATCAGTTATCAGTTCGCAGTTCTCAGAAAATCCCATACACGAGATAAAACTTTTTGCCGCAGAGGACATGAATTCCTCCAGGGAAGAAGTTTCTCGTTTCTATGTGAACATCTGATAACTGATCACTGATAACTGATAACTATTTTTATAAAAGCCGTTGAAACAGAATGCAATGAAAGTATTCCGATTGAAAGTCATGCCACTGATAACTTTATTTATTGCAAAACGTTTGCAACAAATTGTTGCAATATGGACCTCCTTTTGGTACTATAAAATCAGATTATGTTCAAAAGGAGTCTTTCTATGGAATATACCATTCGAAAGGGAAATATCGATGATGCGAAAGCGCTGTCTTCGGTGGAAGCGGAGTGCTTTCCTTCATCGGAAGCGGCTACGGCAGAAGAAATCCGGGAACGACTGGAAGTGTACCCATCCCATTTCTTCCTGCTGTACAGGGATGGAAAACTGGCGGGCTTCATCGACGGCATGGTGACGAATGAAAAAGATCTCACCGATGAAATGTATGAAAAGGCTTCTCTTCATGATGAAAAAGGCGCCTGGCAGATGATTTTCGGCCTGAACACCATCCCCGCCTGCCGGAGGGAAGGCTGCGCGGGCCGTCTCATCGAAGCCTTTAAAAAGCAGTCAAAGGAAGAAGGCCGCAAAGGCATCGTCCTTACCTGCAAAGATCAGCTGGTCCACTATTACGCGAAATTCGGTTTCAAAAACGAAGGTGTTTCAGACTCCACCCACGGAAATGTGGTTTGGTACCAGATGAGACTGATTTTTTAATGATGCGGTCTTTGCCACCATATGAAAGGAAAGCTGCAGGAAAAGTTTGCAGTTCTCAGGGCAAATACACAGCAGGAAAAACGTATTTTGCGATGGCGGGAGATTTCCAGTCTTTTGGGGAAATAGTTTTTCATCCAATGCGGGACACTGATAACTGATAACCTTCAGTTCACACCCCGGCATGGTAACGGTCATCTTCTTAACATCATTCCCCGTTTCGTATGTTTCTTCTCACAAATTTTATTTTTATAAACCGGTTTCATGCTTTATAATAAATAAAGGGTTATGAATTTTATCAGATGAAGGTACTTATGAAACGGAAGATTTTGGCAGCCCTGGTATCATTGCTTTTCCTTCCGGCAGTTTCCATGGCGGCAGATGTTTCCGATGGGAGGCCCTATTCCGGAGTCCTGAAGGAGGAAGCCCGGAAAGAGTCATCCTTTATTTTCGATGACGGCTTCGGACGGCTCGTTGAATTTGCCGGGACTTCGTCAGAAGGCGCGGAAATCCTGACAATCCGCCAGGGGCGTCAGGTGGTATGGCAGGAACGGTATCATGTCAATGGAAGCCATTTTTCCGTAGTGAAAGGGGAAGGAATGGGGGAAATCTATTTCCTCATTGAGCTGGGGGAAAAGAAATTTCGTGCTTTCATAGACAGGGATGACCACTGGCAGGTCCGGGAAATCCTGGAAGATATCCGGCCGCGATATTAAAAATGAAAGGTATATCCCCCTATAAAAGAATTCTTTATCTTAACCATTAAATTTGCCAATTTGCTTTTGACGCAGCTGATTAGCAGGTTGTATAATTATGATATGAGAGCATAACTTTTTGTAAAGTTTGAAGCATTAATGATTGAGCGGAGGAAAGGAAACGAATGCGGGTCGTTTCCGGTACAAAAAAGCAAGGTGAGGGAATATGAAGAAACAGGTCCATTTGAGGCCGGGAGATCTGGCAGACAGTGACAAACTGGGACTGACTTATAACCTTGGACAGGCACACAAGAAGATGTTGCTCCGGCAGTCCGGAATCATGAAGAAATTCGGCCTGACTGCGCGGCAGTCCCTGATTATCGCCTACCTGTCCACCCATAAAAAAGAAGTGGTTACCCAGAAGACACTGGAAGATCATCTCCATCTGACAAACCCGACCATTACGGTCATGGTGAAGTCCATGATTGAAAAAGGACTCATCCGTAAGGAAAGGGTGCCCGATGATGCGCGGAAATACCGCCTCTACATGACAGAAAAAGCAAAACAGGTAGAGCAGGCCAGCCGGGAAGCCTCTATCGATCTCGATCAGTCCTTCTACGAAGGCGTTTCCGAGAGCGATATGCGTGTCTTTAAGGGCGTGCTCCAGCAGATCATGAAAAATCTGGATACCCAGTCCGATTAGGAAGAAAATCCACCTGATTGATTCAGGTGGATTTTTTGTGCCTGTTACCGGCTGTTCTGATGGTTAACGGCTGACGGCAGATGATTTTTTCACTTTTTCCGCAAATGCCTTAAACAGCGGATCCATAAGCTCTGGCTCCATGAGCTCCGGATGCCACTGGACTCCACAGATCAGTTCATTATCTATACTTTCCACGCCTTCGATAAGGCCGTCAGCAGAGTGGGCTGTCTCCCGGAGGAGGGGAGACAGTTTTTTGATGCCCTCTTTATGGTAAGAATTGACATAAAGTCCATCGCCAAGAACTTTATGGAGACGGCTTTCTTTTTCTATTTCTATATAATGGGTGGGGATATTTTCCGGCGCTTTCTGCATGTGCTGGATGTAAAGCTTCGGATTCTGTTTCGTCATGTCCTGCCAGAGCGTGCCGCCCAGGACGGCATTCAAAATCTGCATACCCCGGCAGATGCCAAGGATGGGCTTCCCTCTGGAAATACAGGCTTTGATGAGGCCTGCCTCAAAGAGGTCTCGTTTGAGGAAAGTGGGCCCGATGCACCAGAGCGGTTCCTCCCCGTAAAGCCGGGGCGTGGGATTGAGCCCTCCGGGAAGTACTAACGCATCGAAGGTATCAATGAAATCTTCCGGCTTCATATAATCGTTATAGGGAAGGACGATGGGCATAAGTCCCGCCCGCCCCAGGGCGTCCAGAAGGGGCCGGGGCGCATAGGCGGCCATCTTCTGATTCATGGGCTTCAAATCGGCGAGAAGGATATCAGCCGTAACGGCGGCAATCGGTTTACGCATGGAAATTCCTCCTTGGTACTTTTTATTCATAGTAACATGGATTGTGGGGATTGTCATTTTTAACTTTGATAGAAGAAAGGGGAACTTTAGGCCAGATAACTTTTGAATCGGGGCGGTCGGGGTGATCGGGATTATCGGGGTGATCGGGAAGGATATGGTTGGCTTCGCCAACCAATTTAAATAGTGTGCTTCGCACACGGCCTTTGGCGTGCAGCCGCTGCTGTTTTTTTCAAACCCGCCTGTGCACAGGCCCCATATAAATTCTTGCCCCCTCAGGGGCACACCTTCCTGATACCCCCGAGCTTCCCGATAATCCCGATACCCCCGATTCAAAAGTTGTTTTTTAAGAAAGTTCCGCATAGAAGTATGTCGTATTTTGTTTTTCATCCTTTATACAATACTTACAAAATGGCGACGATTTTCCTATTTCCACCACTATCTCACTTATGATAGAATAACCATATAGTATTGTCTTTTTTAGGAGGTGTTACGTTGTTCGCCTATGCGTTCACGTTCCTTGCGGCACTGATCGTGACTTTCTTGCTCACTCCGGTGGTGAAGAAGCTGGCCATTTCCATTGGCGCGGTGGATAAGCCGGATGCGAGAAAAGTGCATCATGGACTCATTCCCCGTCTGGGAGGCCTTGCCATTTATGCAGGATTCATGGTTTCCATTATCACCACTGTGGGCTTTACCTATGAAATGGTAGGGATCATGCTCGGCGCCACTTTTCTCATTATCGTGGGCATAGCTGATGACGTCGTATCACTTCCGCCAAAAGTAAAACTTCTGGGTCAGATTATCGCAGCTGCCATTCCTGTTATTATCTTCAATATCAATATCGACTGGATTCACATCCCGAGGCTTGGCATCATCTACCTGCCGATTTTTATTTCCATTCCTCTTACGATTTTCTGGATTATCGGTTTCATCAATACGGTAAATCTGATCGATGGTCTGGATGGTCTCGCAGCAGGAATTGCAACAATTGCCTCCATTGCTATTGCTCTCCTGGCATTTCAGATGGGTCAATGGACAGCAGCTGCTGCCATGGTAGCCATGACTGGGGCATGTCTCGCATTTCTTCAGTATAATTTCAATCCTGCAAAAATATTCATGGGCGATACGGGATCCATGTTCCTGGGTTATGTGATCGCTTCTGTCTCCGTGATGGGAAATATGAAAACCGCAGCTGCTGCCGTTTTGGTAGTTCCGCTCCTGGCTTTGGCTGTACCGATTACGGATACATTCCTGGCTATTATTCGTAGAAAGTCTTCGGGAGTGCCGATTTTTTCCCCGGACAAGAATCATCTCCATCACCGTCTCCTGGCCAAAGGGCTTACCCAGAAGCAGGTGGTCCTCATCATGTATGGACTGACCGCATTCTTCGCCTGCCTGGCCCTCCTGGTCATTCATATCCGGACTTTGATTGGCGGCATCCTGGTGCTGATTGCCCTCATCCTTTTCCTCCTCTGGGCGAGAAAGCTGGGAGTTATGAAGGAAATCGTTCCTTCCCCCTATCAGATGGAACAGAAGAAGAAAGAAGAAGCTTTACATAATAAGGATAAAATAAAAGAAGAAGTAAAAGAAGCTGTCAAAGACGACAGGGAAGGGGAGAAGGAAGAAATGCAGCCTCCCCGGTGGAAGAATCCGCTCTGAGTTATTTCTAAAAAGAAGGTAAACCATGAAAGTAATGACGATTTTCGGTACCCGTCCGGAAGCCATCAAAATGGCGCCGGTGGTGAAAGAACTTCTGAAACACAAGGAAATAGAGACGAAGGTATGCCTCACCGCCCAGCATCGTGAAATGCTGGATCAGGTGGTGGACCTCTTCCATCTTCCTGTGGATTACGACCTGGATATCATGAAGAGCGGCCAGACCCTTTACGACATTACGGCCCGGGTGCTTCGGGGACTGGAAGAAGTGCTGTCAAAGGAAAAGCCGGACTATGTCCTGGTTCACGGCGATACGACTACGACTTTCACCGCAGCCCTTGCCGCTTTCTATCAGCAGATCAAGGTGGCCCATGTGGAAGCAGGCCTCCGTACGGGAAATCTCCTTTCCCCCTGGCCGGAAGAAGCGAACCGTCAGCTCACCGGCGTTCTTGCCAATGTGAACTTTGCGCCTACCGAAACGGCAAGACAGAATCTCCTTCGTGAGAACAAAAAAGACTCCTCCATTTTCGTGGTAGGAAATACGGTCATCGATGCGCTTCTCCATACGGTAAAGAAAGATTACCACTTTGAAGATTTGGAAATCGAAGCCATCGAAGAACATAAAAGAGTCATTCTGGTCACCACCCACAGACGGGAAAATCTGGGCGACCCCATGCACCATGTATACAGGGCACTCCGGAGACTGGTGGAAGCCGTGCCGGATACAGAAGTGGTCTTCCCGGTTCACCGGAATCCAAAAGTCAGGGAAGCCGTAGAGGAAGAATTGGAAGGAATCAAAGGCATCCATCTGGTGGACCCCATGGAATATGAACCCTTCACCAATCTCATGGCCCGGTCTGCCATCGTCCTCACCGATTCCGGCGGAATCCAGGAAGAAGCGCCGTCCCTTGGCAAACCGGTCCTCGTCCTCAGGGATACGACAGAACGGCCGGAAGCGGTGGAAGCAGGTACCGTAAAGCTCGTAGGCACCGATGAAGACAAAGTATTCGATACGGCTTACAAACTCCTCAGCGATGAGAAAGAATACAAAGTCATGGCGGAAGCCGTCAATCCTTATGGAGATGGAAAATCCGCAGGACGCATCGCCTCCGCCCTTTTGTGGATTGAAGGATTATCGGATAAAAAACCCACTAAATTTATAGCCAAGTAACAATCAGTATGGTATACTGTTTAAGAATAAAACCGATTTGTGTTTAACGTGCCCAATTTTACAGACGCTATCCGGCGGTGAAGCCGGGGAAACAGTGGAGAAAGGACATGGAAAAGGGGAAAAACAGGGATCAGGAACCGGAAGACGACTGGCATCCGCTGCATGGCATCGCAGTGGCGTCGGGGGCCGGTGTGACCATGCTGATTTCCATTGCCCTTGGCGTCTGGCTGGGTCTCAAATGTGATGAATTTTTTGACAGCAGCCCGTTTGGCACCATTTTTCTCTCCGTCATGGGTGCCCTTTCAGGGCTGTATTCCGTCATTAAACAGATAGTAGGGAAGAAATAGTATGAAAGTGGACATGGCATTTCCAAATTATGCGGCCCGCATAACGAAGTTCCTGCTGGCTTACTGCATAGCCGGTGCGGCGGTCCTCTTTCTTTTTATGGACTGGACCTGGTCTGCAGGCTGGGCACTTGGAGCCCTGTTTCACATCCTGTTCTATAAAGTTCTGGAAATACGATATAACAAGTGGATGGCAGATGGCAGGGATGCAACCTACCTGGGCCATCATCTCCTTATGTACACCACGTCGAGATTTTTTCTGGAAATCCTTTCCGCTCTGGCGGTCATTTTCAGCCCGTTCAATATTTTCGGGTATTTAGGCGGCTTACTTACTCTGCCCATCGCGTCCCTCACGGAACGCCTGGCCAGTTTAATTAAGAAATAGATTTTCTTGAAGTCATTGCAAGAGGAAGGGGGTGAGATTATGCATCTGCACACAGGTACACACGTTGTGGCGCAGCTTTTTGGCTTGTCCGTCAATATGGATACCATCTTTACCACATGGCTTACTGCACTTATAGTTTTCATTGCCGTATTTGCCGCGACTCGTGGTACGAACAAGCTGATTCCGGGCCGGTGGCAGAGCCTCATTGAAATTGTATTCGATGCTCTCTGCAGCCAGTTCAGGTCAAATACGGGGCCGAAGTACCGTCAGGTCATCAATGTCCTTCTGACATTCTTCCTGTTCATCTTCACCGCCAACCAGCTGGGTCTGCTCCCGACTGCGCATCTGACAGCATCTCCGACCAATGACGTCAATACCACGCTGGGTCTGGCACTTGGAAGCTCTGTAATGATTCATTTCTATTACATCAAGAACAAGGGCTTCGGTAAATGGATTGGCCATTTCTTCAAGCCGTTCCCCGTGTTCATTGTCATGAATGCCATCGAAGAGATTTCGAAACCGGTTACGCTGGCAATGCGTCTATTTGGCAACATTCTCGCAGGCGAAATCCTGCTGGAAATCCTGTATTTCCTCTGCCCGCCGATTGTACCTATCATCTGGATCGCCTTCAGTTTGTTCGTAGGCCTGGTTCAGGCGTATATTTTCACCACCCTTTCGTCTGTGTATATCAGAGAATCTCTCTAATTCTGGTGGAGCGCAGCGCCGCTGCATAATAAACGGCACGGCACCGTCCGTCCAAACGGCCCATATCCATTCAGGCACCGACCTCATCCGGCAAATTTAAATTAATTCTCAGGAGGAATTATTATCATGGATCAGACTCTTATCGCCCAGTATTCCCTTATCGCAGCAACCGTTATTGCAGCAGTTTGCGCTATTACCGCATCCGTAAACGATGCCCGCGCCGCAATCCATGCTATCGATGGCATGACCCGTCAGCCGGAACTCGCTGATAAACTGTTCACCAACATGCTGGTTGCTATCGGCCTTATCGAATCTATTCCGATTATTGCAGTCGTTATCGCTCTCGTACTCGTATTCGCTAACCCATTCCTGAAATAATATTGCCCAATATTACTAAGGAGGGATCGAATTGGTAGAAATCAATGGAACACTGCTGATTCAGATCATCAACTTCGTCATTCTCTGTGCAATTCTCGGTCATTTCTGCTACAAGCCGGTGCTGAAGGTTCTTGACGACCGCAAAGCCCGCATCCAGAACGACCTGGATTCCGCTGCCGCATCCAAGGCAGACGCTGCCAAGCTGAAGGAATCCTATGAAGAACAGCTCCGCGACGCACAGGCCAAGGCTCAGGAAATTGTCGACAAGGCAGTCAAGGAAGCCAAGGTACAGGCTCAGGCCCAGATTGATGAAGCACATGCCGCTATTGAACTGGAAAAAGAAAACGCAACCAGGCAGATTGCAAGAGAACGCAAGGATGCTCTTGAAGATTTGAAATCTCAGGTGGCGCTCCTTTCCTGTGACATCGCAGCTAAGATCATCAGTAAAAATATGACCCCGGCAGACAATGACCGGCTCATTGCGGAAAGCATCAAAAAGCTGGATGCCCGCAAAGCAGGTAAGTAACCATGGATAAGAACGTAATCCTTGCAAAAAAGTATGGACGTGCTATCTATGAAGTGGCTGCTGAAGAAAACAGCTTGCAGAAAACCGAAGAAGATCTGACATTCATCGCCGATACCATCGCGAAGAATCCGGAACTCAAGGATTTTCTGAACCATCCCCTCATCCGTCGGGATGTAAAGAAAGAAACTCTTAAAAAATTGTTTGCAGACAAGGTACAGCCGATTGTCCTGCAGTTCTGCTTCGTAGTATTGGACAAAGACCGTCTCGGCACATTCCCCATGATGGTCGAAAACTACGTGACCATGGCTCATGAAGGCATGGGAATGGAAGAAGCAATCGTAACATCTGCTTTTCCACTCAGCAAGTCCTCGGCTGAAGCGCTGAAGGAAAAACTCTCCGAAATTACCGGCAAGAAGATTCTCCTGAAACAGAAAGTTGACCAAGCCCTGATTGGCGGCTTTACCGTCCAGGTGGGTGACCGCCTCATCGATGGTTCCGTTGCCCGTCAGCTTGGTGAAATGAAAGCGCAATTGATGCAAAGAGATTGAGGTGACTTCTAGGAAAATGAAAATCAGTTCAGATGAAATTACATCTGTCATCAAAAAACAGATTGAAAACTACAAAGTAGACCTCAATGTCGATGAAGTAGGGACGGTTCTTGAAGTCGGTGACGGCATTGCCCATATCTATGGCCTGCAGAACTGCATGGCCGGCGAACTGCTGGAACTGCCGAATGGCGTTTACGGCATGGCACTGAACCTGGAAGAAAGCAACGTAGGTGCCGTTCTTCTGGGTCATTCCGAATCCATCAAGGAAGGCGACGTTGTTAAAAGAACAGGCCGCCTGATGCAGGTACCGGTAGGCGACGCAGTTATCGGCCGCGTCGTTAACGCACTGGGCCAGCCAATTGATGGCAAGGGTGAAATTAAGACCGACGAATACCGCGACATTGAAATCAAAGCTCCGGGCATTGCCGACAGACAGCCGGTTAATGTTCCGCTGCAGACAGGTCTGAAAGCAATTGACTCCATGGTTCCGATCGGCCGTGGTCAGCGTGAACTTATCATCGGTGACCGTGGTACCGGTAAAACAGCTATCGGTATCGATACCATCCTGAACCAGAAGGGTCAGAACGTTATTTGTATTTATGTATCCATTGGCCAGAAAAACTCCAACGTTGTTCGCGTATACGAAAAACTGAAGGAAGCAGGCGCTATGGATTACTCCATCATCGTCCATGCAGGTGCATCCGAAGGCTCCCCGATGCAGTACCTTGTACCGTATTCTGGCGTATCCATCGCAGAACACTTCATGCGTCAGGGCAAAGATGTCCTCATCATTTATGATGACCTCTCCAAACACGCTGTCGCATATCGTGCCATGTCCCTGCTGCTCCGTCGTCCACCTGGACGTGAAGCTTACCCGGGCGATGTATTCTATCTGCATTCCCGCCTTCTGGAACGCGCAGCCCGTCTCTCTGATGCACTGGGCGGCGGCTCCATCACCGCACTGCCGATCATTGAAACCCTGGCAGGCGACGTAGGCGCATTCATTCCGACCAACGTTATTTCCATTACCGACGGCCAGATTTATCTGGAAACCGCACTCTTCTACTCCGGTATCCGTCCGGCAATCAACGTAGGTCTGTCCGTATCCCGTGTAGGCGGTTCCGCTCAGATCAAAGCTATGAAACAGGTCGCAGGTACCCTGCGTCTGGACCTGGCCCAGTTCCGCGAACTTGCCGCATTCGCTCAGTTCGGTTCTGACCTCGATGCTGCCACCAAGGCACAGATCGACCGCGGCCAGAGAACCACTGAAATCCTGAAACAGCCGCAGTATACCCCATATCCGGTCGAAGACCAGGTACAGGCTATTTATGTAGCAGTAAAAGGATACCTCGACGACATCGGTGTCGATGAAGTCGTAGACTTCGAACACCAGATTCTCGCATTCCTCCACAGCAGCCATCCGGAAATCGGCGAAGACATCGTGAAGACCAAGAAGCTGACCGATGCAACCGAAGAAAAACTGAAAGCTGCTATTCTCGAATTCAAGGAACGCTACAAAGCATCCAAAGAAGAAAAGTCTGAAACGGTAGAGGGGTGATCTGATTGGAAAGTACGCGTGATATAAAAGGGCGCATTAAATCTGTCACCAACATCCAGCAGATCACGAAAGCAATGAAGATGGTGGCCGCTGCCCGTCTGCGTAAAGCAGAAGAAAAAGCAAACGGCTCCCTTCCCTATGCTGAAAAAATCGGAGAGCTTCTGCGCCGTGCTTCTTCGGTTACAACCGGTTTCGAAAGCCCGCTCCTCCGGAACGGACCCGTCAAGAAGGTCGGCTATCTCGTCATCAGTGCGGATAAAGGCCTCGCCGGTGCTTATAACTCCAACGTTATGAAGCGGACCATGCAGGAAATCTCCGGTAAGGATCGTTCAACCTATTGCATTTACATGTGCGGGAAACAGGGTAGAAACTACCTGAAATTCCGCGGGTATGACCTCGATTCCTACCATTTCGGCTTTTCCGATAAACCGTCCGCCCAGGATTCCATTGAATTAGCCAAGGAAATGATTGACTACTTCACCAGGGAAGAAGTGGACGAAGTTTATATCATTTATACCAGATTTATCACCGCTCTTCGTCAGACCGTGGAAGTCACCAAACTGCTTCCTATCGAAGACCCCACTCAGAAAGTGGAAGAAGAGCAGAAACCGGCTGCAGAAGAAGACGATTTCATTGCCCAGTTCCATCGGGAAACCGAGGAATTCATGAAGATCAAGGAGGATCCTTATATCTTCATGCCGGATGCAAAGACGGTCCTCTCCAAGCTGCTCCCGGAATATGTACAGGTACAGGTTTACAACGCCATGCTGCAGTCCGCTGCTTCCGAACTGGGAAGCCGAATGGCAGCCATGTCCGCCGCAACCGACAATGCAACCGAAAGAATCGCAGACCTCAATCTGACGTACAACAAAGCCCGCCAGGCCCAGGTCACCAACGAAATTTCCGAAATTGTCGGCGGCGCCGCTGCGCTTGAATAACCTCAATATTTTAAGGAGGAATGCTTCTTCATGGCAAAAGAACAGGAGATGCAGGTAGGGAAAGTCGTACAGGTCATCGGCGCAGTAGTCGATATTGCCTTCGATGATGACAAAGAACTTCCTGCCATCTATAACGCAATCCATGTAAAAGACGATAAAGCCAGCGTTCCTGTTGATGTCATCTGTGAAACCATGCAGCACCTCGGAGACGGCGTAGTCCGTACCGTAGCCATGAGCTCCACAGACGGCATGGTGCGTGGTATGCCCGCTATCGACACCGGCCGTGCTATTGCAGCACCGGTAGGTGACGGAGTCCTCGGACGTATTTTCAACATCCTTGGACAGACCGTAGATAACGACCCCACCCCTGTTAAATCAGCAGATACCTGGCCGATCCACCGCCCGGCACCGGCCTTCAAAGACCAGTCCCCGGCAGCAGAAATTTTCGAAACCGGCATCAAAGTCGTTGACCTCATCTGCCCATACGCTAAAGGCGGTAAGGTAGGTCTGTTCGGCGGCGCAGGTGTAGGCAAGACCGTCCTCATTCAGGAACTGATTCACAACGTAGCTACCGAACACTCCGGCTGCTCCGTATTCTGCGGCGTAGGCGAACGTACCCGTGAAGGCAATGACCTCTGGGGCGAAATGAAAGAATCCGGCGTACTTTCCAAAGTAGCACTGGTTTACGGCCAGATGAACGAACCACCGGGAGCTCGTATGAGAGTCGCCCTCACTGGTCTGACCATGGCTGAATATTTCCGTGATAAAGAAAACCAGGACGTACTGCTCTTCATCGATAACATTTTCCGTTTCGTACAGGCAGGCTCCGAAGTATCCGCACTGCTCGGCCGTATGCCATCCGCCGTAGGTTACCAGCCAACCCTGGCCACCGATATCGGCGAACTGCAGGAACGAATCACTTCCACCAAATCCGGTTCCATTACCTCTATTCAGGCAGTATACGTACCGGCCGATGACCTCACCGACCCGGCTCCGGCAGGCGTATTCACCCACCTCGATGCAACCACCGTATTGAACCGTTCCATCGCCGAACTCGGCATTTATCCGGCCGTTGACCCGCTGGACTCCACCTCCCGTATTCTGGACCCGAACGTACTCGGCAAAGAACACTACGAAGTAGCCCGCGGCGTACAGGCTATTCTGCAGCGTTACAAGGAACTGCAGGATATCATCGCCATCCTCGGTATGGAAGAACTTTCCGACGACGACAAACTGATCGTTGCCCGTGCAAGAAAGATTCAGAGATTCCTGTCTCAGCCATTCTTCGTAGCTGAACAGTTCACTGGCTCCCCAGGCAGATATGTACCGCTGAAGGAAACCATCAGAGGCTTCAAGGAAATCCTCGCAGGCCAGCATGATGATATGCCGGAAGGCGCATTCTACATGGTCGGCACAATTGATGAAGCAATCGAAAAGGCTGAAAAGATGAAGAAAGGGGAATAAGCCATGGCTGATACCCTTACTAATCCTATGCATGTGGAAGTCATCAGCCCGGACGGCCCCATCTATTCCGATGACGGCGTAACCCTGGTGGCAGCCCGTGCAGAAGATGGCGAATTCGCTATCATGAAAAACCATCTTCCCCTTGCCGCAGCTCTCGACATGTGCGTAGTCCGCGTTGAAAAACCGGGCAAAGAACAGAGAATCGCTGTATTTGGCGGCTTCCTTGAAACAAAGGACAGCAAAGTCAATATCATTGCTCCTCTCGCCGAACTGGCAGAGACCATTGACGTTGCCCGTGCCCAGGCAGCAAAGAAGCGCGCAGAAGACAGACTTCACTCCCATAGCAAGGAAATTGATATGGACAGAGCGAAACTGGCCCTCATGCGTGCCCTGACCCGCCTCCATGCGACAAAGAGCATCTAAAATAAAAAAACCGTACCCATCGAGGGTACGGTTTTTTTATTGGAGACAATTATGGGCTGTGGTTTGCGCCTTCTGTCCCTGATCTTGATTCGTGATTCGTTCTTCGTGATTCGTGAAGGAGGCGGCCCTGAGGGGCCGCAAAGTATATGGGGAATTTGTACAGGCAGCTTGTTTGAGACAACTGGCAGACTTTGGGTTGAGTCTACTGCGGTTTTCGGGAGTCAGCAAACCAGGGCTTGCCGGTTTTTTGAGGGTCTCGAGATTTTTGGGGTGCGGGATGCGGGGAGGTGGCGGCCCTGATGGGCCGCAGATTTTAATATGGAGAATGTGCACAGGCGGGCTTAAAATGCTCATTAGCACCAAGTGAGAGCCAAAGGCCGTGCGTCAGCGCACTATATAAGATTGGGGGTGTACTAAATTCGTTATTTAAAAACTTTAGGGGAAATAGTTATCAGCTAGTAGTGATCAGTTCGCAGTTGTGGGGACGCTTTTTTATGGGAGAGGCATCCTTTTTATATAAAAATTTAAACGTTTTCCAGGAGAACTGTGTATAAAAATGGCCCGCCATCAAATTTGATGCGGGCCTCTTTCACTGTTCACTATGAACTGAGAACTGAACACTTTATCAATTTCGGCCATTCAACATATTGCGTAATGATTGTACAGCTCTATACCCATCACTTACCACTTATCACTTCACACTGACCACTTTTTTCACATTTCTGTTTTCGATCTAATAAAGAAAAGTGTTTATTATGAAAGTGATCATTACGAAAGGAGCCCACTATGAAGCACGAATGCAGAATCACGGTCCTGGAGACGAAGGTATTTCCTTCTTATCAGAAGAAATATCTGGCTGATCCAAATTCGGGGAAATGTCCCTGTTTTAAAAAGGGGGATACCTTCCTTCTGAAGCGGACGCCTGAGCAGGATGATTTCTATCATCTCATGAATGGCCGGTTCTGCGGGGAGGCCTGGGATGCCATCAGCCGCTATGTGTATACAGCCCTTCAGGGAGGGTCCATCATGCATGGCTGGACCAATGATGAACGGATCATGATTGCCTGCTGCAATGACGGGACAAGACCGGTCATTTTCAAAATAGAGCGGATCGATATCCCGGAAACGGAAGAGGAGAAGGAATGGCTGGCAAAGCAGGATTTCCATAATTCAGCGGATGATGCCTATACGGGTTAACCAGATTTCATTTTTAAAATTGGAATAATTATAAAACCGCCCATCGCTGAGGGGCGGTTTTATTTGAAGTATGAGTTTTTCAGTAAATCAGGGATTGTCTCCCAAAGGCGTAAGGGGTAAAGCCGGTTCCTGCTGTCGGTACAGGCTATTGGCGGTCCTGAAGAAGAGCGATGATGGCTCTTATTCCATCATATCCTGCAGCTGGTTCATGAATTCTTCCTGGGGGATGGCGCCTACCATGCGGTTTACTTCTTCACCATCTTTGAAGAGGATGATGGTGGGGATGGACATGATGTCAAAATCTCCTGCCAGTTCCTGCAGTTCATCTACGTCGACTTTGCAGAAATTGACCTGGTCGCCCAGTACTTTTTCCGAGTTTTCAAGGACCGGGGCCATCATACGGCAGGGGCCGCACCAGGTAGCCCAGAAATCGATGAGGCTGTAGCCTGCGTGATTTACGATTTCTTTTTCAAATTCTTCATTGCTGTGGATTTCGGTAATCATAAGTATCTCTCCTTAATGAGTAATATTTAATTATTTCGATATATTCATTATATCATAAAGTCACTTTCCGTCAAGGGAAAGAAATGATTTTTTACAGATTCCCGGACTCCCGGCCTTTCCCGGTTACGAAAAAGGCGCGCTTCAAGAATTTGATGCGCGCCCACATTCACTGAGAACTAAGAACTGATCACTTTTATTCAGTGTCTTCGAAATATAATATTTCCTTCCGCTTCCGAAACAATCAGGATTCGCCCCAGTCGGTGCGGGGGTCTCTTTTCAGCACTTCCTGTGCCTGGGTGTGTTTTCCATAAAGATCGTAGGAAATGGCACTTTCATCGAAACGGTTGATCCGCACGGGGCGTCTTTCTGCATAACCCACGGCGATCATGCAGAAAGCTTCTACTCCGTCATCGGGAAGGTCCAGGAGGTGATTGATCTTGATCTTTCTGTCCTGATAGGGATAAACCTGCATCCATAGGGTGGCAAGGCCGAGATGTTCTGCCTCGATCAGGATATTCTGGGCAGCGGCAGCGCAGTCGAAGGTCCATTCGTCGGGGAAGGAAATGCCGTCTTTTTTGCCTACGATGACGATGACAGCCGATGCCCTTCTGGCGGGTCCTGCAATGATGCTGTTATAGGAAAGGGAAGTGACCAGGTCTTCCCGGGTGACAATGATGAAATCTCGGGATTTCTGGTTGCCTACGGCCCTGGCCTGCATGCCTGCTTTCACCAGGGTGAGCAGCTGGTCGTCGGGTACAGGGGTGAGTTTTTTGAAATACCGGCAGGTTCCTCTCCTGAAAATTTCGTCCATAATGATTCCTCCTTTGAAAGTATTGTTATTATTCCGATTTCTTTATTTCTATTATATCATGACTTACAGGAATCGTGGGGGCTGCAACCGTCATGGGTGATGAAAAGTTCGAGGGCCTGTTCAGTGATTTCCTGTTCCGTCAGGGAATGCGGCTGCCCATGATTATCATTACAGGGAATTTCAATTCGCTTAAACATGCTCAACTTAAAACGGGGAAACTACACAGGAACGGAAAAAGGCGCAATCATCCGGCCGGAATGGAGGATCAGGCCATTGTGACCATTACAGGAAATGGAAATGGGATCAGCAGAAAAATCGGAAAATGGAAGGAGCTGGCCATGATATCTGTTTTTCCGGAACGGTTACATAAGGGTTTCCCCCATTCCCGGTTTCCGGCTGGCAGGGAGCGGGATCCCTGATTTCCTTCTTGAATCCAAAAAACCACACTTCAGCCATAGAAGTGTGGTAAAAATTTCGTTTGAGGATGGATGTATGCCTTGCTGCTTAAAAGGAATAAAGGCTCTGTTGGGCATGAGGAGCGGACCGGATTTATTCTTCCGGTTCTTCCACCGGCGCATCCCGGAGATGCTTTCCGATGTATTTCCAGAGCTCATCCCGTTCGTGAAGGTGGGCGATGATACCGCTCATTTCATCCCGGGGGACCCCATGGAGGTAAAGGACCAGGGAGAGCACAGGATCCAGATATTTCTCATAGTCAAAAGGCTCATTGAAATAATGAGCCATGACGCAGCCGCCCATGGCGCTTCGTACGGTGAGGGCCTGATGGAAGGTTTCTTCCCGAGAGTAGGGGGTGGCGGTATCTTTAAAGAGTTCATACTCCAGCTCTGCATAGACTTCCACGAATTTTTCAAAAATCGCGGGGGACGTATAACCTGCGTAGAAGCATTCGCACACGATGGGGCTGGCATGGATGGCATGCATTTCTATGGCAATAGCAGCCATGCACTTATAGTCTTCCGATTCCCCTTCGCAGACTTCATCGATGCTTTTGATGCACTGCTTCGTGAGCGACAGGATGAGGGACTGAAAAATTTCGTCCTTATTTTTATACAGATAATAAATACTCCCAGTCAGTATGCCGGACTTATCCACAATCTGGCGGATGGTGGTCTTCTTGTAACCCTGGGACGTAAAGAGGTCCTTGGCCGCATTCAGGATTTTCTTCCTGACTTCTACTGTATGCTGCTCTGACCATTGTCTTCCCTTCATAATAACACTCCCTGTCTCTGTTCCCCGCAGTACTGAAGGCGGTGATTAAGTACTCAAAACGTATCGGCATGACTTTCAATATAGATACGGGAGGACCTATAAATTTCCAAGAATAATATCATAAAATATTTTCATAAAATTGAAAATATTTTATGAAATAGACTTACAGTCAAGAAAAAAGATGGTATAATGATATTAGTTGAACATGGTCAACTAAATACTTCCCGATGAACTTCAACTCCCCGGGAAGGGGAGTCGGGATGCAAAGAAGGAGGTGGGCTGACTTTTCAACTGTTCGAGTTTTCTGATTGTTATTTATCCCTCTCTCTGAAACCCTGGAAGTCTCCCCTCTTTCGGGGTTTTTACGTGCTCAAAAAGAAGGGGCCTGAAAGGATCGGGCCCGCCGCCTGCACTATACCTATTATAAGGTGTAAGAGGAAAAATGGGACAGGTGAAACAGGAAAATTTTCGTATTTTCTTCAACGATTTCCCCAATGCAGTCCGGCTGCCGGTTCATTATGCAGGGTAAACTTTAAGAACGCCGCTCGGGGTGGGAATAAATAAGTTTTATAATAAATAAGTGACTGAAAGTCGGAAAAGAGCTTGCGTTTTTGGAAATAAATGGTATAATATTCACATAAGTTGACTTGAAGTCAACTTACAAACAAAAGATGACCTCCCTTTTCCAATCCCCGGGAAGAGGCGGGGCAAAAATCCCTATTATCAGGAGGTGAAAAGGACTACTGGTATTTCTGATTCTTTTGAATAATAATTTACCCTCTCTCCAAAACCCGTCGGTTTCCCCACCGGCGGGTTTTCATGTGGAGGAAACCATTTGGCGATGGCTCCTGTAAAAGTTCATGACCGGGGATCATACGGATTTGCGGGAAGATCGGCTGACACATAAAAACTGCTGAAAAGTACCAGATAAAAAATATCCTGGATTTCGTGATTCTGTAACTTTTGAATCATTCTTTTTCAATGACTGTAAGCGTTTCGTGATTATCGTGAATCGTGATTATCGTGGCGGTACTGGCATCAAATCTGGAAGCGCGCCCTTTTTATATGGAAAATCATTCTTCGCTGTATGTTAAACGCGTATATAAAGGACCGCACTATGAATTTTTTGCGGCCCACCTTCACGACAGCCACGAGCCACGGCAGCCACGATCCGACGAAAAGTCTTTGAAAAGTACGAATTCCGGTTCAAATAAAATGGTATGATGATTGAAATCTTGTTTCGTACTTTTTCAGCACCCTGGACATACAGGGGCCTTTTTCTATATATATGTAAATATAAAGGGAGAAATGGACTCCTGTATCAGGCTGCGGGAGGGGATCACTTTCCGGGATTCGACAGGTACCGGTATTTCCATCAGGAATGGATTTCCAGTGGGTGATTTGACTTTACAAGGGTCTACTTAAAGAATATACTATATGTATAAAGGTATCAATAAACCCGAAAGTTGATGTATAAGCATTCACTATATGGGCTTAGCTATAACTATTATTTTAAGTTGCTATAGATAAGTTTTATTGGCTAATGGCCAAATTAAAGAGTATAGTTGTACCAACATCATCTAATCAGGTTTTTTATTTATTACATTTTATTATGGAAGAAAGGAGGGGCTTATGGAGAACAGGAAGAGAGCGGTGGAAAGGCTGATATCTGGTTATCGCCGGTATTACAATATCACCCGTTTCGATGGAGGATCTCCGGAGGAAACAAAGGGGCTTGTGGAAGCAGCCCGTTTGGAGAAACCGGAATTTTCCGGAGATGCCCAGCTCTCCGCAGTATGTGAGTACTATGAACAGCTGGAGAAATATTTCTTTTTCCACTCGGCTAAGCTGTGGGCTACGGCGCAGGAGGAATTCCTGTTCATATTCAATGTGCCGCATCTGACGCTGCCGCTGTTCGAGGAGCTCAGGGATTATGCCTTGAACACGGGTATGGATCTGGCCCACATCGGACCGGGCCACATGTATACCTACATTTCTCCCATTTTCGTCTGTGGAACCATGGATGAAGATGCGAGAAAAGCATTGAGGAAATGCAAGTATTATAAGACCTTCCGCTTTTCCTTCCATGGATGGATGGAATACCATGCGGGGGCACTGGATCTTTCCAGCGGGCGGTTTGATTTCAATTCCGCCGGCAAGTGCATGGAAAAAGGGCTGAAAAAGGTTTTTGAAAACTATCAGTTGTTAGCATAGTTTCTGCTGCCCGGGTAGTATAGGATGATGGGAATCGGGCGGCGCGCGTTCCAATTTCATATGGCCAATGGCGGCCAAATCTACTGGTTTCCCTGGAAAGGGGGATAAAATGAATACTTTAGTTTTATTGGCAGTTTGTTTAGTCATCCTGCTGTGCGGTTATATTTTCTATGGCCGCTGGCTCGTTAAGCAGTGGGGCGTAGGCGAAGGCGACATCCCGACCCCGGCTCACACCATGGAAGATGGCGTCGATTATGTACCGGCAAAAGCTCCGGTCCTCATGGGTCATCACTTCTCCTCCATTGCCGGCGCAGGCCCGATTACCGGCCCGATCGCAGCAGCTATGTTTGGATGGCTCCCGGTAACCCTCTGGGTACTGGTAGGTGGTATCTTCTTCGGCGGCGTTCATGATTTCGGTGCCCTTTTTGCGTCTGTCCGTCACAATGGCCAGTCCATCGGTGAAATCATCGAAGCCAACATGTCCAAGAAGGCAAAACAGCTCTTCATTATTTTCTCCTACCTCACCCTGATCCTTGTCGTTGCAGCCTTTGCAGCAATCGTAGCTTCCACTTTCGGCGCTACCTTTGAAAACGGCGTACTCAACGAAGCAAAGAGCGCTACCCCGGCATCTGTTGCCATGGTATCCATTCTCTTCATCGTTATTGCAATCATCTTTGGTTTTGCCGTTTATCGCCGTCATGATTCCTTTGCCGTATCCACCCTCTGCGGTGTGGCAGCCATCGTCATCTGCATGGCTGTCGGCATGAATTTCCATCCCTTCTATTTCACCACCACCACCTGGATGTGGCTGGTCGGCCTCTACATTACCATAGCATCCGTAACTCCTGTCTGGATTCTCCTGCAGCCCCGCGATTACCTGTCTTCTTTCTTACTCTATGCAATGCTCATCGTTGCTATTATCGGCATTGTAGGCGCTCATCCTGACATCAACCCGGATCTCTTCCCGGCATTCACCAATTTCGTTGTAACCAACAAGGCAGGCACCCAGTACCTGTTCCCGATCCTGTTCACCACCGTAGCTTGCGGCGCTATTTCCGGTTTCCATTCTCTCGTATCCTCCGGCACCACTTCCAAACAGCTGGATAAAGAAAAGGATGCAAAACCGATTGCTTACGGCGGCATGCTTCTGGAATGCGTACTCGCTATCATCACCCTCTGCGCTATCGCCTATGCTAGAGAAACCGGTCATGTAAAAGGCGCAACCGATATTTTCGCAGGCGGCATCGCAGCTATGATCGCAGCCATCCCGGGATTCTCCGGCATGGAAAATATCATGTACACCCTGCTGGTTCTGACCTACTCCGCATTCTGCCTCACCTCTCTTGATACCGCAACCCGTCTTGCCCGCTTCATGTTCCAGGAATTCTGGCTGGAACCCGGCCAGACACCGAAGGATATCAATGGCGGCTTCAAGAAACTCATGGTTAACCCCTACTTTGCAACCATCCTCACTGTAGTTCTCGGCATCATGCTCGGCATGGGCGGATTTGCCAAGATCTGGGGTCTCTTCGGCGCAGCCAACCAGCTGCTCGCAGCCATCGGCCTCATTGCAGTAGCAGCATGGCTTGGCAATGCAGGCAAGAACAACAAGATGTTCCTCGTACCGATGTCCTTCATGCTGGTTGTTACTATTTCTTCTCTGGCCATTATCGTGAAGAACCAGACCGGCATGATCATGAAAGGCGCTGCCGACTGGGGTCCCTACGCTCAGGCCATCATCGGAGCTCTCCTGATCATCCTGGCCCTCCAGCTGGCTGTAGAAGGTTACAAGACCGTTATGCATCCCCATGCTGAAAAGAAAGTCTTCGGCGAACCCACTGAAACCCAGATGGACGAAGGCGAACTTCTCGGCGACGATAAGGACTGATCCTTCTCTGTAGAGTGGAAATAAAAAAGCCGACCTCGAAAGGGGCCGGTTTTTTAGTGCGTCAATGGAGAGATAGCTGGTTGGAGTCAGCTGCTTTTTTCGGATTGGGGATTGGGGATTTCGGATTGCGGGAAGGTGGCGGCCTGATGGGCCAATTTTTATATTGGGGCTTAGCACAGGCGAAGTTGAAAGACCAGAGAGCAGAAGAAAGGAGTAAAGGGAGGAGGCACCGCTGATGCGGGGCGATTGTATATGGGAATTTTGAACAGGCAGGTTTGAAAAGCCAAAATATCAATATATAGTAATATCTGAGCAAGAAGACACAATATTTGCCGCTTTAAGCGTTTCGGAAGAGCGGAATGAAAAATTATACCTTCGAAGCGGGAAAGGCTTTGGAAAGGGCCTTTTTTCGCGTTTTTGAAAGGAATGGACTCGGAGCCGGAACTGTTTCAGGGGAATCATACGATTATTTTTCCGAAGCAGGGACAATTGGAGACCGATGGCTAATAGCTGATAGATGATAGATGATAGATGATGACTGATACCTGTTACCTTTTCCTCAATGTACAGTTTCCGCAAAAACAGCTTCCCTTCCGGAATAGAGCCGGTACATAATTAACCCATTAACCTCAATGCACAGATTTACAAAGAATTCTTCCTTTCTGGCACAAAGCTGCCATGTTCATTATCTGTTAACCCCACTGTACAGTTTCTGCAAAACCAGCTTTCCTTCGGGAGGAAAGCTGGCAGGATATTACACCCTTAGCTTCTATACCGTTCCCCGGCACAAATGGGACACTGATAACTATGAACTGATAACTGTTAACTTTCAACGCAGCCCATGAAAAAGGCCCGCCAAAGGCGGGCAGAGGGTGCAGTCATTCATAAATATCAGATCTTCGAATTCGGGCTCATGCTGGTGTCTCCCGGATCCCAGGAGATAACTTTGCCTGATTTCAGACTTTTCTGTACGTCGATGGTGCGCTGGTTGGAGGAACCTTTGAAGAGGAGGGTCACGTCCTTTTTATCCAGCATGAATTCTCCATCCACCAGGACGTCGATATGTTTCAGAAGCTCCATGGTTTCCGGCATGGCTTTGGCAAAGTGGCCCAGAAGGTCTCTGTCGTAAAGGTAGCCCGTGAAGCACCAGAGGGTTTTCTGCGGGTACATTTCCTTGAAACGGGTGACCAGGGAAAGGAGCCCTTTCTGATTCACCGGTTCCATGGGTTCCCCGCCCAGGAGGGTCATGCCTTCATAGAATTCCTGGCCCAGTTCTTTCAGGATGTAGTCTTCCACTTCCTTTGTGAAAGGTTTGCCGTACTTGAAATCCCAGGTTTCCGGATTGAAACAGCCTTTGCAGTGATGGGTGCAGCCGGAAACAAAGAGGGAAAGCCGGATGCCCGGGCCGTTGGAAATATCGTATTCCTTGATATTGGCGTAGTTCATGATTTTTGTGCTCCTTTAGCGAGAAATTGGTGTTGAGTCTCTATCGGTATTCGGGTGTTAGCCTCACCGCGGCACGTCACTGCATAGTCACGTTCGAGACTTCGTGGTTCGTGATTCGTGGTTCGTGAAGGATATGGTTTGCTGCGCAAACCAATTTTATGAAGTGCGCTTCGCGCACGGGCCTTTGGCCCCGCGGATGGATGGAGGCAGAAGCGATGAAAGTGAAAGAGCAGGGTGTTTCTTTATCGGTTTTCGGGTGTCAGCCTCACCCCGGCATGCCACGGTGGATTCTCATATCGAGATTTCGGGGTGCGGGATGCGGGGTTCGGGAAGGATATGGTTTTCCTGCGGAAAACCAATTTATATAGTGCGCTGCGCGCACGGGCCTCTGGCCCTGCGGGGGGATAGAGGCAGAAGCGATGAAAATGATGGAGGCGTGTGCTCCTTTAGCGAGAAAATTGGGTTGAGTCTTTATCGGTTTTCGGGTGTCAGCAAACCGCGGCACGCCACGGTGGATTCTCATATTGAGATTTCGGGGTGCGGGGGGCGGGGAGGATATGGTTTTCCTGTGGAAAACCAATTTTATGAAGTGCGCTTTGCGCATGGGCCTCCGGCCCTGGGGGATATTTCTATTTTATCAGTCAGGGCAGTGCGGAATTTTTTGTGCTTGCGCTACACTGACAATACATATTGTACCTTGATTATTGCTTAAATACAATAGGTACCATATATTTCTAATTTCTGTACAATGAGCTGTCAGATGTATTATGATAAAAAGAAAGCCCTATCGATGAAGGAGGAAATCATGGTGAATAAGGACTGGAAGGTTCTTTTCTCGAAGACCATTCTGGGGCGGGGAAAGAAGTATGCCCAGGAAGGGGCGGTAGAAAAGCTTATGAAGGAGGGAGACCGGCTGCGGGCTATCGTGACGGGGACGGAGAATTACCTGGTGGAAATTTCGCTCAGAAACGGGATGCCTGTGACCATGGACTGCACCTGTCCCTATGCGTCGGACGGGAAGAATTGCAAGCATATGGCAGCCGTCCTTTTTGCGCTGGAAAATGAGGAAAAAGGAGAGTCCCTTCCTTCCGCATTGCCGGAAGGGGGCGGGATTTTACCATCTTCCGGAAGTGGTTCTCCCGTTATTCCGCCGGTGGTTTCTTTGCCGGGGAAGAAGGGTGTCCCGGCGCCTCAAATGCCCGCAAAGAAGACGGTCGATGAAATCATAGACGGTCTTTCCAAAGAGGAGCTGGCGAGCCTTATGAAGAAGATGGTGCGTCTGGATGATAATCTGGCAGACCTGGTCTATATACGGAAGGCCCCGAGCCTTTCCAAAGAGGAAATCAGGGAGTGGAAGCGGGAAATCAACATCATTTTCAATCGCCATAAAAAAGGCGGCATGATTGAATATTATGATGCTTTTGATTTCCAGAGCGAAATCTGTGATTTCCTCGACACGAAAGTCACGGGTCTTTTAGACGCCGGCCATTTTGAGGAAGCTTTCGAGCTTTCCCGCTATATTTTCGTCAAACTGGGAAAAACGACCATCGATGATGACGGGGAAGTGGCCGAGATTTCCAATACCTGCATGAATCTCTGGCGGCGGATTGTGAAAGAATGCCCGAAGGAAATCCATGACAAAATCGACAGCTGGTTCAGGAAACATGCCTTTGACGGGTCCGTGGCGGATTACATGGAAGATTACCTGCAGGATTTCCTGCAGAATGAGCTGGCTACGGAGGAAGAACTCCGCCGGCAGCTTCTCGTGCTGGATGACCGGATTGACGCTTATGCCCATCGGACGGAAAGTCCCTATGTGCGGGATATTTCCACCATAACCACCTCCGACGGGGTGTCGAAACGGATGGAAATCATG
>NZ_JAZASU010000013.1:0-29719 GCF_036343215.1 Dialister sp.
ATCAAATTGGGGATCGAACTCAAAGAACATACTGTGGGTCGATTTCTGCCGCTAACCCAATTATACAGAAAAATTGAACTCCCACCGGTTTTATTTACGGTGGCAACGGCGCCGATATGTGTAATTGGGGAGCTGTCTGCGGAGCAGACTGAGGGGTTGTTCTACCGGTAAAAATCGACTGTTGACTCCAATAAATGGGATGGAGCAGCTCATACGGTTCCAATCATTTCATTTCGTAAGTTCCCACGGATATGATACTATAGGAATAGAAATATTCTCTATTCTCAGAAGAAGGCAGCCATGAAAAAGAAGGTATATCCTCATTGGAGTTCTCATCTGGCTAGCGGGAGCGGGATTCTGAGATTTCCGGGGAAGCAGTTTATTTCTCCATAATGATTGATGACTCGATGCAGGGGAAAAGATGGTTATTGCAAGATCCTTTATTTTAAAACAATTTAAAGAGTACATACGCCGCTTTGACGGAGAGGACCCTCGGGTTGCCTTGAAGTCCCTTCATTCGGGGAAGGTGGCTTCGAATGCGGAAACCATTGCGAAGGGGCTGGGACTTTCGGATGCAGATACGGACCTTGCCTGGGCGCTGGGGATGCTCCATGATATCGGGCGGTTCGAGCAGATTGCGCGGTACCATACCTTTTCCGACGGGAAGTCCATGAATCATGCGGCCTTCGGGGCGAAATATCTGTTTCAGGAGGGCCATATCCGGGATTTCATAAAGGATGCAGCAGAAGATACCCTCATGGAGAAAGCTATCGCCCTCCACAGCGTGTATGAACTGCCATCTGGACTCACCAAAAGAGAGCTTCTCTTCTGCCGGCTTCTCCGGGATGCGGATAAGACAGACATCTTCCGTGTCTATGCCGCTTACTCGGGCCATCCGGAAATCATCTGGAACGTGGCACGGGAAAAATTTGAAAAGTCAAAATTGACGGATGAAGTCTACGAGATGGCTCTCACAAAGAAATCCATTCCCACGTCCATCAAAAAAGAACCCCTCGATTTCTACGTGGGAGGACTGGCCATGTACTTTGACGTGAATTTCGAAGTCACCAGGGAACTCATCTGGAAGCAGGGGTATCTTGCCGAATTTATGAATTTCCACAGCTCCGATGAAGAAACGGAAAAACGACTGTCGGAAGTGAAAAAACTGATAGTTTGAGATGGAAACAGCTTTCCTGCGGGGGCTGTTTTTATTTTGCCCTGCAGCGGGAGAGCCATTTCCTCATTGCGGTACGCAGGGAAACTTTTGAGTCAACCGGCATTCTTACGATAGATAGCCCCCTTCACCCGCTTCGCGGGAGCTTCCCCCGTTGGGGGACGCGGGACGAAATTGCCAGGAAAGTTTACTGTCGAAAGTGCAGCTCCCCTTCAGCCTCACTGCTTTCGGCAGCAGGCTGCTTGCATGGTTTCAGCTTTCAATACTTGCGGCGCTTTCAGATTTTTATGCGCCGCACCTTCCCGATCACCCCGATCACCCCGATCGCCCCGATCACCCCGAAACAAAAGCTTTTATTTCGACCGTTTCCTTCATTTATAAAGCTCCTGCCACAAGTTATACATTTTCTCTTTACAATCTAATAGAAATATTTTGTGTGTTCATTACAAAAGAGCGATATATGTAATTGTTGTGTAAATATTTATGAAATAGTAAAATGAGATAAGTAAGCACTTTGTAAAGTGCGCACAATTTTATATTGGGAGCCCGGGGCCGGGCGGGGAGAGTCCGGCGAGGGGATCAAGGAGGAAAAACGATGAAAAAGAAACTTCTGCTTGCTGCTGCTGCCATTCTTTCTGCCGGTATTCTTCTGGGAGGCTGCGGAGGCGGCTCCAAGAGCGCTGCGAAATCCGGCGCTGCATGGAAACCGGAAAAGGATGTCAAAGTTATCGTAGCTTATAAAGCAGGTTCCGGTACCGATACGGGTGCCCGCCTTCTGACGAACAGCGCCAAGAAATACGTGGGCCAGACCCTGGTCATCGAAAATAAACCGGGCGCTGACGGCAAGATTGGCTGGACCGAACTGGCCAAATCAAAACCGGACGGATATACCATCGGTTTCATCAATCTGCCGACCTATACCACTCTGGAACTCCAGAAAGGCAGCAATCTGGATGACAAATCCATCGTTCCGATCTGCAACCATGTAACGGAAACCGGCGTTGTAGTCGTAAAGAAAGATGCGAAATGGAATACGCTGAAAGAACTGGTGGAAGATGCCAAAGCGCATCCGGGCCAGCTGAAAGCTTCCACCAACGGCAGCCAGGCTTCCAACCATACCGCTGCCCAGCTTCTCGCCAAGTCTGCAGGCTTCGAATACAATGCAGTTTCTTATGGCGGAACGGCTGACCAGCTCCTGGCTCTCCGTCAGGGCGAAGTGGATTTCTCCTGTGCTAAAGCAGGGGACGTGGCAAAACTGATCAATGGAGACAATGCGGAACTGAAGGTCCTCGGCGTATTCGATACGAAGAGAGATCCGTCCCTGAAAGACGTACCGACTCTGGGCGAACTGGGTTACTATGATAAATGGTACGGTTCCGCCCGTGCCCTCGTAGCTCCGAAGGGTACTCCGGAAAACGTCATTAAATTCTATGATGAAGCTTTCAGGAAGACCATGGAAGATCCGGAAGTCAAGGCAGCTCATGAAAAAGCAGGCATGTCCATCGACTATAAGAATGCAGCCGATCTGGGCAAACTGATCGAAAGCCAGAGAGATTTCTGCAAGAACATCGTAAGCAAACTCTATTAATCCCATCCTGAGGAATATATCGGTATTGAGGCCGCCCCCATCGGCGGCCTCTTGCCGATAGTAATGATCCCTGAAAATGATTTTTATTTCCAAAAGGAGATGCGCATGAAAAAATCAGACATTTTTATCTGCGGATTCATGTACCTCTTCAGTTTCTTCTTCCTCTATCTTACGGAAGAATATCCTGAACCGGTCCGTCACTATCCGCACTTCGTCATAGGGCTCCTGCTTGTGCTGACTACGGTCCATGCAGGAAATATGTTCCTGGCCTACAGGAAAGATCACAAGGTGGACAATGACTTTTCGAAAATTTTTGACGGTTTCGAGAAGAAACAGTTCTGGTACACCTTTGCGGCTTTCATCGGATTTTTCATCCTCATGTATCTGGTGGGATTCTATATCGCTGCCCTGGTATACCTGCTGGCTACCCTCTGCTATTTCAAAATCCGTCCCCTTTACATCGGGATGGTCCTCGTGGGGATGGCAGCCATCGTGTACGGTACATTTGATATTTTCCTGAAAGTGCCCCTTCCCATGGGCATCATTCTGGAAGAATTCTTATAAGGAAGGAGGAAAACTATGGACGCACAAACTCTGGGACTTATGGCGGCCGGATTTGGTCATGCTTTCGATCCCATGAATCTCATTATGCTGATTATCGGCGTTACCATCGGCGTAGTTGTCGGCTGTATGCCGGGACTTTCCGCGGCTATGGGCGTAGCCTTACTTCTTCCTCTGACTTTCGGTATGAAACCGGAAACGGGCCTCATCATGCTGGGGGGAATTTACTGCGGCGCTATTTTCGGCGGTTCTATTTCCGCCATCCTCATTCATACTCCCGGTACTCCTGCCTCGGCGGCGACGGCTCTTGACGGCTATGAACTGACCAAACAGGGGAAAGCCGGCAAAGCGCTGGGGACCGCCTGCTTTGCCTCCTTCTGCGGCGGCCTTCTCTCCTGTATTTCCCTCTATTTCTTCGCTCCCATGCTGGCCCAGCTGGCCATGAAATTCGGAAGTCCGGAATACTTCTGGCTCGCCCTCTTCGGCCTGACCATTATTGCCGGCGTCACGACCGGTTCTATGGTAAAAGGTCTGATGAGCGGCGCATTTGGCCTCATCCTTTCCACCATCGGTATGGACCCCATGGAAGGGGTAGAACGGTACATGTTTGGTATCGATGAACTGTACAATGGCATCAACGTGACCTGCTCCCTCATCGGACTTTTCTCCATGTCCCAGGTCTTCATCCTGACTGAAAAAGCCATCAGGGAAAGAGGAAGCGTCATTAAATTCAAAGATTCCGTCCTCCTCAAGGCAGAAGAAATCAGACAGATCGGACCCACCATCATCCGTTCCTGGATTATCGGAAATATCATCGGCATCCTTCCCGGTGCCGGCGCCTCCATTGCCTGCTTCCTGGGCTATGATACGGCCAGGAAATTCTCCAAACATCCGGAAACCTTCGGCCATGGAAATATCGAAGGCGTGGCCGGTTCCGAAGCGGCAAACAATGCCGTGACCGGGGGCTCCCTCATTCCGACCCTGACTCTTGGAATTCCGGGCGAATCTGTAACCGCAGTCCTCATGGGCGGGCTGATCATCCAGGGCCTCCAGCCGGGACCGGAACTTTTCACCCGTTATGCTCCCATGACCTATACTTTCTTTGCAGGATTCGTACTGACCCAGTTCTTCATGCTTCTCATCGGTCTGGGCGGCTGCCGTATTTTCGCACATCTGGCCAAACTTTCCGATGCGATCCTGATTCCCTGCATTTTCGTACTCTGCGTCGTAGGCTCTTTTGCCATCAATAACAGTTTTACCGATGTAGTGATTATGTTTGTATTCGGTGTGATGGGTTACCTCATGAGAAAAATGGGACTCAATACGGCTGCTGTCGTTTTGGCCCTGATCCTTGGACCTCTGGGCGAAAGAGGCCTCAGAAGAAGCCTCCAGCTCTCCGGCGGAGATCCCTCCGTACTTTTCTCCACCCCCATCTGCTGGATCCTTATCGCTCTCTGCCTCCTCTCCGCCTTCTCTCCGCTTCTTATGAAATTCTTCAAGAAAGGGAAGGAAATGGCTGCGGGAAAATAGCCGTTAGTGTTTTGGAAATACGAAAAGGAACCGGTTGTTTAAACAATCGGTTCTTTTGTATTGAGAAAATCGGATTTCGGACTTCGGATAGCGGATTTCGGGAAGGTGGCGCCCTTCGGGCGCAAGTATTGATTGGGAATCATAAAGTGGAAGGAATTGGGGATTAGGGGAGGTGCGGCGCAACAGAAGAAAGCGCCGCAGATTATATATTTAAATGACCAACCGGTCCTCTGGCCCGCGATGGATAAACTGCAGAATCCATAGCACACGGAATCTGACAAACCACTCATGGATGAGCGTCCCCTGCGGGAGAAGGGGGCCAATCGATTCGAAGAATCGATTTTTTAATGAAATATCTCTATTCTGCCGGTTCAGGGCAAAATAAAAGTCCCTGCCCATGCAGAGACAAAATACATATTCTGATTTTATGAAATTTCTGATATACTATTTTACAAGTCCTTGACGTGAGTTGGGCTCATCTCCCGAAGGGGGTGATCCCATGCGTGTTTATGAAGCCATATCGCTTATGATTGCTTTCGGTACGCTGATTGTGATGATTCTGAAGTAACCGATACCACTCAAACGGCACTTTTACTATAGAAAGCGAAAAACCTGACGTAAACACATTGAAGTATCCACCAAATACTTCATCCACGTCAGGCTTTTCGACTTACCAAGTAGATGAGCCTGACGCTTCCACACGTCAAGGACTCTCTCTATGTACATTATAACACAGGAAATCAAAAAATCCTCACCGAAAGTGAGGATTTCATTTTTATGGAGCGGATGAAGGGAGCCCGCCCTGTCAGACTCATAAGCCGTGAAATATAATGACAACGTATTGACAGTGAATGCATATTAGCTTAAAATGTGATCATGGAGGTAATTACCATGGCAGATACAACAAATTTAAATATCCGAATCGACAGGCAGGTCAAAGAACAGGCCGATTACCTTCTTAATGAATTCGGCCTGAATATGACTACTGCAATCAACATGTTTCTCAGAACGGTTATCCGGGAACAGCGGATTCCTTTTGAACTGAAGATGGATGTGCCGAATGCAAAAACCATAGAGGCTATTGAGGAAGGAAGAAAAATAGCACGAGATCCCAATGCAAAGGGTTATCATTCTATGGATGAATTAAAGGCAGCACTTGACTTATGAAATACGAAATCAGATTTACCAGTCAGTTTAAGAAAGACTTGAAAGTGGCTAAAAAACAGCATCGGGATCTGGCGAAACTGATGAAAGTCATCCAAATCCTTGCCGATGGAGAGACGCTGCCTGCCATTTATCGTGATCATACTCTGTCAGGCCGTTTCAAAGGAACCCGGGAATGTCACATTGAACCGGACTGGTTGCTGGTCTATGAGTATGTAGACGACATCCTGGTGCTTGTTTTATATCGGGTGGGAAGTCATTCAGAAGTTTTTTAGTCAATCTGTTATCAGCTGAATCATGCAAAAAAATCCTCACTCCAAAGTGAGGATTTCATTTTTATGGAGCGGATGAAGGGAGTCGAACCCTCCTGTCAAGCTTGGGAAGCTTGCGTTCTACCGATGAACTACACCCGCATGTTTAATTATAATATCATATATCTGGTAAATTTTCCAGTAATTCTTTTAATCGAAAAGGGTGGACTGTACAAATGCTGCATGTTGTAAAGCAGCTTTGTTTATAAAGTTCTCAGTTATCAGTTCGCAGTTATCAAGGTTCCATGGGAATGTGTAAATATTGGATCCTATTCCTGCCCCGAGGATGTTGGACACTGATAACTGATAACTCTATTTCCAATGTTTACTAAAAAGTTTTATAATATGGTATACAATGAATGTTCGAAAGGAGGCGGGAGTATGAAGGACTGGAAGCGGGTGATTTACCTGGTGTGCCTGATTCAGGTGGGCGCGGGGATTGCACTCATGGGGGTCATGTCATTCCTGCCTCTTTTCCTTTCGGAGCTGGGACTTTCGGATCCAGGGGAGTCGGCTTTCTGGGCGGGGCTCATTACGGGGGTCACTCCTTTTATGATTGCCCTTTCCGCGCCTTTCTGGTCTATCCAGGCGGACCGGCGGGGACCGAAAACCATGATGACCGTAGTGCTTTCGGCTGTTTCTTTCTGCATCCTGGCATCCGCTTTTACGCAGGCCCCCTGGCAGCTTCTCATTCTCCGTACTGTACAGGGGCTGGTCGGGGGATTTGTGCCTATCGGTCTTTCCATCGTGGTTTCCGTCACTCCGGAAGAAAAAACGTCCTGGTCCATGGGCTATTTCCAGGCAGCCATGGTGGTGGGAATCATGGTAGGACCTTTGATCGGCGGGGCTATTGCCGATACCATCGGATACCGCATGCCATTTTTCTTCTTTGGCTCCCTCTCCCTTTTATGCCTGCTGGCAGTCCGCCTTTTCATGCCGGGAATTCACCGCAAAGGGGCTTCGAAGGAGAAGGGTTCCACCTGGGGCCAGATTGTCTATTTCATGAAAATTCCCCGGGTCCGGATTATGACTTTCATGCAGTTTCTCTGCAATTTCGGGATCACCGGCATCGGTCCGATCCTGCCGCTTTATATCAAACAGATGATGGGAAGCGATTCCGAAGCCGTAGCGACTACTGTGGGATTTATCATTTTTATTTCCGGCGGCTGTTCGGCTTTGATGTCCCTCAATGTGGGCCGCCTCACCCAGCGTTTCCGTCCCCATAAAATCCTCGTGGCCGCCACGATTTTTGTGGGTTTTGATTTCATCATGCAGTATTTCATGACTTCCGTCACCGGCCTTGGCTGCTGGCGGGCCATTACGGGTCTCGGTATGGGTCCCATCGGTCCCTGTACGAATACGATTCTGGCCGCATCCGTACCTCCTGAAAAAAGGTCCATCGTTTTCGGCGTGGTTTCTTCCGTTTTCCTTATGGGAAATGTGGCGGGCCCGGTCTGCTCGGGAGCTCTTGCCCGCTGGTTCGGCTATCCCACCGTTTTTTGGACCACCGCCATTGCTTTCTTCCTGGCTGCGGGATTTATCATCTATAACTTCCGGGGCGACTCGCAGGGGAAGAAATTATGAAATAAGGGATCAGAAGAGATAGAATACGGGATCACCGGAAATAAAAGCCGTGGGAAACAGGTCTCACGGCTTTTTTATATTGTCCCGCTTTGAGATTAGAATTCCTCAGTCAGCTTTCCGGGGGCCCAATCGATGCAAAGCTGCGAAGACAGCCGGGCCATCAAGGTTTTGAAGAAAATGGTTTCAAATATAAAAAAGAGCCGCTTCACAAATTTTCGCGGAGCACCTTCACTGATAACTGATCACTGCGAACTGATCACTTTTAACTCCGGCTGCCCAGTCTATATGCATTCCAGCCTGTCTTCATCCCGAAAAAGAGCAAAAAAATACCCCAAAAGACAGCGAGGTACACTTCTCCCGCTGTTTTTGGGGTATCATTTCACTATTTTTTACTGTTTCACTTGTTTTCATGGCGCCATGAAGTTTCAGAACGCTGTCTTTCTCCCCTTCCGCTTTCTCTGAGATTGGCCGTGGCGGAAGCCTGCGGGCGAATTTCTTTGTTCTGTACATATAGTAGCAAAAATCGCGATTTGTATCATTAGAATTTTATTAAATCTGATTTTTCCAGATACAAAAGAGCCGATGGTATGTCCAACCGGCTCCTGTTTCTGAAATCTGACGCCTGACAGCTCATTATTTCAAATACTTGTCAAAGAAAGAGGTGATGATATCCAGCACTTCTTTCTGGTTCCAGTAAATCCCGCCATGAGCGGCCCCTTCCACGAGGTACCGTTTGGAGGGAATCTGCCTTTCCCGGAGGGCCTGAAAAAGGAGATCCGTCTGGCTCGGGGAGACGACTACATCTTTTGTTCCGTGCATGAGAAGCATGGGGGCGGAGGTTTTGGAAATATAGGAAATGGGATTTGCGGCAAGGGCAGCTTCCCTGTCAGCGAGGATTCCGCCATCTTTTCCGCCAAAGACCGGAGAACCGTTCACCCAGAGGGCTTCGGTGGCGCCGGCAGATTTGTGTTTTTCCTGCACTTCTTCGCTGTAATCATCGCCGATCCGGGTGAGGTCGGAAAGGCCGTACAAATCGACAGCCGCTTTCACATCACTGGTGAAATCCAGATTTTCCCCTTTATCAAAAGTTTTTGTCCCGCTGGTGACTCCTGCCATGGCAGTCAGGTAACCACCCGCACTTCCGCCTACAATTCCTACTCTTTCCGGATCGATGCCAAACTGGTCCGCATGGGCTTTGAGGAAACGGATCGACGCTTTCACATCTTCCAGAGGCTGGGGAAATTTTGCCGTCGGAGCGACTCTGTATTGAATGGAAGCGACTACATAGCCTGCTTCGGCCAGATGCATACGGAGCTGGATGCCATTATCTTTATTCGCATTGATAAATCCGCCGCCCGTTACGAAAACGATGGCCGGAAGTTTTTCCTTCGCTTTCGGCTGGAGGATATCCATCTTCATGGCGACCGAAGGATACCCCCGCATGGGGACCTGTTCATAAACTACATTGGAAATCTGATTGATGAGGGGAGTCTTCACATCCACTTTCAGCAATTCACTCTGTGCTTTATTTACCATTTTTGCGGTAGAAGAATCCACATGGACCGGCATATCTGCTGCCATCACACTGCCTCCGATAGAAATCAGCCCCGCCAGAAGGGAAGCCATCATCATTTTTTTCATTTCGTTTCCACCTTTCTGTAAAACAGAATACAGGATTTACTGTCTATATCATAGTATTAAAGTATGGAAGTTCTGCAATGGAAATACAAGGAGAAATATCAGACATCCAATTCTTTCCACACGTCTTGAGCGTCCCATTTTCGCTCCTCTGCTGACTGCTTTTGGGCGCAGAGGACCCGATTCTTATTGATTTCCATGGAATCTTCGATTTGATCGAGCACTGCGTTACGGATAAAGGAAGAAAGCTTCAAATGATGGGATGCAGCATAATCCTCAATCATTTTGTTTTCCTCATCGCTGACCTCAAAAGAAATCGATTTCATTTTTTCTCCTCCTTGCAATCAATGCTTCTAAAATGAGTATAGCAGAATCTGTGGAAAATCCAAATGGTGTGCCCCGGCATGACTGGCTTTTCTTGACGCCTGACTTTTATCCCACTATACTGAAATTATATTAAAGAAAGCAGGTACATTTTATGGATATCAGATACTACGATATAGGTCTCAATCTGTTCACCCGTTCCTTCCCAAAGCCGGAGAAGATCATTTCCGACGCGGAAGCGGCAGGAATCAAGTGCATCCTGACGGGTTCGGAATATGAGGAAAATGAACTGGTCAATGATTTCGTGAAGACCCACGATTTGTATGGCACGGCGGGGATTCATCCCCATGCATCGGATGATGCAAAGGAAAGCGATATTGACCGGATCCGGGAAATCATTCTTGGAAATCCACGCATCGTGGCGGTAGGGGAGACGGGCCTTGACTATGACCACATGTATGCGAAGAAGGAAAACCAGCTCCATTATTTCAAAAAGCTAATCGACCTGGCAGAAGAGCTGAAAAAGCCCATGTTTCTCCACGAAAGAGATGCGGCGGAAGATTTCATCAATTGCTTCAAAGGCCATGAAGCGCTCTGCCCCCTTTCCGTGGTGCACTGCTATACGGGAAATAAAAAGACCCTGGAAAAGCTGCTGGATATGGGTTTCTACATTGGAATCACCGGCTGGATTTGTGACGAACGGCGCTCCGATGACCTTCGGGATGCCGTTTCCATCCTGCCTTTGGACCGGGTCATGGTAGAAACCGATGCCCCTTACCTCACGCCCCGGGGTTTCCATCTCCCGAGGACCAATGTACCTCAGAATATTACCTATGTGGTAAAAACCCTGGCAGGCTATATGGGTGTGGATGAAGAAGAACTAAGGCTCCATGCCCTTGCGAATACGGAAAAGGTATTTGGGTTAAAGAGAAGCCGATAATCCATTCATGCATATTGACTTTATGAGAATCGTGGTCCGTGGGCCGTGTTCCGTGAATCGTGAATGCGGGCGCCCTGAAATTGTATGGGCGCCCTTTTATAATGGAATTTTTCATTTTGAACGCTTTGAAATCAGGCACTCCGGAGGTAAAGGCTGACTGTTTATCGCGTCGAAAACTATATTAAAAGGGCCGCCCCACGAATTTGGCGGCCACCTTCACGAATCACGAATCACGAAGAACGAATCACGAATCACGATCAGAACTAAAGATGCACTTCATATCCCCCGTACCAGATGACTATGTTATAATGAATAAAAGCTTTTATTTCCACAGAAAATGAGGCCATTATGACGAAGAAAAATATCCCTGTCAAACTGAATGAAACTTACGAAGTGCCCATCCGGGACCTGGGAATTCATGGGGAAGGAATCGGTTCAGTGAACGATTTTACCGTATTTGTGCCGGGAGCCCTTCCCGGAGAAACCGTGAAAGCCACGGTGCAGACGGCGAAAAAATCCTATGCCCAGGGACGCCTGATTTCCATAGAAAAACCATCGCCATGCCGCACAGAGCCCACCTGCCCGGCTTACAAGTCCTGCGGGGGCTGCCAGATTTCCCATCTCACCTATGAAGGCCAGCTTTCCGTTAAAGAACGGAGAGTGCGGGACGTGATGAAACGGATCGGGGGCTATGAAGAGGATATCGTCCTTCCCATCCTTGGGGCTTCCCATCCCTGGAATTATAGAAATAAAATGGCGGTCCCCGTTTCCCAGGTGACAAGCGGACCGGTAGCAGGCTATTACCGGCAGGGAAGCCATCAGATTGTGCCCATCGACGGATGCCTTATCCAGGAAGAAGAAAATAACCGGCTCCTCCGTTTTGCAGAAGGTTTCATGGTTCGTCACCATCTTCAGGGGTACAATGAAAAATCAGGAAAAGGCTCCATCCGTCACATTATGGGCCGTGTAGGAAATAACGGAGAAGTGATGGCAGTCATTATTACGGCTGCTCCGAAATTGCCTTTTTCTGCCCTCTGGGTCAAGGAAATGCATGAACTTCTTCCCGAAGTGGTTTCCATATATCACAATGTGCAGAGCAAAAAAGGAAATACCATCCTGGGAACGGAAATCCATCACCTCTGGGGCAAGGAAAAACTGACCGCTTCCCTCATGGGTCTTTCCTTTGAAGTCTCTCCCTTCTCCTTCTTCCAGGTCCATAAAGAACAGGCCGAAGTGCTCTATCAGAAAGCTCTTGATTTTGCAGACCTTTCAGGAAATGAAACGGTCATCGACGCCTACTGCGGGACCGGTACTATTTCTCTCTGCCTTGCCAAAAAAGCAAAACGGGTGATTGGCATAGAAATTGTTCCTCCTGCCATCGAAGATGCAAAGAAAAATGCAGTCTTCAATGGAATCAGTAACGTCGAATTTTATGCGGCCGATGCAGGAAAGCTCATGCCTGAATTATACGAAAAAGGCGAAAGGCCGGACGTGATCGTCATGGACCCCGTCCGTGCAGGCTGCAGTGAATCCGTCCTGAAAGCAGCTGCAGCCATGGAGCCGAAACGGATCGTTTACGTCTCCTGCAATCCCGCTACTTTTGCCCGGGATGCGAAACTCCTCCGGGACCTGGGCTATGAAGTGAAAAAAGTCCAGCCTGTGGATATGTTTCCACAGACTATGCATGTGGAGACCGTAGCATTGATGTCAAGGAAAGACACATAAGAGGCTCAAAAGCCCTTGGTTTCAGGCACTTTTCGGGTTTCGGCAGCTCCGGGATGGCCCAGTGGATCATCGCTTCGCGGTAACTTATCCAAGGGTGACTTGAAAGGCGACTCAGGTCAAAGGTGTGAATGTTGAGCTGCCGGATTAGATGTCACAGAGTTGAGCTGCCGGATTGGATATCGGCAACAAATCGGGATTTGTCGGAAAGGATGCGAAATATGAACATTGTTGTTATTACAGGTAGTCCGCATAGGAAAGGAACGTCCTGTCTGCTTGCTGAGATGTTTATCAAGGGCGCAGAGGAAGCTGGGCACGATGTTTATCGTTTTGACGCTGCTTTCAAAAAAGTCCATCCCTGCATAGGCTGCGGACGATGCAACGGAAATGCGGGAATCCATTGCAGCTTCACAGATGACATGGACGAACTGTATCAGAAAATTTTGCAGGCCGACTTGATTGCGCTGGTCTCACCGGTCTATTACTGGACGCTTTCACCTCAGATTCTGGCGGCTGTATCACGCTTTGAATATCTGGTGAACAGACTGAACGGAAAGCGGCTCGTCCTTCTCACTGCCCAGTATAATCCCAATGACACCTGGACGCTTGAGCCTCTTAAACTGTGGTATCGCAACATCCTGAAATCTGTCGGATTTATTGGCGCAGGAGAGCTTCACGCAGTCGGGGTGGAAACGAGAGAAGAACTTGAACAGACGGATTATCCGGAGCAGGCATATATACTTGGGCGGAACTTGTAAGGTGGACTATGAAACAGTTTTCTGAACACATATGGTATAGGGATGAAGATTCTCGTACCGACTTACCATATTGCTATTACATGAATGGGGATAGATTTTCGCTGGCAGTAGATGCCGGAAACTCACCGGAAAGTCATAAGAAATTTCTGATGGAATTGGAAGAGGCAGGTCTCAGGAAACCGGATTTACTCGTGCTGACGCATTGGCATTATGACCATTCATTCGGTCTGCCGGGGGTGGAGTGTCCTGTCATCGCCTCGAAGAAGACACAGGAAAATCTGATAAGGATCAGCAGGTGGAAATGGACAGAAGAAGCTATGCTGGAGCGGTTGAACAGCGGCGAAAGCCTCCGGTTCGCTTATGAAAAGCTGCACATTATCTATCCTGATATAACGAAGATTAAAACGGGGCTGGCAGATATCCTTTTTGACTCGGAGATGGAACTGAACCTGGGCGGTGTTACCGCCCATTTGATCCATGTGGATACTCCCCATACGAGAGATGCAGTGTTGATTTATGTCCCGGAAGATAAAGTCCTGATTGGCGGAGATGCCCACGATGTAGATTATTACGATAATCGTGGGAAATTTGATGCTGATCGGTTGAAACAGTTTGTGGATTTTCTTCAGCCATTGCCATTTGAACATTATCTAAAGGGTCATGACGGTGCGTCTGTAGAAAAGGGAGAATTATTGTCGGCATTAGAAAACGGTAAAACGCTGCCGGGGAGTCTTATGATGTGAATTCCAGTTTGACGAGATGAGAAGGAGGTGACGCCCTTTGTACGCACAGGTGGTACGAAAACCATATAAACAAGCGCATTTGAACAGATTCAAAGGGCGTGCATTTTCCTATGACCCCTGTGTTTGTATCAAATCCCTCAAATTAGGGGACGAGACCTGCGGAAGCGGTGGATTGCTCCCTGCGCCAGAATAGAAAAAGCGAACATTGAATGTACGGTTTTGGAGAAAAACTATGGAAATAATCACATACCAGGAAAAATACAAGCAGCAGATCATTGATCTGATTTTGCACATACAGAACGACGAAGCGAAGATCAATCTTTCTCTTGAGGAGCAGCCTGACTTGCTGGATATTCCGAACTGTTATGAAAAGGACGGCGGAGAGTTCTGGCTGGCCGTTGAGGATGATACGGTCATTGGCACCCTGGCGCTGATGAATAAAGGAAACGGTAATGCGGTTCTTAAAAAGGGCTTTGTCAGAGCGGACTATAGAAAGCAAGGTATTCTCGGAAAGCTCTATGCGACGCTTCAAGAGTTCGCAAAGGAACATGACTTGACAACCTTTGTATTCGACACACCTTCTGTTGCCACAAACTGTCATAACTTTTTCGAGAAGCGCGGCTATCGAAGAATTACAAAGGATGAGCTTCCCTTCCGGTATGAATATCCGGACAGGAATTCGTACCTGTACATGATGTAGATAAAGCGCTGAGACGATGGGAAATCGCAACTTTTCGGACATGTTCCCTCAGAGCGAAGTCTTGAGACGATTAGGAAATCTGTGTGCCTGCATTATATAGCAGGAACAAGCACATCGACCTGTTTCCGGGAACGAGCGATACCGAAAAATAGTCGAAAAACATGGAAAACACAGTCAAAAAACGCGGCTTGACATCTATCTGGAGCAATCGAGCCATGTAGAGACTGTGTCATTACTCGAGAAGACGGTATGAGTCATTTGGGGTAATCGTGATTCGTGATTCGTGGTCCGTGGTCCGTGAAGGTGGGCGCCTTAGATTTATGATGGCGCCTCTTTTTATATGGGAATGCATCCCCGGCATCTTTTGAATCAGGACCGGAATGCCGGGAAGGGGTGGGAAATTTCAGAACCACACCTTCTCATTCCTCAAAACAGTTTTGATAAAAAATGCAGATACCGCATTTATATCTCGAAATTTTGATTAGAAACTCTTGTGCTGTATAGGATGAAATCATGGGATAGCTTGAATGAGATTTTTCACTGCATAAGTTTCAGGGGTCATGATTTTTGTTGTATAATAAAAATTAAAGAAATCAAGGATTCAAAGGAGGGATTTCCAATGATGTATCCCTATGTGACTTTTCCAGATGATACGGAAGTGACTTTCTCAAATGTACAGGCCGATGGAAGCGTGAAGGTATACATAGAAACCCCCATTCAGGGAGGTTTCAAGAATGGGACCTGCATCCTCCCCGGATACAGCTGGGTGAGTGTGGAAGGATATTCGGATCGTGAAATCCAGAGATGGGATCGTTTTTTACGGAATAACGCCCACCTGATTCTCACCCTGGCGGCAGAGGGAGGATTTGAAAATGCCTCAGCTGTTTAGATTTGGCGAATACATCATCTACTACTGGTCCAATGAAGGAAGGCCCATTGAATCGGTCCATGTGCATATTGCTTATGGCATACCCTCTAAAAATGGTACCAAAGTATGGATTACAAGATCAGGAAAAGCTTTGCTTGCCAATAACAATTCCCATATTCCGGAACGAAAGCTCAATATCCTTTTGCGGTTTATTGAGGCTAACAGCGAGGAAATTATAGCATCCTGGCGCGAACATTTCGAAACTGCGGATTTTTATTGCTGATCCGGGCAGTATCTCAATGGGATAAGAACTATAGCCTTAGAGCCGATTGTGCGAACAATCAGCTTTTTTGCAGGAAATATCTGCGCTTTCTGTGGAAAGACTACAGAGAAAGAAAATGGTAAAATACCTATTGCAGATTCTGAAACGGGGAACGAATTGTTCAGCTTTTCACAACATAGGGAGATTGAAATTCCACAGATGGTCAGGGATGAAGAAAAATGGCCCCAATGGATTACCGGTTACAGGTATTTTGAAAAGGCAGCGCTCATCATAACTGTACTTCTCTTCGGCCTGACCTTGCTATGGGGTGGTGATGCAGGGTACGGTTATCATGATGAGACCGGGTATTTCCTCCGCGACCATGGCATAATCACGCAGACCACGCCTCTGAGGTGGTATATAAGCTATGCGCTCAGCAAAATGTTTCTATACATGGTTTCCATAGGTATTGCATGGGGCATTTCGGTGTATCTTTCCGGCTATCGGCCGCCGGGCTTATGGGAGAGGCTCTGTCATAGTGCCCTTTTGAAAAAATATGGAACTTCTATTGTAATCTTTTCAATTCAGCGAAGTGATGAGCATTGATGGAAAATAAGTGATAAGCGAAAAGTAAGTGAAGGCGCCCTGAAATCATGAGGTGCCCTTTTTATATGGAAAACTTTCCTTTCCCGTCTATTGATCTTATCCCGGATTAGATAAAATGATAAAATAAATAAAAAATGATGAGATGAATTCACCGGGGGCGAAAGGAAAATGAAAAATTTTGAAGGCATTGCCAATACTGTTTTTGTTCCCCTTCTGGCGAGGATCCATATTTCCAGAAAGTTTCCGGATCTTTTCTATGACCGGAAGGCGCTGGAACTTGAGAAATACCTGCCCCGCCATGCGGAGAAGGGTTCTTTCGAATATACGGATCTCGCCTCGGCAGCCCGTTATATCATTATGGATGAGATGGTCTCCAATTTTATAAAAAGGAATTCGCCCTGCCATGTGATTTCCCTGGGCGCCGGTCTGGATAGCGCTTATTTCCGGCTGACGGAAAGACTGGGAGGCGTCAGGGCTCTTTTTTATGAGGTGGATCTGCCGGAGGTCATAGATACCCGCCGGAAAGTATATGGAGAAAACCCGGGAGAAAAACTCATCAGCGGAGATATGTTTGCGCTGGACTGGGCAGGAGAAATCGAAGACCGGACGCGCCCCACGGTCCTTATCGTTTCAGGGGTCTTCCAGTATTTCCGGGAGGAAGATATTTTGAAGCTGATCGCCGGCCTCACGGAAATATTTCCCGGTCAGGAGCTTATTTTTGACGCCACCAGCACAAAAGGGCTGAAATTTACAAACTGGTTTATAAAGAGAACAGGAAATAAAAATGCCCTCATGACCTTTGGCATAGATGACAGCCGCCAGTTTGCGGAAAAAGCAGGGGTGACGCTTCTGGAGGAAAGGCTCTTTTTCCCGGAGGTCAGAAAAAAACTGGGGAAGAGGGCCAGTCTCATCAGCCGGCTCTGTATGGAAAATTCGGACAGGGGAAAGAAAGCCATCGTCCTCCGGCTCCGGCTGGCACATTAAAAAGTCCATTTTGGGGACTTGACGGAAAAGTGCGGATTCCGCAATTCAATTTCCTCTTTTCTTGCGTGCCCGGAAGAAGGATGGTACAATGAACTTGACGGAAAAATGCAGAATCCGCATTTTTAATTCGCAAGCAGAGGGAACAAACATGGAATTTGACAGGAAACAATATTTGGACAAGCTGATTTCCAAAATGAATAATGGCAGAGTCAAGATCATCACGGGTATCCGCCGCTCGGGGAAATCGTACCTGCTTTTTGAGCTGTTCGTCAGATATCTCCACGAACAGGGCGTTTCAGATGGACAGATTATTTCATTGGCTCTTGATGAACTGCCCAATGCAAAATACAGAAATCCCATGGAGCTGGACCGGTATGTACGGGAGAAAATCAAAGATAAAGCAAAACGCTATTATATCCTGATTGATGAAATCCAGTTTGTTTCTGAAATCCCCAATCCTTATCTTCCGGATGCATCGGACAAGATCACTTTTATCGACGTGCTTCTGGGTCTCATGAAGATTCCCAATGTCGATGTCTATGTGACGGGCAGCAATTCGAAGATGCTTTCTTCCGATGTATTGACCCAGTTTCGTGATCGGGGCGATGAAATCCGGGTGTATCCTCTTTCCTTTGCAGAATTTTATGAAAGCTATAAAGGCGATTCGCGGAATGCCTGGCCCGATTACTATACCTATGGCGGTATGCCCGCGGCCGTATCACTGGAGACCCATGAAGAAAAGAGCCGGTATCTGAAGAATCTCTTTGAGAGGACCTATCTCAAAGATGTGGTGGAAAGGTACCGTATCCAGAATGAGACTCCTGTATTGGATGATCTTCTGAATATCGTTGCATCGGCCATCGGCTCCCTGACGAACCCGACGAAACTGTCCAATACTTTTCTCAGTGAAAAGCAGATCCGTATCAATGCGGCTACCATTGAGCGGTATCTGGGTTATTTCCAGGATGCATTCCTTCTGTATAAATCCAGCCGCTATGACGTGAAAGGGAAGAAATATCTTCGTACGCCCATGAAATACTATTTCACCGACGTGGGCCTCAGAAATGCCAGACTGGGTTTCCGGCAGCAGGAAGAAAATCACATCATGGAAAATGTGCTGTACTGCGATCTGATTCGCCGGGGATATGATGTGGACGTGGGAATGGTGGAGCAGAATATCAAAACAGAAGAAGGAAAGAAAATCAGGAAACAGCTGGAAGTGGACTTCGTGGTAAACCGTGGAAATGAACGTTTCTATATCCAGTCTGCCCTGACTGTGGCGGACCCGGAAAAAAGGCAGCAGGAAATCGCCTCCCTCCTTCGCATTCCTGACTCCTTTGCGAAAATCGTGGTGGTCCGGGACTATATCAAACCCTGGCGGGATGAAAACGGCATATTGTATGTGGGGATAGAACAATTTCTGCTGGATGAAGGGCTCCTTCGCTGAGCAGGGTATCTTCAGGAATCATATAATGGAAAAGTAGTAAGCACAGGGCACCTTCAAATTTTCAGGGTGTCCTTTATCCTGTGGAAAATCAGAAACCCCTGTCCAAAAATGGCGAGAATAGAGGGCGGAAATAGGGTATGCCTGACTTATAAGAAAGAAAAGGGGTGAAGCTGATGAATCTCGATGAGCGGCCCTCCTCAAAATGGGAGGCGGATTCAAGGATACCTTCTTTGTCCCGAAAAAGAGCACTGCGCCGTGAGTAACAGATAAAAATTCAGAAATCCCTCTGTAGAACCTTTTCAATGGTACGGAGGGATTTTTTATCTTATCATTCACAGGGCAAATGATAAGATAAATGATAAGATAAAATCAAAAAGAGGCAGTTAAAGGGGTAACTTTTGACAAAATTGAAAAAGTTACCCCTTTAACTTGATGTTTTTCCCATAATTTCATATACTGGAAAGAAAGTGAGGTGGATAGGATGAAGGTCTATAAAAGAGAAAATTACCTGAAGCGAATTCGCGGATTCTATCATGATACGGAAATCATCAAAGTCATTACAGGGATCCGGCGCTGCGGGAAATCCTGCCTCATGCAGAGTATAGCCGATGAGCTGATAGAAGCAGGAATTCCCTCTGAAAACGTGATTTATCTGAATCTGGACAAGAGAGAATATCAGAAAATCACTGCTGCCGATGATCTGGATGCTCTCATTGAACAGAAAACCGCACTTCTCCCGGGTGTGAAATACCTTTTTATTGATGAGATTCAGAATGTAAAGGATTTCGAACTGGTCATCAATGGATACCGCGAAGAAGGGGATATTTCCATATTCATCACCGGTTCCAATTCCTACCTTCTAAGCGGTGAACTGGCCACGAAACTGACAGGACGGTATCTGGAATTCGAGCTTTATACACTGAGTTTTGAAGAGTACCTGGGGATGAAGCAATTTCTTGGAAAGCCGCTCCAACCGGATCTGACCGGTGAATTTGACCTTTACCTGGCAGAAGGCGGATTTCCAAAGGCTCTGCAGTACGAAGGTATGGACAAACAGACCTATGTACAGGGGGTCATTCAGGAAATATTTGAGAAAGACATCCGGAAACGGGTCAAAATCCGTAAGGTTTCTGTCTTTGACACAGTGCAAAGGTTTATTATCAATCATTTTGGCTCCACCATGAGTCTCACAAACATGCTGGACGATTTACGCAGGAATGGATGCGAAATCAAAAGAGAAACATTAAACCGGTATATCACCATTCTGGAAGATGCCAAAATCATATATCCCTGCCGTCGATTCGATCTGAAATCAAGGAAATCCATTGCCGGCGAGCAGAAATATTACGTCGCCGACCTGGGACTGTACTATGCCCTGAATACGGATGCCCGAGTCAATTACGGCCCTGCCATGGAAAACGTAGTATTTATCTATGCGAAATCAAAGGGTTACAAAGTCAGTGTAGGCAGGATTGGTAAACTGGAATGTGATTTCATACTGAATATGGCAAACCGTGACTATGCCTATGTACAGGTGGCTATGACCATCATGAGCAGCCGGGAGACGGAAGACCGGGAATACAGGCCCTTTGAAAAAATACGGGACAATTATCCAAAGTACCTCATGACCCGGAATGACCTCATTCAGCGCCGCGATGGAATCAGACACGTGAATGCGCCGTCTTTCATGAAGGATAACCGGCTTTTTATATAAAAATAGCAGTTAAGGGGGTAACTTTTGACAAAATTACAAAAGTTACCCCTTTAACTATGGAATTGTTTTTCCCAATCTAATTGCTTTTCTCCCAAAAATCATATAAAATTGTGAGAAAGAGAAGACCGTTTGGGAGAAAGGGGATAAATTATGAGGGAATTTGATTATCGACTGTTGAAAAATCGTACATGGGATAATGAAATTCTGTCTTATGTGGCCCAAATCCATGAACACAAAGGCAGGCAGGAGCTTTTCCTGCGTCAGAAACCGGTAGAACTCCAGCGTCTCATTGAAATCGCAAAAATCCAAAGTACGGAAAGCTCCAACCGTATCGAAGGCATTATTACCACCCATCCGCGACTGAAGCAGCTGATGGATGACCGGACTACCCCCAGGAACAGGGCTGAAAAAGAAATTCTGGGCTATCGGAATGTTCTTTCCCTGATTCATCAAAATTACAGGGACATTCCACTGACGCCCAACTATATCCTGCAGCTTCATGGGGAATTATTGAAATTAACCACGCTTACCTATGGAGGCAGATTTAAGACCGTTCCCAACGAAATTGATATGATTATGGGTGATGGGAAAAAAGTGACTCTGTTCCGCCCCCTGGAGCCTTATGAAACACCGGGGGCTGTAGAGCGCCTTTGCGATAGTTTCAGGCAGGCAGAAGGAGAAGAACTGATTGATTTACTGATCTTGATTCCCTGTTTTATCCTTGACTTTCTCTGTATTCATCCCTTCAATGACGGAAATGGACGGATGAGCCGCCTCCTGACTCTGCTTCTGCTTTACCGGAGCGGATACATGGTGGGGCAGTACATCAGTATAGAAAAGGCAATTGCAGATACAAAAGAGGATTATTATGATGCTCTGGCCCGTTCGGATCAGGGCTGGCATGAGGGGCGCAATGATCCGAAGCCCTTTATCCGGTATATGTTGGCCATTATTCTTTCCTGCTATAGAGACTTTGAAAAAAGACTTCAGATTACGGAACAGGCAGGGGTGCGCAGTACATCCTATGACATTGTGAAAAAGTGCGCAGAAAATAAAATCGGGACTTTTACGAAACGGGAAATACTGATCGAGTGCCCCAGCCTGGGCAGCTCTTCTGTAGAAGCTGCATTGAAAAAACTTGTTTCTGAAGGATACCTTGAGAGGCTGGGGAGCGGAAGAAAAACCCATTACGTCCGTAATGACTGAATATCAAAAAGACCTTCATCCTTTCAGGAGAAGGGCTTTTTGATGCGGCTGGTTTTGCTGCACCTGGTATGCATCGATTTTAAAGAAAAGACGGATTTATCATTGATATTTTTCGATTTACTTATTTCCTATTTTCTAGTACAATAAAAATAAAGGAAATCAATCCGCCATTACTCTCTGACAGCTGAAGGCTAATTGCTAACGGCTAACAGCTAACAGCTAACAACTAACGGCTAACAACTAACGGCTAACAACTAACGGCTAACAACTATATACTTTCTATTATTATATAAGGAGAGATCACATGACCAATTTCGACGTGATCATCATCGGAACGGGAGCAGGAAATATTATTGCGGATGCTGCCATTGCCAATGGAAAATCGGTAGCCATCATCGAAAAAGGAGCTTTCGGGGGAACCTGTCTGAACCGGGGCTGCATTCCTACGAAAGTCATGGTCACCGCTGCAAACCGGGTCCGGGAAATCTGGGAAAGTGCACGGATCGGAGTGAAAGCGGGGGAACCCTCCATCGACTGGGACGTCCTTTCCAAACGGCTCTGGCATAAAATCGGTGAAAATAAGGGGATCAAAGAATACTATGCCCAATTCCCGAATGTCACCATTTATGAAGGCACCGCTTCCTTTGCTTCCCCGAAGGTCATCCATATTTCCATGAATGACGGCGGAAGCGAAATGATCAAAGGGGAGAAAATCTTTATCGCCGTCGGTGCGCGGACGAATATCCCGAAAATCGAAGGTCTGAAAGAGGCCGGTTACATCACTTCCGAATCCTTCTTTGGAAATAAATTCCCGAAGAAACCCTATAAAAGTCTCATCATCGTCGGCGGGGGACCGATTGGCTGCGAATTTGCCCATGCCCTCGATGCGGCAGGGACGAAAGTCACCATCATCCAGCACAATGTAAGGCTTCTCCCGAAAGAAGACGAAGACATTTCCGCCTTCCTCCTGAAACGGTTCTTATCCTATGGCATCGATGTCAAACTGAATAAAAATACGATTTCCGTCCACAAAGAAGGAAATGAAAAAGTCCTTCTCATCAAAGACCGGGCCACCGGGAAAGAAGAATCGGTGAAAGCCGAAGAAATCCTTATTTCCCCGGGCATCGTCCCCGTTTCCGATCTGCTCCATCTGGAAAATACCTCCGTCAAAACGGACAGAAGGGGTTACATCCTCACCAATGAATTTCTGGAAACAAGCCAGGAAGGCATCTGGGCCATCGGGGATATCAATGGACAGGCGCCCTTCCGCCACAAGGCAAATAACGAAGCAGAAATCGTGGCCCACAATCTTTTCGTTGAAAAAGACCCGCAGAAATGGCGCTGGATGCGCTATGACTGTATTCCCGCCGTCACCTATACTTATCCCGAAGCAGCCCATGTGGGCCTTACCGAATCGGATGCCGGGAAAAAAGGGTATGAAGTGGAAGTGGCATTCAACCATTACTCCGCCTCCGCCAAAGGCTATGCCCTGGGTTTCGAACCGGGAGACGAAGATGACGGATTCATCAAACTGATCCTCGATAAGAAAACAGAAAAAATCCTTGGCGCCTACATCATCGGTCCCGAAGCATCCATCCTGATCCAGCCCTTCGTAAAATCCATGACCGACGGAATTTCGGAAATTGTCCCGGTCCATGAAGAAATAGGAAGCGAAACCGTGCAGTCCCTCCGCGCCCTTCCCCTGAAACGGATCCTGGACAGCAGGACACTCCAGTCCTTCGATGAAACCATGACACCCCATCCATCCCTTTCCGAATTCACCATGTGGACGAGGTATTACTATAAGCCGGAAAGACTTTTGAAAAAATAAAATAACGAGAATACTGGAATGTAAAGTTATCAGTTCACAGTTCTCAGTGTAAGTGCGGCGCAAAATCATGGGCGCCGCATTTTTATAGGAATAGGATGACTATAAATAAAAACTAATTTCCGACTGGAGGCAGATTTTCTTTATCTGATCACCTTCTGACATTTGTAAAGAGGTACTTTAAAAAGTATGCAAAAGCAGAGAGCTTTTAAAGCAGCGTTTAAAAAACTCCACCTTTTATGATATAATTATAAAAAATGATTTCATGATACATTTTTTGCAAGGAAAAAGTGTGGTGGCCATACAATTATGAAACGAAAAATTATAGAATCCCTGAAAAGATGGAAAACTTCTCCTTCCCGGAAGCCGCTTCTTCTTTATGGAGCCCGGCAGGTGGGGAAGACTTACTCTGCCCTTTCTTTCGGTCGGGACTACTTCACCAATGTAGTTTATTTCAACTTTGAAGGCAATTCTCAATTGCAGCAGATTTTTGACGGAAACCTTTCGCCTTCTGAAATTCTTCCTGCCCTGCAGGCGCAGGCGGGAGAAACTATACTGCCTCAGGAAACGCTCATCATTTTTGATGAAATCCAAGCCTGCGAAAGGGCACTGACATCGCTCAAATATTTCTGTGAAGAAGCATCAGAGTATGCCATCATCGGTGCAGGAAGCCTTTTGGGAGTCGCATTGAATCGTAAAGCCTTTTCATTTCCGGTGGGAAAAGTGGACATGATGACCCTCTATCCCATGGACTTTGAAGAGTTCCTCTGGGCCCTGGGAAAAGAAGATATGGCCAGTCTGATCCGTGAAAGCTTAATTAATAGAAAGCCATTCTCTCTTCACGATACAGCCCTTTCTCTTTATCGGCTTTATCTTGTCGTAGGCGGTATGCCTCAGGCCGTTGGAGAATACGTCCGGTCGAAAGAATTTCCTTTCGTAGAAAGCACGCTGAAAAATCTGGACAATGCCTATATTGCAGACATGGCCAAATATACGACGTCCCGGGAAACGGCGCGAATCATGGATGCCTGGCGAAGCATTCCGGCCCAGCTGGCCAAGGAAAATAAAAAATTTCAGTACAAATACATCAAGAGTGGAGCCCGGGCCGGTCAGTATGCGGCGGCTCTTGCCTGGCTTCAGACGGGAGGACTTATTCTAAGCTGTCTCAATGTGACGGAAGGGCGGCTTCCCTTATCCGTTTATGTCGATGCAGGTACTTTCAAAACCTACCTCATGGATACCGGACTCCTCTGTGCGAAATTTTCCGTGCCGCCTCAGACAGTCCTTTACCCATCAGAGATCCTTGATGGTTTCCGTGGCGCATTGACCGAGAATTACTGCATGCAGGCCCTTGTTGCCCAGGGAATCCTGCCTTACTATTGGACATCTCAGGGAACAGCGGAAGTGGACTTCGTATTTCAGACAGAAAAAGGAAATATCGTCCCACTGGAATCAAAAGCCGCCAGTCACGTTCGGGCCAAAAGCCTGCATCTCTTCATGAAACGATATGATATTCCCCTTGGAATCCGGGTTTCCACCAGAAATGTGGGTCTGGAAAATAATATTTTCAGCATCCCCCTCTATGGCCTTTTTGCTTTGAAGGACACACTAAACTTCTGTTCCCTATAACAATAACAAGGAGGCAGCCATGGAAAAAGAAGAAATAAGAAATATCCTTCTTGAGGAAATAAAAAATTTCATCGCTTCCTATAAAAATGACCATACCCTCTCCGCAGACAAACCCTTCAACCGGAGAGCCTGTGCCGAAAGACTCGACATATTCCGGGAAAATTCGGAGCCGACGTCTGCGGCAAATGTGACGTGGGACTGCCCTGCTCCTTCAGAAGTCCCCTGTGACTGAATGAAAGACAGAAAAAACTTTTGAACCGGGAATCCCGGGGCTATCGGGAAACTCGGGAAGGTGGCGCCCTGCGGGCGCAAATAGAAATAAAAGAGGCCCTCCGGGAGAGGAGCTCCCGCAAGGCGGGTGAAGGGGAACCTGTCGAAACGCCAGTCATCTCTGACGATAAAACTCGGAAAAGATGATTTTTTGCCAATTGACTCAAAAGCCAGCCCTGCCCGGCGAAAGGCTCTCCCTGGGGAACACCGCGAAGCGGTGAGAGGGGAACGACGGGAAATTGCCGAAGGCCAATGCTGCACTCGGAACTCGGAACTTCCATGCGGGTTATTTTCCTCCCCCCTCAGTCTGCTAGCGCAGCCAGCTCCCCCAAGGGGGAGCCTGTTCCCTTTCGGAAATAATCACAAATGAGGCTGACTGACGAAACATACCTGGGACAAAAGACACAAACGGTAAAACGCAGGCTCTCCCTGGGGAGAGCTCCGCGACAGCGGTGAGAGGGGAGTGATGGGAATTTGCCGAAGGCTGATGAAGAACTCGGAACTCGGAACTTCCATGCGATCAACTGTGGGCGGGTGGGCTGATGGAAATCGCAAGACCCCACCCGTCAAAAATGCCATTTGCCACTACCCATACAAGTCATCAGCCGCATAGAAGAAAGCTTAATGAACTTCTAATGATACAAATCGCGATTTTTGCTACTATATGTACAGAACAAAGAAATTCACCCGCAGGCTTCCGCTACGGCCAATCTCAGAGAAAGCGGAAGGGGAGAAAGACAGCGTTCTGAAACTTCATGGCGCCAAAAAAGTGAAACAGTAAAAATAGTGAAATGATACCCCAAAAGCAGCGGGAGGAGTGTACCCCGCTGTCTTTTGGGGTATTTTTTTGCTCTATTTCAGGATGGAAGCAGGCTGGAATGCATACAGGCCGAATGACTGGCATTAAAAGTGATCAGTGATCAGAAACCGGGTTCGTTGAAACCCTGCTACCTCAGCTGCCTTCGAAACTTTGAACCGGTTGGGACCCGGGATTCGGGACTCGGGGGAGTGCGCCGCGAAAAAATGGTATATCGGCGCATTTTTAGATTCCTTTCATTTCACTTTCGCTGCCCGGCATAGCTGGAAGCAATGACTAAATCCCGGTATGTCATATGTCTCAAATCATCAGCATGCTGACGTTTCAGGCTCCCCAGGTTTGGGGCGCTGCCGAACATAGTGAGGCTGAGGGGTTGTTCTACCGTTTCAAGGCACAAATGAGGCTGATTGCCAAAAAGGACTTGCACCCAAAGACTCTATCGGAAAACGCGTGGCCCTCCTCGAACAGGGCTCCCCCAGGGGGTGGGAGGGAACAAGTCGAAACCATACCAGGCAGGAGCGGCAGAAATCAAAAAGCATGATGTTCCTGCTGATCTGTATTTCCGTTCCCCTGTTTTTTGATACTGCGCGGGCAATCGACACCCAGTCTGATGCAGTCAGCCCCGCCCAACAAATGGACCCCCGGAAATTCATTCTGAAAGGGCCCTGAAAACTTCAATCTATGCTCCCTTCCTCCCATATGGTAGAATAGAAAGCGTACTAAAGGAGGAACACATTCCATGATTCATCGCTTTCATGCAGAGCAAAACCGCTGGGACGGTATCGAGCCCCACATTTATAAAGAAAACCCCGGTGTCTTCCGGGACGTGACGAAACAGATTTTATTCGATAATGACAATGACCTTCCCGTGCAGTTCCGGTATTTCCAGGTAGAAAAAGGAGGCTTCTCCTCCTTCGAACACCATGCCCACCGTCATGTAGTCATGATTTTCAAAGGCAAAGGCCATATGCTTCTGGGAAATCAGGTCTGCGAAATTCACGAAGGAGACCTCATCACCATTGAACCCTGGCAGTGGCATCAGTTCAAGGCAGATATGGGAGACATTCTGGGTTTCCTCTGCCTGGTCAACCATTTCCGGGACACCCCGGTGTATCCCACCGAAGTGGATATCGCAGAAATCAGGAAAAATCCGGAAGCCGCCCGTTTTCTTGATGAGAAATAAGGAATTAAGCCGTTAGCTGTCAGCCGCCAGCCGTTAGTAAAGAAGGCGCGAGTCAGATTTGACCGCGCTTTTTATATTTTCATCTTGATGTTATATGAATGCCTGTGAGAAAATAATAATATATTCTCTACTTCTTCAATGCCAAAGGAGATATCCATGCCCAACTACTTAAAAGAACGAAACACCATTATTTTTGATATGGATGGCACCCTGGTCGACTCCGTCGGTGTCTGGAATCAGGTCGATATAGAGCTGATTAAGGAACTGGGCGGAACCCCGGAAGATGAATTCACCGTGAATCACCGGCGGGACCTGGCCCTTGCGAAATACCGCACCCAAAAAAGTCCCTACACCTGTTACTGCGAAGACCTGGGAAAAATCTGCGGCTCCTCCCTTTCCGGCGATGAAATCATGGAAATGCGTCACCATATTGCCCACAAAATGATCTGCGAAAAAGTGCAGCTGAAACCGGGCGCGGCAGATCTGGTGAAAAAGCTGAAAGAAATGGGGAAAACCCTTGTCATTGCTACCACCACCAATACAGGAAATATGAATATTTACCGCTATAAAAATCAGAATATCCTCAAAGCCCTTCCCCTGGACGATTACTTCGATGCCATCTATGTCCGGGAAGACGTGACCGCCATCAAACCGGATCCCCAGGTCCATCTGAAACTCATGAAAGACCTTCATAAAGGACCATCGGACTGCTTCATCTTCGAAGATTCCCTGGTCGGAGTCCAGGCAGCCAAAGCAGCAGGAATTCCTGTGGCCGCCATGTATGACAGATATTCCGAAGCCGACGGAAAGGAAATCCGAACGCTGGCTGACTGCTGGTATGATTCCTTCGAAGAAGTCCTGAAGAATCTGTAAAAATCCTTGCCCTGAAGCCCACTTGAGGTTATAAAATAAGATCAGAAATATTTCCACTCATTCGACAAGGAGGCTATTATGTCAGAAATAAAACCAGGCACCGGCGGAGATACCTACATTCCCTATGAAAAACGCACCGGCAATGAATCCATCGTTTATTTCACCCGCGACCTCTCCGCTGCGGGACTCATCAAAGCATACAGGAAAATTTCCGCAAACCTCACCGGAAAAATCGCCGTGAAACTCCACACCGGCGAACAGCACGGACCGAACATCATCCCCCGCCCCTGGGTACAGGAACTGCTGGAAAAAGAAATCCCACATTCCACCATCGTCGAAACGAATACCTACTATGACGGAGACCGCTATACCACCGAAAAACACAGAGAAACCCTGAAAGTGAACGGCTGGGACTTTGCCCCCGTAGACATTATGGACGAAGAAGGAACCCTCATGCTTCCCGTCAAAGGCGGCAAATGGTTCAAAGAAATGTCCGTAGGCAGCCACGAAACAAACTACGACTCCATGCTCGCACTCACTCACTTCAAAGGACACATTCAGGGAGGATTCGGAGGCTCCAATAAAAACCTCGGTATCGGCTGTGCCGACGGACGGATCGGAAAAGCCATGATTCACACCTGGCCCGGAAAGGACCAGTGGTCCATCGCCAAAGAAGAATTCATGGAAAGAATGACAGAATCCACAAAAGCCACCATTGACTACTTTGGAAAACACATGGCCTATATCAACGTCATGAGAAATATGTCCGTATCCTGCGACTGCGAAGGAATCCATGCAGAACCCGTCGTCACTCCAAACGTAGGCATCCTCGCTTCCCTCGATATCTGTGCCATTGACAATGCATCGGTAGATATGATCTTTGCCATGAAAGAAAAAGACCATCATGACCTCGTAGAAAGAATGACCAGCCGCCATGGACTCCGCCAGCTCACCTATATGAAAGAACTGGGCATGGGAAATGACAGATATGTCCTCATCGACCTGGATAACGGAGAAATCAGGATCGATGCCAGAGAAGCAGTGAAAGGCGTAGTGCCTTTTAAAAAATAAAACTGTATAGACAATCCGGTGAACCGTGGCCCGTGCTCCGTGGACCGCAATCCATCAGGCCCTTCGGGCTTGAAATAATGACTCAAAAGCTAGCCCCTGCCCGGCGTCAGGCTCTCCCTGGGGAGAGCTCCGCGAAGCGGTGAGAGGGGAGCGACGGGAAATTGCCGAAGGCTGATGAAGAACTCGGAACTCGGAACTTCCATGCGGGTTATTTTCCTCCCCCC
>NZ_JAZASU010000014.1:0-29019 GCF_036343215.1 Dialister sp.
ACCGGCAAAAGACCGGGAAAAGAAATTTGTATCCAAATGCAGGGGACTCCTGCAGAGGAAGAAAGCAGCTGCCAGGAGCAACTGCGAAAATTTCACAAAGTTGAACTGCACAATCCGAGGATGGATAAACTACTTCAGCATTGGGGAAATGAAAAGTTTCATGAAAGAATTTGGGAAATGGCTTAGACATCGGGTGAGGGCAATTATCCTCAAACAATGGAAAAGGCCAAGAACAATCATCAAGAACCTTGAAATACTGAAACGCATAACCCACAATGGGATTGACAGGAAATGGATTCTCATAGCAGGAAATTCCAGAAGAGGACTGTATAGACGGGCAAACCTGCCCTGCGTCGAATGGTTGATTAACAACAAAATGCTGGAAACGCCGACAAAGGACAGACCGGGATTGGTCAATCCATTGAAGTACTATCTGAGCTTAAGGAATAGATGTAACAATGTAGCGCCGTATACGAGGACCGTACGTACGGTGCAATGGGAGGGCTAATAACTCTACCCTATTGAAAATATTTATTCCTTCTCTATCCGGATATAGCTTTCATCCCGCTTGAAATGTTTCGTCATATCCAGCTGGAACCGGGGCACCTGGCCTTCCGCCGTGATTTCCACTTCCCGGATATTCGGAAATTCTGTTAACGTATCCACCGTCATCGCAGTAAAGAGAGTCTGGGCCGTTTCACTGTTCAGGGTATTCAGACTTTTATTGAAATTTACATAAGCCACCCCATCTTTAATGGAAATGCTTTTTAACGTCAGGTCGGCCGGCAGAATCGGGTATTTGGCATGACGGTCAGCGCGGATCATTTCCTCGATACTGTTTTTGGCCGTGCGGTCTGCTGCTTTTACTTTCATCTGAACCGGAATGATTTTGAGTCCATCTTCCGATGCCTTATAGAAGACCAGAGTGGCTTCTTTCTCTGCCGGCGCTTTTTCCGCCTGGGCAGAAAGGGCAGGGGAAGACAGGCTCCTGGATGCGGATGGATCGGTACTGGAACAGCCCGACAGGGCAAGACTTATGAGAAGGATACCGGCGAGCCCGGTCATAAGAGTGTGTTTTTTCATTCTTTAGTTCCTCCTCAGCTGATTGCTGCAAAATAGTTGACAAGACCATTGAAAAGGCTCTGGGCAATGCTCTTGGGCGCCCATTTGGAAGTGAGCATCTTTGCCCGGTGGCTGTTGGTGATGAATCCCATTTCCATAAGCACCGATGGCATGGCGGTATGTTCATTGACATAGAAATCATTGGATTTCACGCCCCGGTCCGGGATGGCAAGAGAATCCTGCGTGGCCTGATGCATCATCTGGGCAAGGAGAAGGTCACGGGAACTTTTTGCAGTATAGTAAGCGGTGGTGCCGTCTATGGAACCATTGGCGAAGGAATCAATGTGAATAGAAACAAATGCATCTGCATGAGCTTCATTGGCCACATCACAGCGGGCCTGAAGCTCAGGTGTAGCGTTGGCCCAGGGGCCATATACATCTTTATCTGCAGAACGGGTCATAACGACTTTAGCTCCTGCGGACTGAAGCATATCACGGAGCGGGAGTGCAATGGAAAGAGTGATATCTTTCTCATAGACATCCTTTCCCCCGATATGGCCAATAGCTCCCACGTCCGTACCACCGTGTCCCGGGTCCAGACAGATGATTTTCCCTTTCAGTGCGGATTTGGCATCTTTTGAAACATTGTATTTCTGGGAAGAGCGTGAACTTTGGGAAGATTTGGAAGGCTTTGCCGTCGTCGGTGCGGGGGATGCAGCCGGTTTTTTATAAGTCTGTTTAGCCCCGAGCACGGGAATATCGATAACCAGGCGATGCGGCTTTTTCAGTTTGGCATCCGGGCGGAGTGCAAAAACGCGGATATCATCAATCTTCTGCGCTTTGGAAAGTGCCACATCCAGGTACGTGTCGCCATCCCTTTCGGAAACCGTAGCAAAATCAATGGCCCGGGGGTCCATGTCATACTGGGAGGCAATCTTCCCCATGGATGTCTTTTTCAGGATGACTTCAAAGTTCTTGCCTTCATTATCGATAGCCGCTTCTGCATGGATGGCTTTTGACAGATCCATGGCGATGCGGACAAAAGGCGGATCCCCGTCATTTCTGGCAGTCCATCTGAAGGAAGTGATTTCCGCATTCTCGGCCATGGAAAAACTGGAGGGCAGTAAAAGGGAAATCAATAGGGCAAATAAAAGTTTATAAAATTTTTCCATAATAATCCTTTCTACCAAGATCTGCTCCGATTCTCCGGTCCATATCGGTTCGGGAGAGGAAAAGACGAAGCAGGGAAACCTGTATACGTAAAATTTTATATAGACTGATATAATAATACTATTATATCACGCCCATTCTTAATCTCCATTATGTTTTAAGAAAAATCAGTAAATTCAATCGGGATTCAACAGTACCCTGCGTGAATTTCATATTTATCCCTGTTTTTTATGGCGAAAGAAATAAAATAGTAGTAAAATATAACATATTGTCAAAATGAGATATTGTGTACTTTTTTAAAAGGGGTTTTACAGTTGAAATTTTTATCCGGATATCGGAAAATGGCAGCTCTCGTCGCTGCATCTTTTGCAATCACCGGAGTACTTTCTTTATGCTCCGGCTGTGGTTCGGAAACGCAGAAAGCAGCTTCCTCAGAGGCTTCCTCCGCAGCTGTTTCTTCATCATCACAGACTGCTCTCAAATCGGGGGTGGCCGTAGTTCACAGGGATGCCGGTGTTAAATATTCAGTACCCGAAGGCGTCTCAGTCCTGATGTACCATATGATTGGAAATGAGCAGGGGAATGCGGCCATTATGTCGGAAGCCAATCTGCGCATCCAGATGAATTACCTGAGAGACCATGGGTACCATCCCATTACCATGCAGGAACTTTATGATTATGTGACAAAAGGAGCTGCCCTTCCGGAGAAACCGGTCTGCATTACATTCGATGATGGATACCTCGACAGCTATACAATTGTTTATCCTTTAATGAAGGAATATGGCTTCCCCTGGACTCTCTTCGTCATTACCGACAATGTGGGTCAGCCTTATAACCGCATGACCTGGGACCAGCTCAAGGAAATGGCGGAAAGCCATACCGTGACGATTTCCAACCATACTCTTTCCCATCCCAAACTTCATAACCTGGCGACGGCAAAAGAAAAAGAAAATGAAATCGTGGGAGCCAATCAGGCTTTGAAATACCACCTGGGGATTGATAATGCCTGGCTCGCCTATCCCTATGGGGATTACGATGATGAAATCATCAAGATCTGCAAAAAGGCCGGTATCAAAATGGCAGTCACCACCGATTCCGGACGCGTCCATGCAGGAAGCTATCCCTATGATTTAAAGAGAGTCTATATCGGCAACGACATATCTATTGCCCGTTTCTCGGAACGGCTGAATAAAGATAACTATACCCCGGTCTGATATTTCCTGCTTCCACCTCAGGAAGCGGATGCTTTTTGCACGCAAATCTATCGTCTTACATTAGGAGCAGGAATGAAACGTATTTTTCATAACTTTATTTTCCGTTTCGTCATTATGACTCTGATTTTCTTCATCGTTACATCGCCGATTGTTGTCCTTTTCGGACCATTTGGAAACCTGAAAAGAGCGGTGGTGGGGGCCATCATGAGATCCCGGCATCCCCAGTATATTACCTGGCTGTATAACCAGGATGAACTGAACCGGATTCTGGGCGTCGTAAAGACAACGGATACGCAGAAGGTATTTTCCTTCAAACCCAGAACCGATTCCACCCTGAAACTGAAAAAGATAGAAACTTCCCGCTTTGTGGGATATCTTCTGGAAATACCGAATCCAACCCGTGTCCAGGTGGCTACAGCAGAGGATATCAATGAAAAAGGGGATACTACCAGCAATATCGCCAAGAAAAATAATGCTGTAGCGGCTATTAATGGTGGAGGTTTTTATGATCCGAACGGAACAGGTACGGGCCGTCTGCCTTACGGCTTTATTCTTCACCAGGGCAAGTACCTTCTAGGCCAGCAGGTAGATGACAAAGAGAAAGTTGATTTCGTGGGCATGACAAGGAGCGGCAACCTGATTGCCGGCAACTATAATAAGAAACAACTGCGTGATTTGGGCGCCGTTGAAGGCCTGACATTCGGGCCGCCTCTTATCATTAACGGACAGAAAGTCATCAAAAGCGGTGACGGCGGCTGGGGAATCTCACCACGTTCTGCCATTGGGCAGAAAAAAGACGGTACCATGCTTTTCCTTGTTATAGACGGACGGCAGCCGGGATACAGCATCGGCGCCACTCTGGTCGATTCCCAGAATATCCTTTACGAAAATGGCGCTTACATAGCAGCCAATCTGGATGGTGGTTCTTCCACCACTCTGTATTACAATGGAAAAGTTGTGAACAAGCCGGCAGACCTTCTTGGCGAGCGCATGATTCCGACCGCATTTATCGTGAAATAAGGAGGACAGAGTGAATAAAAAATTCGTTGAATTTGCAGTCTGCTTTGTCCTGGGACTCGGCGTGCAGGCAGGCGCCTATGTATACATGGATCAGGTGCTCTTCGCGCCCCTTTCGAGTGGCGATTATGACATGAGTGATGTAAAAGATAAGGTGGCTGAGGCAGCTGAAAAAGCGGGGAAAAAGATTTTTGCCGGCGTGACTGTCAAAGGTAAAGCTTATTACTCTTATGACTATAAATATATGGCTGATGTAACGGCCGATTCAGTCACTATCTACAAAGCCGAGGCACTGAATAATCCGCAGAAAATTAATCTGAAAAATCAGGGCGTTTCCTTCTTTGAATGGATGCCTGACCGCAACCTGGCACTTATGGCCCTTTACCCTGTTCATTGGAAAGGCGGCCGCTGGGATGTCACCCTGGCCAGATATAACCCGGAAGGGACCACCCATGAATCAGATGCTCCTATCCGCGATCTCCCCAGAAATGCAAAAATTGTGGATGTTGCTTACTCCACGGCTACGAATGCGGTCTATATGAAAATGGAAGTGGGGAAGGGACTTTACCGCATTTATCGCACTGATGCGAACTATGATACCCGCCGGATTTACGTACAGACATCCCATATTGGAAAGCTGGCTGTGTACTATGATAAAGATCGCCTGTTTTATGATGACAGTCAGAAGGGAATCATGTATACTTTTAACGGGGATGACAGTTCCTGGCGTGTTATTTCCCCGCCCGGCGCATTCCGCCTGGTCGGCCTTGGCGATGATAAGACCATTTACGCCGCCAAAATTAATTCAAAAGGAGAAGCTACTGCCTACTATACGGGTATGCTCGGGGTGGGCTTTAAAGAAGTGAAAGCCCTGGATACTCCGGTCGAATTTAATTCCATTACAATCCATATGATTAAAGAAGCGGCCCTGCATTCCAATAAATGATGAAAATCCGTGAACATGATCAATCATTGCTCACGGATTTTGTGTATTTCGGAAAGGGAAAGATAGAATTTGGTGCTGTCATATACAGGCCAAAATGGTATAATAATTCAGAGTTAGTGATTGTTACAGGAAAGGAGGCAATTTAATGGATAGAGACGAAGAAATCTATACAGCCGATGACAGACTGATCGTGGCCCTGGACGTGGATTCCTTTGACAAAATGAAAGCGCTGGTAGATGAATTGGGGGATCTCGTTTCCTTCTATAAAGTGGGAATGGAACTCTATTACAGTGCAGGCAGTGAAACCATTCGTTATCTGAAAGAACACGGGAAAAAAGTATTTCTTGATTTGAAGCTTCATGATATTCCCAATACCGTGGGACATAGTGTGGCATCAGTTACCAGACTGGGAGTAAATCTCATTACTGTTCATGCAGCCGGCGGTCGTGCCATGATGCAGGCAGCATCCCGATATGCAAAAATCACAGCCGATGAACTTGGGGTGGAAAGGCCGAAGATTCTCGCAGTTACCGTCCTGACAAGTTTTGATGATCAGGGATGGCAGGAGGTGGGAGGACATCTGCCTATTCAGGAGCATGTCCTTGAACTTGCCGGACTTGCCAGAAATTCAGGCGTTGATGGCGTGGTAGCATCCCCCAAAGAGGCTGCTTCTATCCGTAAAATGGCAGGAAACGATTTCCTGATTGTTACGCCGGGTATCCGTCCATCTTTTGCCCAGACCGATGATCAGAAACGTATAGCAACGCCGTCTCAGGCATTTAAAGATGGGTCTTCCATGCTTGTTATTGGCCGGCCTATTACACAGGCCATAGATCCCTGCACGGCAGCCAGGCTGATTTTAAAAGAAATAAAGGAGAATGCATGATGAACGAAAAAGAAGTAGAAGCTTTACTCAAAGAGACGAGAGCCATTCTGGAAGGACATTTCCTTCTCACCAGCGGTCTCCATAGCCCGCTCTATGTTGAAAAATTCAATGTTCTTCAGCATCCTGAATACACGGAAAAACTTTGTGAAGAATTTGCCAGTCATTTCAAGGGGATGGGAATTGAAACGGTCATCGGACCTGCTACCGGCGGCATTATTCTCTCTCAAGTCACTGCCCGCCTTCTTGGCGTCCGTTCCATCTTTACGGAAAGAGAAAATGGCAAAATGACTCTTCGCCGTGGATTTAAGGTGGCCCCCGGTGAAAAAGTCCTGATTGTGGAAGATATTGTCACTACTGGCGGATCGATCAAAGAAGTCGTTGACGTTGTCAATAAAGCAAAAGGAGACATTGTCGGAATCGGTCTTCTGGTTGATCGTTCCGGCGGCATTGCTGATTTCGGCGTTCCTCCTGAAAAAGTATATCCTCTGCTGCACCTGACGGTTCCGACCTATAAGCCGGATGAATGTCCTCTGTGCAAGGCTGGCGTTCCGCTTACCGAAAGAGGAAGCCATCACCTGAAGAAATAACCATTTTATAAATTGATTTCCATAATAAAAACTCCGGAATTTCCGGAGTTTTTATTATGCTTTATAGCTGCTGGACAAAGGAAGAAAGCTGATTATATCAGATGTTCTTAAGCAGATGATTTAATCCCTGACGACTTCCTGCCCTTCAGTCAGCTCAACAAAAAGGTTGTGGACCGTTGTAATTTTGTCGATTTTCCAGGCATTGGCTCCGCAGAATACCAGCCCGTTGTCTACATCTCCTTTGACCGCACGGATGAGAGCCTGCGTAATGCAGTAAGGTGTCGTGCCAGGATCACAGGTTTTCAGGCAGTGGAAACAATTCGTTACCGGCATACGGCGCTCACGGACCGCGCAGATGAAGGGATTCAGGAGAGCTCTTCCCGGCATATGAACAGGGCTCTGTACGATGGTAACATCTTTTGCCTTTGAGTTGACATACATGTTTTTAAAAGCATCAGAGGCATCACATTCTTTTGTGGCTACGAAGCGGGTTGCCATCTGAACGCCGGATAGACCCAAAGACAGATAATGGAGAATATCTTTTTTGTCAAAAACTCCTCCACCAAACACGACAGGAATTTTTTTATGGAATTTTTCCTCAAACTCTTTTATTACATCAAGGATTTCCAGAATTTCTTTCTCGTAACCGTCATTGGCATGTTCAGCTACCTGCTCCCTGGTGTATCCCAGATGGCCGCCCGCCTTAGGACCTTCGATGACGACCAGATCGGCTGTACGGTTATGATGACGGGCCCAAAGTTTCAGAATGACCCTTGCAGCTTTGGGAGACCCGATGATGGGAGCGATTTTGGTATCAGTGCCTTCTACACATACCGGCAAATCTGCAGGGAGACCGGCTCCGGAGAAAATGATATCCGCGCCATTTTCGGCGGCAGTACGGGCATAATCTTCATAATGCCGGCCCCGCCACATGATATTGACACCAATGATACCGCTTTTAGCTTTCTCTCTTGCCTTTTTAAGCTGATCCTTAAGGGCACGGATATTGGCATTCACCGTATTGGTGCGAAAGTCAGGCTCATTGAACCCGATTTGGGCGGCTGAAATGACGCCGATCCCTCCTTCTTTTGCCACGGCACCGGCCAGTCCCGAAAGACTGACACCGATTCCCATACCTCCCTGAATGATAGGAAAGCTGGCAGTCAAATCTCCGATATGCAGTTTTGGTAAAGTCATGGTAAACTCCTGTTTGAAATAAAATCATACAAAATCAATATAATATTTAATAAATATAGAATACAAAAACAATTGATATTTACTGTATATTATTACATTATGCGATGTAAGTCAATGAAAATAACAAAAATAATGGAAATAAATAATATAACAAAAATACAATATAGTTTATATATTTGAACGAAGAAATAAAAATTAATATCTGAAAAAGCGTGAGACGACAGAAATCATAGGATCCCCGTTGATTTTTGGCAGGCGGCAGTACTGCTTTTATTTCGATTATGACTATGCAGTACTTGTCATTTTGTGGTATAGTATTAACAGCAGGTGATAATTTATGGAAAAGTGTAAAATGGATAAAAATGAAAGAAGAGAAGCCATACAGACTTTGCTCCGCCACAATCCATGTCTGACAGATGGGGATCTGGCAGAACATTTTTCTGTTTCCATAGCTACAATCAGACTGGACCGGCAGGCTTTGGGGATTCCCCAGATGCGGGAAAGGGTCGAGCAGCTGGTTGCATTGCAGCCTACCGAAGGCCGGTCGGATGTAAGAATTCTGGATTTGGACATTGGGGAAAAAGGGGTAGGGCTTTTTACCACGACTGAGGAAATGGTTGATCAGGCCGGCATGGTTTCTGCAGAAAAATTGTATGGCGCTGCGGCCGGATTTGCCCAGTCTCTTGCCGGAGTGCCTTTTGCATCTACTCAGGTAGGAAATATCAAGTATAAGATTCCCGTACAGCCGGGCTCCGTACTTATTGTCAAAGGACGGATAGTCCTTATGCGGGGGAATAAAAAACATATTTACATCAGCTTTTTCCGGGGAGATCTGGAAGTTTACCGGGCAAAGTTTATCATGGAAATTTCAGGTCAGATGGAGGCTGCCCATGGATAAAATAGCGATTGATGCAATGGGTGGTGATTTCGCACCACTGGAAATTGTGCTTGGTGCCATTCAGGCGGTACGGGAATATAAAATTCCCGTCGTGCTTGTAGGTGATCAGGAGAAGATTATTGATATTCTGAAAAACAATCATGAGGAAACCAATCCCCTCATTGAAATACAGCATGCGTCCCAGGTCATTGAAATGGGTGAGCATCCGGGAATGGCTTACAGGAAGAAAAAAGATGCTTCCATATCTGTGGGCGCAAAGCTTGTCAGGGAAGGCAAATGCGGCGCTATCGTAGCACCCGGGTCTACCGGAGCTGCAGTTACGGCGGGACTCCTCGGTATAGGCAGAATTCGCGGGATCGAACGGCCTGCTATTCTTACGCCTATTCCTAATGAAAAGGGCGGCTATACTTACCTCATTGATTCCGGTGCAAGTGCCCAGCCTAAATTGGAAACCTATGTCCAGAATGCTCTCCTCGGCTATATTTATGCTAAAAAAGTGGCAGGCATCGATAATCCTAAAATTGGCCTGCTGAATATCGGTGCGGAAAGCGCGAAGGGAAGTCCTCTTGTGGCAGAAGCTTATCAGGCCCTTTCCAGGCAGAAGATTATTCCTTTTGCAGGCAATGCAGAAGGACGGGATGTGATGACCGGTGACTTTGACGTAGTAGTGACTGACGGATTTACCGGTAATGTAGTCCTGAAATTTGGTGAAGGGGCAGGAAGGCTTGTATTTGCCCTTCTAAAGAATGCCATTGCAAAAGGGGGGTTCAAGGCAAAGCTGGGGGCTTTGTTCCTGAAGTCCGCCCTGAAAAAATATATGGCAAAGCCTCTTGATTACGCTGAATACGGCGGAGCCCAGCTCCTGGGTATTAAAGGGGTAGTGGTCATCTGCCATGGCGCATCCAAAGCAAAAGCTATTAAAAATGCCGTTTATATGGCAAGAAATGTGTGCCGTGAGCACATTGATGAGGCTATTAAAGAAACACTGGAACAGATGAACAAAGAAAATACGGAAAGCGCGGAAAACGCTTAATATTAAAGTTTGACTTTTACCGGAAAGGGATTCTTGGAATGATAGAAAAACGATATGCCGGCATTCTGGGAACCGGTCATTATGTTCCTGAAAAAATACTGACAAATAGTGATTTGGAAAAAATGGTGGATACCTCGGATGAATGGATTCGAACGAGAACCGGCATTGAAATGAGGCATCTGGCAGCCAGGTCAGAGAATACATCTGATTTATGTGTGAAAGCTGCATTGCCGGCCATAGAAGCTGCCGGTCTTGAGCCCGATGATATTGATTTCGTACTGGTAGCAACTGCATCTCCAGACTATGTGGTTCCCTCTACGGCCTGTCTCGTGCAGGACAAGCTGGGACTTACCCATGCAGGCGCTATGGATATTTCTGCAGGCTGTTCGGGTTTCATTTATGCCACGGCTTTGGCATCCAATCTGGTAAAATCAGGTATGTACAGACATATATTGATCATCGGGGCAGAAATACTTTCCCGTCTAACCAACTGGCATGATCGTTCCACCTGTGTGCTTTTTGGTGATGGGGCAGGTGCTGCCGTGATTGGGGAAACAGAGGAAGGTTATGGACTTCTTTCCTCTGATCTCGGATCCGATGGAAGTCTGGGAAAAATTCTGGATATTCCTGCCAGTGGAGTGGCGGAACCTGTAACTCACCGTTCTATTGATTCCGGCCGTATTTATATTCATATGGAAGGCCCGGAGGTCTTCAAAGCTGCCGTAAGACATATGGGAGCAACCACACTAAATGCTTTAGATAAGGCCGGACTCCAAAAAGAAGATATTGACATGTTCATTGCCCATCAGGCCAATAATCGGATTATCCAGGCCATTGCCAAAAGGTTGGGGATACCGGCCGATAAAATGTGGGTCAATGTGAACCGTTTTGGCAATACGTCGGCAGCTTCTGTAGGGATTGCTCTGGACGAGGCTGTCAGGGCCGGAAGAGTAAAAAGAGGTGACATTGTCGTCCTTTCGGGATTTGGCGCCGGACTCACATGGGGCTCTGACGTATTGAGATGGATTTATTGAATCCTTTGATTTCAATGAGGTGATTATATGAAAAAAGCATTTCTTTTCCCCGGACAGGGCTCACAAAAAGTGGGCATGGTCCACGATTTGTATGAGAAATATGATTCTGTCAAAAAACTGATTCATGAAGCTGATGATACGCTGGGCTTTTCAATTTCCAAAATGATGTTTGAAGGACCGGATACGGATCTGATGAAGACTGAATTTACTCAGCCTGCCATTTTGACAGCCAGTGTGGCTGTATGGAAGGTATTGAAGGAACAGGGGATCGAGCCGGACATTGCCGCCGGGCACAGCCTTGGCGAATATTCGGCCCTTGTTGCCGCAGGTGCGATGTCTTTTGCCGATGCAGTAAATACAGTTCATCTTCGCGGTCGTTTCATGCAGGAAGCAGTACCGCTGGGTGAAGGAGGAATGGCAGCAGTCATTGGCCTGAAGCCGGAAAGAATTGTGGAAGTATGCAAAGAGGTTTCTGAAGAAACCTGCCCTGTACAGGCTGTAAATTTCAATTGCCCCGGTCAGGTTGTCATTGCCGGTGCTGCAAAAGCTGTAGAAAAGGCATGCAAAGCGCTTAAGGAAGCCGGCGCACGCCGTGCCATTATGCTGAAAGTGAGTGCGCCCTTCCATTCTACGTTGATGGAACCGGCTGCTTCTAAACTGAAGGAAGTTCTTGATCACATCGATATTCATGATACATTTATTCCGGTAGTAGCCAATGTAAATGCAAAAGAAGAAATGAAGGCTGACGAAATCAGGAAGAACCTGGTGGAGCAGGCAGCACACCCCGTACTCTGGGAAGAATCTATCAGAAACATGATTGAAGGTGGAGTTGATTATACGGTTGAAGCCGGCCCGGGCACAGTCCTTTCCGGATTCATGAGAAAGATTGACCGTTCCATTCCATGCCATCATGCCGAAGATTTGGCAACGCTGGAAGAAGTCGTTAAAGCTTTAAAGGGAGAATAAGTGATGGAAGATATTCAAAGAACCGCCCTTGTTACCGGGGCTTCCCGTGGGATTGGCCGTGCCATCGCTCTTAAACTGGCTGGCAGCGGCTATACGGTTGCTATTAATTATGCGGGCAGTCACGATGCGGCAGCTAAGGTGAAGGATGAGATTGAAGCCGCTGGCGGAAAGGCCATCCTCCTTCAGGGTGATGTGTCCAGAGCAGAAGATGTTGACCGCATTTTCAAAACCGTTAAAGAAGAATTTGGCACACTTGATGTGCTGGTTAATAATGCCGGGATTAACAGGGATGCCCTGCTGATCCGTATGAAAGAAGATAACTGGGATGATGTGATTGCCACGGATCTTAAGAGCGATTTCCTGACAATCAAAGCGGCCGCCATGATGATGATGAGAAAGAAAAAAGGGTCTATTATCAATATTTCTTCTGTAGTAGGTGTGATGGGCAATGCAGGTCAGGCCAACTATGCAGCTGCTAAAGCAGGTGTTATCGGATTAACCAAAGCCTGTGCCAAAGAATTGGCTCCTCGTCATATCAGAGTCAATGCCGTGGCACCGGGATTTATTGAAACTGCCATGACTGACGGGATTCCGGCAAAGCTTAGAGACGAAATGATTGCTTCGATTCCTCTGGGTCGGATGGGGCAGCCGGAAGATGTAGCTAAAGCTGTTTGTTTCCTGGCCTCTGAAGAAGCTTCCTACATAACCGGGCAGGTACTGGTTGTGGATGGCGGTATGGTGATGTAAATCTGTGGGGAAATGTGAAATTTTCTCAATCCTTTTTTCCTGTTAAATAAAAGAAATAAGATTTTCTTTATTTAACAGGAAAAAAGGTGACAAGCTCTCGTAGTTGTAATATAATCAGGAAGGTACGAATTTCAACGAAAGGTGGTGAAAATTATAATGAGCACTTTTGACAGAGTAAAGAAAATCGTTGTTGATCAGCTGGGTGTAAACGAAGCTGACGTAACTATCGATTCTACTTTCATTGACGACCTGGGCGCTGATTCCCTTGACATCGTTGAACTGATCATGGCATTCGAAGAAGAATTCGATATCGAAATTCCGGATGATGCAGCAGAAAAAATTAAAACCGTAAAGAATGCTGTAGATTACATTGACAGCCAGATTCAGTAATTGAAAGAATCAGAAATATGCATAGTGGCGCCGGGGAACATGCTTCCCCGGCAAACCAGTATGATTTGGGGAAAATGCCTCAAAAAAGCGGATTACTGTCCGTCATCCGTTTTTTTGAGGTTTTGTCCTGTTTGCTATCGTTTGCATTATGTTTTTTAAGAGGTGCTCCTTTATGGAAAAAAGAAGAGTTGTAATTACGGGTGTTGGTGTAGTGACACCGATAAGTATTGGCAAGGATGAATTCTGGAATGCCCTGATGGCAGGAAAATCCGGCATTGGGCCGATTACGGAATTCGACGCATCGGATTTCCCCGTTCGTATTGCCGGAGAAGTTAAGGATTTTGATGCTGTGAAATATGTAGGGGATAGGAAGGCTGTCCGCCACATGGATAGAAATGTTCAGTTTGCAGTAGCTGCGGCAACCATGGCTGCTGCCGATGCAAAATTGGATATGAGCGTGGAAGATCCGGATCGTATTGGGACCATTATTGGTACTGGTATCGGCGGTATTACTACTATGGAAGATACAGTTCATCGCATCGATACCAGGGGACCGGCCAAGGTAAATCCATTTTCAGTGCCTATGATGATTGCCAATATGGCAGCCGGACAGGTATCCATTAATTTTGGACTTATGGGACCGGTTCTTGCAGATGTTACTGCCTGCGCTTCCGGAAATAATGCTATCGGCCGGGCAACCAGGACTATTCAGTATGGTGACGCGGACGTTATGTTTGCCGGCGGTACGGAAGCTGCCGTGGCGAAGACTCCGATGGCCGGATTTGCCGCCATGAAAGCACTTTCTTCCAGAGATTGTCCTCCGGAAGAAGCATCCTGCCCCTTTGATGAAAGACGAGATGGTTTTGTTCTTGGCGAAGGCAGTGGAATGCTGATTCTGGAAGAGCTGGAACATGCCAAAAAGAGAGGCGCTCATATTTATGGTGAAGTAATCGGTTATGGTTCCAATGGCGATGCATATCACATCACTGCTCCCAGACCGGGCGGACTTCTGGCTGCAAAGTGCATGGAAAGAGCCATCAAAGATGCCGGCATTTCTCCGGATGATATTGATTACATCAATGCTCATGGTACTTCCACTGGTTTGAACGACAAGAATGAAACCAAGGCTATTAAAGATGTCCTTGGTAAACATGCTTATGAAGTGGTGATTAATTCCACAAAATCCATGACTGGTCATCTCCTTGGTGCTGCCGGTGCTATCGAAGCCGTGGTATGCGTGCTTTCTATCCAGCATAACCGTGTTCATCAGACCCTTAATTTGAAGACTCCGGATCCGGAATGTGATCTTGACTATGTTCAGGAAGGTCCGAGAGATGTGAATGTGAATGTGACTATGTCCAATGCCTTTGGCTTTGGCGGACACAATGCAGTTGTCATCATGAGGCGTTATGAAGAATGAGTCATGCCGAGGCAAGACGGAAAGAACGTCTGCTTGAAGTTCGACGGTTCGTGGAGGAGAACGAACTTCCTATTAAAAATTATGGACTGTTGAATATTGCCTTGACCCATACTTCCTATGCCAATGAACATAAAAATGAAGTCATTCATGATAATGAGAGATTGGAATTCCTTGGCGATGCAGTGCTTGATCTGGTAGTCGGAGAATATCTCTTTCTGCGGTTTCCTACATGGCCGGAGGGAGAGTTGACAAGAGCCAAAGCCAGCGCTGTCTGCAAACCGGCCTGTGCTGAATGTGCAGCAAAATTTCAGGTGGGTCGCTATATGCTTCTTGGACGGGGCGAAGAAATGTCCGGCGGCAGGACAAGGGTTTCTATCCTGGGTGATGCTTTCGAAGCTGTTATAGGGGCTATTTATCTGGATAATAATTATGAGGTGGCAGCCCGATTTATACTCGGACACCTGAAGAAATATCTGGATCTTATTGATGAAGGAAACTATGATCATGATTATAAATCTGATCTTCAGGAGTTGGTCCAGAAACATGGCGATGTCAGCATCCGTTATGAAGTAACCCATGATGAAGGACCGGACCATGATAAAACTATCTGGATGCATATCCTCATTAATGGCAAGGATTTTGGAAGCGGCATAGGTAAAAACAAAAAGGAAGCTGCCCAGCGGGCAGCTAAAGAGGCTATCAAGCGGATTCAATCCGGTGAAAGAGTATGAAACAGAGTGAAGAAGTGAGTTTTCATTTCTTCACTTTTTTTGATATGATTTGTTTAATTCTCAGTTTAATGCACCTTGATTTTTGAAATTACCAAAAGTCCGTTCTTTATTTGTTCATTTTAATAGGCTCTTATGATATAATAAAATAGAAAAAATTCGATAATTCATGTAAGATACCCGGCAGATTTGCATTGACGGGCAGGTAAAGATACAGGAGAACTGGTATGGATCGTTCCAGAATCAAACGTCAATATACGGAGCCGGCGATTCCTTTCCAATTGAAAGCGCCATTCAAGCCAATGGGAGATCAGCCAAAAGCAGTAGAATCCCTTGTCAAAGGGCTGAAAGAAGGTGACTGGGCTCAGGTCTTGCTTGGGGCAACGGGAACAGGCAAGACTTTTACTATGGCCAAAGTAATTGAAGAAGTACAGAGGCCGACGCTTATTATTTCGCCAAACAAGACACTGGCGGCTCAGACGGCCAGCGAATTCAAAGACTTCTTTCCGGATAATGCGGTTTATTATTTTGTCAGTTATTATGACTATTATCAGCCGGAATCCTATGTCCCGCAGACAGATACATACATTGAAAAAGACTCTTCCCGAAATGAGGAAATTGACCGACTTCGTCATTCTGCCACGATGGCCCTTTTTGAGCGCAGGGATGTTATTATCGTAGCTTCCGTGTCCTGTATTTATGGCCTTGGGGACCCGGAGGATTACAGTACCATGGGTCTTTCCCTAAGGCCCGGGGAAGAAATAGAACGGGATACCATTATTGAGAAACTGGTCAATATGCAGTATATGCGGAATGACATGAATTTCACCCGCGATACTTTCCGGGTCCGGGGTGATACGATCGATGTTTTTCCCGCGTCAGAGAACAATATAGCCGTACGAATTGAAATGTTCGGGGATGAAATTGATTCCCTTACTGAATTTGATGTACTTACCGGGGAGATGGTTGCGGAGAGAAATCATATCGGCATTTTCCCGGCTTCCCATTACGTTACAAGCTCTGACAAACTGAGAAAGGCCATAACTTCCATTGAAGAGGAACTGCAGCAGCAGCTTAAGATCCTGCGCAGTCAGGATAAGCTGCTGGAAGCGCAGCGTCTGGAGCAACGGACAAATTATGATATAGAAATGATGCAGGAAGTAGGTTACTGTTCAGGGATTGAAAATTATTCCCGGCATATGTCGAACCGGAAACCCGGCGAGCCGCCCTATACGTTGCTTGATTATTTCCCGGATGATTTCATGATCATGATTGACGAATCCCATGTTACCGTACCTCAGCTTCGAGCCATGTACAATGGAGACCAGTCCAGAAAGAGGACACTGGTAGATTATGGCTTCCGCCTGCCCAGCGCCCTCGATAACCGGCCTCTGACTTTTGACGAATTCACGGAAAGAATCAATCAGATTATTTATGTATCTGCCACTCCCGGGCCTTATGAAATGGGAGTGCAGACGAATCTGGCTGAACAGATTATCAGGCCCACCGGACTGCTTGATCCAAGTATTGAAGTCCGACCCATAGAAGAACAGATGGATGATCTTCTCGGGGAGATTCACAAGCGGGAGGATTTGCACGAAAGAGTGCTCATTACCACGCTTACGAAAAAGATGGCGGAAGATCTGACTGATTTCCTGACTGAAGCGGGAGTGAAGGTCAGGTATCTTCATTCCGATGTGGCTACCATCGAAAGAGCAGAAATTATCCGTGATCTTCGAGCCGGTGTTTTTGATGTACTCGTAGGAATCAACCTTCTTCGTGAAGGTCTGGATATGCCGGAAGTATCTCTGGTAGCCATTCTTGATGCCGACAAGGAAGGGTTTTTAAGGTCTGAAACATCCATGATACAGGTGATTGGACGGGCTGCCCGTAATGAGCATGGCCATGTCATCATGTATGCGGATACGGTGACCAAATCGATGCAGTATGCCATTGATGAAACAAACCGCCGCCGCGATATTCAGATGGCCTATAATAAAGAACACCATATCACACCACATACGGTACAGAAACGAGTTAAAGATCTTATCGATCTGACAAAGATTGAAGAAAAACCGGAAGGCTATCACAAATCCGTAGGAAAGGATGAACTTTCTGACGAGGAATTGTATCTGCAGATGCAGCAGACCGAAAAGGATATGAAACGGGCTGCCAAATCACTGGAATTTGAAGAAGCTGCCATGTGGCGCGACCAGCTTGCAAAACTCCGCCAGCTGTGGACAGATCGTTATGGTTCCCGGGCAGAAGCTGCCATGAAGCGGGTCAGTGCCGGTCGTAAACGGATTTATAAACCATCAAAAAAGAGAATATAAGAGAGAATCTTATATTCCAGTGTATCTTTTTTCTTTACGTGAAAGGTATTTTATGGAAAAAGGAATTGTTATACAGGGGGCCAGACAGAATAACCTGAAAAATATCAATCTGAGCCTGCCAAGAAATAAACTGATTGTTTTTACCGGGCTTTCGGGTTCCGGGAAATCTTCACTTGCCTTTGATACGATTTATGCGGAAGGACAGAGAAAGTATGTGGAGTCCTTATCTGCTTATGCCCGCCAGTTTTTAGGACAGATGAACAAGCCGGATATAGATAAGATTTCCGGTCTGTCCCCGGCTATTTCCATCGATCAGAAGTCTACCAGCCATAATCCCCGTTCCACGGTAGGGACGGTGACAGAAATTCATGATTACCTGCGTATGCTCTATGCCCATGCCAGCCGTGCTTTCTGCCCGAACTGCGGAAAGCCTATTGAAAGGCAGACCGTAGATCAGATTGTGGACTCCCTCATATCTTTGGGAAATCGGACGAAGTTGATGATTCTGGGACCAGTTGCGGTCCAGAAAAAGGGGACTCATAAGAAACTGCTTGAAGAACTCCGCAAAGAGGGATATGTCCGGGTCCGTGTAGATAGTCACGTATATCCTCTAGCTGAGGATATCGAGCTGGAAAAAAACAAAAAACATACGGTAGAAGTGGTAGTTGACAGAGTCATTATTAAAGAGGGCATCGTTCGCCGTTTGACAGATTCCGTGGAGGCAGCCCTTAAGCTCGGCGATGGCCTTATGGTTGCAGCCATGATTGACGGGCCGGATCATCTTTTCAGTACTCATTTTGCCTGCCCTGATTGCGGTATTTCCCTTCCAAAACCGGAACCCCGTATTTTTTCTTTCAACAATCCTTTTGGCGCCTGCCCGGCATGCATGGGACTGGGGTCTTCTCTGGAAGCGGATTTCCATAGGATTCTCCCTGATCATCATATTTCTTTCCGCCTCGGCGCCATTAAGCCTTTTCCTTATAATAAGGAAAGCTGGCTTTACAAGCAGCTGGATGCTTTTCTGAAGTCATATGATCTGACCATGGATGCCTGCTATGACGATCTGCCGGACGCAGCCAGAGAGGAATTTGAGCATGGCGGCCATGAACTGCTGTCCTTCCGCTATACAAACCAGGATGGAGAGACCAAGACCTATCAGAGAACCTTTGAAGGCATCGTTCCCATGACGAAACGCCGCTACGAAGAGGCCTGGACGGATAAGATGAAAGAAACTCTTGCGAATTACCTGATAGAAAAACCCTGTCCTGTCTGCCATGGCGCAAGACTTCGTCCGGAAAGCCTGGCATTCCGCGTGGGAAACAAAAACCTTGCGGAACTGTCAGACATGCCTGTTTCCGAGCTTCTTCCATTTCTTGACCGGCTGAACCTGACAGAAAAAGAAAAAGTGATAGCAGACCAGATACTTCGGGAAGTGAAAAACAGGCTGACTTTTCTTTCAAACGTAGGCCTGGAGTATCTGACTCTTTCCCGGGGCGCTTCTACTCTTTCCGGTGGCGAAGCCCAGCGGATCCGGCTGGCTACGCAGATTGGTTCCGGACTTGTAGGGGTATTATATATACTGGATGAACCATCCATCGGCCTTCACCAGCGGGATAATGATAAACTGCTGGCTACGCTGAAAGGCATGCGGGATTTAGGAAATACCCTTATAGTGGTAGAACATGATGAGGATACCATCCGTACGGCGGACTGGGTGGTGGACATAGGCCCCGGGGCTGGAGAAAAAGGGGGATATGTGGTAGCTGAGGGTACACCGGAGGATATAAAGAAATCTGAAAATTCCATTACCGGTGCTTATCTCAGAGGCGATAAATACATTCCCCTTCCGAAAGAAAGACGGAAAGGGAATGGCCTTTCCCTGACGATTCATGGCGCTTCCGAACACAATCTGAAACACATAGATGTTAAATTTCCATTAGGAGCTTTTACTGTAGTTACCGGTGAATCCGGTTCAGGAAAGAGTACCCTTGTCAACGAAATCCTGTATCAGGGCCTTTCCAATATAAAAAATCATACTTCTTATGCTACAGGGAAATTTGATTCCATGGAGGGTGCGGAATATGTAGATAAAATTATCGATATTGACCAGCAGCCCATCGGAAGGACACCGCGATCCAACCCGGCTACCTATACCGGCGTTTTTAACGATATCCGAGAGCTTTTCAGCCAGACTTCAGAAGCCAAAATGAGGGGATACAAACCGGGACGTTTCAGTTTCAATATCAAAGGCGGACGCTGTGAGGCCTGCCACGGGGACGGAATTATTAAAATCGAAATGCAGTTCCTGTCGGATGTTTATGTACCGTGCGAAGTATGCCACGGAGTCCGATATAATAGAGAAACTCTGGAGGTTCGTTATAAAGGGAAAAATATTTCTGATGTCCTCAATATGACGGTGGATGAAGCGGTCCCATTCTTTGAAAATCATCCCAAAATCCTCCGAAAACTGGAAACACTGGAGGAAGTGGGCCTGGGTTATATTCATCTCGGACAACCGGCGACAACCATGTCCGGCGGGGAGGCCCAGCGTGTAAAACTGGCAACTGAGCTCATGCGGCGGGGAACGGGAGACACTCTTTATATTCTGGATGAACCTACCACCGGCCTTCATAGTGAAGATATAAGGAAACTTCTCATTGTTCTGCAGAAACTGGTGGACCAGGGAAATACGGTCGTTGTAATTGAGCATAACCTGGACGTAGTCAAAGTGGCAGATTACATTATCGATCTGGGACCCGAAGGTGGAGATAAAGGCGGTGAAATCGTGGCAGTCGGAACGCCGGAGGAAATCTGCAAAGTCAAACGTTCCTATACAGGGCAATACCTGCTGCCGGTTATTGAGCGGACGAAAGAAATTATGAGGAATCATAACGATGATTGATGTGAATGATAAGATCAGGGCCAAGGTAGAGGCTCTTCCTGATTCACCGGGAGTTTACAGATGGAAGGACAAGGACGGCCGCATCATTTATGTGGGGAAAGCTAAAAACCTGAAAAACCGCGTTCGTTCCTATGTTCGCGAAGATAAAAACCGCTCTCCCAAAGTGGCTGCCATGATCCGGCATGCGGAAGATCTTGATATTACCATGACTGCCACAGAAATGGAGGCACTGATTCTGGAATGTAACCTGATCAAGGAAATACACCCGAAGTACAATATTTCCCTTAGGGATGACAAGTCTTATCCCTATGTCAAAGTTACGACCTATGACGAATGGCCCCGGATTTTTGTAACCAGAAATATACGCCATGATGATGGCGGTAAATATTTTGGACCTTTTACTGATGTAGGGAGCCTGCGGGCAACCCTCAGCCTCCTCAGAAAGTATTATCCCATCCGCAATTGCCGTTCAATGAAAGTATCGCGTCCATGCCTGCAGTACCATCTTCATTTATGCTGCGGCCCCTGCTTTGAGCTTTGTTCGAAAGAAGATTATAAAAAATATGTGAATACAATCTGCGATCTTTTTGAAGGGAAAAGTACGGGACTTGTACAGGCACTGAAACAGAAAATGGCCAAAGCCTCCGAAGAGATGGCTTATGAAGAGGCTGCAAAATACCGGGACCAGATTCGAGCGATTGAATCAGTGCAGCAGAGACAGAACATTGTGGCCAATGATGGCGATTTTGACGTGGTTGGACTGGCCAGGGATGGCAGCCACGCAGGACTGGAAGTTTTTTATATCCGTTATGGACGTATGGTGGGAAAAGAAAATTTCAGTATACCGGAAAGCGCGGATGAAACAGATGATGAAATCATAACAGCTTTTGCTCGTGACTTTTATGGCGGAAATCCGAATTCCATTCCCCGGGAAATTATTCTGCCTCTGAAGGTTACAGATCAGGAACTGATTTCTTCATGGCTTACTCACCTGAAAGGCACAGAAGTAGAAATCCTGGTACCCCAAAGGGGATTCAAACGGCGGTTGAAAGACATGGCCATGGCCAATGCGGGGAAATATTTATCTGATAAGAAACTTCAATGGGAATACCAGGATGCCCGCGAGCAGGGAGCGGTGAAGAAGCTGAAGGAACTTCTGGGACTGCCAAGGCTTCCTGAAAGAATGGAATGCTTTGATATTTCCCACAATCAGGGGGCTGAAACTACCGGATCCATGGTAGTTTTTGAGCACGGCCGTCCGGCAAAAAAGGAATACAGGAAATTCAAGCTCCAGACTACACAGGGGCATGCAGATGATTTCAAGTCTATGGCTGAAGTCATGAGCCGTCGCTATGGGAAAGAAAAAGACTGGCCCGCACCTGATCTTATTGTTCTCGATGGAGGTCTCGGCCAGCTTCATGCAGCCCTTCCGGTCATCAGGAAATCAGGATGTGATGCGCCGGTCATTGGCCTTGCAAAGCGGATTGAAGAAATCTATATAGAAGGGGCAGAAGAACCCATTATTCTGGATCATCATGAACCGGCTTTGCAGCTTCTTCAGTTTATCCGGGATGAGGCGCACAGGTTCGTTATTTCCTATCACCGGAAATGGACGAACAAAAGAAATACCGAATCCATCCTTGATCATGTGGATGGGATTGGTCCCACAAGAAGGAATGCGCTCTGGCATGCTTTTCGCTCTATGGATGAAATGCGCAAGGCTTCCGTGGAAGAATTGGCGCAGGTCCCGGGGATGAACAGGATGACTGCTGAAAACCTGTATCGGTTTCTTCATATGCGCAAAGATGAAAAACAGATGGTTATTAATGGACTGGAATCCGCTGCACCCCATGGAATGGAAGCGGAATCCTGACTGTGTTCTCCGAATCAAAGGCAAAATCAGGAAAGAAAGTATATTTTTCTTGACAAATGGTCATTATGCACGTATAATAATGAAGTTGATAATTCTAGTTCCGGCTAAGAGCACTGTGTATGTACAGTGATGCCATCACGGCATTAAGGCCGATAGGTAAGGAGGTGCTAAATATGCCGGTTCCGAGGACAAAAAGCTCTAGATCTCGTCGTGACAAGAGACGTGCAAATTGGAAGTTGACCGTTCCGGGTCTTGTTGAATGCCCGCAGTGCCATGCACTGAAAAAACCACATCATGTGTGCCCAGTATGCGGTTACTATAAAGGTAAGCAGCTCGTCAGCAAGACTGTTGAAGGTTAATCGAAGAAACGTTTCCCTCAGGGAGACGTTTTTTTATTTCAAAATTAAAGATACAGGCAATTGATTTAAAAAAGTGCTTTGGTAGAAATAATACCTGCAAATCATAAATTTATGGCTTACAATCATAAAAAATGCATATACCCGTCTATCCCTGTGGTACAAATGATTTGGATATGCTATAATTATCGCAAGTTCACAGTACAAAAAAGTCAATGACGATATCCGTAGAGCATTCCGTAGGTTGGATATCGGGGCTCTTTTGTTCTTTTTAAAAGGAGGAACAGTAGAATGGTAGGAAGTAAATGGAAAAAAGTCATGGCCGCTGGTTTATGCGGCCTTTTAGCTGCAGGTATTTTTGCAGGCTGCGGTGGTTCGAAAGCGTCCGCGGGCGGAAACAAATTAAAGATCGGCATTGTGCAGATTGTTCAGCATCCGGCATTGGATGACGCCAACAAAGGTTTTGTTGATGCTGTAAATAAGTCGGATATGAAGGATAAAGTAGATTTCGATCAGCAAAATGCCCAGGGGGATCAGTCCAATCTCCAGTCTATTGCGAACCGTTTCGTTTCCGGCAATTATAATCTCATTTGCGCTATTTCCACGCCGGCTGCACAGTCCATGGCTAATGCGACGGATAAAATTCCGATCATCTGCACGGCCATTGCGGATTTCGAGACTGCAAAGCTTATGAAGTCTGAAAAAGCGCCAGATGGTAATGTAACAGGTACCCAGGATCGAGGCCCGCTTGATAAGCAGGTGGCACTGATTAAGGAAATCCAGCCAAATGCGAAAAAAATCGGTATCATTTATAATTCAAGCGAAATCAATTCCGTTATCCAGGCAAAGCGGCTGAGGGCTCAATGTGAACCTCTTGGTATGGAAGTAATCGAGCTGACCGTTAATTCTGTGAATGACGTACAGCAGGTTGCCGAAGGTTTCCTGGGCGGGAAAGTTGATGCGATTTTTGTCCCGACCGATAATATTATTGCTTCTTCCATCCCGACACTCATGTCCGTGGCCAATAAAGAAAAAATTCCTGTTTATGGTGCGGAAGCAGGCCATGTAAAGAATGGTGTCCTGGCATCTGAATCCATCAGCTTCTATGATATCGGTTACAGAGCCGGTGAAATGGCTGTTGAAGTTCTGAAGGGAAATAAAACGATTAAAGATTTCCCTGTAGAAGGAGCAGGTAAATCGAAGCTCTATATCAATAAAGGTGAAGTGGAAACTTTGGGGATCAAGATTCCGCAGTCCGTCCTTGACAGGGCTGAAATGATTTGAATATATTTGAAGTTATGGTTTAAGAGAAGAGTAACTTCCTTTCCATCCGGAAGTTACTCTTTCTATATCAGTTGATCTTGCTTTGCAATGAAGGAAGGAATCCCGTCGTGGTCTCTAAACTGAAACAGCTGTGGTGTTTAATGCTCGTTTTTGCGGTTTGTAATATTGCCATTGCTGTACTTGTATATCAGTCTGAAAATGCGGAACCGGCTTTCGAAGAAGTACTTCCGATAGCAGCGAAAGATGTTTACTCTATCGGTATTCTCCAGTCTGCCGATTTGGCTGAGCAGGACAAGATGACTGATGGGGTTCTTGCGGCCCTTTCTGTAGAAGGGTATCGAAAAGGCGAACATGCCAGAATCGATATCGTGAGAGCCGGAGGCAACGAAAAGAAGCTGGAAGCAGGCGTAAAGAAATTTGTCCGTGATAAAAAGGATCTCATCATCGCTATCGGTACCGATTCTGCCAAAGCTGCTGCCAAAGTAACCAGATCCATTCCGGTAGTGGGTGTAGGCGTCATGAATTTCAAAAAGGATGAAGCCTTTGAAAATGCAGGAAATATGACAGGCATTACCGATAATCCGCCTGTTTTGACACAGATCAGGACGGCAGCCAGATGTTTCCCGATTAAGAATCTTGGCATTCTGTACAATCCGTCTGATGATGTTGTGGTGCTCCAGCTCAATATTCTTCGCGCTGTAGCGGAACGGAAGGGAATTCATCTGTATGAAATTTCCTATGATCCATCAAAGCTGGCATCCCCACAGATTCATAAACTGGTAGGCCATGTAGATGCCGTGTATGTTCCGGAAGATCCGGACCTGCTTACCCACTTTGATGAAATCGTGAAAATGATGACAGAAGCTTATATCCCAATTATTGGTGAACAGTCTGAAATGGTGCGCCGCGGCGCTGTTCTTTCCGTATCTCCCGGTTATTACCGTATGGGTTTCAGCGGCGGGAAAATAGCAGCCCGTCTGCTTAAAGGAAACATCATTCCTGAAGAGATTCCTATCGTAAAACAAATAGATCCGGATATAGTGATCAATATGAAACAGGCAAATAAACTGAATATCGGGCTCCCCGGAGATTTATGGCAGAGGGCAAGAAAGCTCTATCTTTATGACGGACAGCCCGCAAGACCCTGATGATTTCAGTATTATTTTTGAAGAGAGGAATTTAAATGGTAGACTTGGCAATTTCTACGGTTGCGCAGGGGATTATGTGGTCCATACTGGCAATCGGTGTATTTCTTTCTTTCCGCGTACTTGATGTACCGGACATGACCTGTGAAGGTAGTTTCCCATTGGGCGGTGCTATTGCGGCAACTCTGATTGCCGGTGGTTATTCCCCCTGGATTGGTATCATTGCCGGTGCGGCAGGTGGTCTTATTGCAGGAGCGGTAACCGGTGTACTTTATACCAAGCTGAAGATACCGGCAATCCTGGCAGGGATTCTTTCCATGATCGCCCTGTATTCCATTAACCTTCATGTGATGGGAAAAGCCAATATTTCCCTGCTTCGAATCGATACGATTTTTACCGTGACGGCGCAGGCACTTCATGTAAGCCAGTCAATAGCGGCATTTATTGTTCCGACCGTTATTATGGCTGTCATTATCGCTTTTATTTACTGGTTTTTTGGTACGGAACTTGGCATGTGCGTTCGTGCTACCGGTTTTAATCCACAAATGGTTCGTGCCCAGGGTGTAAATACGGATACCATGATTATCATGGGACTTTTTATTTCCAATGCATTGATTGGTCTCTGCGGCGCGGTAGTAGCTCAGAATAACGGGTTTGCTGATGTAGGCATGGGGATCGGTACTATCGTAATCGGCCTTGCCTCCGTTATTATTGGCGAAGTAGTTCTTGGGGCCGACAGCTTTTCTGCATCCCTGGCTGCTGTTGTCGTTGGTTCTATTATTTACCGCCTTGTCATTGCTGTTGTTCTCTATCTCGGTATGCCGCCAAACGATCTGAAGTTATTTACCGCAATTCTTGTCATGCTCTGCCTGGCAGCACCAATGATCAAGGGGAAAGTCAATCTGGGGAAGGAAGGCTAAGGCTATGCTTAAAATCAATAACATCAGTAAAACCTTCTTCAAAGGCACGACGAATGAGAAAAAGGCTCTCAGCAATGTATCTCTTAATTTGGAAGAAGGCGATTTCTGTACGGTCATCGGAAGTAATGGCGCAGGTAAAAGTACACTTCTGAATTCCGTAGCCGGTGTATTTCCTTTGGATTCCGGAACTATTGAAATCAATGGCCATGATGTAACAAAGGTAAAAGAATTCCAGCGGGCCAAATATATTGGACGCGTTTTTCAGGATCCCCTGAAAGGGACAGCTGCCGGTATGCAGGTGGAAGAAAATTTGATTATAGCTTCCCGCAGAGGTCAGAGCCGCCGACTTCGCTGGGCTTTTTCTGCCGGAGACCATGAACGTTTCCATGATATGGTAGCAAGACTTGGACTCGGTCTGGAAGACCGTCTTGGGACAAGAATTGGACTTCTTTCCGGCGGCCAGAGACAGGCACTTACTCTTCTTATGGCAACCCTCAAAAAGCCCGATATCCTCCTTCTGGATGAACCGACTGCGGCACTGGATCCGAAAACTGCATCTAAAGTGCTTGAAATTACGGATACTATTGTTCATGAACAGCATCTGACCACCCTCATGATTACCCATAATATGAAGGATGCCCTGAAATATGGCAATCGTCTGATTATGATGAACAGTGGTACCATCATTGCTGATTATACTCCGGAAGAAAAGAAGCAGCTCACCATTGATGACCTGCTTAGAAAATTCGAAGAAAATTCCGGAGCCATGAGTGACCGGGTACTCCTTGGATGATAAAAATCCTGTCTCTGCTATTACAGAGGCGGGATTTTTTTATGAATGACATAAATTTTTTATTTTACCCTTGCCAAATGGTGTAGAGACCTGTATAATAACACTCGTGTGAACTGTATCTCAGTCCATCGCATCTCCGGCGAAGACCCTGATACAGCAATTTAATCTTTTACAGGAGGCTTATTATGTTAACACCGGAAGTAAAAAAAGAAGTTATTGATCAGTTTGCTGTTCATGAAGGCGACACCGGATCTCCGGAAGTTCAGATTGCAATCCTTTCCAAGAGAATTGCTCTCCTCACTGAACATCTGAAATCCCACAAGAAAGACCATCATTCCCGCCGCGGACTGCTGAAGATGGTTGGCCAGCGTAGAAACATGCTCGACTATCTCCGTCGCAAGGACATTGAACGCTACAGAGCTCTCGGTGCAAAACTGGGCCTGCGTCTGAAATAAGATTTCCCAAAAGAGACTACCGCAAGGTAGTCTTTTTTAGTGGAAAGAAGGCTCGAAAGATATTCACAGAAAGTGGCTGTATGGCAACAGACAGGCTGCCAGAAGAGGGAAGGGGGATGAAGTATACAGCTTTCTTCCTATGGAAGACGACTATCCTGCAGCACTGTGGAGTCAGGCTGTTATTCGAGTATAGACTGCACACCATGCGTGCACCTTAATGCCCGACGGTGGTGCCTCAGGCAGTGGATAACAGCAGACTTTTTGCAGGAAAGATAAACCCCCATGAAGTCTGGGATAGCTCATTTTTCAGAGTAAATTTGTCAACTCATGAATTCAATAAAAAGATCCCCACCCTTTGTAAAAAAAGGCAGGGATTTTTTTATTGAGCCTGATTTCATCACGACCGGCAACACGAAAAGCCTGAAAGAGCTAGGTCCGACGGATAGAAGACAAGTGCGCCAATCTTCCACCGCTCCATCATGATGATGGCCTCTTTCAGGCATTTCGCTTGTAGAACCTCAGAATGAACCGAGGCGTTTAATCAGGTAATGCAGGTCTCACTCATAACGCATCGAACGGACCGAAGCCCGGAGCTCTTATGGTTTCATCCATGCGAGATGGCTTGCAGCCGGACCAGGAACCGGGTATTTTTTCGTGGCCACTCCCCGGACCTTGTCCAAGCTCTCATCTATGCTTATTATACTATATAAAATTCAATAATGGAATAGTATGATAAACAAATATGCTTGCCTGTTTCGCAATTAAATATGAATAGATGTAATGAAATAGAAGATACAGGCTTTCTGCAGGAAGAATACCATAGGCGAAAGATAAAATTTCTGGACATGTAACTTTCTGAAAAATCTCCTTGACTGCCGGTGAAGATATCTCTATGATGGATGAAAAGGAACATCACGAAACCATCCACGAATACCACTCCCACGTATCCGGACTTCTCTCTTCCAAGACCAAAGACCTCTATGAAGCAGGGACGACGGACACCGTGAGAGGAAGCCTTATCTCCGGGAATGAAACCCGTATGGAAAGCGGAAGAGATATGACCATCACAGGAAGCGCTGTCGTCAGCGATAAAGATACCACCCTTCTGGCCGGGAGAAACTTCAAGGCCGACAGCGCTGAAGAAAGAAGCGGCAGCACCTACCGGGAATCCGTCAAAAAGAGGGGTCTCCTCTCCGAAGGCGGCCTGGGCTTTACTATGGGCAGCGAAAAGAGAAAAGACCGCTCTGACAGTGAAGCTGTAGAACAGGTAGGAAGCACCATAGGCAGCGTGGAAGGAAGCGTTCGTATCGGCGCAGGGAAAGATGCTGCCATTTTAGGCAGTGAAGTGACTGCGGGAAAAGATATTTCCATCAGCGGAGAAAACATAAATCTCCAGCATACAGAAAATACATACAGCTCCCTGGAAAAGCATGAAATGGCAAGAAGCGGGCTCAGCGTATCCCTGGGAGGCAGAACCGTAGAGACGGTTCATTCCATTGCAGCACCGCTGATGCGGGCAGGAGAAGTAGAAGATGCCCGCCTTAAAGGACTTTATGCTCTTCAGGCAGGTCAGACTGCAGGACAGTTAATCCGAGAGGAGAAGGATGCTGGATATGTAGTAGAAAGCCTTCGACATAATGCATCAGAAAGTGCAAATATGTGG
>NZ_JAZASU010000015.1:0-25998 GCF_036343215.1 Dialister sp.
ACTTCAAAGGGCTGTGCAGCATTTTTTTTCCATTGTTTAAAGCTTTCCGCGCTTTAAAATTTAAAATTAATAAATTATAAAGAGTATCCTTCTGGATAAGCTAAACTGGGGTTATGTAATTGTCTGTTTTTAGGAGTAAATCCTTAAGTGTGTGCCATTACCTGACCAGGGGAGGTTGGTGCGCCGCAGGCGGGTGAAGGGGTGTACTACAGATCCATGGCGATATGTTAGACAAATATCGCCTGTTAAGATTCATGTTATTCATACCAGCTGAGCGCCGAAGGCCCTATCAAAACTTGCGCCCGAAGGGCGCCTCCGCCCCTAATCCCCAATCCCTAATTCCAAATTCCTTCTGCACTAACGGAATCTTGCCGGTTGAGAGCCGAAGGCCAATATATAAAATGCGCCCGAAAGGGCGCCACCTTCCCGCACCCCGCATCCCGCACCCCGAAAATCGTATGTGACTCTATTCATACAGCACAAGCCTGACAATAAAAAATCCCCTATTTCCACATTCCATTAAATTCTGTATAATAAATACATACCTGTTTTGTACCGCAGATTTGCAGAAAGGCTCCAAATGGCTACCATTACCCAGTTTCCCCAGAATACACCGAGAAAAAATCAGAAGGCTGACATTTTTGAAAAATACATGAAAGACCACAATCTCAATTTCTTCCGACGCCGGGATGCCCACGACTCTTATGATACCGTGGTTTTCATGACGGCTATTCCTGCCGGCTCGAAACATAAACTGGTGGTGGCTGTCATTACGGATAATTCCATGTATACCCTGATCCGTACCCATCTGGGCACCGTGCCCAGAGGTCCTGCCCGGAAGACGTTTATGGATTACATCAATAATCTGAATACGGAGCATGCCATCGTGAAATATTCCGTAGGGGACGATGAAAACGTATTCCTCGATACCACTGTCACCAGCCGGGTGGAAAATTTCGATCCTGAAGTGATCCGGACTCTCCTGGACCTCATCGTTTATCATCTCCATGAAACCTATGATGACCTGGCACGGAGACTCAATAAGACCGGGGACGAGACGAACGGGTTTGAGATCTGAGCAGTCAGCAGTTAGCCGTTAGTCGGATATAGACATTTTCGAGATCGTTCTTCGTGATTCGTTGTTCGTGATTCGTGAAGGTGGCGCGCGTCAGATTCTGAAGCGCGCTATTTTTGAAATTTATTCTCGAGAGAGGCAGTTATGATCAGACCTATTGTGAAGGATATCCTTTTTCTCCAGCGGAAGGCGGAGAAGGCTTCGAAGAAGGACAGCTCTGCAGGGCGGGATCTGGTGGAGACTCTGGAATCCCACCATGAAGACTGCGTCGGTATGGCGGCCAATATGATCGGCATCGGAAAAGCCATCATTGCCATTAAGGATGGAAATAAAACCATTCTCATGTACAATCCGGAAATCACAAAGACTTCGGACACTTCCTATGACACCGAGGAAGGGTGTCTCTCCCTCTTCGGGAAAAGACCCTGCAGAAGGTATGACTGGGTGGAAGTACGGTACGAGGATGAAAATTTCCACAAAAAGAAATCCCGCTTCAAAGGGTTCACCGCTGAAATCGTGCAGCATGAAATGGACCATCTGGAGGGGATACTGATTTGAGACGTGAACGTCGATTGATACAATCGGCGTTTTTGTTTTGTGCTGATCGTGGTCTGTGAAGGAGCGGCGCAGCATAGAAAGCGCCGCAGATTGATGGGGGCTTCATGACAAAAATCTCGGGGTTTTGCAGTGTAAAGCATTTTTTCAGAGATTTTTGCTATTGATGAATTTGATAATGCCATATAAAGGAAATATGGAGTCAATTTTGAAAAACGGGCCGAGCGGCTCCGGAGAAAATGAACATTAAAATCTGATGATAAAAATTTTCATTCTTTTAAGTCATAGGGGCTTGGAAATATGACTCTATGTAAAGAAAGCTTTGGGAGAGATCCATTCGTTTCGAAACGGTGAAATCGTGTAAATCCATGACTTAATTAGATAAGTCACCGGTAAGCAGTGAATAGCCCGGAAAAAGGGGACAGGAGCATCATCACAGGATCCGGAGGAGAATTTCCTTCCTGCTTTCACGGTTATCCATAGGTTCAAACCTATGGATTTTTCAGTAAAACAGGAATTCCCGGGCAGGAATGGGCTGCCCCGCTTCCGGGAAAGTGATATTCCAGCCAGCAGCGATACCTGCCCGCAACCCGTAGAGAAAAAACTAACAGCTAACGGCTGACGGCTAACAGCTAACGGCTAACGGCTAACTGCTTCCCTGTGAATCCGGACGATCTCCATCGTCCTGTGAGACCCCCAAGTCCGAAATCCGAAGTCCCAAGTCCCCCAATTAGGTATTTCTACTTTTACTTTTCACTATACCTATGCTATAATGCTCTTGAAAATGATACTCAGAAAGGACAGAACCATGAATACCTTTTGGACAGGACTGATTATCGCCATCATTGCCGCCTGGTTCGGCTATTGCCTTTACCGCATGTGGCGGGGAAGTACGGGAAAAGACTGCGCTTCCTGCGCTCTCGGGGCCGATTTCGATTATGCGAAATACAACAACAGGAAGCCGCAGCTTCCGAAGAAAGCGGAATTTGTCATGAATAACGGGCACCATATCATTGTGGATGAAGAAGCTGCCCGCAGGCGCCGCGAACGGATCCGCAAAATGATGAATGGAACCCGTAAAGACCTTTGATTCAGATGCCGGAAGGCATCTTTTTTATTGGCTCTCTTTCCTGAATCCTCTTCCTGGTTCTGGGCAGAAAGGAACCTGGCCCACAGGGCTGCTCATGGCTGACAGCTGATGGCTAATGGCTAATCGCTAACAGCTAACGGCTAACGGCTAACGGCTAACGGCTAACAGCTAACCGCTTACCCCGCATAACAAAAATATTCCCAAAATCCATAACTCCCAGCCTATGAATTAATCATACAGATAAGCTGCATGAACATTCACTCCATATATGCAGATTTACAAAAATATTTCCCTTCCGATAGAAGAAGGCGGCTTTTCGTGTACACCTGAATCATCTCTTTCGGGCATAATCGCATTCTGAAGTTCCATCGCCATCTATGCATATTTTTGGCTAATAATGGTTATCTGAAATAAGAGAATCTAATCTTAGGAAAGCCGAAATATATTGGATAATAGAAGTTATCGGATATTTCATAAAGTCCATGTTTCTAATATATGTTTCTAACACGCGCTCTTTTATTTCCTGAAAGGCCATGTTATAATGGCGTCGCCGGCAATTAAAGAAAGGAAGTTACTATGAATACACTTTGGACAGTGTCAATTCTCGCTGTTTCGGCAGCATGGGTTGGCTACAGCATTTACAGCATCTCCCGTCTGAGCGATAAAGCTTGCTTCGATGGAGCCATCGTAAATGCCGGACTCACTGGTTCCCACGATCAGGACTGACAGTCCCTGAGCGAACGGATTCGTGATCACTGGATGATTGGATTTGAAATAGCAGCTGCCCACAGGCATCGCGGATAGTTTCGCAACCATATGGGAAAAAGTCGTGCTTTACGTAAAGGCACGACTTTTTACGTGGGAAATTTCTTTTCCCCAAAGCTTTCCGCTCCTCTTCCGCGAGTTTCCTATGACAGCAGGACAATCAATGTTATAATGAATGAAACGCCGCAATGAAACGGCGCAGCGGCCCTGCCATCCTTCCGGCCTGCGCCTGAAGTCAGGGGATTTGGAAATAAAGAATGGGAGATAATTATGATCAGTGAAGAACTGCAGCACAAACAGGATATCCTGGAAGCCTACCTTCAGGGTCTGGGGAGCGTGATGCTCGCCTTTTCAGGAGGTGTCGACTCCACCTACCTTCTTCATGAAGCCAGAAAAGTACTGGGAGACAAAGCTATGGCAGTCACCATGAAACTGGCTTCCGTTCCGGAAAGGGAAGTGTCCGATGCCATCGATTTCTGTGAAAAGGAAGGAATCCGGCACAAAGTGGTTTCCATGGACCAGTTCGGAATCGAAGGATTTGCGGAAAATCCGGAAAACCGCTGCTATCTCTGCAAACATTTCCTCTTCTTCACCCTGAAGAAACTGGCGGTGGAAGAAGGATTTGACTATGTCATCGACGGCACGAATATGAATGATGCCTCCCAGTACCGCCCGGGACTCAAAGCTCTTTCTGAACTGGAGATCAAAAGTCCCCTCCGCTATGCGGAACTCTACAAGGCAGACATCCGCGAACTTTCGAAAGAAGCCGGCCTTTCCACCTGGAGCAAACCCTCCTTTGCCTGCATGGCCACCCGCTTCCCTTACGGCCAGACCATTACGGCAGATAAACTTTCCATGGTGGAAAAAGCAGAAGATTACCTTTTCTCCAAAGGCTTCACACAGCTCCGCGTCCGTATCCATGATGGAAATATGGCCCGCATCGAAGTTGTGCCCGCAGAATTCCTGAAACTTTTCGGCATTCACAATGAAGTGCTCCGGGTCTTTAAAAGTCTGGGATTTACCTACGTCACCATGGACTTTGAAGGATACCGCATGGGGAGTATGGATGAAGTTCTTGGAAATACAAAGTGAGAACTTCGGCCTGAGACTACTTCGGTATTCGGGTCTTAGCCTCACCACGGCATGAACGGGTATCCCCATCCGGGATGATCGGGGTGCGGGGTGCGGGAAGGATATGGTTCCCTGCGGGAACCAATCTTATTGAACGGCCCTTCGGGCCTTGGCCTTCGGCCCGCAATTGCGACGAAAACGAAAGGCAGTCAGGCCCCCCGAAGTTCGGGGGGGCTCCGCGAAGCGGTGGGGGGCTGTACTCTCGTACAAGTCGGAAATGAGCCAAACATGCGAAATGTCTCTAAAGTTCGCAGCTGCGAATGGGAAAGGCTCCCCTCGAAAGGGGAGCTCCGCGATAGCGGTGAGGGGACGAACTGCACATATGGGGAGAAATGTACCTCGTCGGATTGTCCAGCGTCCGGGAGTGGGGGAAGCTCCCGCGTCGGGTGAAGGGGGCTGACTATCGGTACAAGTCGAAAATGACTCAAACATGCGAAATGTCTCTAAAGTTCGCAGCTGCGAATGGGAAAGGCTCCCCTCGCCAGGGGAGCTCCCGCGGAGCGGGTGAGGGGACGAACCTGTCGAAACCGCAGGTATCGATGACGACAGATATCTTTAACGGGAAAGACCAATATAAAACTGCGGCGCCTTCCACTGACGCGCCGCCCCTTTACTGATAACTGAGAACTGCTAACTGATAACTTTCTAATTAAAGTTATATATAATAAATAGCCATAAAGTATTAAGACAGGACAAACACATGGATTTAAAAAACATTTTAACCGCCGTCCGCGACGGCTCCATGGATATCGAAGCCGCAGAAACTCTGCTCCGGGAGAATCCGGCGGACCGGGATTATGAGGAAATGGGCTTTGCCAAACTGGATACGGACAGGAAGAAACGGTCCGGCTTTGCCGAAGTCGTTTACTGCCAGGGAAAACCGGACGAATACATCGGCCGCATTTTCAGAAAGCTGTACGAAGCGGAAGGGGAAGTCTTCGGTACCCGCGCTTCGGCTCATCAGTATGAGCTGGTGAAGGAATTCATCCCGGATATTTCCTATGACCCTATTTCCCATATCTTAAAGAAAGAAAAAGAAAAGGAACACATCGGCTGTATCGCCGTCTGCACCGGAGGGACTGCCGATATTTCCGTGGCGGAAGAAGCTTCCCGGACAGCGGAATATTTTGGCTCCCATGTGGAAAGAGTCTATGATGTGGGGGTCTCCGGCATTCACCGCCTTCTTTCCAAAGAAGAAACCATCCGCAAAGCCAATTGTGTCATAGCCATCGCCGGAATGGAAGGAGCTCTGGCTTCCGTCATCGGAGGACTTGTCCGGAATCCGGTCATTGCCGTACCGACTTCTGTAGGTTATGGAGCCAGTTTCCATGGACTTTCCGCCCTCCTTACGATGATCAATTCCTGCGCCAACGGCATTGTAACAGTCAATATAGATAACGGTTTCGGGGCGGGCTATGTAGCCACCCAGATTAACCGCCTTGCAGAAAGGGGAAAAATCAATGGGTAAACAGTTATATCTCGAAGCATCCTCCGGCATCAGTGGAGATATGTTTGTGGCATCCCTCCTGGACCTCGGAGCGGATCAGAAAGTGCTGGAAAAGGCACTTTCCTCCATTCCTGCCAGAGGTTTTGAAATCAAAATTTCCAGAGTCCAGAAATCGGGCATTGACTGCTGCGATTTCAATGTGATTCTGGATGCAGAACACGAAAATCATGACCATGATATGGCCTATCTCTATGGACCGGCCCCGGTGACCATGGAACATGAACATTCGCACGAACATATGCATTCGCACGAACACGAACATACCCATGAACATGCGGAAGAACATATCCATATGCATGAACATGTACATACCCACGAAGAAGAACATTCCCATTCACCGGAACATCACCATCATCACGAACACCGGCATCTTTCCGATGTACAAGCCATTATTGATGCCACAGAAATGACAGAATCCGCCAAAGCACTGGCCAATAAAATTTTCCTCATCGTAGCCGAAGCCGAATCCAAAGCCCATCATTTACCTTTGGAAGAAGTTCATTTCCACGAAGTAGGAGCCATCGATTCCATTGTGGATATCATTTCCGCTGCCGTCTGCTTTGACAACCTGGGTATTTCCGAAGTGATCGTACCGAAACTATCGGAAGGCACCGGTACCGTCCGCTGCCAGCACGGAGTCCTTCCCGTCCCGGTTCCGGCCACTTTAAATATTGTCAATGCTTACGATATGCCCCTGGAAATCATGAATGCAAAAGGAGAATACGTGACTCCTACAGGAGCAGCCATTGCCTGCGCTCTCTGCACCAGCCATACCCTGCCCTCTTCCTTCAAAGTCCTGAAAACCGGCCTTGGCGCAGGAAAACGGGACTATAAAGAAAAGACCAATATCCTCCGGGCCTTCCTCATCGAAACCGAAAGCGGACACTACGAAAAAGACGAAATCGTGAAACTCGAAAGCGATATCGACGACGCCTCCGGAGAAGTCCTGGGCTATACCATGGAAAAACTTTTTGAGGCCGGCGCCCTGGACGTTCATTACAGTCCCATTTATATGAAGAAAAACCGCCCTGCCTGGGAACTGGTGGTCATCTGCAAAGAAGATCAGAAAGAAAAACTGGAAGACATCATCTTCAGCGAAACCACCACCATAGGAATCCGCGAATTCACCTCCCTCATGCGCTCCATCCTGCACAGAGAAACAAAAGAAATCGACACCCCCTACGGCAAAGCAAAAGTCAAAGAAGTGACCCTGCCCGAAGGGAAACGGTACTACCCCGAATACGAGGTAGTGAAAACCCTCGCAGAGAAAAATGGCAAACCCTTCCAGACCGTATTTAATGAAATACTGGCGCTGGCGGGGAAATAAAGTGAGTGTAAGAAATAGAATTTTTCTTTTGAAAGCTTTGGGAAAAATAGTTATCAGTTATTAGTTATCAGTTCGCAGTTATGGTGGCCGCCTTTAAATAGGAGGGCGGTCATTTTTGTAGAATTAAAATGCGGGAACGGGGCACATACGAGGCTGACTGCCAAAACCTTCCGGGAATTAGTGACTCTATCATCCAGCAAATGCTTTCCCTCGGGAGAGCTCGGGCGCGGCTGAGAGGGCAAATCGATTCGGAAAATCGATAACCATGAAAGTCCTATTAACCTGAAATCTTTGAAACTTTGATTTCTCAGCTGTCTTCGAAGCTTTGAATCGATCGGGATTCGGGACATCGGGACTCGGGAAGGTGGCCGACAGATTTATAGGGCGGCCAATTTATATTTTGCTGCACAAAAGGTGTAAAGCACTTATGAGAAAAATGAAAAGCACACTGCCGGTCACCACTTTCCCTGGGATGGAAAGGTGCCTGCGGAGCAGGCGGAAAGGTTGTTTGAACGTATAAAGCACTTATGAGACTGACTGCTGAAGGGGTTCAGGGAAAATTTTTGAGATATATTTCCTGATTCCATAAACATGTCAATTCCTGTCATCTCAGGATGGTAAAATTTTTTCCGTATCTGTCATATTATTCATAGCAAAGAGGAGGCCGCCTATGGATAAAAAAGCAAAAATTTCCAGATTGAAAAAGCTGGCAGAAGAAAAGGAATTGTGGGAAGATGCCCTGCCCCTTGCGAAAGAACTGGCTGATGAGGGGGATGATTATGGAGAGCTTGTCCTTGGAGTCATGTACTGCAAGGGTCACGCCGTACCGGAAGATGGAGAAAAAGCTCTCGATTACCTGAAGAAATCCTGGGCTCAGGGAAATACAAACGCCGGTTATTACCTGGGCACTCTCTATGAGTACGGCGAGCATGTGCCGGAAGACTTTGCAAAAGCGAAGGAACTCTATGAAAAAGCAGCCGCTCTGGGCGATGATTTGGCTCTGTATACCCTTGGTGTCCACTATGAGGTCGGAGAGCATGTACCGAAAGATCTGGAAAAAGCGAGGGAACTCTATGAAAAAGCAGCCGCTCTGGGCAATGATTACGCCCTGGAACGGTTGGGACACATGTATTTATGGGGCTCAGGCGTAGAAGTGGATCAGGCAAAGGCATTCCACTGTTTCCTTTCTATTGGAGAGAAGGGAAATCCTGATATCCGGTTCCTTGCCGGCGTCCAGCTTGCTCTGGGTATCTGTTTTGAGAAAGGCATCGGGACAGAAATCGATTATAAAAAGGCAAAAGAATGGTACCGGAAAGCGGCAGACCGGGGGGAACCATACGGAATGGAAGGCCTTGGAGACCTCTATATGTTCGGCAAAGGCGTAGAAGAAAATAACGAAAAAGCCGTGAAATGCTACAGAGCGGCCGAAGCCCTTGGAAATGAACACGCCGGGTGGAAACTCGGTCTGTGCTGCGAATTGGGGGTCGGTACGGAAATCAATATTCCTGAAGCCCTTTCCCTCTATCGCAAATCAGCAGAAGCCGGCAATGGGGAAGCCGCCAGATGTCTGGGGGACCTCTACTCCAAAGGAGAAGTTGTGGAAAAAGATGAAAACCTCGCCAGGAAATGGTACCAGATTGCCGTGGACAACGGAAGCAAAGAAGCTGAAACCAGCCTCGCCGAATTTCAGCTTAAAGGCAGACTTCTGGACTTGTTCAGACATAAAGCACGGAGAGAAAAATAGCTGTAAGAAAATCAGTCATCAGTGAAAATGGGGCTGTACAATAATTACACAATGTTAAATCGACTGCATATACAAAGGAATCAGTTATCAGTTCATAGTGATCAGTGAAAGCGGGTCCGCATCAAAATTTGAAAGCGGGCCATTTTTATACAGTTTTTCATTAAAATAAAGCAATTTTATCATAAAAAAGACAATTTTATTTTGAAGCCCGCGATAACTGCGAACTGATAACATATATTCAGAAAAAATGAGATAATCCATGATCGTGCGGCCCCTTCGAGAAGGGGGCTTCCCAAAGGGGTGGGGGAACGAATGCCCGCGTGCTGCAGGTCAGCATGGGAGTGGGAATATCGGAAATCCGGAAATCTTCACAGGTCAATTGCATTTTCGCAGGTAGATGGTCCATATTTCCTGCTTTCATATAAAACGTCAACTTCTGTCATCCAAAGATGATAAAATGTTTCCTGCGTCTGTATTATAATTGATACATCGGGAGGTACGGATATGGCAGAAGACACAAAAATTTCTGAACTGAAAAAACTGGTTGATGAAAAGAACTGGACGAAAGCCCTGCCTCTTGCGAAAACTCTGGCAGAAGAGGGAAATGCCTATGCAGCCTGCTTGCTCGGAATCATGTATGAAGAAGGCAAATCAGTACCATCGGATTTGACGAAGGCCTCTGATTTCTATGAAAAAGCGGCAGCCGGGGGAGAATCTGATGCCATGGACCGCCTGGGAAAGCTCTATCTCGAGGGTCGGGGGGTAGAAAAAGATTATAAGAAAGCCTTTTACCTGTTCAAGACGGCTGCGGAAAAAGGGTGCGGCGAAGCCCAGGCGGATTTGGCCCACTGCTATGAAATCGGTTTTGGAACGAAAGCCGATTTTCAAAAGGCCTTTGAATGGTATGTGAAGGCGGCCGGACAGGGACAAGTACTTGTCATGAAAAAATTAGGAGACCTGTATTACTTCGGATGTGAAGAACCGGGCGGGCCGTCGGAGGATTTGAAAAAAGCCAGGGAATGGTATGAGAAAGCAGCTGATTTTGGAAATGCTGATGCCCTGTATCGGTTGGGAATCATGTATAAGTCCGGAGAAGGCGTAGATCAGGATTATGCCAGGGCTCTCAAATATTTCCTGAAAGCGGCAGACCAGGGTCATCCGGATGCAGAACTCGATGCAGGTTTCTGTTATTTCTATGGCAGGGGAACGAAAGAAGACCGGGATGAGGCGCTGAAATGGCTTAAAAAATCTGCCGATCAGGAGGAACCAATAGCATTGTATGCACTTGGCTGCCTCTATCTTCAGGGTCGGGGAGTGGAACAGAACTCCAGACTTGCCGTTAAATATTTACAGAAATCTGTGGAAGCAAACTATGACGAGGCTGCGAAACTTCTTGGAGACATCTATTCTGAGGGGAAATACGTGGAAAAAGATGAAAAAGCCGCCATGGAATGGTACCACATTGCCGTGGAATTTGGCAGCGAAGAAGCCGCTTCCAGCCTCGCATACCTGCAGATGAAAGGCAAAAAAGACAGAAACCGCTATATGGACTTCTTCCGGCATAAAGTACAGTAACAGGAAGACGATCAATAAGTCTGGCATCGCTGATGCGCTGCCAATTCTTCCTGCAGGGGGGAGTATTTTTACCGTATCCATGATCATGGTAGAAAGGGGAGGAATCATCATGGCAGAAGATGCACGGATTTCCAGACTGAAAAAACTGGAAGAGGAAGAAAAATGGGAAGAAGCGCTGCCCCTGGCAGAATCTTTAGCGGAGGACGGCAATGATTATGGGGAAGATACCCTGGGCTATATGTACATTCAGGGCCTTGGAGTGAAACCGGACCTGGAGAAAGCCCGCTATTTCCTCGAAAAATCCAGAGCTCATGGAAATGCCAATGCCTCCTTTCTCCTGGGCGCCCTGTACCAGGATGGCTGGCTGGGAGAGGAAAATCCGGAGAAAGCCATTCCCTTCTATCTGGAAGCGGCGTCCAAAGGAGAAGAAAACGCCCTGGAGCGGCTGGGGGACCTGGCCTTTCAGAAGGAAGACTATGAGCAGGCATTTCCTTTGTTCCTGAAATCCGCCGAAAAAGGATGTGTGGCGGCTCAGCTGGAACTGGGCTTCTGCTATGACAAGGGCCTGGGAACAGAGAAAAATGACGAAAAAGCCGCAGAATGGTACCTGAAGGCCGCAGAAGCTGGCGATGATCAGGCCATGAGCAACCTTTCGGAAATGTACTTCCTCGGAACCGTTCCGGGCTGCGAAGGACAGCCGGATTTTGGAAAAGCCCGGGAATGGTCAGAAAAATCGGCAGATTTGGGAAATGCCACCGCTTCCTACCGACTGGGCTGCATGTATGCCATGAATGAACTGGAAGACGAAAACGGCCGCAAAGCCTTTCAGTATTTCCAAAAGTCCGCCCGGGAAGACTATGCGGATGCCCAGTGGGCACTGGGACTCTGCTATGAAGCCGGTCACGGCACGGAAACGAATTACGAAAAAGCGATGGAATGGTATAGAAAAGCTGCCGACCAGGGTGAGGATGAAGCCATGGTCTGTATAGGCAATCTGTATTTCTTTGGAAAAGGCGTGGAGGAGAGCAGCAATCAGGCCAGGAAATGGTATGAAAAGGCGGCAGAACTGGGAAATACGGATGCTCTGTGGAAACTCGGCCTCTACTACGAAGCGGGAGCCGACACGGAACTCAATATTCACGAAGCCCTTTCCCTCTATCGGAAGGCGGCTGAAGCCGGCAATGCGGACGCCGCTAAAATCATGGGTGACATCTACTCCGAAGGAACACTGGTGGAAAAAGATGAAAAACAAGCCCTGGAATGGTACCGCCTCGCAGTAGAAAGGGGAAACAAAAGAGCTGAACCCAGCCTGCTCTACCTCCAGATAAAAGGCGAAGGAACAAGAAATGACTATCTGGACTTCTTCAGACATAAAGTACAGTGAAAATGATTGAAAAAGGCGCCCTTTTGGAATGAAAGGGCGCTTTTCGATGTATATGGATATCCACATCCGGCAAAAGGAATTGGGGATTAGGGGTTGGGGATTAGGGGAAGTGCGGCGCAAAAAAATTAGAAAGCGCCGCAGATTTTTATAAATAAAACCGATCGGGGCACAAATGAGACTATTAGATTCGAGCTCCGAAATTCGGCCAGGCGCGGAAGGCAGAAGAGGAAGATTCAAAAATGTATAAGAAATAGAACAAACCGTGTGACCGATTTCTCAGTTTACTTTACCTGAGTACAGTGAAAGCATGGTATAATTACAAGTAAGTATTCCGGCAAGGGGGAATGCACCATGGAGAGAGAAACCCGTTGGACGAAGACTGCTAACCTGTCAGAAAAGGCTAGTATATTGTCAACTGCCAATCGAGGGGGGAGTGCGGCCCATTGCTTTGTAAAAGTTCAAAGTCTGTATAAAAAAGGCTGCTTCAAGACCATTATGTCCTGAAGCAGATTTTTTTATTCATAAAGAGGAGGAATCCTATAGTGATTTCTTTGTGGCTAAAAAAGCATCCTGTTTTGAGTGAGAGTATTCCATATAAAATTAAATATCTGAGTGTATTGGAATATTTTACTCGGAAATATGGCCAAAAAAATATTGTTAGTCAGGAAATTCTAAAATTATATAAAAAATACTTTTTGGGTGAGTATTTGGAAAAGTATGAATATACATTTAATAATATAGAATCCTGCATCCGAAAAGTAAGCTTGGGGAGAGCTGTTCGCAAAGCTTCTGGACAACGCAGGAAGCGATTATACTTTTACTCATATCCTTATGTACTTGCAATGGATTGTCTTTTAATGAATGCTTTTCAAAATGAGGAAACTGGGAAGAAGATTCTTGATGAAATAGGAACAAGCTTTTGCGGCATGTACTATGAAACCAATTACAATGATTGCAACCTTGCAAATGTAAACATATTAGAAGGTCTAAATGAATTAAGAACATCTATTTATGAAAACGGTAGCTTAAGTAGGGCATTATATGGTATTGCTCCGCTTATGAATGTATGGAGAGAAAACGAAAACCATTTAAAAAAGCCGGCTTACAGGATTTTAGTTACGGCAACAATGAGTGCAGGGAAATCGACTTTAATTAATGCAATCATTGGAAGAAAAATACTGCAGTCTAGAAATGAGGCCTGCACATCCAGACTCTTTTATGTCAGCAACAAAGCGTTCGATGATGGATTTCTCAGCATAACTACTGATAAGATGTTTCAACTGGATACAAATAGTGAAGATCTTATGCGCTTAAACGGTGCTGCAGAGCATTCGCCTTTAGAAATTGATTTGGGATATAGAGGATTGTTACAGAATTGTCAATATTCATTCATTGATACACCTGGGTCGAACTCATTTCTAAATGGTAGAGATATAGCTATGACAAGGAAGGCAATACGCGATGGCGACTATGATGCGATTTTATATGTGGCCAATGCGGAACAGCTGGGAACAGATGACGCAAAATCACATTTGGCATATATTGCGAAATATCTAAAAGGAAAACCATTTATAGTAACTCTTAATAAGTTAGATATTTTTCGTGAAGGTGAAGATGATATTGAAAGCTCTATCGCTGGTATTAAAGCGGATTTAAAATCTGTAGGGCTTACTACGGTTTTTGTTTGTCCAGTGTCAGCCTTTGCGGGATTACTTTGTAAAGAAAAACTGTGGGGAGATTCATTAAGTGAATTTGATGAGGATGATTTGCGGATGCTGTATAGAAAGTTCCGAAAACCATATTACGATTTGTCTCTTTACTATGACTTAAAAAAAGATGAACAAAAGAAAAAAATCAGTCAGGACAGGTATCAGGAGATGCTGTCCAGAACGGGCATCGTATCTTTGGAGGAAATTATTCAAGGTTTATCCAATTTATCATAAGGAGGGCACATTAAGATGAAAGAAGTTATGATTAAGTATAATCCATACAAGGTGGAGACTTTTGTGACTATTGATCACGATCCGGTCAAAGAAAATAGTGTATTCAATGTGGGTGATCGCCGACTGCAGGAATGGGTAGAAAAACTTCCTGAATGGCTGTATAAAGAGTGCAATACTAAAAAAATTCATCTTATCTTTCATGGAACGCAGCCGGATTATGAAGATGTTTTGTCTGTACTGGATGATGATAATCTGAAAAAGAAAGGTTATGAATTTGAATTTGTCCATATTCCAGCCAAAGAAGTTGAGGATAAGGAAAAACAAATTAAAGAAATTTTTGATGAAATTCAAAAAGGTCCATTTGAGGAATTGAAGCAGCCGGATGTAATTAATGCATTTGAGAATGCACAGAACAGCGAATTTCATGTAAGCGTAGTGGCAACAATGAGCGCTGGAAAGTCTACCCTGATTAACGCATTGCTTCATCAAAAGCTAATGCCGTTGAAGCAGGAAGCCTGTACCGCAACCATTACAGAAATAAAGGATAATGATCAATTTCCATTTCGTGCGGACGTATATGACAAGGATGGAAATAAACTGGAATCCACAGAAAATCTCACCTATAAAGAGATGGAACGTTTTAATGATGATGAGAAGGTATCAAGAATTAAGGCGGAAGGAAATATTCCTTTCGTTGATGCAAATGATGTAAATCTGGTTCTTGAAGATACGCCTGGTCCCAATAATTCCCGTAATCAGGAACATAAAGAAGCTACGTATAGAATGCTCTCAGAGTCGTCAAAAACCCTGGTACTCTATATTCTTAATGCTGGTCAGTTTGCTATTAATGATGATAATAATTTGCTGAATCATGTTGCTAAAAGTATGGAAGTTAACGGAAAGCAGTCCAAGGATCGTTTTATATTTGTAGTAAATAAATTGGATGATTTCCGTAAAGGGGAAGACAATGTAGAGGATACATTATTGAAAATGAGAAAATATCTTGAAGGTAAGGGCATCAAGAATCCTAATATCTATCCAGCTTCAGCATTAACTGCTCTAGATATACGTACAAAATTAAAAGATCAGAGAATTGTGGGGTATACAGAAGAAGAACTGGACGAACTGGATGTAAGTGAATTTATCTTTAAAGTTAAGACAATAAATAAAAGAGAAGACATGCATTTGGAAAAGTATGCGCCTTTAACTCAAAGTATGAAAGAGGAAATCGAAAGCAGAAGGAATACGGCAGAGGAAAAAACCGCTAAAATCAATGATGCTATGACTCGTTCTGAAGGCATGAAAGAGCTTGCATTAATTCATTCTGGCATTGTACCAATTGAAGATGCTATCCGCATTTATGTGAAAAAATATGCAAAAACTGCCAAAATCAAAAATATTGTAGATACTTTTGCAAAAAAGTTAGAAGATCAGAAGTCTTTCGAAAGGGCTAAACAATCCATTGCTGCCAGTGAGGATGAGAGAAATAGAATTGAAAAGCAAATTGAGCAGCTGGAAAAAAATAAAAATGATGGTTTAGAAGCAGAAAAATTTAAAAAAGTGCTGGAAGCGGTTGACTTCACGAAAGATGTTGACAATCAAATCAAAAAAATAATTACTGAGACTCAAACCAGAATGGCAGAAAAGCAAAGTAGTGTTAAAAGTGTTGAAATTAGTCCCAATGAGGCCAAACAAATGGGCCATGAATTTGAGATATTTACTCGAGATATATTCGCAGCAACAAATGTTGAATTGCAAAATACTATAGTTCAATCCCTGAAAAAACAGGCGGATAAGTATTTGACTGATTATAAGATTAGGCTGGCCAGTCTCGCTGATGATGTAGGTGATTCGGAGATTACTATAAAACCATTAGAATTGATACAGGGAGATATAGCGGCAATTGATGTAGAGGATATGATCAGCCAAATCACTAAAACGAGGGAAAAAAGTGTGGAGAATGGCGGACACTATGAGCCTCACTGGTATAATCATATTCCATTCTTTGGCGATTTTTTTGATGAAGAGTGGGTACCCGATTATAAGTCTATTACGGTATCGTATTTAGATGCAGCTACTTTTGCTAGACAGTTCTTTACTCCAATTGACAAAAAAATTCGTCAGAAGCGGCCAGAATTAAAGAGCTATGTAGAAAGAGAAGCAAAACGAATTCAAGATCAGTTTGAAAATAAATTCGTAGAACTCGATCAGGTATTGGACAAAAAATTGCAGGAATTGAAAGAAGTTGCCGAAGATAAAGAAAATGTTGAGATACAGCTTCAAAAAGCAAATGAAAATTTGTCCTGGCTGGAAGATATACAGAATAAGGTTAATGGCATTCTGGATATTTGAGGAGGTTACTGATGGTTGGATCTGATTTTAAAAAGAACGTTGCCAGTGGCGATGTAGAACTTGTTCGCTTGGATATCAAGAATACTATTATTCCATCATACAGACAAACTCATACTTTTCATGAATTGGATGAGTATCTTGCCTATGCAGACAGCAGGATATCCAATTTATATGATGCACATGATGGGGAAATATTTCCGGATAATAAAACTGAATGGACCAGTAAACTGCTGGTAGCAGAAATGGTTACTCTTGTTGATAATTTTTCTCACGAAAGGCTGGATTTCATCAAAAGGATTTGTGTTTATTTGTATGGTGGGGAAAAACCGCTTGGCGGAAGTCATATATCTAAAAGAAAGAAGGCTGGGAACTCCCGACAAAAGAGTAGTGGATGTTTCCCAATAGTAGCTGGTGCATTTATAGCTGTCAGCGGGGCAATAATGGCGAAGTTTCCTGTTATCATGGCCGGGATTGTTGTCGCTGTTCTGGGTACAGCTTTAAACAGTAGAGAGTGAGGTATATTCAGATGAATGAAAAATCCGCACTCATCGAAAATACCAAAGCACCTTTTCAAGATTATCAAAAGGTGACAGATAATTTTCATTCGGCGCTTCGGCTTATAGATGACCTTGTTTTAAAGAACTATGTTTCTAAGTTACAGGATAGATCTATCCTACCTCTTTCCGAAGGATTGAAGTCGAATTTTGATAAACATGTAAGGTTTTTCAAAATTACGCAGATGGTTTATCGAAAGGATGAATATTCGGCTTTTAAACTGGCGAGTGTATTCAATTCTTTGCCTACTGCCAAGTGCGCCGTCTTTGTTCTGATGGATAGCGATGGAAATAAAACGGATTTTTATCTTGGCATTAATGAATACGACGAGCGTACGCCCGTTAGTTCTTTAATAGATACGCTTGATGGAGCTCTTAAAGGTCAGTTCCCGGGAACAAAGACCTTAAATATGGATTCTGATGAAATGAAGAATCTGAAAGAGGAGATTGGGCAAAAAAGTAAAAATGTATCTATTGTGACTTGTGTAGCAGATAGCAAGGATGACGATAATCGCAAAAATGAATCTTTTATCCAAGGGCTGGAAAAGCTGGCTCTTGCCATGCAGGGAAAAAAATACACTGGATTGGTCTTAGCAAACGGTACAACTCAAGAAGAGTTATGGAAACTTCGAGAGCAATATGAAACCATTTATACGCAATTGTCCCCATTCGCCAAGCTGCAGTCATCCTGGGCTCATAGCATGGGCGAATCTTCAAGTCGTTCAATAGGGGTGGGGATATCAACTACAGATTCTATTGGAAAAAGCTGGTCAGCATCTACCAGCGTAAGTCAATCAAGATCAGAAAGTACGAGTAAATCAATTAATTCCCCCTCGACGGCACAAAAGATAATTGCTGGAGTGGGTATTGCTTCGACGGCTTTAGCTGGAATTTTAGGTGGGATGCCGGCTATTTTGGGGGCAGGTGTAGTAAGCGATGATCTTCCAAAATTCTTCTCCAGTTCAATAAGTAATGGAACATCATCTTCGGTATCACAATCGACGAGTAAATCTGATACCCATGGAGAAAATGAAAGCCATTCCAGGGGGAATACCCGTACATCTACGGATACGGAAGGGAGAACTACTGGGGACACGAATTCCATTCTTCTAACTGTAGAAAATAAAAAAATTTCCAATATCCTCAAACGTATTGAAAAACAGCTCGAGCGACTGGATGAATTTGAAAGCCTTGGAATGTGGAATTGTGCAGCCTATTTTCTGTCAGAAGAGCCTGCGGATGCCGAAATTGCTGCCTCTACCTATAAAGCAATTATGCGAGGCCAGGATTCCGGAGTGGAAACCTCCGCAATTAATTCATGGACTGGAAATGGTAAAAGCAAAGAAGTGAATTTACTTAAAGAATACCTTTTAAATATGCTGCCACCAGTCTTTAATTTTGGGAATGAAAAAAATCAAATTCCTGTAACTCCTTGTGCGATGGTGAGCGGAAATGAATTGGCTCTCCACATGGGACTTCCTCGGAAATCAGTGGCGGGCTTTCCTGTCATTGAGCATGCTGATTTCGGGAGAGAAGTTGTTAGAACGAGTGCTGAGCAGGAGCATTCATATGGTATTCCACTTGGAGATATTTTCAATATGGGAAGTGCCTATGAAAATCTACCGGTAAAATTAAATGACCAGAGCCTCACAATGCATACTTTTGTTACAGGGGCAACTGGTTCGGGAAAATCTACAGCCATCTATCGGCTGTTAGATCAGATTAGTTCTTTAAAAATTGAAGATAGAGATGATATGGTCCATTTCATGGTGATAGAACCAGCCAAAGGGGAATACAAAAATCGATTTGGTTCATTTCGTAATGTCTCTGTCTATGGTACTAACTCGAAAAAGACGCCGCTTCTACGCATTGATCCTTTCAGTTTCCCTGACGATGTTCATGTGCTGGAACATATTGACCGGTTGGTTGAAATTTTTAATGTTTGCTGGCCAATGTATGCAGCTATGCCGGCAGTGCTGAAAGATGCGGTAGAGCAGTCCTATCGGGATGCGGGCTGGGATCTTAACTGCTCGGAATGCCGATATCATGACAGTGAGGGACATCCTCTTTTTCCGACTTTTGCTGATGTTCTTCGTGAAGTAAATCTGGTTATGGATCGGTCTCTATATTCTGGAGATACCATGGGGGACTACAAGGGGGCTCTTTGTACACGCCTGAAATCTTTAACAAATGGGCTATATCGTCAGATTTTTACAAATAATGAATTATCAGGAAAAGAATTGTTTGATGAAAATGTAATTGTCGATTTATCCCGGGTAGGTTCATCAGAAACGAAATCGCTCCTTATGGGGCTTTTGGTTATGAAACTGCAGGAATATCGTATGGCTCATGCATGCGGTGGAAATGCCAAACTACAGCATGTGACCATTCTGGAAGAGGCCCATCATCTTTTAAAACGCACGGGCCAAGTTTCTGATGGCGAAGGTTCCAACATGTTGGGAAAGTCCGTAGAAATGCTTTCCAATTCCATTGCCGAAATGCGCACCTATGGAGAAGGCTTTATTATTGCGGATCAATCTCCAGGGCTGATGGATCCTTCTGTGATCCGCAATACGAATACGAAGATCATTCTTCGCCTGCCAGATTTTGAGGATCGTGAACTGGTAGGAAAAGCAGCTGGTTTGAATGAGGAACAGATTTCAGAACTGGCTAAGCTTCCTACTTTTGTCGCTGCAGTATATCAGAATGATTGGCTGGAACCGGTACTGTGCAGGATTACAACGGATTTTTCTCAAAAAATCAGGCCTTATGAATATGAACAATCTGGCCAGGATGAAAATAAAGTGGATATAAGTTATATCAAATATATCTTGAATCCTTTATCAATGCGCAGGATTTTGACAAGCGAATACTTGTACAAGAGATTCCGCAATAGGGTTTTCCAGTTCCCTCTGCCGGCTTCTACAAAAGTACTGCTGCTACGTGCTATAGGTGATAAGGAAGGCAAATTAGCAAAAGTATTACGTGGGAAAATGCTTTATGATTTCTTCAATTCGGATTATGCTTTCGCTGATGCGCATATGGCAGAAACAGATGTTGATAAGTGGGAACGGCTTTTCATGGACAGGTTGGAGCCGGATTTGGAAGAGCTGGAACTTACTGATCCTGAAAAGACTCAAGTTATATCAACTCTTGTCCGTGAGCATGTAGACCGTGAGCAAAGCGTTGAAGCAAAGAATCTTTATAAAAATTATGTGACCTTTGTTACTGAAAGGAGTAAGTAGGATGATGGAAAAATTTTTAAGCATGAAGGATGCCATGCCATTGGAAAAATCCGAGAATCTCCTAAAACGAAATCTGTCCGGTAAAGAAAACAGTGATTTGAGTACTAATCCCGTTTCGGACGTTTCTCGTGGTGGAAAGCCTCAAATAAGTCTGGAAAAAACGGAACACGAGTATAAAGAACTTATGGGAGATAAGCTGGAAAATAGTAAATCCAGAGATCTGAACGAGTCGGCACCAGATGATGAAGCGATTGAAATGTATGACGAAATGAAGGAGGAATATAATACGGTCATAGAGTTGCGTGTGCCGAGTGAAGCAGAACGGCAATGGATTAAAGAAGATTCAGGCTGGTCTGATGAGATAGTCAACAATATTGGTTCCCTGGAAGAATATGAGAATTATCAAGGGGCTGGGCTCAAAGAGATTGAAATGAATGGGAAAAAGTACTTGGTAAAAGACGATATAGAATGGGACAAGGAATGGGATACCGGAAAGGTTGACGATCAAGGGAACCCTATTTATGAGACGAATTATGAACGTATTGAAAAAGGAAGAGCACCTTTAGATAAAAATGGTAATCCTTTAGAGCTTCATCATATAGGACAGCATGCAGATTCCCCATTGGCAGAGCTGACTCGTGAAGAACATAGATGTAATGGAAATGATACGATACTTCATGATAAGACGATTCAGTCGGAAGCGCATGGAGAGGGAAATCATTGGGATAATGAAAGGCAGGAGTACTGGCATTCCAAATCACAGTATATTGAAGGAGGTAATTATAATGTCTGAACTTTTGGATAAGATCAGGAATGTAAAAGGACTGCGGTGTGCTCGGAGGTGTACCGAAGAGGAATTAAAACAGGCACAGATTGAACTTGGCCTGAATTTCCCTGAAGAATACAAAGAATATGTCTCAGAGTTTGGCTGTATCGATTTTGGAGTACATGAATGGACAGGATTGCATGTCAAAGGTTATCTGAATACGGTTACTGCAACTAAGTCCGAAATAGAAGTCAATCAAGATTTTCCTGCAAAATGTTTTGTTTTGGAAGATTTGAATATCGATGCCAAAAAAGTGATTGTTAACGAGGAAGGCAAAGTTTATTTGCTCCAACTAAATCAGGTAACTCCTTTATGTGGCTCGATAAGCGAATATCTGGATATGTGTACAAAATAATGGGCCGTAGATACTTGTTCATAAAGTGATTAATAAGCAAGGTAATATTTATATGAGAAGAAAGGCGAATTACGAAGGAGAAGGGCAAAACCGGAGTCGTTTTGTGCTGGTGTGCCTTGAGGTCTGAGATGCGAAAATGAAAGCTTAATCTGTCATTTGCATCCATTTTTCAGTTTTGAGGATATTTCCTTGAAACCGGCAGGTCCTGTCGCCCTCATTTTGATAAAATAATCCCACTCGTTTTCAGGAGTTGTATTATTTCCAAAGGAGGCAATGATGGACAAAAAATAGAATCGGTGGTGAAATAGCTGCCAGAAGCCTTTCGTTTCATGTGTCATTTAGTGTGGCCCGATGGACAGGAGTCAATCTTGAACTATAGGACAGACGTATCCGGCTTTTCTGCATCGGGTCCCTTTTTTATGGCATAAAGAAGTGCGGAGAGATTTGGAAAGCGGGCAGATGGAAATGCTGCGAAATACCGAAAATATTTCTAAACGACAATTTCTGACGTTTTCCTATGGTATACTGTCTCTCTCATTCATCAAAAAGTATTTCTTCACAGGAGGTTCAGTTATGGACGAAATGGAAACGTACGAAACTTTGAAGGAACTTTTAAAAGAAGGAAAGGAAGAAGAAGCCCGGGCCCTGGAGGAGAAGATGGCAGAAGAAGGAAATATGGAAGCCATTCTCGATCTGGCCGGCAAGTTTATGGCCGGTGAAACTTCTCAAGATACGGAAAAAGCTATGGCCTATTATCAAAGAGCTGTGAATCTGGGCAGCAAAAAGGCCATGACTGCTCTGGCAGATATTTACGCCGATGGCGAAGGAGGCATAGAGAAAGATATAGACAAAGCCATAGCCCTCTATGAAGAGGCTGGTGACGAAGACAGTCTCCTTCTTGCCCTTGTCTTTAAAGCACCCAACACCGGGAAATATGCAGAAAAGACGAAAGAACTGCTCCACAAAAGGGAACAGAAGAAAGGCAGATTTGCGGATTTAGGGGAAAAGTGAGGCGTGATTGACTGGTCAAAGCGGCGGTCCCGGGGCCGCCGCTTTGTATTGGAGACTATGTCGGAAGAAGCCCTGCATCAGAAATCATCTGCGCAAAAGGTGTCCCAAAGTGACGGCCGGGGCGGACCGGCGTTACGGGCGAGCCTTTTCGGTACCTTTCCGTAAATTGGTAGAGGTATTTGACAGGAAAATGATTCCTGTATCTTATCCCCTTTATAAAATGTCAATTTTGGTCATTTCATGATGGTAAAATCTTTTCTGCATTTCTATTATATTGGTATAAGGAAGAACCCCTGTGGACGAAGACAAACTGAGAGAACTTGCAGAGGAAAGGAAATGGGATGAGGCAATGCCTCTTGCGAAAGCCATGGCTGAAAAGGCAAATGACTACGGTGAAATGGTACTGGGCCTTATGTACTGCAAAGGATATGGAGTTACGCAGAATACAGAAAAAGCCCTGGACCTCTTGACAAAATCATTTGCCCATGGAAATGGGGAAGCCGCCTACGTTCTGGGGACCTTGTACGAAACAGGAGATTGGATGCCACCGGATCTCCCGAAAGCGATTGAATTCTATGAAAAGGCGGCAGCCCTGGGCCAGGAATATGCTTTGGAACGACTGGGAATCCTTTATTTCCATGGTATTGGCGTAAACCAGGACTATAACCGGGCATTCCATTATTTCCTCGCATCTGCGGAAAAAGGAAATCCCGATGCGCAGCTGGAACTTGGCTTCTGCTACGATACAGGCACAGGTACGGCCATAGATTATGAAAAAGCAAGGGAATGGTACCTGAAGGCTGCCGAGCAGGGGCAGGATGAAGCCATGGCCAATCTGGCCCGCCTGTATCTGCGGGGCGCCGGCATGGGCGGTGAAGAACACTGTGACTATGGAAAAGCCCTGGAATGGCTCGAAAATGCGGCAGCCCTGGGAAATACCAGTGCCATGACAGAGTTGGGCCGAATGTATTTCCTTGGAGAAGGCGTAGAACAGGACAATGACAAGGCTTTTCAGTATTATCTCAAAGCCGCAGAACTGAGCGATCCGGACGGACAATACTATGTGGGCACCTGCTATGAATTTGGCGAGGGTACGGAAATGAGCGATGGAAAAGCGGTGGAATGGTACAAAAAAGCCGCTGACCAGGGACATACCGGGGCTCAGGCCTTCCTTGCCGGACTTTACTCCGGGGGATACGGTGTAGAACAGGATCACTCCAAAGCCCTGGAACTCCTTCGAAAAGCAGCTGAAGCGGGAGACTCCTATGCCGCCAAACTCCTTGGTGATATTTACATCGAAGGGAAAATCGTAGAAAAAGACGAAAACCTTGCCATGGAATGGTATCAGATTGCTGCCTCTGGCGGTAACAAAGATGCAGAAATGGAACTCACCTATCTCCAGCTCCAGAATGGAGAAGAGAGGAATAGCTATCCGGACTTCTTTAGAAATAAAGTGCAGTGAGAAATAATAAAATAATAAGTGATATGTGGTAAGTGAAGATGGCCGCCAGAATTAGATGGAGGCCATTTTAATATGGGGACTTTTATCTTTGGCAGCTTCTGTTTCGGGAATAGTTTCGGGACTGCCGGTAAGGTGAGGCGCAAAAAGTGATAGCGCCTGAGTTTTTTATTCATCTTCATTTTCCTTTGAAACTGTCAGTTTTTGTCGCTTTCATTTGATAGAATAATTCCGCTCGCAAAAATGAGCTGAATTTTTTCCAAAGGAGGCAATGATGGATAGAGAAAAGTATGTGACTGAAATTTCTGATTTGTTTGCGGAAGGAAAGTTCGAAGAGGCTTATGCCCGTTTGGAGGATATGGCTTCTGCCCGGGCGGAGGAGCTCCGGGGACCTGCGGAAGCGGGAGATTCGAAAGCTCTGTATTCGCTGGGGCTGCTTTATCAGGATGGCGTGGGAGTGAAGAAGGATTTCCCGATGGCTGTCAGTCTGTATAAGAAGGCGGCGGAAGCAGGAAATACGGAGGCCATGAATCATCTGGGCCGGCTCTATGGGAATAAGAAGAACGGGATGTATGACGAGAAGGAGTGTTTCGCCTGGTATCTCCGGTCGGCAGAGGCCGGGGATCCCCGGGGCGAATTCATGGCGGGGTCCCTTTATGAAGCCGGATTCGGTGTGGAGGCCGATATTTCCAAAGCTCTTGAATGGTACAGGAAATCGGCGGCCCGGAATGTGACGGAGGCGGAAATTGCCCTGGGTGACTGCTATGTTTTCGGTCTGGGCGTGGAAAAGGATTACGAAACAGGACGGAAATGGTATGAAAAGGCGGTCAGTGAAGGCGATCTGAATGGCAGCTGGCGTCTGGGAGAGCTGTACCGGGAAGGCTGGGGTGTCGAAAAGAATGACAGAAAAGCGGCCACCCTCTTCCGGAAGGCTTCCGATGCAGGGATTGCGAATGGACAGATCCTTCTGGCCCGGATGTATAAAGAAGGCACCGGGGTGAAGAAGAATCCCGAAAAGGCAGAGGCCCTTCTCCGGAAAGCTGCTAAATATGGAAGCGAAGGAGCCGAGGCAGAGCTGGAGAAACTGTGATTGAGAAACAGGGATACAAAAATGGCCGCCCCAATTGCGGGACGGCCATTTTTATATGGGATTTTATCTTTATGTGCCTTGCATGGATCGTGAAGAATGAGGGGCGCATGGAAGGTCCGGGTTCCGAGAGGTGTCTTTAGGGCGTAACGCATGAAGCTTTTGTGGCAATTGGCATTCTTACGATAGATGGCCCCGCAACACCTGCTCGCGAGAGCTTCCCCCGTTGGGGGAAGCGAATCTACAGCGACGAGGAAAATTTATTGTCGAAAGTGCAGTTCCCCCTCACCGGCTGCGCCGGAGCTCCCCGGGATGAGTTTATCTTTCAGCTCATTTTCGACTTGTACGATCGTACAGCCCCCCAGTCGCCTACGGCGACAGCCCCCCGGGATAAGTTTACCTTTAAGCTCACTTTCGACTTGTAAGATAGTACAGCCCCTCCGTCGCCTTCGGCGCCACCTCCCCGAACTTCGGGGAGGCTTTTTCGGGGGGCCTGGAGGGGAGCCTTTTCGCGGACCGATTGTCTCATTTTCTCCAGGTACGTTTCGTCAGTCAGCCTCACAGATGCCCATATAAAAGGGCGGTGCTATATGAATTGTGCACCGCCACCTTCCCGAGTCCCGATGTCCCGATTCCCGAACGATGACAAGCTGCGAAGACAACTGCTGATTCAAAGTTTCGAAGAATTCAGTCACTGAGAACTGATCACTGCAAACTGATCACTACACGCAAAAAAGCCGCCCACTATGACTGGTAGACGGCTTTTTGGGTACAAAAATAAACTCCCATTTGAGAATCCATCTCGTTGTCCGGATTTCCGATCTTACCTGTCAATCGGCTGCAGAAATTCCTACGTCTGGATATGTCATCTCGTGATCAAGGTACGCTCTCGGGTGGTATGCTATCAGTAAATAGGAGTATGAAATATAAAAATCCTATTTGGAGGTAGCAATATGGTCAATAAAGACGAAATAAGTCCCAAGGAAAAACTGTCTATTGTCAGAAAGATTAAT
>NZ_JAZASU010000016.1:0-25056 GCF_036343215.1 Dialister sp.
AAATGAAGGACTGGAGGATAGAGCCGGGTTCCCAGAATTCCGGGACATACTGATCAATCGGCAGCAGAAATCGTAATGGGCGTATGCTTCTCGTGAGACATAGTAAGGTGCCGGGGTGGCTGATTGGTCGGATATTTCCATGACCTTTCGGTTGAGGAGGACTTATTTCTTTTGAAAAAATAGAGTGAAAAAATTTTCACCGCGCGGTAACTGGAGCTTTGCGTAAATCATCTGCGTCCATCCCTCCGCCGGCTCGATCGATTGTGTACATCCGGGTGATGAGGGATTTCTTCAGGGGCCCTTTCGTCGGCTCCACGGGTATAGTAGCAAAAAACGGGATTTGTATCATTAGAATTTTATTAAACTTTTTGGCGGCCGGCTGCAGGGAGGCAGAATCCAATCGATTTTCCATAGTTTTCCTTTTCCACGAATCCCATGTATGCAAGAAGCAGAATCGGTTTTCCCATCATAATGGGTCAGGCCCCATAAAAACTCATTGCCGCCTCAGCAGCAATACCAACCCGACAGTCCCGATACTCCCGACAACCCTGAATCAAAAGTGATTTCCTCCTGCAGTTTTCCTTTCAACGATTCCAGTGCAGCAAATAAAGAAATAGGTTATAATTAAACTGACATATTGTTTATTACGACAGGAGATTTATGGAACGATACCGGAATTATTCTGATTACCTCAAGGGGAAATATGGGGAGAAAGTGTACAAGATTCCCATTTCCCTTCCCGTGACCTGCCCGAACCGGGACGGGCTGCTTTCGGACAAAGCCTGCATTTTCTGCGGTTCCATCGGCGCCGATTATGAGACAAAAGCCGTAGGTCTTTCCATTACGCAGCAGCTGAACCGGAGCATGGCCCATGTGGGGCCCAAGTACAAGGCAAAAAAATTTATCGCCTATTTCCTCAATTTCACGAATACCTATGCCCCATTGGACAGATTCCGCGCCTGGATGGAAGAAGCCATGAATCATCCCGATGTGGTGGGAATCGATATTTCCACCCGTCCCGACTGTATCCATGAGGCCTATCTCGATATTTTAAAAGAATTATCGGAGAAATACGGGAAAGATGTGACCATCGAACTGGGCCTCCAGTCTTCGAATGTCCATACCCTTTCCATCCTCAACCGCTGTCATACGGTGCCGGAATTCATCGATGCAGCCCTTCGAATCGGGCGCTATGGTTTTGGCCTCTGTATCCATATCATTGCGGACCTTCCCTGGGATGACCGGCTGGATGTGATTGAATCGGCAAAACTCATTTCCGTCCTTCCCGTGACAGAAGTGAAACTTCATTCCCTTTACATCGTGAAGGGGACAAAACTGGCACAGATGTACGAAAAAGGGGAAGTTTCCCTCCTTCCCATGGATGAATATCTGGAACGGGTGGCCCTCTTCCTGGCCTATATGCGGCCGGACATCGTACCCCAGCGCATTGTGGGAAGGGCTTCGGGAAACAATACGCTCTCCGTTAACGGCGGCTCCCCCTGGTGGGAAGTGAAAGACCGGATTGAAAAGCTTCTGGAAGAAAGAAATATCACCCAGGGGTGTCTGTGTAACTATCTGGATGGCCGGGCAGTCAGAAAATTTGTGAAAAACAGTTAATAGTTCTCAGTTATCAGTTCTCAGTTATTAGTGCCCCATATGTGCGGGCGGACTGTATTGTCATAAAGCTGCCTGGCAGAGGTGAATTTCTGCTAACTGATAACTGATAACTTATAATAAAGTATATAAATAATAATGGAGATACAGTATTACGAACGAAAGGAATAGTACTACGGAAAAGATAGAAGAAATACTCATCAAGGACCAGCAGGAGGCGTCCCATCTGTTTGAAAGGGACAGTTCCTACCTGAAATTCATCGGAGCCCATTACGGGGCCGAGATTTCGGGCCGGGGCAATTTCATCCGCATTAAGGGAGAACCTGATGCCGTGGATAAAAGCTTGGATGTCATCGAACGTCTCCGCCATATGATTGCGCAAAGAATCCGCCTTTCCCAGCGGCAGGTAGAACTGGTAGTTCGTCTCATGGATGAAGGGAAAGAGCAGCTTCTTTCAGATATGGAAGATGACATCATCAATTTCACAAAGAATGGAGCTCCCGTCCGCCCCAGGACCCTGGGCCAGAAATTCTATGTGGATACGATCCGGAGAAATTCCATCACTTTCGGCGTAGGGCCTGCGGGCACGGGGAAAACATACCTGGCCGTGGCCCTGGGTGCCTTTTTCCTGAAAAATCACGATGTCCAACGGATCATCCTGGTCCGGCCCGCCGTGGAAGCCGGAGAAAAACTGGGGTACCTCCCCGGGGATCTGCAGGAAAAAGTGAATCCCTACCTCCGCCCTCTTTTCGACGGGCTCAATGACATGTTTGGTCCCGAAGAATTCATCCGTCTCCAGCAGAAAGGGCAGATCGAAGTGGCGCCCCTGGCTTACATGAGAGGGAGGACCCTTGAGAAATCCTTCGTCATTCTCGATGAAGCCCAGAATACCACGGTGGAGCAGATCAAAATGTTCCTTACCCGTCTCGGTTTCCGTTCAAAAATGGTGGTGAACGGAGATGTGACCCAGATCGATCTCCCGCCTCATGTGAAAAGCGGTCTCATCGATGCGGAAAGAGTGCTCCGGAATGTAAAAGATATCGGCCATGTCCATTTTACCGAAGAAGATGTGGTCCGGCATGATTTGGTAGCAGCCATTATTCATGCCTATGAAGAAGATGCAAAGCGCAGAAATATTGGGAGGCAATGACCATGGAAATCACGATTAATTACAGCGATATGAAATATTACAGTGAAGAACTGGAAAAACTCATCCATACCGTCCTTTCCAAAGGGGCGGAACTTCAGAAGGTGCGGGATGACGCTGAAATTTCCATCCTCATCTGCGATGCCGAAACCATTCATGAACTGAACAAAACCTATAGAAATGTGGATGCCCCCACCGATGTCCTCTCCTTTGCCCTCAATGAAGGGGGAGATGATTTGCCGGAGGAAGAAACGGAACTGGGAGATATCGTCATCAATCTGGACCGGGCCGTGTCCCAGGCCAAAGAATTCGGCCACAGCAAGGAGAGGGAAATGGCCTACCTTTCGGTCCATGGATTCCTGCACATCCTGGGCTATGACCATTATGACCCGGACGAAAAGAAAGCCATGAGAAAGGCAGAAGAAGATATCCTCGGCGCCTGCGGCATTACCCGCTTCACCACGGAAGGAAAACTGGAAGCGGAAGAAATCCATGAATAAGGTGGAAATAGAAAATCTCCTCCGGCGGGCCCTTCACGCCAGAAAAAACTGCTATGCCCCTTACTCCCATTATCCCGTAGGAGCGGCAGTCCTTGCGAAAGATGGGTCCATCTATGAAGGCTGCAATATGGAAAATGTTTCCTATCCCGCCGGCCTCTGCGCCGAACGGAATGCCATCGGCAGCGCCATCTGCGATGGAAAAAGAGGCTTTGAAGCCATAGCGATTATCGGCAGTTTTGAGGATTATACGATGCCCTGCGGCATCTGCCGGCAGGTGATGGCGGAATTTCATATTTCCACCATCATCTGCGGAAAGTCGGCGGAAGACTATCAGGTCTTCAAGCTGGGGGAAATCTTTCCGGCGGCCTTTGAAGAGGAAAGTTTGAGAAGTTGAGACCATTCTGACGGATAAAATGCAACAGTTACAGGAATCGTAGTCCCTGATCCGTGGCGGTGGCGCCTTGAAATCATAGGGGCGCCATTTTTATAAATGGGTACCGTGTTTACAATCATTCGACCCGAACAACGAATTTTCCTATTGCCTTTTCCTTATATTTATATATAATCTTATATACTAACCTTACATAGTTATGACGGGAGATTCTATGACAGAAAATAACGAAAAATTCCATTCCGGTTTTGTGGCCCTCGTGGGACGGCCGAATGTGGGGAAATCCACCCTCATGAATGCACTCCTGGGGGAAAAGATTTCTATCGTTTCCGCCCATGCCCAGACCACCAGGAATAAAATCACCGGTGTCTGGAACGGAGAAAATTCCCAGGTGGTCTTCCTCGATACCCCGGGCATGCACAAACCCCAGGACAAACTGGGCGAAGCCATCCGGCAGAGCACCATCGATGCCCTGGATGAAGTGGATCTCATTGTATTCCTCTGTGCCTGCGATGATCCGCTGGGGGCAGGGGACCGGTACATCCTTTCCCTTCTGAAAGACAGGAAAGTGCCGGTGATCCTGGCCCTTTCAAAAATCGACCTCATTGAAAAGGATGCAGTGCTGAAGAAAATCGTGCAGTACAGCAAAATTTATCCCTTTGCCGAAATCGTACCGCTCTCTGCCAAATCCGGTGAAAATCTGGATGAACTTATGGCTTCCATCGAGAAATACCTGCCGGAAGGACCGAAATATTTCCCCGATGACATGGTGACGGACCAGCCGGAACGAAATATCGTCCAGGAAATCGTCCGTGAAAAACTCCTCATCCGCACGAGAGATGAAGTGCCTCATGCCATCGGCGTATTTACCGAAGAATTTTCGGAACGGGAAAACGGAAAAGTCTATATCCGCTGCACCATTTACGTGGAACGGGATTCCCAGAAACGGATCATCATCGGCAAAAAAGGCAGCGTCCTGAAAGAAGCAGGGAAAGAAGCCAGAGAAGAAATTCAGAATCTCATCGGCGCCCCGGTCTTCCTGGACCTCTGGGTCAAAGTGGCCAAAGACTGGAAGAATAAGGATTATATATTGAGGGAACTGGGGTATAAGGAACATAAGTAAGAGTCTTTAGTCCTGCTATATGGTTTGAGTCAGCTGCGGTTTTCGGGAGTCAGCCTCACCTCGGCACGCCCCGGCAGAGTCAATTTCGAGATTTCGTGATTCGTGATTCGTGGTTCGTGAAGGTGCGGCGCTGATGCGCCGCGAGTATAGATGGGGATTTTTCACAGGCGGGGTAAAACTTCTGCTAAGCTGGCGCTCCAGCGTCCCCCAACGGGGGAAGCTCCCGCAAAGCGGGTGAAGGGGGCAATCCCACGGTATTCATCGGATGTGGAAGAAAACGTTCCATGCGTAACGATTTCGTGATATCGGTATCAGGCGGTCCTGCGTCCGGGAGCGGGGGAAGCTCCCGGCGGAGCAGGTGAAGGGGGCTATCCCACGGTATTTGTTGGAATTGACTGAAACCTTCCCCTGCGTAACGTCAAAATCAAAAAAATTGGCGCCTTTATGATTTCAAGGCGCCCACCTTCACGGTCCACGGTCCACGGATCACGGACCACGAAAGGGGACAATTGGACTCTTATCATTTATTTCGAAACAGGGTTAATCAAGGAGGAATGACCTATCGATACGGACATACAGCGGCTTGCCATTTGCGCGGCAGTCGCCCTGATTGTTTCATTTATGAACTATCACAATACGCTGGTAAATTTTTCATTTGCCCGTATGCGCAAGAAATACATCGAGGACAATGATGAACAGGATCCGGCCCTCATCCGGAAAGTGGCTCCTTTTTATCAGCGGACGAGCCAGATCCTGGGCGGCACCCAGATGGCTTTTATTTCCTACACCGGAGTCTTTACCATTGCTCTTCTGGGCATGGCTTATCATGGCTTCTGGCTGCTTTGCCCCTTCTTTGGAGAGAAATCGGCCTGGATGCTCTACCTTATCCTGGTTTTGTCGGCGGCTGTCCTCTTAGCCGCTTTCTGGATTCTGACGGTCCTGATTCCCGGGACTCATGCCCTGGTGGAACCGCTGCCGATTCTGGCCTCCCATGGCTGGGTGATTTCCTGGAACCGTCATTTTTTCCGGGTCACCGTGCAGACGGGCCTTATGATTGCCCGCCGCCTCTTTGCGGCCAGAAAAATCCCCTTCCGGGATGAAGTGAATTTCACTTACACCGAGGATGAAATCCGCTGTATCGTGGAAGAATCCAATCGCAGCGGCCGGCTGAATGCGCTGGAAAATACGCTCATCAAAAATTCCTTCGATTTCTTCGATCTCATGGTGCGGGACGTGATGATTCCCCGAAATGACATGGTGGTCATCGATTTCAATGATGATATCGAAACCATGCGGAGGACGATTTCCAAAGCCCATCACACCTGCTATCCCGTATGTATGGATGACAAGGACCAGATCATCGGATTCATCCATGTGAAAGATTTCATGGAAAATCTCCAGCGGGGTGATGCAAACCTGAAGAAAATCATCCGGGAAATATTGACAGTGCCTGAAGTGATGCCGGCTCCTTCCCTCCTGCAGCTTATGAAAAACCGCAGGACTTATCTGGCTGTGGTGGTGGATGAATATGGAGGAACTTCCGGAATGGTCACTCTGGAAGATTTAGTCGAAGAACTGATTGGAGAAATTCCCCAGTCCGTCGATACCACGCCTTATGAAATCCTCCGGAAAAAAGACGGAACCTATGAATTTGACGGCACCGTCATTCTGGAAGATGTATCTGACCGGCTGGAAGTGAATCTGGATGAAGAAGATTTGAATGCCACCATCGGAGGCTTTGTATTTTCCCACCTGGAACGAATCCCGAAAGCGGGAGACCATGTGGACTTTGAAAACTGGCGGTTTTCCGTGCTCCGGGTGGACGGTTTCCGGATCGTCCGCGTAAAGGCGGAAAAGATTCCGGAAGAAAAGAAGAAAAAGAATCCGGATAAAGAGAAAGAAAAAGAGGCTGCCCATGAAGGGACAGATTAAAAGCGGAGAAGCGCTGGTCCTCGAAGCCCGAACGGGAAAAGAGGGGGGCAGAAAGCTCTCCCTTTTCACCAGGAACGAAGGCCGGAGGGAGGCGTACCTTCCCCGGACCGTCATGGCCCGCTGCGGTACGGGACTGACGATGCCTTTCGCCCATATCCGCTATACCGGGGCCGATGGGGATTTTCTCGTCCTTGGCCAGTATGAAGGAAAGCTTCTTTTCGAACTGATGAAACTGACCTATGAGGAAATGTCCTGCTGGTACTATCTGATTGAAGCGGCAGAAAAATTATTTCCCTTGAACCAGGAAGACCTTCAGACTTATGAAATCCTTCTTTCCACGGGGAAAGCGGGAAGAAACAGGAATCATCTCATCGTTTCCTTCATCGGAGTCGTGAAACTGCTGGCCTCGGCCGGTTTTGACCCTTCCTCTCCCGAAGCGGCGGACCGTTTCCACCTTTCAAAGAATGCCCGCCTTCTCCTCGCCGATTTCAGGAATTACCGCTGGAATGAGCCTTTCGGAAGAAATATTTCCAAAGCCGCCTTCCGTCAGTGTGCGGAATATATCGATGATTTTATGGGAGAGGTCTGCGACGTGGAAATGAAAACAAAAGGGGCTTTTTTGAGAGCCGTCAATGGAAATATACAGTAAATCCATGTTCCCGGACCGGGGCATGGATTTTTTGCGCAGCCTCACTGGTCATATTTCCGGGGGACTGCAAAAGGAAGATGAAAGAGTATTTCCATGACACATCTAAACGCGTTCCAATCATATTTCCAATGCATGGTCCCTGACAAAGCCTTTACAAATTATGCATAAGACTTGCATAGCCCCTGACAGGGGGCGTATACTAGACACGTATATGTCACGTGAGGGTGTTTTTGGGAGGAGGAGTATTTTGTTTAAGTCCATTTCACACATTCTTTCCAGTGTGTCCCTGATCAAGCAGATTGCCGTAGGTTTGATTATCGGCATTATCATTGCCGTATTTTTCCCGCCGGCGATCCCGGTCGTCAAAATTCTGGGGGATCTCTTCGTTAAAGCCCTGAAAGGGGTCGCACCAATCCTGGTTTTCTTCCTGGTCATGAATGCCATGGCCCAGAGAAAAGACGGATCCCAGGGCAGTATGAAACCGATTATTGAGCTCTACGTCATCGGTACTTTCTGTGCCTCTCTGGTGGGCGTTTCCATGTCTTTCCTGTTTCCGACGGATCTCGCTCTCCAGGTAGCTCCGGATACGAAACTGGCTCCGCCAAGCGGCATTATCCAGGTCCTTCATAATCTGATTCTTTCCGTGGTCGATAACCCGGTAGCAGCCATTATGAATGCAAATTATATCGGCATTCTGGCCTGGGCCATCATTCTGGGGATTGCCCTCAAAACCTGCAGCGGTGATACCACGAAAGCCTGCCTGAATGATATTGCAGCAGGAATTACGAAAGTGGTGACCTGGATCATTCATTTTGCGCCTTTCGGCATTCTCGGTCTGGTAGCTGATTCCGTAGGAACTGCCGGGGTAGGAGCCCTTCTGGGGTATGTACAGCTTCTGGGCGTCCTCATCGGATCCTATTTCCTGGTAGCCCTCGTCATGAATCCGCTCATCGTATTTGCCAAAGTCCGCAAAAATCCCTATCCTCTTGTACTGACGACGATTCGTGAATCCGGGGTTTATGCCTTCTTCACCAGAAGCTCCGCTGCCAATATTCCGGTGAACCTGTCTCTCTGCAAACGGCTGGGACTTGATCCGGATATGTTCACCATTTCCATTCCTCTTGGCGCAACCATCAATATGGCAGGCGCTTCTATTACGATTTCCGTTTTAGCCCTGGCTGCTGCCCATACTCTGGGAATTGCAGTTGATTTACCGACAGCCCTGCTGCTCTGCATTGTTTCTACTGTCGGCGCCTGCGGGGCATCCGGTGTGGCAGGGGGGTCCCTCCTTCTGATTCCGGTAGCCTGCGCATCCTTTGGTATCGGAAATGATATTTCCATGCAGGTGGTCGGTGTAGGCTTCATTATTTCCGTACTGGAAGATGCCTGCGAAACCGCTCTCAACTCTTCCTCCGATGTCCTCTTTACGGCTACTGCAGAATTTGCAGAACGCAGAAAGAACGGCACCCTCAAAGCGGAAGATATGGTTCCGAAAGACTGAACTGATTGTACGCGAAACGAATCCCTGAAAGCTTTGCTTTTCAGGGATTTTTCTCATTTGCGGGGAAAACAGTATGGGAAATAGTTATCAGTTATCAGTTCGCAGTTCTCAGATGTCCCAAACATAAGGAAATAACGTTGATTTCATGAATGAAATCAAGTTTCATGTGGTTTCCGGTAATACAGTCACGTTTTAGAAAGTCCAGTTTATTTATCATGATGAGATCACTGATAACTAATAACTGATAACTGAGAACTTTTCCGCCGGTTTCATGCTAGAATATAGGAAAAGAGAGGAGTGAGAGTCATGCTGCACGGAATCATTGATATCGGGTCTTCCACGATCCGCATGGCCATTTATTTCATGGATGAAAATCATATGGAAATGCTGATGAAAAAGAAGCATACCATCGGTCTGGCGGCGTATGTTGAAAATGGCTGTATGACTCAGGCAGGCATCGACAAGACGGTGGAAATCGTGGAGGAATTCAAGGAATTTCTTTCCCATTTCCCCCTGACTTCGGTTCACGCCTTTACCACGGCGGCCCTCCGGAATGCAAAAAACAGTAAAGAGGCGGTAGAAGACATCGAAAGACGCACGGGGATTCCCATCCGTGTCATATCGGGAGATGAAGAAGCCTATCTCGACTATGTGGGAGCTGTCCATAATCATCCGGCGGGAGAGGGACTTCTGATCGATATCGGCGGCGGTTCCACGGAAATCGTGGCCTTTGGGGATGGAGATATCCGTTTCAAGACGAGCCTTCCCATGGGGTCCCTGTCTCTCCGGTCGGAATTTGTGAAAGGATTCCTTCCCACAGGACGGGAATGCCTTTCCATGCGGAAAGCGGCGGAAGAAAGAATTAACCGGGTGGCGGAGCTTCACTCTATTTCCTCGCCCCTCATCATCGGTATGGGCGGCACCTTCAAAAGCGCCTGCGCCCTGTACAATCTCCTCTATCATAAGGATAGAAATAATACCCTCATGGACCGGACCCTTCTGGAGAAAATGGTGACCATCTTCCGCGGGGACCATCCCCTGACCGAAGAAAAATCGATCCTTCTCATGAAGGCCGTACCGGACCGGATGCATACCATCCTTTCGGGCCTCACCATAGCCTTGGTCCTTTCGGGCCATTTCCATGCAGGCAGAATCGCCTACAGCGATACCGGCGTAAGGGAAGGGTATATCTATTCGGAAATAGGGCCGAAGGTTGGATTGAAATAAGTGTAACAGACTTTAGAATCTTTTCGATGTTCGTGGTCCGTGGTGCGTGGCCCGTGATCCGTGAAGGAGGCGCTGCTGAGGCAGCGCTGATTTTTTGTGGGGATTTTGCTCAGCCAGAGGAGACTGGCATAATCCCGCAATTTGAGTCGCCATGGGCGGCTCATTGTTCATGGCTAATGATCGGAAATTTTTGAAATCATGGAGGCCGTTTTGATATTTCATATTTTCTGAAAGGCCAACAATAAAAAGGGGCGCTTTTTATTGAATGCGGCCCACTTCCATGAAGAAAGAACAACGAATAACGAAGAACGATTGGCACCATTGGAGATAAAGGAACTACAAATTTGACCGGGAGTTCCAATTTCCCCATAGTGTCATACAGCAAAAAATGGTAAAATAAAATGAAGTATGGTATTTTGGAGGACGTTATGGAAACAATCGGTTTACTGGCCGGTATCGGGACGCTTCCCGTGGAATTTGTGGAAGCCGTAAAATCCCAGGGATATCGCGTGGTCTGCATTGCGGTGATTCCCGGCATCGATGAAAGACTCAAAACGAAGGCGGATGTCTATTATGAAATTTCCGCCTTCAAACTGAATAAAGTCATTAAGACCCTGGTCAGCGAAAATGTGAAAGAAGTGACCATGATTGGCAAAGTGACGAAGGAATGGCTTTTCAAAAATCATCCCATTCCGGATCTCCGGGCCATCAAAGTGCTGAACCGTCTCCGCAAGATGGATATGAAAGATGATACGGTGACCTTGGTCCTTGTGGAAGAACTGGCCAAAGACGGAATTTCCGTCCTGGACCAGACGAAATATTTAAAACCCCTCATGCCGGGACCCCAGGTCTTCACGAAGAAGAAACCTACCGAAGACCAGCTGAAAGATGTGGCTTTTGGTTTTAAAGCGGCCAAAGCCATCGGAGCTATGGATCTGGGTCAGACCGTAGTTATAAAAAATCAGGCAGTCATGGCGGTAGAAGCCATAGAAGGAACCGATGCGTGCATACGGAGGGGCGGCCAGCTTGCCCGCGGGGGAGCCGTTGTCGTAAAAACGGCAAAACCATCCCAGGATACCCGTTTCGATATGCCGGCCGTAGGGCTCAAGACTCTTCATTCCATGGAAGAATCGGGCTGCGCGGTCCTGGCTATAGAGGCGTATCATACGCTTTTTGCGGAAAGAGAAGCCGTTCTTAAAGAAGCTGACCAGAAAGGCATCGTCATTCTTTCCGTAGAACAGGAAAATTTATGAAAATCATGATGTCTGCCGGAGAAGCTTCCGGCGATATGCATGCGGCTTCCGTGGCTGCAGAAATCAAAAGAATACGGCCGGACGCGGAAATTTTCGGCATGGGCGGAGAACTCATGAAAAAAAGCGGTGTCCGCATCATTTATGATATAGAAAATCTCGGCATCATCGGTGTGGTGGAAGTCATAAAGCACATTCCTTTCTTCTTCCGCCTTCGGGACCTGCTTCGCCAGGCCATGATTGATGAGAAACCGGATGTCCTGGTCTGCGTCGATTATCCCGGTTTCAATATGAAAATTGCCCATGTGGCCAAAACCCTGGGGATTCCGGTGGTGTATTATATTGCCCCCACCATCTGGGCCTGGAATAAGGGCCGGGCAAAAAATATCGTAAGGGACGTGGCCCAGGTAGCTTCCATATTTCCATTTGAAGCCAAAGCTTATAAAGAGGCGGGTGCTCATGTGACTTTTGTGGGCCATCCTCTGGCCGATACGGTAAAACCATCCATGTCCTTTGAGGAAGCGCTCGACTATTTCCATGGAAATCAGGAAGCCCGCCGCATCCTTCTCATGCCGGGCAGCCGGAAAAATGAAGTGACCGGGCTCTTTCCCCTTATGCTTGAGGCCGCTGAAAATCTTTCAAAAAAGGAGAACTGCCAGTTCTTCATTCCGAGGGCTTCCACCATTCCGAAGGAATTCCTTCTTTCTTTCATGGGAAACAGAAATATTTCCTTTGAAATCACCGAAGGCCATCAGTATGACCTCATGCAGATCTGTGATGTCTGCGTGGCTTCTTCCGGGACGGCTACTCTGGAAACAGCCCTTATGGAACTTCCCACAGTTCTGGTTTACAAACTGGCGCCTCTCACCTGGTTTCTGGCCAATCTTCTGGTCCATGTGAAATATGCGGGCCTTCCGAATCTTCTCATGGGGCGCGAAGTGACGCCGGAACTGCTGCAGGACAGGGCGACGGCAGGAAATGTGACGGAAATCCTTCAGAAATGGCTCACCGATGAAAGCGCAAGACAGGAAAATATCAGCGAAATCAGAAAAGTCCGGGAAGCTTTAGGTTCCGGCGGAGCCGTAAACCGGACGGCAAAACTTATATTAGAAACAGCAGGAGCAGCCAATGGCGAAAAATAAGAGTAAAGTGAACAGTTACATCAGACTGCTGAAATATGTGAAGCCCTATGGGAAACTTCTCATCCTTTCAGTCATCTGTATGATTCTGGTCTCCGCTTCCAACCTGTACGTTCCCTGGATTATCAAGGATGTCATTGATAAGGTGCTGGAAGAAAAAGATATGACCATGCTTTATGTGATTATCGCATCGATTATCCTGGTCATGTTTATCCGCGGATCCACCACTTTTGCCCATCGTTACCTTATGGGCTATATCGGGCAGTCGGTGATCCGGGATCTCCGGAATAAACTGTACAATCATCTCCAGAACCTTCCCATCGCCTACTTTGACAAGCGGCGGACCGGGGAAATCATGAGTAATCTCACTAACGATATTTCCGCCCTCCAGAATGCCATGACTACGGATTTTATCATGCTGGTGCAGGAAGGGGCCATTTTTATCGGGTCTTTTGCCGCCATGATTTACCTCCAGTGGAAACTGACGGTTCTCTGTCTCATCATTGTGCCGGTCGTTTCCGTAACCATTAAATTTTTCGGAAAGAAACTTCATTCCTCCGGGCGGAGCGTCCAGGAAAAACTGGCCGATGTGACCAGTATGCTCCAGGAAACGATTTCCGGAGTCCGTATCATCCGTTCTTTCAACAGGACTTCCTACGAAACGGAGCGGTTTGGCCAGGTGAACCAGTCCAATTTCAAAGCCACGGTCAAAGCCATCCGTCAGCAGAGCCAGTTGACTCCTGTAGTAGAATTTTTAGCAGCTTTGGCAATAGCAGTCATTATCTGGTATGGCGGTGTTTCCGTTATTGATGGACTGATGACGGCCGGCGAACTCATCGCTTTCCTGATTTATGCCATCAATCTGGCCAATCCGATCAAACGTATCGCTGAAAGTTTCGGCAATATCCAGAAATCCCTGGCCGCCGCTGACAGAGTTTTTGCCATTTTGGATGTACCGGAAGAAGATTTTGATCATTCCGCAGAAAAGGAACTGACCGTGACCGAAGGCCGGGTGGAAGCAAAGCATGTGAAATTTGAATACGACGAAGGTCATCCGGTATTGACGGATTTGAATTTCGTGGCCAATCCCGGGGAAACCATTGCCATCGTAGGTCCATCGGGAGCAGGCAAATCCACCATTGCAAACCTGCTTCCAAGGTTCTATGAAATCACGGGCGGCGAAATCGATATCGACGGCGTGGATATCCGGAAAGCCACCCTGGGCTCCCTTCGCGACCAGATTGGTCTCGTGCCCCAGGATACCCTTTTGTTTAATACATCGATTCGGGAAAATGTCCTTTATGGACGGCTCGATGCGACGGATGAAGAAGTGTGGGCAGCCATCCGCTCTGCTAATGCGGAAAAATTCATCAAAGCCCTGCCCCATGGCATTGAAACCAGGGTAGGGGACCGGGGGCTTGTCCTTTCCGGCGGCCAGCGCCAGCGAATCGCCATCGCCCGGGCCATTCTTAAAAATCCGAAAATCCTCATCCTTGATGAAGCCACTTCCGCCCTGGATACGGAAAGCGAAAAAATCGTACAGGATGCCCTTGATAAACTGATGGTGGGCCGTACCTCCTTTGTCATCGCCCATCGCCTTTCCACCATTAAAAATGCAGATCAGATTCTGGTCCTGAATGACGGGGTCATTGCAGAAAAAGGGACCCATGATGAACTCATGGCAAAAGGCGGCCTCTATTATGACCTCTATACCATGAGCAGCCAGATGAATGAAGAAGAAAGTGAAGATTCTTCCCCTGAGGAAGAGGAAAAATAAAAGTTCATAGCTGATGGCTAACGGCTAATAGCTAACTGGTAACTGCTGGCTGCTAATAGCTGACGGCTGATGGCTCATGGTGCTCATCACTCCGGGCGGACTGAATGGACAAATGACGCTGCGGACAGGCTGATGAGAAATCACGAATCACGAATCACGAACAACGAATCACGATACCCCGTATTTCCAAGAAAAGGAGAGTACCTTTGTACTGGTTTTACAACATTTGCCTGGTAGCCTACTGGATCCTTCAGATTCCGATCCTGATCTACCGCCTGGTCTTTGAAGAAGGCTTTTACGACCGTCTGAAACAGAGTGCGGGCATCATGCCTACACCGACCCTGCTTCAGATTGCCGACCATAATGCGATCTGGGTCCATGCCGCTTCTGTCGGAGAAGTTGTAGCAGCCAGCCCCATTGTGAGGGAATTAAAAAAGAAATATCCCAATGAAATGGTGGTCGTTTCTGTGGTAACAGCCACAGGACACCGGATGGCCCAGAGAATCATTCCGGAAGCGGACGGTCATATTTTCTTCCCCTTTGATCTGCCGGTTATTACGGAACGAATCGTCAATATCGTCAATCCGAAAGCCATTATTCTGATTGAAACGGAACTGTGGCCGAATTTCCTCCGTCTGGCCTGGCGGAAAAAGATTCCTGTCATGATGATGAACGGTCGGATCAGCGCACGGTCCATGAGGCGGTATTCCCTCATCAAACGGTTCACCACCCGCATGCTTTTCCAAATCCGGAAATTCTGCATGCAGTCCAGAATCGATCAGGAACGGATCATCGATATGGGGGCGATCCCGGAACGGGTGACCATTACGGGAAATACGAAGTACGATCAGACCTATGCGGAAGTTTCCGAAGAAGAAAGAGATCGGCTCAGGAAAGAATTCCGCTTTGACGGAAAAGGCCCCATCATCGTGGCAGGTTCCACCCACGGGGGCGAAGAGGAAATCGTGGTCCGCACTTTCAAGAAAATCCTTGAGAAATATCCGGACGCCAGGCTGCTTCTTGCAGTCCGTGAAATCACCCGCGCTCCGTCGGTCAAATTCATGATCAAACACCATGACCTTTCTGTCATCCGCCGTTCCAAAATGGGCAGTGAAGAAGATGATGGTCAGGGTACCCAGGTGGTCATCCTCGATACCATCGGCGAACTGGGCCGTCTGTACAGTCTGGCCGATGTGGTCTTCGTGGGCGGAAGCTTTGTAAAAGTAGGGGGCCACAATATTCTGGAACCGGCAGCCCATGGCAAACCGGTCCTCGTGGGACCCTATATGTTCAATTTCCAGGAAATTTTCGAGCTTCTCACCAGCCGGGGCGTGTGCATCATGACGCCCGATGAAAATGCATTTGAAAAGACACTCCTGGACCTTCTGGACCATCCGGAAAAGATGGAAAAGATGGGAAAAGCCGCCCTGGAAGTGGTCCATGAAAACCAGGGAGCCACGGAAAGAAATATAAAAGCCTTTGAAGCGCTGACCAGCGAATATGGCATCAAACTGAAGGAGAAAGCATGAGCCTTGAAAGCTATGTCACCGGCCTGATGAAAAATCCTCACCCTTCGGGAAAGGATCGGCTGGTGCTTTCGATTCTTGAAAGCCTGGAAGGAATCTACCTGTCCCAGGTGACGAAAAAGCAGAAAGCGGCCGCTTCCCATGCCCTGAATGCAGGGATTCCGGTCATCAGCGTGGGAAATATAACGGCCGGCGGTACGGGGAAAACGCCCTGTATCATCCGCCTGGCAGAGCTTCTGACAGAAGCCGGCTATCATCCCGCTATTATCAGCCGGGGATACCGGAGCGGTCTGGAAAAACAGGGAGGCATCGTTTCCGATGGAAAGGAAATCCTCGTTTCCCAGCAGATGGCAGGGGATGAACCGTACATGATGGCCCTGAAACTTCCTTCCGTTCCCATCCTGGTCGGGAAAGACCGTATCGTTTCTGCCGAAAGGGCCAGACGGCTGGGAGCGGATCTGCTCCTTTTAGATGACGGTTTCCAGTACTGGAAACTCCAGAGGGACCGGGATCTCATCCTTCTCGATGCGACGAATCCTTTTGGTTATGACCATGCCCTGCCGAGAGGACTCCTCCGGGAACCGCTTTCCGCATTAAAAAGGGCCGCTCTTTTCATCATTACGAAGAGCGACCAGGTGGAACCTTCAAAAATAGAAGAAATAAAGAAGCGTCTCGAAAAGCTGGCGCCCGGCATCCCTGTGACCACTTCCTGTCACAGTCCGGCAAAAGCAGTCCCCTATGATGACTGGAAAAGCCGGTATCACGAAGGGCCGCTCTCTCTAATGAAAGGAAAGCGGGCATACCTTATGAGCGGGATCGGAAATCCTGCCGCCTTTGCGGAAACTGCCAGAGAAGCCGGTTTCATCCCGGTGGGAGAAATGGCATTTGACGATCATCATTCCTATACGGAGGAAGATATACGGAAATGTGATTCCGAAGCCCTTTCCTCCGGCGCAGACTGCATCGTGATTACGGAAAAAGATGCGGTAAAAATGATGAAACTTCAGAGCATCCATGAATCTGAGGTGCCCTTCTACGTACTGGAAATAGAAATGACCTTCCCTGAAGGCCTCACCCTGTTAGAAAAACAATGGGAGGATTTATAATGAAAGTTGCCTGTATTATTCCTTCCCGCTATGCCTCCACGAGACTTCCGGGAAAACCGCTCCGCCTGATCGCGGGAGAAACCCTGGTACACCGGGTCTATGAAAGAGCCATTCGGGCCAAAGTGCCGGATACAGTCATTGTAGCCACCGATCATGAAGATATTGAAAAAGAAGTCAGATCCTTTGGCGGGAATGTAGTCATGACTTCTGTCAATCATCCCACCGGGACAGATCGTCTGGCGGAAGTGGCAGAAAAATATCCGGAATATGACATTATCGTCAATGTGCAGGGGGATGAACCCCTGATTGACCCGGATATCATCGATAATCTGGCCAGGGATCTGCTGGATCATCCGGAACTGGATATGGCAACTGTTGCCACTCCTCTTCATAAAGATGAATATGACGATCCATCCGCCGTCAAAGTCGTCATTTCCCGTAAAGGGGAAGCCCTGTATTTCTCCCGTTCCCTCATTCCCTATCCAAGACATGATTTCGTGGAAGCGCCGCTGAAACATGTGGGCATTTACGCCTATCGCAGGGATTTCCTTCTCGCCTATGCAAAAATGGCCCAGACGCCCCTGGAAAGGACAGAATCCCTGGAACAGCTCCGCGCTCTGGAAATGGGTTACAAAATCGGGGTCATTAAACTGAATTCAGAAGATATCGGCATCGACACCGAAGAAGATCTTCGTAAAGCAAATGAATATTTCGAAAGGAACCACTTATGAAAACAATCCATGTAGGCAATCTCACCATCGACGGAAGCAAACTTTTCCTCATCGCCGGTCCCTGTGTCATTGAAGGCTACGACCGTACCCTCATGATTGGCCGGGAAATCAAAAAGATCTGTGAACGTCTCGGCGTGCAGTACATTTTCAAGGCTTCCTATGACAAAGCCAACCGTTCTTCCTACAATTCCTTCAGAGGGCCGGGTCTCGAAAAAGGTCTGGAAATCCTCGCTTCCATTAAAAAGGAACTGCAGGTGCCCGTACTTTCCGACGTCCATGACGTGACCCAGCTCGCTCCGGCTTCGGAGGTCCTGGATATGCTCCAGATTCCGGCATTCCTCTGCCGCCAGACCGACCTTGTTTACGGCGCAGCTAAAACAGGCAAACCGGTCAACGTAAAGAAAGGCCAGTTCATGGCTCCGGAAGACATAAAAAACGTCATCGGCAAGCTGGAAGAAGCAGGAAATCCGAATATCGCCATCACCGAAAGAGGCGCTTCCTTCGGCTACCACAATCTGGTCGTCGATATGCGTTCCTTCCCGATTATGCGCCAGTTCGGCTATCCCGTCATTTTCGATGCCACCCACAGCGTACAGCTTCCGGGAGGTATGGGAAATACCACCGGCGGCCAGCGTGAATTCATCCCTTATCTGGCAAGAGCTGCTGCAGCATCCGGAGTAGACGGATTCTTCATGGAAGTTCACGATAATCCGCCGGAAGGACTCTCTGATTCCACCAATATGCTTTACCTCTCCTCTCTCGAAGATCTCCTGAAAGACCTCATCGCTATCAATAACGTGGTGAAACACGATAAAGATAAGGGACTGGTACCGGGGAAATAAGTGAATCCCTGAAGATGAATCGTATGATGAAAAACTGAGTAAAAAGTTATCAGTTCTCAGAGCTCATTGGTGCCGGGAAACGGTTTCTGATGGGTAATGGCCAACGGCTGGCTGCTAACGGCTAATAGCTAATAGCTTATAGACTTCACTCACGCCATGTTTGAGCTGGTCCATAAAAAAATCGTGCCGCGAAGCGGCACGCCTTCCCGGACCACGGACCACGAGCCACGAATCACGATTCGTCCCCAAATTACTCATTCCAAAATCTCGCAGTTTGAGACTCATCTATTGTATAATAAAGAATAAGCACCATTTTTATTTGAATTCAGCAGGAGGCACTATGTCAGTCATTGAAACAGCTTCAAGAGTTCTCCGTGATGAAGCGGGGGCAGTGTTATCTCTGGTAGATAAACTGGATGGCCAGTTTGAAGAGGCTGTTCGGCTGATTGAAAGTTCTCATGGCCGTGTCGTTTTGACGGGTATGGGGAAATCGGGTCATATTGCCCGCAAAGTGTCTGCTACCATGGCATCTACAGGGACTCCTTCCTTCTTCCTTCATCCGGCAGAAGGAATTCACGGAGATCTGGGCATGGTGACTTCTGAAGATGTGGTCATTGCTTATTCGAACAGCGGTGAAACCGCGGAAGTATTGAATATCCTGCCTTCCCTCAAACGGATCGGGGCCAAACTCATTGCCGTCGTGGGGAAGACAAATTCCACTCTTGCCAGAAATGCAGATGCCGTTCTGGATGCAGGAGTCAAAAAAGAAGCAGACAGTCTCGGACTGGCTCCGACAAGTTCTACCACCGCAGCTCTGGCCCTGGGAGATGCCCTGGCTGTATGCCTTATGGAAAGGCATCATTTTACAGCGGATAATTTTGCCATCTTCCATCCCGGCGGAGCTCTCGGCAAGAAACTCCTCCTCACCGTGGAAATGGTGATGCATAAGGGGGATGAAAATCCTCTCATTTCTGAAGCTGCTTCCGTCAAGGATGCCCTTTTCGTCATGACCGATAAAGGGCTGGGTGCCGTTTCCGTAGTGGATCAGGAAGGAAGACTGAAAGGCCTCATGACCGATGGTGATGTGCGCCGGGGCCTGGAAAAAGGCATGGATTTCCTTACCCGTCCTGTAGGAGAAGCCATGACGAAAAATCCGCAGCTCATTTCGAAAGAAAGACTGGCTGCCGAAGCACTGCACCGTATGGAACAGCATAAACCCCATCCCATTACAGTCCTTCCGGTGGTGGAAAATGAAAAAGCCATCGGCATGCTTCATATTACGGACCTTCTGAAGCAGGGGGTCATGTAATGAAAGCACCGAAAAAGATTAAACTCATCGCTTTCGATGTGGATGGCACCCTGACTGACGGGACCCTGGTCATGGGTCCGGAAGGGGAAGCCTTTAAACTGTTTAATGCCCACGATGGCCTGGGACTTTCCCTGGCCCACCGCATGGGATATATCACCGGTTTTATTACCGGCCGCAAATCCGTCCTGGTAAAAAACAGGGCAGAAGAACTTTCCTGTGATTTTGTCCTCATGGGAATCAAAGACAAAGTGGAAGCCCTGGAGGAACTTCTCCGGAAATATAACCTTTCCTGGGACGAAGCGGCCTACATGGGCGACGATCTGAATGATCTTCCCCTTTTTGAAAAGGTCGGCTTTTCCGGCTGCCCCGCCGACGGGATGACGGAAAACAAAAAAGCTGCCTCCTTTATTTCCACCTGCAATGGCGGGCGGGGCGCAGCCAGAGAATTTATAGAAACCATTATGAAAGCCCAGCATCGCTGGAAAGAAGGAGTTTCCTCCTATGATAAAGGACAGGAAATCCGTCAGTAATATTTCATTCATTTCCTGAAAGAAGAGAAGCCATGTTATTCAATGTACGATACGGGTTCCTGAAAGGATTGAGCAGTCTCATCTGTTCCATGTCCTATGACAGGATCCTGGCCATAGGGCGATTCCTTGGGCCTTTCATCATGAACCGCATAGCGAAGCAGAAAAACCGGGGAATCGAACAGATCATGTTCGGCCTCAAAGTCTCCCGCCCGGAAGCGGAAGAACTGCTGCAGAAGGTATACCGGAATATCGGTATGTCTGCCATGGAAATGATGTACATGCCAAGACTTTGCAGGGAAAAAGACCATATTGACGATTATGTGAAAATAGACCATCCCGAATACCTGGAAGCCGCCTATGCGGAGAAAAAAGGAATCGTGGGACTCACTGCCCATATGGGCAACTGGGAATGGCTGGGCGCAGGCCTTGCCCTTCACGGCTATGATACGAGCGCCATCGGGAAGAAGCAGTCCGATGATGTACTCATGAAAATGATTAATGAATACCGGGCCATGGCGGGACAGCATATTTTCCTCACCGGCACCGGCGGTTATGAAATGATTGCCGCTGCCCGGTCCATGAAGAAAAATCATATCCTGGGATTTCTTTCCGATAAGGATGGAGATAAAGCGGGCGTACCCGTCCTGTTCCTGAACCGGGTATTCTCCTTTCCCCAGGGACCGGCGGTATTTGCCAGAAAATTCAGGGCGCCCATCGTTCCCATCTTCGTGGTGAGGAATGAAGATGGAAAAGGCCATACCATCTGCGTGGGGAAACATTTCTACTATGAAGATACGGGGGACAAGGAACGGGATCTTCTCGTGAACTCCCAGAAAATGGCCACGGTCCTGGAAGAATTCATCAAGGCCCATCCGGCCGACTGGCTCTGGTTCCAGCACCTTTTCTGGACAAGGCCGGGCAAGATTAAAATGTACAATGACCTTCCTCCGGAAGAAAAGGAACGGTTCAGGGCAGGCATGACGGAAAACTGGAACGAGACAAAAGGAGGAAAGGCATGAAAAACCGGAAAACGATCATCATCATCGTGGTGATTCTGCTCATTGCGCTGGGTGTCTATTTCCTCTTTAAAGATGATAATAGGAATATGAATCAGGCCGCAAGCTCCTCTGCAGCCATGTCTTTTAAAAATATCGACATGACCGAATCGAAGGAAGGGAAGCTCATTTACCGGTTCAAGGTAAAAGACGTCCAGATGAGTAAAGATCAGAACGAAATCCTTCTTACCGGTGTGGAAGGCTCCTACTTCAAGGATGGAGACGAACTTCATCTCGTAGGGGACAGGGGAAAGATTGACCGCAAAAAGAAAACCGTTTATATCGAAGGAAACGTACACGGTACAAACAAGGCAGGCGAAGAACTCTACGCAGAAAACCTGACCTATGATGGAAATAAAGAAATCCTTTCCACCGATCAGTTCTTCACCGCCACGAAAGACAATAAAGTCCTGACCGGAGACAGCTTTACCGCTGACCGGATTATCCAGGTCATTACCGCGAGGGGCCATGCAAAGCTGGCAGACAAGGAGGATACAAAGTGAAACCATTATATACAGTACTGGCAGCAATGGCCATTTCCGCCTGCTCTATGGGAACAGTTCTGGCCGATGATATTACGGCCGATGTCCTGACTTATGACGGAAAAACCAAAACGGTTACCGCCACAGGAAATGTAGTGATTCATGCCAACCAGGGAGCCACCATTACCGCAAAAAACGGACAGTACCATTTTGAGGACCGGAGCGCATTCCTGGAAGGCGGAGTCCATTATGTGAAAGAATCCTCCACCCTGGACGCACAGAAAATGTACCTTTACAAGGACAAGACCACCCGGGGCATTGGCAATGTATATTTTCATGATTCCGTAGAAAAACGAATCCTCAAAGGGGATGACGTCATCTATAATCCGGACACCGGTTTTGGAAAAATCGAAGGAAACGGCTACCTGGAAGATCCGCAGGGAACACTGTCGGCTCCCCATATCGAAGGAAATATGAAACAGGTGAAAGTCGTAGCTACCGGCGGCGTCGATTTGACCAGTTCCGCCAATCATGCCGTAGGATACGGAGACAAAGCCGTCTATACACGGACCGGCCGGGACGGGACCGATGGAAAACTGGTCCTTTCCGGAAATGCCTGGGTCAACCAGAATGGAAATACCTTCCATGGTCCGGAACTGGTCCTCCGGGATGCCGACAAAGTGGTAGAAACCACAGGCCGGAGTACCATTGTCATTACCGATACGGGCAGTGAAACTGCAGATCATGGAGGAGACTCCGAATCCTCTTCCGGGGAAAAAGAACCGGCTGCTCCCAAAGGACCGGTGACGGAAGCCACTCCCATCGAAGGACGGCCTGAAATTGCAGGAAATCCGTTAGAAACGAAGGAACCGAAATGAAAATAGAAACCCATGATCTCGTCAAACGCTATGGGGAAAGAACCGTAGTGGATCATGTCAATGTAGAAGTGGAGCAGGGTTCCATCGTCGGACTACTGGGTCCGAACGGCGCCGGTAAAACGACTACATTTTATATGATCGTAGGCATTATTACTCCGGAAGAAGGAGACGTCACCGTAGACGGCACTTCCCTGGTGGGCATGCCTATTTATAAACGCCACCAGTTCGGTATCGGCTACCTTCCCCAGGAAGCCTCGGTATTCCGCGGCCTTTCCGTGTGGGATAACCTGATGTCCCTTCTGGAAACAAGAAAAGAACTCACTCCGGCAGAGAGAAAAGAAAAAGCAGAAGCCCTGCTGGAAGAATTCCATATCACCCATGTCCGGAATACCCTGGGCAGTGCCCTTTCCGGCGGCGAAAGAAGGCGTGTGGAAATCGCCCGGTCTCTCACCATGGATCCTGCCTTTATTCTTCTTGATGAACCTTTTGCAGGAGTCGATCCATTGGCTGTCGAAGATATCCAGAGCGTGGTACTTCATTTGAAGACAAAAGGCATCGGAATCCTGATTACCGACCATAACGTCCGCGAAACGCTTCGCATCGTAGACAATGCCTATATCCTTTCCGAAGGAAAAATCCTTCTCCAGGGCAAAGCCGAGGACATTGCCGTGGACCCGCGGGCAAGGAAATTCTATCTGGGGGAAAATTTCAGACTATGATTATTTACATGAAAAAGGGAGGGAAATTCCATGCGGCTGCTTGACAAATATATCTTGAATGAATTTCTTGCTCCTTTCCTTTTCGGCGTAGCTGCCTTTACCGCCATTTTCCTGGGGGCCGATACCCTCCTGAAAATCGCCAGCTATGTCACAAAGTACGGCGCATCCTCCACATCAGCCCTGAAAATCTTTATCCTTGCCCTTCCGCGAATCGTGGTTTACACATTCCCCATGGCTGTTCTCCTGGGGGCCCTCATGTGCTTTTCGAAACTTTCCGGTTCCAGTGAACTCATCGTCATGCGTTCATCGGGTCAGAGTTTCCTCCGACTGGCCATGCCCGTATTCATTGTTTCCCTTGTCATCAGCCTTTGTGCCGTGGCTTTCAATGAATACGTAGTGCCCTGGACGAACCGGGAATACGATTACGTGCTCAATACGGAAATCAAGAAAAATCTGAATCCCGGGGTCACGGACCATGTGGTGGTGCGGGATGTACAGCATGGAAAAATCCTTCACCTTCTCTATGCAAGACGGTATAATCCGAAGACGAAACAGCTGGAAAATATTACGGTCCAGGAATTCCAGAACGAAGAAGTCATCCGCGTGGAAAATGCGCCGAAAGCAGTCTGGCAGAACGGTATGTGGATCATGGAAAACGGAGTCATTTACGATCTGACCGGTGACGGTGTAGACCGTATGATACACTTTGACCATCAGGAAATTCCCTATGCCCAGTCTCCGGATGAAATTCCAAAGGAAAACAAGAATTTCGATGAAATGACCATTCGTGAACTCACCCTGACCAAGAAAGCCTATCAGGCCGCTCATGCAGATACAACGCCTCTCACCATGGAAATCCAGCGCCGTTTCTCGCTCCCCATGGCATCTTTTGTATTTGCCATCGCCGGTGCGCCTCTGGGGGTTCAGAAACAGCGTTCCTCCTCCTCCATCGGTTTCGGTATTTCCGTAGTCATTATTTTCGTTTACTATGCAGTCATGACCTTCCTCGAAGCCCTCGGCAAAGGCCATGTCATGCCGGCAATTCCCGCCGTCTGGCTGCCAAATCTCATAGCCCTTGTCTGTGGCTGCTGGCTCATTCATCGGGTGGATAAGTGACCGGCCGAGCGATTCGTGAGTCCTTTCGAAGGAGGGGACTCATTTTTGTTTGAACCTCTCCGCATTCCTGCGGGAAAGCCGCACAGGGAGTCAATGAATCCATCTTTGCAAAAGCAAAAAAGCCGCCTGCCACAATATGTGACAGACGGCTTTGAGATAAAAGTGATCCGTTTATCAGAAGTATGGCCATTCCTTTGGAATAACCATTTATAATCAGGCCCGCTTCCGGTTTTGATGCGGGCCGCCTTTACCGTGAACTGTGAATGATGAACTGATGACTGGAAACAAAAAAGCCGGGGGTGTACAAAAATAGAAATCATTATTTTAAAAACTTTAAGGGAAATAGTTATCAGTTATTAGTTATCAGTTCGCAGTTGTGGTGGCCGCTATTACGCAGGAGAGGCGGCCTTTTTATATAAAAATTTAACCATTTCTGATGAAAACTGTGTATAAAAATGGCCCGCTATCCAATTTGATGCGGGCCTCCTTCACTGAGAACTGTGAACTGAGAA
>NZ_JAZASU010000017.1:0-24917 GCF_036343215.1 Dialister sp.
CATTGAGATTTATTACAGCTTTGTCGGCAAGATTGACTTGCCCGAATAACCGCCCGACCTATCCGACACAATGGCCAAGTGTCGGATAGGAACGGCAAAATTTTTTGCACTTCTATTGCTTCTTTATCACACATAAGCAAAAAGGCTGGGCACGTAGTAGTAGTCCTTTCCATAGGGCGCTGCCAGGTCCGGCTGGGTGGTTTCATCGATTTCCTCCACCCTGATGTCTTTGTATGGTTCTTCTTCCTGCAGAAGGCTAATGGCCTTTCTGGCATTGGCGCAGTAGGGACAGCCGGGAATTTTAATCATAATCACTTTTTTCATAGGACAGCCTCCTTTATATTTATTTCTATGAATATAGAATACACTATATCTCCTTTTTTAACAAGTCTCTCTGACAGACTGTCGAAGAAACCTGTTAAAAAAAGCTGTGAAGAAATGATTTGCACTTCTTCACAGCTTTTTCTATTAGTTTTCCCTGAAGTAAGGTTTGAAATTGGATTCGTGAATGTTTTTGCCGTTATTCTGACGGGGCTGGCCGGAATGATTGTCGAAACGGCGCTGCCTTTTGCCTTCAAAGCGGCGGCCGCCTTCAGAATTTCTTCTTCTCCGGGGACGGTCTCCATCGAAGTGACGGCGGGGAGCTCCTTTGCGTCTGCGGAAATTGGGCATTTCTTCTGTAATCTTGACCGGTGTCACATCAGGCTGTTTGGTGAGCAGCTTGATAGCAGCAGCCACCAGGGATACAGAGTCCACATCATTCAGGAGGTCTTCCGCGCTTTCCCTGTATTCCTCCAGGCCGCCGCCCTGGGCCGTATCGGAAAGGCTTTCAATGGCAGCCTTCTGGTTGCCTTCGATGACTTCAGAAAGGGTGGGGACAGACCGTCTCTTGATACGGCGGCGGATGACCCGTTCAATATCCCGGAGCTGTCCCATTTCTCTGGAAATAACAAAGGTCACTGCGAGACCCGTTTTTCCTGCGCGGCCTGTACGGCCTACGCGATGGACGTAAATTTCCGGGTCCTGAGGCATATCGAAATTGTATACATGGGTGACGCCGGAAATATCGAGGCCCCTGGCGGCAACGTCCGTTGCTACCAGGATATCGATGGTGGATTCTTTGAACTGACGGACTACGGTATCCCTTTTCTGCTGGGAAAGGTCGCCATGAAGGCCTTCAGCCATGTAGCCTCTCTTTTTCAATGCTTCCGTCACTTCATCGGCTCTCCGTTTCGTGCGGACGAAAACGATGGCCAGTTCCGGTTCCTGCATATCAAGGAGGCGGCAGAGGGCATCAAATTTCTGACGGTCCGGAAGTTCGATGTATTCCTGTTCGATGAGATCGATGGTCACAGTGGCTGCTTTGATTTTCACCAGTTCCGGATCTTTGAGGAAAGTCTCAGCCAGCTGGCGGATAGGTTCCGGCATGGTGGCGGAGAAGAACATGGTCTGTCTTTCTTCCGGAATGCCGGCCAGAATGGTGCGGATATCGTCGATGAATCCCATATCCACCATTTCGTCCCCTTCGTCCAGCACAAGGACCTGTACATGGGACAGGTCAATGGTGCCTCTCTTCATATGGTCCATGAGGCGGCCCGGAGTGGCTACGATAATGTTGGGGTGCTTCCTGAGAGCTTTGAACTGCCTTTCAATGTCCTGCCCGCCGTAAATGGGAAGAGCATGAATGGGAAGGTACTGGGCCAGATGGTTGATTTCTTCAGCAGACTGGATGGCCAGTTCCCTGGTAGGGGAAAGGACTACGGCCTGGGGTCCCGGCTTTGATGTGTCAATCCTTTCCAGGATGGGAATGCCAAAAGCCGCCGTTTTGCCGGTGCCTGTCTGGGCCTGACCAATCAGATCCTTTCCGGTAAGGGCAATAGGAATGGCTGCCTTCTGGATGGGACTTGGTTCCTCGAATCCCATATCCTCCACGGCCTTCAGTATTTCCGGCGCAATTCCCAATTCTTTAAAAGTGTCGTACATGTTTCCTCCTGTATGCGTTCATGGGTACGCGGGCATGGTGCCCAATGATAAGTAAAAGCAGGCCTTTGATATAAATAATACCTATATATCGGAAAGAGCTGACACTGTCAGTTCCTTTCCGGTATATCTTCCCGGTTTCCTACCGGGGCATTAAGGAAGCACTGATTGATTCACAAAGTGAATGAATCAGCGCTTTCTAAAAAAAAGAGAACGCCCCATGCGTCTCTCCCATGATTCAGATCTATGATTGTCCGTTCTCGCTGGATGCCTGCATATTATTGTCATTATATCATACTTTGTCGAAATCCTTAAGAAATATTTTCTCCGCTGCTTCCGCCTTCTTCCCATGCTGTTCTTCACCGGCAGGTGCCAGTTTCATCTTTTTGATAAAAAATTTCTCTTCCCCTCTTGCATATATATTCGCAAAGTTGTATTATTATTGCAATCCAATTTGTACACGTTTTTGAATTTTCACTGTATTTCACGAAAATTAACTAATTCTGCTGCAGTTTCATCTGTTCTGAATGAATAAATATTCAATCATATGCAAAAACGCCAATTAAAGTCAGGAAAAGAGGTCGTCTCAATGATGTACGAAAAAGAAGTTAAGGAAAAAGTCACAGCCATTCTGCCACAGGTGGTGACCTGGAGACGACATTTCCATGAATATCCGGAACTCTCCGGAAAGGAAGTCAAAACTTCAGCATACATCCAGGATGTTTTCAAAAATCTGGGCATCCCCTATGAAACAGGATTTTTCCAGAATGCCGTATTGGGCATCATCAAAGGCAGCCATCCGGGGAAAACGGTGGCCCTCCGGGCCGATATGGATGCCCTTCCGGTGACAGAGCTTACAGGTCTTCCCTTTGCTTCCAAGAATGAAGGGGTCATGCACGCCTGCGGCCATGACGGTCACATGTCCATCCTTCTGGGCGCTGCCGCCGTACTGAATAAAATGAAGGATCAGATTCACGGCACTGTAAAAATCGTTTTCCAGCCGGCCGAGGAAGAAGCAGCCATCGGCGGCGGCCGCCACATTGCAGCCAGCGGGAAACTGGACGATGTATCGGAAATTTACGGTCTTCATGTATGGCCGGAGCTTCCCACAGGCCAGGTAGGATTAAAGCCCGGTGCCCTCATGGCGGCGTCCGACCGTTTCTATGTCCATATCAAAGGGAAATCCACCCATGCTGCCCAGCCTCATAACGGCACCGACGCCCTGGTGGCAGCAGCTCATTTCATCATTGATGTACAGTCCCTGATTTCCAGGGAAATGAACCCCATGGACAATGTGGTGTGCACCATCGGCCTCATGAATGCGGGCACCCGTTACAACGTAGGGGTTGAGGATGCTTATCTGGAAGGCACCTGCCGTACCTACCGTCCAGAGCTTCGGGACAAGATGGAAGCAAGGCTGGGGGAAATCCTGAAAGGTCTGGATGTCATGTTCCACACCCATTCGGAGCTGAACTATGTCAGAGGCCACAGCGCCACCATCAATACACCGGAAAAGATTGATTTCCTGAAGGAAGTGGGAAAAGCCTACCTGGGAGAAGAACATATCACAGAGCCAGAGTTCCCATCCATGTGCGCGGAAGACTTCTCCTCCTACCTTGAAAAATTCCCCGGCGCCTTCTTCTGGCTGGGCACCGGCGACGGAAATACGCCGGCCCTGCACAATGCATCCTTTGCCATCAATGAATCCATCCTTCCTCTGGGCATCACCCTGGAAGCAGCAGCTGCCCTGGAGGCCCTCTCCCGATGAGAATGGTTCTCTCATAAACCATATATTCAGATTCCAAAAAAGTTAAAAACATACAACGAGGTATATCATGAAAAGCTTACTGAACCATTCCTTTCTCTCCATGCTGGACTACACACCGGAAGAATTCGCCTACTATCTGGACCTGGCGGAAAAGCTGAAGCAGGACAAGGCCGCCGGAAAAGAAATCAAAACTTTAAACGGTAAAAATTTTGCCCTTATTTTCGAGAAAGACTCCACCCGCACCCGGTGTGCCTTCGAAGTGGCAGCCCATGACCAGGGAGCTTTCACCACCTACCTGGGGCCCACAGGCACCCAGATTGGCAAGAAGGAATCCATTGCCGACACCGCCCGGGTACTGGGAAGCATGTTCGACGCCATTGAATTCCGGGGGTATGCCCAGAGCGCGGTAGAAGAGCTTTCCGCCAAAGCCGGCGTTCCCGTATGGAACGGCCTCACCGATTATGACCATCCCACCCAGACTCTCGCCAATTTCCTCACTTTGAAGGAACATTTCAAAAAACCGCTGAACCAGATTTCCTATGCCTACGTAGGTCACGGCCAGTCCAATATGGCCCATGCCCTCATGGCAGGTGCCGCCCTTTCCGGTATGGATTTCCGCATCATCGGGCCAAAGCAGTTCTTCCCGGAACCTGAATTCACTGCCAGATGCGAAGAAGTGGCCAAGAAAACAGGAGCCACTTTCACCTTTACCGATGATCCTGTGGAAGGAGTCAAAGGACTCGATGTCATTTATACCGGTGTCTGGGTGACCATGGGAGACCCCTATGAACTCTGGGGCGAAAGAATCAAACTCTTTATGCCCTATCGGATTACGATGGACATGATTAAAAACACAGGAAATCCGGATACCGTCTTCTGCCACTGCCTCCCCTCTTTCCACAATACGGAGACAAAAGTGGGAAAAGACATTTATGAACGTTTCGGCCTGGATGGCATCGAAGTCACCGATGATGTTTTCGAAGCCCCCTTCTCCCTGGCTTTCCAGGAAGCGGCCAACCGGCTCCCGACGATTAAAGCCGTCATGGTAGCCACATTTGCGGAATACCCGCTGGACAATTAAGAAAGGAGAGACCATGTATGAGTAACACGCCAAAAGTTTTCATCGTAGGAGAATCGGGGACTACGGGTCTCCGCCTTCATGACCGTCTCTCCGAAAGAAAAGATATCGAGCTCCTTCACCTCCCGGAGGAAAAGAGGAAAGATATAGAAACCATTAAGAAATATGCCCAGGAAGCAGACCTCATGTTCCTCTGCCTTCCTGATGCAGCTTCAAAAGAAATTGTGGAAGCGGTCAAAGGAATCGATATCAAAATCCTCGATACTTCCACGGCCCACAGAACAGCGGATGACTGGGTCTATGGTTTCCCGGAACTTTCGAAAGAGCAGAAAGAAGCGATTTCCAAAGCAGACAAAGTGGCCGTCCCGGGCTGCCATGCTTCCGGGGTCATTGCCATCCTCTATCCTCTGGTTCACGCAGGAATCCTTCCCATCAATTATCCGCTCCACTGCATATCGCTCACCGGGTATTCCGGCGGCGGCAAGAAAATGATTGGCGAATATGACAAGGGTGGAAATACAGGACTTCTGGCGCCCCGTCAGTACGGGCTTTCCCAGAATCACAAGCATCTGCCGGAAATCATGAAAGTCTGCCATCTCTGTGAAAAGCCCCTCTTCTCGCCCATCGTGGACGATTTCTATGAAGGCATGCAGGTGACCATCGGATTCCATACCCATTTCCTCCAGCTCCCCTGCGGGCTCCCGGGAGAAATCGAAGCCGATGATTTCCAGATGATTTTAAAGAAACATTATGAGGGAGCCAAACTCATCAAAGTGTCTCCCCTCTCTCTCGATGAAACGAACGGCCTCTTCCTTTCAGCCAATGAAAATGCGGGAAAAGACAGCATGACCATCAATGTGGCAGGAAACGATGACAGAGTCCTCGTGATTTCTTCCTTCGACAACCTCGGCAAAGGCGCTTCCGGTGCCGCCATCCAGTGCATGAATATCATGCTGGGGTTCCCTGAGGAAACAGGGTTAGTTCTGTAATAATCATTTTTTAAGACAAGTTATCAGTTATCAGTTCGCAGTTCTCAGAAACGGGCCAACTGATAACTGATAACTGATAACTTTTAATAGATAGTCATCCATCCTGAATAGACATACAGTTCAGGAAAATTAAAAAGGGGAACTCTATGAATGCATCCAATGCGGTACGGGCGAAGATTCTCACCCAGGCCGTACCTTACATCAAAGAATATACAGGCACTTATGTGGTCGCAAAATACGGCGGAAATGCCATGACGGATCCGGAACTGAAGAAATCGGTGATGCAGGATATCCTGCTCCTCCGCCTCGTAGGGGTCAATGTGATCCTCGTCCATGGAGGGGGTCCGGAAATCAATTCCATGCTGAAAAAGCTTTCCATCGAATCCCATTTCTTAAACGGCCTGCGGGTGACCGACAAAGAGACCATGGACGTGGTGCAGATGGTTTTAGCCGGCAAAGTCAATAAAAGCCTGGTAGCCGACCTGACGGCCCTCGGCGGAAAAGCAGTAGGCCTCTGCGGACTGGACGGAGGACTCATCAAAGTCCACCAGCAGGATGAAAAACTGGGCCTTGTGGGCGAAATCGATGAAATCAATACGGACCTTCTGGAAGACGTACTGGAAAGAGAATACATCCCTGTCATTTCCTCCATCGGAATCGATGAGGAAGGCCATGCCTACAATATCAATGCCGATACGGCAGCTGCCAAAATCGCAGCAGCCCTCAAGGCAGAATCCATGGTAGTCATGAGCAATATCAATGGAGTCATGAAAGACCCGAAAGATCCCGATTCCCTCATTAAAAAAATCACCCTTTCCGATGCGGAAGCCCTGAAGGCTGACGGAACCATTGCAGGCGGCATGATTCCGAAAGTGGACTGCTGCACCCATGCGGTAGAAGAAGGGGTAAAGAAAGTTTTCATCATCAACGGGGAAATCCCCCATGCCATACTCATTGAACTGCTCACCGATGAAGGGCTGGGCACCATGTTTACGAAATAAGGAGATCCCCATGAATACCTTTGAAAAAGATTCCACATACATCGCCCATATTTACAGCAGATACCCCGTGTGCTTCGTCAGCGGGAAAGGTTCCCATCTCTATGATGACAAAGGAAAGGAATACATCGACCTGGGAAGCGGGATCGGCGTCGATATTTTCGGCATTGCCGATGAAAAATGGATGGAAGCGGTGACAAAACAGCTTCACACGCTGAACCATGTTTCCAACCTTTTCTACTCAAAGCCCATGGCCGATCTGGCCGAAATGATCTGCAAAAAGACAGGCATGAAAAAAGTCTTCTTCTCCAATTCCGGAGCCGAAGCCAATGAATGTGCCATCAAAGGGGCAAGGAAATATTCCAATGACAAGTATGGAAACGGAAGAAATACCATCGTCACCCTCATCAATTCCTTCCATGGACGGACCATGGCCACTCTGACCGCAACCGGTCAGGACGTCTTCCATCACGATTTCGACCCCTTCCTCCCGGGTTTCCTCTATACCCCGGCCAATGACCTTCCCGCATTCATCGAACTCTGCGAAAAACACCCGGAAATCTGTGCAGTCATGGTGGAAACCATCCAGGGCGAAGGAGGCGTTCACCCGCTGGAAAAGGAATTTTTCGAAGGAATCAACAAATACGCCCATGAACATGACATCCTTCTCATCGTGGATGAAGTGCAGAGCGGAAACGGCAGAACGGGCAAACTCTACGGCTATATGAATTATGACGTCCAGCCCGATATCGTTTCTACGGCCAAAGGCATCGGCGGAGGACTGCCGCTGGGGGCGACTTTCTTTAATGAAAAGACAGAAAACGTATACACCCCGGGCTCCCACGGCTCCACCTTCGGCGGAAATCCCATCGCCTGTGCCGGAGCCATTTCCATCTATCAGCGCCTCGATGACAAACTGATGGCTGAAGTCACAGAAAAAGGAAATTTCATCAAAAAATCCCTTGAAGGCGCCAAAGGCGTCAAATCCGTAGCCGGCATGGGCCTCATGCTGGGCATCGAACCGGAAAAACCGGTAGGAACCATTATCCCCAAACTCCTCGAAAAAGGAGTCGTAGTCCTTACGGCAAAAGAAAAAATCAGACTCCTCCCGGCCCTCAATATCCCCATGGAAGATCTGGAGAAAGCGGTGGGAATCATCAAGTCTGTGCTGGCAGAAGATTGAGACATCTGTCGTGGTTCGTTATTCGGGGTCCGGGGTCCGGGGTCCGGGAAGGATATGGTTCCCTTCGGGAACCAATTTAAATAGCGGCTCCGCCGCAGGCCGATGGCCCCGCTGATGGTTCATCCCATGCAGCATAAATATCAAAGTGCAGTCAAAAGACCTCTTTTCGTGAACGGTTCGAAAAGAGGTCTTTCTTTATATCTTTCGTACAAAGTCCCCATAAAAACCCATCGCCCCATCAGCGGCGAACCCTTCCCGAAATCCCAAATCCGAAGTCCGAAATCCGCCCTCTCCCGCCTGTGCACAGCCCCCATAAAAACTTGCGGCCGAAAGGCCGCCACCTTCACGAACCACGAACCACGAATCACGAAATCTCGATTTCGACTACTCCGGGGCTTGCCGAAGTGAGGCTAACTCACGAATACCGTTACTGACTCAAACCAAAGTAACTGCAAAGAGACTCCATCCATATCCTCCCGCCTGGCTAAAAAATCCCTTGACGAAAAGACGCAAACAATGCTATATTATTCCCAACTACATACAGGCGAAGATGAGAAGAGTAAGCATTCGGAAACGGCAAAGAGAGCCCCGCCGGTGGGAACGGGCACGGGAAAGACTGCTGAAGATGGCCTCTGAGCCTGTCTGCTGAATAATCAGGCGGACCGGGAATTCCCGTTACAGATGAGAAGTATGATTGTACTTCATAAGGCTTTTCCGGCGACGGGAAAGTGAACATGGGTGGTACCGCGAACAGAATCCTTCGTCCCAGCAGGCGATGGATTTTTTTATTTCCCAAAATCATCAGGAGGCAAATTATGAACTTCAAAAAAGCAATCATCGCATCCCTGGCAGCTCTGGCTGCCGTAGGTTTCATCGCAGGCTGCGGAGGAGAGAAAGCTCCGGCAAAATCTGCTGCTGCATCTTCTGCTGCCAAGGCAGTTTCCATCAAAGTCGGCGTATCCCCCGTTCCCCACGCTGAAATCGTCAATGTAGTCAAAGACAAACTGGCCAAAGAAGGAGTCAATGTAGAATTGGTCGAATTCAATGACTATGTACAGCCGAACCTGGCCCTGAACGATAAATCCCTGGATGCCAACTTCTTCCAGCATAAACCATACCTCGAAGAATTCTGCAAATCCAGAAATCTGAAACTCGTTTCCATCGGCGCCGTTCATCTCGAACCGATGGGAGTTTACTCCAACAAGATCAAAGACATCAAAGCCCTTCCGGAAGGCGCTCATGTAGCCATCCCGAATGACCCGACCAATGGTGGCAGAGCCCTCCTCGTTCTCCAGTCCGCAGGACTGATCAAGCTGAAGGAAGGCGCTCCGATTACCGCAACTCCTCAGGATATCGCTTCCAACCCGAAGAACCTGAAATTCTCCGAACTCGATGCTCCCCAGCTCCCAAGAGCTCTCGAAGATGCAGATATCGCCATCATCAATTCCAATTTCGCCCTGGCTGCCAAACTGGATCCGAAAAATGCCATCTACACCGAAGGCGCTGATTCCCCGTACGCCAATATCGTAGCCGTCCGCGCAGGCGATGAAAAACGTCCGGAACTGCAGAAACTCATGAAAGCCCTGCAGAGCAAGGAAGTCAAAGACTTCATCGAAAAGAAATACGGCGGCTCCGTCAAAGCAGCATTCTAAGCCTGTGGAAATAAAAGTCGTCCCGATATTCGTCGGGGCGGCTTTTTATTTGAAGTTATCAGTTCGCAGTTATCAGTTCGGAGAGAGTATCCACAGGTGAAGAAACCGGGAATGAAGGTAATGGGTAATGGCTTAATGCCGAAAGAAAACTGTCTTGTGGAAAACTGTACATTGGAGTTAACAGAAAACAGGTTCACCAACTCTATTCCAGAGGAAAACTGACTTCCGGGAAACTGTACATTGGGGTTAATAGTTAACAGCCCACAGCTTTCTATCAAAAAGAAACTGCCCTATGGGAAACTGTACATTTCATTAATTGTTCAACATGCCATGAGAGTATTGGCCCCATTTATACTCGTGCCGCAACAGCCCCGCACCGTCCCGACAACCCCGATAGTCCCGAGATTCCCGACAATCCCGATTCAAAAGTTCTATCCCTTACTTGAATTATTAAACTCTTCCTGTTCCTCCACTCCCTCCCCTTGTATTTCTCCCTATTTTATACTACACTATGATTAATAACGTACATTTCGTACAATAACTAACAGTAACGAAGGGATACTCATGGACCGCAGACAGCAGAAGACGAGGGCCGCCATTTTCAATGCGTTTGGCGCCCTTTTATCAGAAGAACCGTATTCAAAGATCACCATCCAGGAAATCATCGACCGTGCCAATATCGGCCGGTCCACGTTCTATGCCCATTTCGAGACGAAGGACAGTTTGCTCGCCGAAATGTGCCGGGAACTTTTCGACCATATCATCGAAGGGGTGCTGAATGACAATATGCCCAGCGATCCCCATTTCGCCCCGGGCGTACGGGATCCGGTTTTCTGCCATCTTCTCCAGCATATCAAGGCGAATACGAATCATGTCCACGACCTTCTCGTTTCCGAAAGCAGCGATATCTTCATGCGCTATTTCAAAATGGCCCTGACGAAACTGATTTCCTCCTACGTCCTCACCGACAAGGAACCGGCCTGCGACGTGCCGAGGCCTTTCCTCCTGAACCACATCACCGGCGCCTTCGTGGAAATGGTCCAGTGGTGGGTCCGGAGAGATATGAAAGAAAGCCCCGAGGAACTGGACAGATATTTCCAGGCGGTCATCAGCCCGTTACTATAAATGTATAAAGAAAAGGCAGCTTCTCGTGCGGGAGGCTGTCTTTTTTAGTTATCAGTTCGCAGTTATCAGTTCGCAGAAGGTCATTCAGGATGAAAAACTGCACATTATGGTTAATAGTTAATTGCCGGACCGCTTTGTTCAAAAAGGAAACTGACTTACGGACGAACTGTACATTGAGGTTAATGGTTAATCGTCGGGCAGCTTTATTCCGAAAGGAAACTGTCTTATGTACGAACTGCACATTGAGGTTAATGGTTAATGGCAAAACCGCGAAGCAGATGATGGAGCTGACTGGCGAAAGATTTCCGGGATAACTGCCTCTATCCAAAAGCGGGAAGGCTCTCCTCAAGAGGGGACGAACCGCACATATGAGAAAAAATTCACCCAGCACAATCGGGAGCCAAAGGCTCGATATATACTCCGCGGCCGTCAGGCCGCCACCTTCCCGAACCACGAACAACGAATCACGAATCACGATTACGCCAAATGGCACAAATCATAAAAATCGCTGATGACTGAAACCCCATATTTCCTCTTCCCTGACGGCCGATTTTACGCTATAATGAAAAAAATATAACAGGTTTTGCCCAATGAGAAAGAGGGGCTTGACCCTTTGTTGAAAAAGGTGTATAGTATCCTTTAACCATCAATCTGTTATTGAAATTTTTCTATTTAAGGAGGAAATAATGGCAACCTACATCAATGAACCGGCGCATACCTTTAATGAATACCTTCTCATCCCGGGCTATTCCGGCACAAACTGCATTCCTGCAAACGTTTCCCTGAAGACCCCGCTGGTTAAATTCAAAAAAGGCGAAAAGCCGGCCATTACCCTGAACATCCCTATGGTTTCTGCTATCATGCAGGCCGTATCCGGTGAAAAACTGGCTGTAGAACTGGCCAGAAACGGCGGCGTTTCTTTCATTTATGGTTCCCAGACTCCCGAAGAAGAAGCTGCTATGGTTGCCAGAGTCAAAGCAAAGAAAGCAGGCTTCGTACCGAGCGATTCCAATCTTTCTCCTGAAAATACCCTTGCTGATGTCCTCGCGCTGAAGAGGAAAACCGGTCATTCCACCATTGCTATCACCGATGACGGTACCGCAAACGGCAAACTGGTCGGTATCGTTTCCAGCCGTGACTATCGTGTCAGCCGCATGAATATTTCCGAAAAAGTCAAATTCTTCATGACCCCGGTAGACAAACTGGTCAAGGCTCAGTACGGCATCACCCTTTCCGAAGCCAATGATCTGATCTGGGACAAAAAGATCAATTCCCTGCCGGTCCTCTATGAAGACGGCCGTCTCTATGGTTTCGTATTCCGCAAAGACTACGATTCCCATCAGGAAAACCCGAATGAACTGCTGGACGACCAGAAACGTTTCATCGTAGGCGCAGGCATCAATTCCCGCGATTATGAAGAACGGGTTCCGAAACTGGTAGAAGCAGGAGCAGACGTACTCTGCATCGATTCCTCCGAAGGCTTCTCCGAATGGCAGAAGATCACCCTGAACTGGATTCATAAGAAATACAATGGCAAAGTCAGAGTCGGCGCAGGCAATGTAGTCGATCGCGACGGATTCCTGTTCCTGGCAAAAGCAGGCGCAGATTTCGTCAAAGTAGGAATCGGCGGCGGCTCCATCTGTATTACCCGCGAGACAAAGGGTATCGGCCGCGGCCAGGCTACTGCCCTGATTGAAGTCTGCCAGGCAAGAGATGAATATTTCAAGGAAACCGGCATTTACGTACCGGTATGCTCCGATGGCGGTATCGTTTATGATCACCACATCACCCTGGCTCTTGCCATGGGCGCAGATTTCGTCATGCTGGGCCGTTACTTCGCCCGCTTCGAAGAATCCCCGTCCCAGAAGAGAACCGTAAACGGCATGGTCGTTAAAGAATACTGGGGCGAAGGTTCCAACCGTGCAAGAAACTGGGGACGCTACGATCTGGACGGCACCAAGAAGCTGGCCTTCGAAGAAGGCGTTGACTCCTACGTTCCCTATGCAGGCCCACTGAAAGAAAACGTGGAAAAAACCTGTGCCAAGATTAAAGCCACCATGTGCAACTGCGGTGCCATCACCATTCCGGAACTCCAGCAGAAAGCAAAGCTCACCCTGGTTTCCGCTACCTCCATCGTAGAAGGCGGCGCCCACGACGTTATCAGAAAAGAAAAAGACGGCAGCGACCGTTAATTATAATCGCTATACCTATGAAATCAAAAAGGAAGCACTTTGCGAAGTGCTTCCTTTTTTGCATCAAGGCAGCGGGGAGGAAAAGAGCTGCCCCTTGGAACGCTCTGATTAAAGCAGCTCTTACCTTGCAATTCATAAGAGCCCTTTGTAAAATATACATATATGGGGACGTAGCTCAGCTGGGAGAGCGTGCGGTTCGCATCCGTAAGGTCGAGAGTTCAATCCTCTTCGTCTCCACCATACCATTCCGCCCTACGGGGCGTTTTTTTTATGGAAAAACGGCATTTCTAAAAGCAGGTTCCATGAATAAAGCAGTGCTTTTCCAAGGCTCATGCTGCTTCTCTTTTTCCCACCATCAGAAAGAATATCCTGCCATACACTTTCTGGTAAAGGAACATGAAAAGCCCCACTTCCAGGGGATAGCAGATGATGTTTTTGATGAGGCGGCTTAAAAAAATGGCACTTGCTGCCTTGTCATAGTAAAGCACCAGCCATAGGGTATTGAGGCCCAGATGGATAAAAACCATGACCAGAAAGAAGGGAATGCACACATAGGAAAGGGTGAGGCGATGTCCATAAAAGAACTTCCCGTAAATCCACCCGGTCAGGAAACCGGACAGCAGAAATCCCGGAAAGAAAATGCTTGTGCCCAGGCAGGCGGTGCCGATGAAATCGGAGAGGGCCGCCACCAGACCGCCCTTCCAGGGGCCATAAATTGCCCCGGCCATGGCAATAGGCAGGAAGCCGAAGGTGATTCTTACAAAGGGTGTCTGCACCGCAAAGATATAGGACATCATCACTGCCAGTCCGGTAAGAATCCCCAGCATCACTATTTCTTTTTCCTTATTTTTCTGCATTATAAAAAGACCTCCTTCATGCAAGGCTGCATGGAAAGGGGTCTCCATGCAGCAGCGGGATGCAGTAAGGACACCGCAAGCTTCTGCTTTTCGTCCGGATGACAACTCCCCGTCCATCCGGCACTGGAGGAAAATGATTCTTTCCCAGCGCGTCCATACTTACTCTGCTTATAATATATAAATATGGTTCAGTATAGCACCCCAGTCAAAAAAATGCAATAACAGAGCCGCAAAAGAAATAAACCACCATCAAGGGAAGCGCTGATTAAATCATTGCTTGCTTTTATTCTTGAATTTTTATGCAATGCGAGGAATGGGCTGACGCGAATAGCGAGCTATTTAAGGAAGCCCATGACGAAACAGTGCATAAAAATTCTTATAAAAGAAAACTCTATGAATTAATCAGTGCTTCCCAAGTGAATCAAACATCAAGCGCTGCTCTGTCATTTCGAGCGGAGATCAGCACCGGAATGACGCGGTCGGTTCATGGAGATGGTGAAAAGGAGCCGAGAAATCTCACTCCTCCATGAGGCTCCACAGGGCGGCAGGAGATCTCTCGACTCAGAGTCTTCATAGAACAGATAACTCTACCGCCCATAACGACAGGCAGCTTTGCTCGAGATGACATAACGGCAGGCCGCTTATCGGCATTTTAAAGATTTATTCCTAAAAACAGGAAAATAAAAAAGGCTGTGAAGGAATGATTGATATTCTTCATAGCCTTTTTATTGTTCACTTTATAAATCAGTACAGTTTGGCGCCGGCCGGGATATGGCGGTCTACCATGAGAAGGTGGAGTTTTTCTTCTCCCTCTTCCTTATGGATGGCAGAGAGGAGCATACCGCAGGAGTCGATGCCCATCATCTTCCTAGGCGGCAGGTTCACGATGGCAATCAGTGTCTTACCCACCAGTTCTTCCGGTTCATAGTAGGCATGAATGCCGGAAAGGATGATGCGGTCTTCACCGGTGCCGTCGTCCAGGGTGAATTTCAGGAGCTTCTTGCTCTTAGGTACTGCTTCGCAGGCTTTGACTTTCACAGCGCGGAAGTCAGACTTGCTGAAGGTATCAAAGTCCACATAGTCCTTGAAGAGCGGTTCGATTTCCACTTTGGAGAAATCAATAGGTTCATTGTCTTCTGCCTTTGCCATTTCTTCCGCTTCTCTGGCGGTCTTCTTTTCCAGAGCCGTTTCCGGTTTCATAGCCGGGAAGAGGAGTACGTCGCGGATGGAGGCGGAGTTTGTCATGAGCATGAAGAGGCGGTCAAGGCCGATGCCCAGTCCGCCAGTAGGCGGCATGCCGTATTCGAGGGCAGTGAGGAAATCTTCATCGATCGGATGCGCTTCATCATCGCCGTGTTTTCTTTCTTCTACCTGCAGTTCGAACCGTTTTCTCTGATCGATGGGGTCATTCAATTCGGAGAATCCGTTGGCCAGTTCGCGGCCATAGATGTAGGTTTCGAAACGGATGGTATAGCGGGAATCCGTGGGGTCCAGTTTGGACAGCGGGGAAACTTCGATCGGATGTCTGGTGATGTGGACCGGCTGGATGAGGTGTTCTTCCACATAGGCATCGAAGCAGTTGGAAAGAATCTTGCCGAATCCGTCAAATTCGCCGTATTCCACTTTCAGTTTATCCGCAATAGCCCTTGCATCTTCGAGGGTCTTGCAGGCATCGAAATCTTCACCGGTATATTTCTTTACCGCTTCAGCCATGGTCAGTCTCGGCCAGGGCGGAGTCACATCGATTTCCGTATCTTCATAGGTAAATTTCATGGAACCGTAAGAAGCCATGGCGCAGGCAGCTACCACCTGTTCTGTCTGATAAATGACATCTTCGATATCACCATAGGCCTGGTACGTTTCGATGGCGGTGAATTCCGGATTGTGGCGGGTATCCATGCCTTCATTTCTGAAATTGCGGGTGATTTCGAAAATTCTTTCCATGCCGCCTACGAGGAGACGTTTCAGGTACAGTTCCGGGGCAATGCGGAGGTACATGGTCATATCCAGCGCATTGAAATGGGTCATGAATGGTTTTGCATTGGCGCCGCCATAGAGTGGCTGAAGCACCGGGGTTTCCACTTCCAGGAAACCATTGTCCGTATACCATTTGCGGATGGCTGCCATCATGGCAGAACGTTTGACGAAAGTATCGCGCACATCGGGATTCATGATGAGATCCAGATATCTCTGGCGATACCGCTGTTCCTTGTCCGTGAGGCCGTGCCATTTTTCCGGCAGCGGTCTTAAGGACTTGGAAAGCATTTCGAAATGGAGGACCCTGACGGTCAGTTCACCGGTATGGGTGGTGAAAACGGTGCCTTCCACACCAAGAATATCGCCGATATCCACCAGTTTGAAGAGGGCCCATTCATTTTCCGGAAGTTCATCCCTTCTGAAATAAATCTGGATATCGCCGCTCTGGTCACGAAGTACACAGAATGCGGTCTTTCCCTGTCCGCGGCGGATCATGAGACGGCCTGCGATGCGGACACGGGTTTCATCCTTTTCCAGCTGCTCTGCCTGAGCGCGGATGTCGGATGCATGATGATCCCATGTAAACTTGTGACCGTAGGGTTCTACACCGAGTGCACGGATCTTATCCAGCTTTTCACGGCGGATGAGCATCTGGTCATTCAGCTTCGGTCCCTGCTGATTATTCTTTTCTGTCATTCTTTATCCTCATTTCATCTATTTCTGGAAATACAATTACATTTCAATGCTGATAACTTTATATTTCAAAACTCCAATCGGAGCCTGGGCTTCTACTGTATCTCCTGCTTTGGCTCCCATCAGGGCAGCTCCTACAGGGGATTCATTGGAAATCATGCCCTTGAAAGGATCGGATTCGGTGGAACCTACGATCTGGACTTTTTCCCGGGTGCCGTCAAGCATATCTTCAATAACCACGGTGGAACCTACATCGATACGGGTCTTGGAAGTGCTTTCGATGATCTTTGCGGTCCGGATTTTCTGTTCCAGTTCGCTGATTTCACCTTCCAGGAAAGCCTGGGCATTCTTTGCTTCATCATATTCGGAGTTTTCTGAAAGGTCGCCCATGGCGATGGCATCATGAAGACGCTGAGCTACTTCCGCACGTTTTGTAGAGCGGAGATAGTCCAGTCTTTCTTTCATTTTTGCGAGGCCTTCGCTGGTGACCAGAGTGCTCTGTAATTCTGCCATAATGTTCTCTCCTTTTTATAATAATATACATATATATCCAACCCTGAATAGTCTGTCCTATAAGTATAAAACAGATTTGAAAGGGATGTCAATGTTTAGAGTCACTTCTGCTGAAAACGGTATTTCCCATCTGTGGGAAAAGTGATCAGTGATCAGTTCCCTGAAACCCATCCATGCCAAAGACCGCAGGGCTTTTCCGTCGAAAAAAAACGGATTGTGGGAAACTTCTCATCAGGGTTAATGGTTAACAGGCAGTGAAACTTTCTTATCGAAAGGAAACTGAGTTCTTTGAAATGATACATTGGGGTTAATAAGGACTTGGCCGTGGGGATCCAAGACAAAAGGATACTGGATTTATTGAAACTATACATTAAGGTTAACCGGTAATGGGCCGCGAAGCTTTCGGGTCGAAAGGAAACTGAATTCTCTGAAGCTGTACATTCGAGTTAATGGGCAATCGACCGCCCGTGGCACGAACTCATTAACCCCTATGTACAGCTCTTTCAAAATTCAGTCCCCCTTCCATTCTTCAGTCGCCCGGGACGTTACCCATTAACCCCTATGCGCAGTTCTTTCAAAATTCAGTCATCCCTTCATTCTTCAGCTGCACGGGACATTTCCCATTAACCTCTATGTGCAGTCTCTCCGAAATAAGGTCCCCTTTCATCAATCAGTCCCCCGGGCATTACCCATTACCTATTACCTATTCCCTTCCCATTTCTTCGAAAAAATCCCCCTCTCTCAAGTTATAGAATTCTTTTTTAGGCATGATAAAAAAATAACTCATATTTTCATTTAGACGATATTATTCTCAATTATTTTAAGAAATTTACCCATTTCAGACTTTCTGGGGCATTTTCAGCCCGTTTGGGGTGGTACGGGGCTATTTGGCATTTGGGCTTTATGCAGAAATCTGAATGTAAAAACGGCGTAAATGCATATTTATTCGTATCATTCAATTTTCTGATTTTGCGGAAAACCCCGGAAGGGGCATAAAATGGGCACTTTTGGGGATACTGCAATTTTATTGTAAAATTCCATTACAAAATATGATATATCATTCCAATCCATGCCAATCCATGATGGCTGTCATTTTCTTCCATTTTCTTTCATTTTCCTTCAAAGTTCTCAATTTTCCATATGAGTTGCTTTGAAAAATTTTTGGGGAAAATTCCAAAAAAAGGTCTTGTCATACCACCCTGTTTATGATATAGTTCAGTAAATAAAAATTCACTCGCGCCCTGCCTTTGTGCGCAGTTGAGCAGCGAAACCGCTTTGTAAGCGGACGGTTTTCTTTTTGCCCTGTTTCTTTCACCTGTAGAAAGCAAATGGGGTCTATGCATGCCTTGAGGAAATCAGACTGCATCATTTATTCCTCCGGAGTTATCCGGGACAACTTTTTCCCCACCGCAAGAATTCGCGGTATGTTTTAAGAAAGAAGGGAACAACATTGTCTAAGAGCAAAAAAATGGGAGTGGTACAGCTTACCACAGTCACTGCAATCAACATGATGGGTTCCGGCATTATCCTTCTGCCGGCAACGCTTGCCAGCATCGGAACCATATCTATTTTCTCCTGGATCCTTGCATCCATCGGAGCCACCATCCTGGCCTATGCATTTGCCCGCTGCGGCATGCTGACCAAAAAGGTAGGCGGCATGGGCGGTTATGCGGAATACCGTTTCGGGAGGGCCGGCAATTTCCTGTCTAACTTCACCTATACCATTTCCCTGATCATTGCCAATGTAGCCATCGCTTCCGGCGTAGTCAGCTATGCCTCTTTCGTATTCGGACTGAAACTCGATCCTGTAGAAGTTTGTGCTGCCACCATTGGTGTACTTACCATTGCAGCGACTATTTCCCTGGTAGGCCCAAAGAAATTCGGTAAATTCACTTCTCTCGGCGTGACCTGCGTTGTTACCCCGGTTATCGGTCTTCTCCTCTTCGGTTTCTTCTATTTCGATCCGGACATCTATGTCACCGCATGGAACCCCTCCGATATGCCTTTCTATGAATGCATGAAGGATTCCATTGCCGTCATCATCTGGGCATTCCTTGGTCTTGAAACCGCCTGCGCAAATTCCGATACCGTAGAAAATCCGGAAAAGAACGTACCGATCGCTGTTATGTGCGGCACCATGCTTGCCGGCACCTGCTATACCATTTCCACCTCTATCATTGGCGGCCTTGTTCCTTACACGGAACTGATGAATGCAGGCGCTCCCTTCGGCCTGGCTTATGCAGCCATGTTCGGACCTACTGCAGGCTACATCGTTTCCTGCATGCTCGTATGCTCCTGCTTCGTATCCCTCACTGCATGGCAGTTCACCGTTTCCGAAGTAGCCCGTGAAGCTTCCTCCATCGGCCTCTTCCCAAAATTCCTCTCTGTGGTTAACCGTTTCCGTTCTCCTTATGTAGCCATCGGATCCCTGCTGGCTATCCAGATTGCCATGACCCTGTCCACCATGAGCCCGACACTCCTGAAACAGTTCAATATCCTCATTAACCTGGCAGTCATGATCAACCTGATTCCTTACCTCCTGGCTATGGCCGCTGTTCCGGATCTCCAGAAAGCAGAAGGCATTTCTTCCGATAAAGCAAGAATGGCCAATATCGCTGCTGTAGTCGGCGGGATTTATTCCTGCTATGCCGTATATGGATGCGGCTGGGCAGTCATTTTCGAAGGCGCTTTCGTCACTGCCATGGGCCTCGTAATTTACGCAGTCCTCTCTTCCCGCCTCCGTTATAACCCGTCCTCTCAGGTTTCCACCTTTCCGCCGGTCGAAAAGAAATAAGGAAATAGAGAAAGATGATTAAAAGAAGCGCTCCATGATGGGGCGCTTTTCTTATGGAAATTTTTAGTTGTCAGCTTTTAACTGTTAAAGGTGGCTGAAAGTGTAAATGCTTTTGAATCGGGGTTGTCGGAGTTGTCGGGATTCCCGGGACTGTCGGGACTGTCGGGACTGTCGGGACTGTCGGGACTGTCGGGACTGTCGGGAAGGTGTGCCGCTCCCGCGGCACGATTATAAATGGGGCCGATACCCACATGGCATATTTAACCATTTCTCAATGCACGGTTTCGTGAAAGAAAGTTTCCTTTGGAATATCCATTGACCATCCCTATTACCCATTAGCCATTAACGATTAACCCCAATGAACAGTTTATATGGAAGCCAGTCCCTCCCTGCGATGAAGCCGGCGGGACGATTAACCATTAACCACGATGTACAGTTTTTTCGAATTTCAGCCATCATTCTATCCTGCAGCCAACCGGTACATTAACCATTCCTCAATGTACAGCTTTCCTGCCAGACAGTTTCCTTTCGAAATAAAGATGATCTCAGCTAACTGATAACCGTATACAAAAGTTATTGAAAATTACGGACTCTTATGATACTCTATAACCAAATCAAAACTTGTTGTGGATTTTTGTAGAGAAATCTGTTTTCGCCGCACGGTACTTTTTGTACTGTGCGTTTTTTGCTGGATTCGCGTATTTCCATCGTATATTTCCCGGATAAAATCCCACTATAAAAGGCGCCTTTATCATTTTAAGGCGCCACCTTCCCGACAGCCCCGAGATTCCCGAGACCCCCGATTCTCCCGATTCAAAAGCTGCCGAAGATAAAAGTTGTCCTGTACATTCGGAGATTCTATGCAAAAATTCTTCTATCCTTTCCTCGTCTTTTCCGCCGGCGCCTGTTATGGCGTGCTTTCTACGTTTGTGAAATTTGCCTATGATGCGGGTTTCCATCTTTCCGATGTCAGCGGGACCCAGTGTCTTTTCGGCATGCTTTTCCTGTGGATGGCTGTCTTTTTCACGGGAAAAGGAGAGGTAACAAAAAAGCAGGGCCTCGCCCTGCTTCTCTCCGGTATCCCCATGGCCCTCACCACCATTTTTTATTATCATTCCCTGGAGACCCTTTCCGCTTCCATGGCTGTGGTTTTCCTCTTCCAGTCTATCTGGATGGGCTCGGTGGCAGAAGCTCTCATTTCAAGGAAATTTCCGACGCCGAAGAAACTGATTTCCATCATCCTCTGTCTTCTGGGGACTGCGCTGGCCGCAGGGCCGGAGGATTTGGGAAATTTCACTTTTTCCTCCGGCATGGTCTGGGGCTTTCTGTCTGCCCTGGCCTATGCGGCCGTCATCACTTTGAGTTCGTACCTGGGAAAAGGGTTTACTCCTGCCATGAAAGGAGCCCTTCTGGCCACGGGAGATGCGATCCTCACTTTTCTCCTGCTGCCGCCGGTCTTTCTCCTGACTCCCGGCGAATGGACCGCCCTTCTTCCCTATGCCCTGGTACTGGGCTTCTTCGGCGTGGCACTCCCGCCCTTCCTGCTTGCCTGGGGCATGCCCCATGTAGGCCCGGGCCTTGGAAGCATTCTCACCGCTTCGGAAATGCCGGTATCTCTGCTCCTTGCCCTCTTCGTACTGGGCGAATCCATTTCCCCCATACAGGGGGTGGGGATTGTCTCTATACTGGCAGGAATTGCTGCCGGAAATATGGATAATTAGCCGACAGCCGGTAGAGCGTTAATTTATGGTAAAAAAAAGCCGCCCTTTGCGGGCGGCATCAGACAGGCACGCAAAAGGCCGAAACGGGGTAAAGTCCATTGCTTTTCCCTGTTTCGGTCTTTTTCTGTGCAGCTTTTCAAATTTCCAGGTTTGATTTTTCCAAAAAGGCGCCTTATGGATGGAAGCTTTCGGAATCGGACCCTCCTGCCGTCTCGAGAGACTGCGCATGGACAGGACCTGCGGCCCTTTTCTTTCCGCTTCTATCCATATAGTAGCAAAAAAGGCAAAATGTATCATTAGAATTTTGTTAGAAATAAAAGTTTCTCGAAATTCTCTATTTTCCAGCCATCTTCTCTTCTATTTCCTCTTTGGCCTTTCTCACAAAGAGAAGCATTTCCTCATCCAGGGGATAGCGAATCACGCAGCCCGGGGAAAGGATGACTTTCCTGCCGCCGGTCTGGCGCAGAGTTTCATAAATCTGGTATTCGATTTCATTTTTATGATGGTCCGTGATATCCATCCGTTCCAGGCCGGCCATGATGCATTTCCCTGTCAGGAGCTGCGCTTCGGAAATGGTGGGAAGGGATTCCCAGGCGTGCCAGTTGAAAATCTGGACCGGATATTTCCGAAGGAGCGGAAACATGATATTCTTCCCGTGGGCATGGAGCACATTGCACCAGCCCGAGGAGGCGGAAAGTACGGCCAGATCATAGGGCATGCCGTATTCACGGTAGAATTTTTCTTCCGTCAGGTCATAGGAAGAAAGCTGGGTGGCAAAGAAAATACCGTCCGCTCCCAGTTCGATGACCCGCTGGACCAGGGCACAGGTGGTTTCCGTAATGGCTTTCAGGGCTTTTTTGACTTTGTCTCCATGACCTCTCTTTACATGAAGTATCAGGTCCGGGCAGAGTTTTTTGGCCGTGGTGAGGGGAGAAAATACGGTGAAAACCACGGGCACTTCGCCATTCGTCTTTTTCAGGAGAAGTTTCAGGTATTCCTGCTCCCGCCTGAGCGTACCGGTATGCAGGGAAACAGGCTCGATTTTCAGCCAGTCCTCCGGATTTCTGACGGGAGTGGAAGTAATCCTTGTCACGCCTCCTTTTGGCACATCGGAGGAATCAATGGTACAGCCAAAAGCAGCGGCACTGTACATGCCATTGTTCATGGTTTTCAGAATATCCACATCATATTTCTTATAAAAAGCATAGGTATGCTCCGCATTCTGCACAGGATCTTCATCAATCATGGGCAGATGGGACCAGAGGGAATAAGGCACCCGGTCTACCGGATTCCCTTTGATGGCTGCCGCGATGCGTTCCGGTTTCGTCATGATTTCAGGAATTTTTTTCTTCATGAAAAGCTCCTTTCTATTTCCATAAGTGTATAAGCAGGTTCACAGGCTTGCGGGATCACTGATATTGAATAGTAATCAGTTCACAGTTTTCAGTCCTTAGTGGTGGTGGCGTGCATAAATAGAAAGCACGCCTTTTATATGCCTGAATGGCTGTCTATGATCAATCTTGCCATTGATTTTTTATTTCAGAAAGCTTCATACCGTTTTCCATTCACTCGACTGACTGCTAACGGCTAATGACTTTCCTCCCCTTCCAGAGGCCGTACATATCCGCCAGGGCCCAGCCGATGGGAATCGCCAGCCATATGCCGGTGGTACCGAAAAAAGGAATGGCCGAAAGGATATAAGCCAGCACCACCCGGCTTCCCAGGGAAATCACAGTGAGGATGACGCTCATCCAGGCCTGTTTGACAGCCCGGAAAAAGCCGTACAGGGAGGAAAGAATGCCGATTCCCAGGTAGCAGGAGCCTTCGATTCGAAGATAGGATGTCCCCTGGGAAATCACTTCTTCTGCCCCTTCGGGCACAAAAAAACTCATGAAGAAAGGGGCTCCCAGAGCCACGATGCAGCTGGAAACGATGGAAAAGACAAAAATCATCTTTCCTGCGCTTCTGACGCCCTGGCGGATGCGTTCTTTATTTCCGGCCCCCTGATTCTGAGCCACATAGGTGGAAAAAGCATTGCCGAAATCGAGGAGCGGAGAATAGGCAATCGTATCGATTTTGACGCCGGCTGCAAAAGCTGCCATGACAATGGTCCCGAAACTGTTGACCAGCCCCTGGACCAGGAGGATTCCGAAATTCATAATGGACTGCTGCAGGCTTGTGAGGAGGGAAAGGCCGGCCATATCTTTGAAAATCCGGGGATCCCAGACCATATTTCTTCGGGAAATATGAAATTCCTTCTTCGTAAGACAGTAAAGAAAGATACCGAATCCTGAAACATACTGGGAAATCACGGTGGCCTGGGCTGCCCCGGCCACGCCCCTGTCCCAATAAATCACGAAAAGAATATCCAGTATCACATTCAGGAGGGACGAAAGGATGAGAAACAGGAGAGGGGTCACCGAATTGCCCACAGCCCGGAGGAGAGCCGCGCCGAAATTATAAAGAAATACGGCGATGATACCCGTAAAAATCCAGCCCATGTACGTTTCAAAATAAGGTGCCACATCCGAAGGAATCTGCATGAAAACCGTAATGGGATGAAGCAGAAGAAAAGCCAGCCCGTTCAGGACCAGCGTCAGGGCGCCGATGGAAATAAAGGAAATAAATACCGCCTGCTTCATCTTTTCCGGTTTATGCCGGCCAAAGCAGAGGGAAAAATAGACACCGCTTCCCATGGAAAGACCGATGAGGATGGATGTGAGAAAAATCATGAAAGCGTAAGCGCTTCCTACGGCTGCCAGGGGAGCTTCTCCTAAAAAACGGCCTACCACCAGGGTATCCACGATATTGTATAACTGCTGAAACACATTTCCCACCATCAGGGGAAGTGCAAAAATCAATATTTTTTTGAAAACAGGACCGGAAGTGAAATCGATACTGCGTGCCATGGAGCCTCCCATTTTTTATATTTGCCCTGTACCTATTATACTGGATTGGCAGGAAAGTGGTTAGTGTGGTATGAAATACAACGGATATCTTTTTTCACTTCCATCTCCCATAACTATTGAATCGGGGATATCGGGGGTGGGATTCATTTCGGGAATGTCGGGGTGGATATGGGGCTGTACAATAATTACACAATATATTGAACAGTCGGAGTTTATAAGGTTCTCAGTTCTCAGTTCACAGTTCTCAGTGAAGGAGGCCCGCATCAAATTTGGTATGCTATCAGTAAATAGGAGTATGAAATATAAAAATCCTATTTGGAGGTAGCAATATGGTCAATAAAGACGAAATAAGTCCCAAGGAAAAAATGTCTATTGTCAGAAAGATTACTCGAGGAGATTTGGGACCAAGTGAAGCCGCTCGAAGGCTGGGAGTTCACGTGACGGCAGTCCGAAGATGGGTCAGCCTATACAAGAGAGATGGTGCAAAG
>NZ_JAZASU010000018.1:0-24682 GCF_036343215.1 Dialister sp.
ACGATTAAATGCTGTTCCAAAAAAATAAAATTTGGACAGTTCCTTTAGAGTGCCTCAAAAACCGGTCAAAACTACTAAAATTTACTCCGAACAGGGTGAATAAGGCCCTATTTCCTTTAAACGCACTAGAGAAATATCGATTTGGAAGCAATTAAGCAGCTGTTAATTTAATGATATTGCTCTTAATTCTAACTGCTAACTGCTAATGGCTAACGGCTAACGGCTAACGTTTCACTTTTTCACTTTTGCTAGCACCAGTCCGATCACATATCCTGCGATGAAGAAGGATATCCAGGCGAGGCCGTGGGCGGCGAAGGGGAGTCCTGCCATAAAGGCATCGATGCCGCCAAGAGAGAGGCCTGCGGTATGAATTCCATCATAGAGGGAAGGAATGAAAGTGAAGAGGATTGCCATCTGGTAGACGGATTTATTTCCACCAAAGAGGGAATTGGTGAAGGAAAGGATAATGAGGGCGATGGCCAGCGGATACAGGAACATCAGAACCGGAATGGCTGCCCTGATAATGGTGGTCAGTCCGAAAAGTCCGACCAGGAAGGAAACAACGGCAAAAACGGTGACCCATTTTTTGAAGGAAAGGAAGGGGAGAAGACGGGAGAAATATTCGCCGCAGGAAGTAATGAGGCCTACGCTTGTGGTCAGGCAGGCAAGAAGTACGATGACACCCATCACGATATTTCCGAAAGATCCGAAATAATGATGGGCCGCACCGACCAGGACTCCTGCGCCATTTTCCTGCATACCCAGGACGGATACGGAGCTGGCGCCCAGGATGCAGAGGAAAATGTAAATGATGCCCAGGCAGAGACCTGCAATGAGACCGGAACGGAGGGTGGAAGCGGCAATTTCTTCCGGTGTTTCAGCGCCATACTGGCGGACTGCATTGACTACAATAATTCCGAAAACAAAAGCTGCCAAAACGTCCATGGTCCCATAGCCGTCGATAAATCCCTGGGTCAGGGCTTTCAGGGAAGGCTGGTAACCGGCAGTGGCTTCCTGCCAGGGTCCCATGGGAGAAATGGTGGAAAATACGAAAAGGGCTGCCAGGAAAAGGAGAAGCACCGGAGTAATGACTTTACCGATGCGGTCTACCAGTTTCGAAGGGGTAATGGAAAGCCAACAGGAAACGATGAAGAACAGGGCACAGAATCCATAGAGGGCGGTAGTTTTCATTTCACTTCCAAAGAAAGGAGCAATGGCGATTTCAAAAGAAGTGGTGGCCGTACGGGGAATGGCAAATGCCGGTCCGATGGTGAGGTACAGGCAGACTGCAAAGAAAATGGCGTAAGGCTTGGAAATACGGGAAGCCAGGCCCTGCAGGTCGCTTCCGGAATACCCGATGGCGGCGACCCCCAGAATCGGAAGACCTACGCCGGTAATCAGAAAACCGATGGTGGCCGGAATCGTATCCACCCCGGAATTCTGTCCCATAAATACCGGGAAAATCAGGTTCCCTGCCCCGAAGAAAAGGGCAAAGAGCATGAGCCCGATGGCGATAAATGCATTGTCTGACTTTTTCATACATACTCCTTTCACTTTTGGAAATATAAAACCCTGCCGGGAAAACCGACAGGGCACGAATTCGTGAGGTACCACCTTGTACACATACTTGATTTGGCTGTAACGGAGCGGCCGCTTTTCCCTACAAAAATTTCAGGAAAAGGACTCCCGGGTGACGCGGCCATTTCGCTTCAGCAGCTTTCACCAAACGCTGCCTCTCTGAGAAGTTCCGGGGCCTGATTCCGGTCATGGTCTTTTGTAAAGTTAGCAATATCATAGCATGAAGAAGATTTTTGGTCAAGAGATAAAATACGTTCTAACAAATCCGCAAAGACCTGCCGATATCGATGACTTTAGTTTGAGGCTTTAGCGGCTAATACCTTTAGCGGAATGGGGGAAATTGCCTGCCGAAAGAGACTTGTGGGCTTTTGAGGCTTTAGCGACTGGAAAGTTTAGCGGAATGGGGGGAATTGCCTGCCGAAAGAGACTTGTGGGCTTTTGAGGCTTTAGCGACTGGAAAGTTTAGCGGAATGGGGGAAATTGCCTGCCGAAAGAGACTTGTGGGCTTTTGAGGCTTTAGCGACTGGAAAGTTTAGCGGAATGGGGAATTGCCTGCCGAAAGAGGCTTGGGGGTTTTGAGGCCTTATGGACTGGAACATTTAGCGGAATGGGAGATTTGCCGGCCGAAAAAGACATGTGGGGTTGAGGCTTAGGGACTGGAACTTTCAGCAGAATGGGGGAGTTTGTCTTCGGATAGAGGCTGGAATGGTTTGAGGCATTTCGACAAGAAAAAGATATCTTGCAGCGGAGGATGGTCTTAAAAGCTTCATGGCACATACAGGACTGACTGCCAGAAGGTATTCTTGCTGATTGACTCTATCGGAAAAAGCGTGTCCCCCTTCGAGGAGTACAGCGTTTATTTCCATTTTTCCAAAATTTCCGGAGTTTCAGGAATTCTGGACCGTTTCCTCCGGATCATCAATAAAAAAGCACCCTTTCATCCCGAAAGGGTGCTGCATTGATTTACGAAGAACGAACAACGAACCACGAACAACGACAAGCGCTGATGACTCAGGTTATATTCCGCACAAGTGACACAAAGCTTATCTGTCTCTCGTCCGGCACAGTCCTCTGTCGCAGTTTCGAAGGAAACGGAGGAGATGTTCGATTTCGGGGGTGGAGGGGAGTTCCTGTTCCATTTCCAGGATGGCATCGTTCAACTTGAGGCCGGAACGGAAAATGAGGCGATAGGCTTTTTTCAGGTAGCTCTTCACTTCGGGGCTGATGTTATTTCTGGAAAGGCCTACGGAGTTGAGACCTACGACTCTGGATGGATTGCCGTCTACAATAACAAAGGGGCATACGTCCTGGACAATTTTGGACATGCCGCCGACCATGGCGCAGGCACCGATTTTTACGAATTGATGGATTCCGCTCATGCCTCCGATGACTGCATGATCTTCTACGGTTACATGTCCGGCTGCTCCGGAGAAGGAGCTCATGACGATATGATCCCCAAAGTTGCAGTTGTGAGCGACATGGGTATAGGCCTGCAGCATATTGTAGGAGCCTACCCGGGTTTCGCAGTTTTCGCCGGTGGCTCTGTGAATGGTGACATATTCACGAATCAGGTTATGATCGCCGAGGACAACGGTGGAATATTCACCGGTGAATTTCAGGTCCTGCGGGTCTTCGCCGATGACGGCATGGGGGTAAATGTGGTTTTCTTTACCCATCCGTACGTTTTTCGCAATCACGGCGTGAGCTCCGATGATGGACCCTTCCCCGATTTCGCAGTTTTCTCCGATCACTGCGTAAGGTCCGATGATGACATTTTTATGAATGATGGCGGTCGGATCGATGACGGCAGTCGGATGAATATTCGGTTCTGCAGATTTAATCACTTTGAGTTCCATAGTCTCAGTCCCCTTTTATGGAAGCCGGAAATGACTCCCAGCCAAGTTTTTATTGTTTGATTTCCTTTATACATAGGTCGAGAATTTGTAATCAGTTCGAAACGACCATCCCGATGTATTTCCTTGGAAATCCTTTTATTTCCTCTCTTTTTCTTCAAAATGCTACGTCATACAACTGTTTTTGAAAAATTTACGGAAATTTTATTATTTCTTTGCTGCTCTTTCTTCCTGCTCCTTCTCCTTGGTTTCCGGAGTTTCTTTCGGATCCAGAAGATAGAAGAGGAAATCCGCTTCTGCCTTATGCACGTCCCCTACGCGGCATTCGCAGTGTACTTTGCCCATACGACCGATGACTTTCTTGATTTCCGCTTTCATTACGAGTACGTCTCCCGGAAGGACGGGGGAGCGGAAACGGACTTTATCCATACCGGTGAACAGGGGGATGAGTCCCCTGTATTCTTCCGGATACTGGAGAGCGACTCCGCCTACCTGGGCCATGGCTTCACAGATGAGAGCACCGGGCATCACAGGATGTCCCGGGAAATGACCCTGGAAGAAAGGTTCATTCATGGTCACGCATTTGACACCGACAGCGTATTTCAGAGGGACCATATCAATGATTTTATCCACCAGCAGCATGGGGTATCGATGCGGCAGGATTTCCATGATTTCTTCTACATTGAGTTCCATAATATTTCCTCCTTATTTCAAAGCCTGGAGCTTTGCAGAAAGCTCGGCGTTCAGTTTATGGCTGCCAAGAACGGCGATGATATGGGCATGAAGGGGTCCCACCAGGGAAATATCTCCGAGAATGTCGAGAATCTTGTGACGCACCAGTTCGTCCGGGAAACGCGGCCTGGAGAGGCATTCGGTTTCAGAGTAAACCACCGCATTTTCCAGGGTGCCGCCCCGGCCGAGGCCCATCTTCCTCATGGCTTCCAGTTCCCAGGTAAAACCGATGGTGCGGGCGGAAGCGATTTCTTTCATGTAGGTATCATGATCAATGGTGACATCCAGCATCTGGGTACCCAGAAGGGGATGGGGATTGATGGAAATAAAAGTCACGCGAAGTCCGTCATAGGGGAGGGCGGTGATGAATTTCTGCCCTTCGTAAATGGCTTCACTCTTTTCCAGGGTCAGGATCGGGATTTCTTCCTCCTGCTCTACAATGCCTGCTTTTTCGATCATATCGCAGAAAGTTTTTGCGCTCCCGTCACCGACCGGAGGCTCCGGGGAGTCCATTTCGATGGTGCAGTTATCAATCTTCAGCGCAAAGAGGGCGGAGAGGAGATGTTCGACGGTAAATACCCTGGCCGGTCCTTTTTCAAGGGTGGTGGCGCGAAGGGTATTTGTGATGTAGCGGCTGTGGGCCGGTACTTCCGGAGCTCCTTCCAGATCTGTCCGGCGGAATACGATGCCTGTACCTTCTTCGGCGGGCAGCATAGTCATAGTGACCGGCATACCGGAATGAAGTCCGTTGCCTTTGTAGGAAACCGGTTTTCCGATTGTGTGCTGTTTTCTTTTTAACATGGGATACCTTTCATAAGAAATATTTTTATAATTAATTTATTATAACTTTTTTTGCAGGCTACGGCAAGCATACACCATCCAATCATGCTATCGCCTTCCGATATCGTCGTGCTGCTTTTGAGGCTTTAGCGACAGGTACTTTCAGCGGAATGGGGGATAGGCCTGCCGATAGCGATTTTGGGGTTTTGAGGCAATTGGGTAAAAAAGTGCGTCGTCAGTCCTGAAAGCTGCAGGGCACATATGGGGCTGACTGATGAAAGGTACCCGGGAAATTTGACTCTATCGGAAAGCAAGTGCTCCCCGCATAGCCTCCCCGAAGTTCGGGGAGGTGGCGCCGTAGGCGACGGAGGGGCTGTACTATCGTACAAGTCGAAAATGAGATGAAAGTCTCATGCAACCCCGGGGAGCTCCCGAAAGGGTGAGGGGATGTCAGGAAGGTACAAGACGAAAATGATTCAAACGGTACATGCGCAGGGTTCTGTGGTTTGTACAGTTGAGGCTGATTGACGAAAGGTACTCGGGAGTGTTGACTCTATCGGACAAGCGTGGCCCTCCTCGGGAGGAGGGCTCCGGCGCGGCTGGGAGGACGAACCTGTCGAAACGTTTCCCGGCAGGAGCGGATATAAATGGTAAGAATGATCATGCTATGATTTTATTGGCAGGTAACCCATGAGATTTCCACGTCGCTTATCATTCCTGTGATAGCAGGCCCATTCCTATTGCCGTTGAATTTCCTCAATTGCACGATATAGTACGGAGAGGGTGAATTTTACGCCCCAATCGTCATAAAGATTACAGTTTCCTTAAACGGTCTTGTCACTTCTGTGTAAATACTTTATAATAAAAAATAACTATGGACGAAAATAATCAGCCGGGGGCGGCTGGGTGTAAAAACGGGCAAAATGGGTTGGTGATTTTTTTGAATATTCAGAATGAGCTGATGATCGACGTCAGAAATCTTCTGGGTCATGACTGGAGTGTAAAGGAAGAAGATCTTAGCGCATACAGCAGTGAAATCGCAAGGGCAGCGAAAGAAGTGACGAAGCTTCGTCAGACCGGTCTGGGACCGGATGGAAGTCTCGTCCTTTTCCCGCGCCTGCCCTACATCCTGGATGAAGATATCCTGATTTCCGAAAAGGAAAAGGCCGCTCTTGACCGGGTAGAAAATCTGTCGAAAGAGCAGGACATCGTGATCTCCATCGGCATTGGCGGGTCTTATTTGGGAAATCAGGTGCTTTTTGACCTTCACTGCGGTCCTTTCTGGAATATGATGACGAAGGAGGAAAGGAAGGGTTTCCCGAAAGTTTTCTTTGCCGGCCACAATGTGGACCCCACGGGACTTCTGGCGCTGGCGGATCAGGTGAAAAGGGAAAGCCGTCATCTGGGGCGGAAGGCAAAAGTCCTGCTCCTTACGATTTCCAAATCCGGTACCACCCTGGAACCTTCCACGGCCATTCATGGATTGACGGAAGAACTGAAAGATACAGCGGAAATGACTATTGTCGGTGTAACGGACAGGGAAAAAGGGGTGCTCCGCGCTCTGGCAAGGGATCATCATCTTCCCTGCTTTACGGTGCCTGACGGCATTGGCGGCAGATTTTCCGAACTTTCCCAGGTGGGTCTCGTTTTTGCGAAACTCATCGGCATCGATATCCGGGAACTCCTTCGCGGCGCAAAAATGGTGGAAGAAGCCTGCCGGAGTGAAGATTACAAAGAAAATCCGGCCCTCCTTTTAGCGTCTTTGAAATACATCGCCCTTCGGAAATACCGGGTGGCTGCGGAAATCATCATGCCCTACGGAGACAGACTCCGTTCCTTCGGCTGGTGGTATGCCCAGCTCCTCGGCGAATCTTTAGGGAAAAAATATAACAATAAAGGGGAGAAAGTCTACTACGGACGAATCCCCGTGGCTACCGTGGGAACCACGGATATGCACTCCCTCACCCAGGAACACCAGCAGGGAGCCAAAAACAAACTGGTCCAGTTCATTTCCGTGGAAAACAAGGCAAGAGACATTTCCGTGGAATGCAGCGAAAAAGAAGTGACCGGCCAGGTTCCCATGTCCTTCATGCTGAAGACCGCCCTCCGTTCCAACGAAGAAGCCCTGGCCGCTGAAGGCCGCATGAGCTGCCATATTTCCGTAAGAGAAGGAACCACCTTCCATCTCGGAGCCCTCATGTACTTCTTCTTCCTCTGCATTGCCTACGAAGGATACCTGGCGGATATCAATGCCTTCGACCAGCCGGGAGTGGAAGGGTACAAGAAAATCCTGCATCAGGGGATTTATGAGTATATTTGTGAGCATAGCGGCAAGTAATCAGCAGTTAGTAGTTGGCAGTGATAAGTGAAAAGTGGTAAGTGAAGGTGGGCGCCTTTGGAAATAGTGAAGGCGCCCTTTTATAGTGTCTTTTATCTTTGATGACTTTTGTGTCGGAAATCTCGGGGTTCTCGGGAAAGTCGGGAATTTCGGGAAGGTGGCGGGCATCAGAATGAAGAAGCCCGCCGTTTTATATTTCTGCTTTTACATGAGAACCCCGGATTGGAGACCTGGGGAAGAATATAAACTGAAAGGCCATGTCGCATGTATATAGGGAAATCTTCTCTTATGACGCATTCCTGCCGCTGCCTCAAGTTTGTTTTCATTGCATCAGGCAATGAAACATTACGGAGAGTGTAACATTTCATACTTATCCAATCATTGCTTTTAATGCATGAAAAGTATAGAAATGGTCGGATGCGGCTAATTTAAAATAAAATTCACATTACAGCACATTACGAGATTTGTAATGCCTTGTAATGTAATGTAATGTCTGCTATACTTCGACCAGATGATTGACGGAGGTTGAGATATGAGAATTACAGAACTCTATTCAGATGTTATCACCGAAGATATGCATTACGAATATAAAGCGAAATTGAACCCGGAAAATCCTGTCAAATGGGCAAAAACCATCGTGGGTTTTGCGAATGGAGAAGGCGGGATTATATTTGTCGGTGTTTCCAATGTCGGAGAAGCTTTTGGCCTTGATTTAACGGAAATTGATCAGACGAAAAATCTGATTGCCATTGTAAATGACCGGCATATATTTCCTCATGTAAAGATCGGATATATGCTTCGAAGCATTGACGAGGAGGCAGAAAGGTTTGTTCTTGCACTCAAAGTGTCACCTTCTCATTCTGTCGTGAGGTATCGTGAGGGGGACTTCAACGAGACGGTATACATTAAAGGGGATGGCAATTCCGTGCCGGCAACGCCCGAACAGATTATTTCACTGGGTAAACGCAGATTTGGTATTGATAATGAGGTCAGTGAAATCAGGTATGTAGAGTCGGAGTGGACTGAATTTCTCAATCTATGCAGGCTGTATAGAGAGGACGGCTCCGTCCCATCCCTGAAAGAACTTCAGAGCGAGGAAGTCATTTCCAAAGATGGATATGCCAAATCCGGATTTCTCATGTTTAAAGATGATTATCAGGGAGAAGATTCCCTCATCAGCTGCCGGCTCTGGAAAGGAAAAAATAAGACGGGAATCGTTTTGGACAGTGGAAGATATAAAGGCTCTCTTGCTAAAGTGTTCAGAGAAGCGATTTTGTTTATCAAACGAAACACCAGGATGGGATGGATGAAAACAGGCAAAGGCGGTCGCCAAAATCTTTGGGCGTATCCAATGGAAGCCGTCAGAGAGGCTCTTGTTAATGCGGTAGCCCATCGTGATTATTCTATCGCAGGTACGCAGATTGATATAGATATTTATGATGATCGATTGGACATCGTTTCACCAGGCTCCTGGCTGCTGCCGAGAAAATATGAAGAGTATCCCCTGGGATCCATACCTTCCATAAGAAGAAATACCATTATTGCTGCCTGTCTGGATGTCGCAAATCTTATGGAGCGGGGCGGGACAGGCTTTCAGACGATGGCTGAAAGCTATAAAAGCAGTTCGCAGGAAAAACAACCAGTTGTCCTGATTTATCCCGGATTTCTGGATCTAAGGCTTTTTGACAGACTCTATGAAACGACATCCGATGAGGTGCGGGATCTATCCGGTGATGGATTATCGGATACGGAAAAAGTCATTCAATTATTAAAAACGAGGGGACCAATGCCGGTCAGAGAATTGCAGGCCCTGTTGAATTACAATCATAGAGGCGCCTTTCTGGAAAAGGTGATTAATCCTTTGATTGTTGAAAATATCATTTATCGAAATGGAAGTTCAAAATCTCCAAAGTCTTTGATCGTGCTAAGATAGTGTTCGAAGAAAAGCCGGGAGTCCGGGATATTTTTCACCGGTTTGAGTAATAATTGTGGGAAGGATGGCTTTCACCTGTCAATGATGGGAAAGGAGAGTAATTCAGTTATTCCCGCAAAGTTCATAAACTTATGATACAATAACAAGATAGACCCATATATATTTCCAAAGGAGCAAACATGTCCAACGTTCTTTCTCATGCAGTTACGGAGACTCTTCATTTAGGCGAAAAGGCAAAAGACGGCGCTTTTCATATCGCCCTCACGGGGACGGCCGATTATATCCCCCATATGGGAGTGGTAGCCTTGACCGTGGCATCCCACAATGAAGATCTGCCCCTCTGTTTCCATTTCTTCGTCAATTCCCTTTCCGATCGGGAAAAGGGAAGGCTCACTCAGGTGGCGGAAATGATGAAATGCCCCATCGAAGTCCATCTCATCGATGATTCCGCATTCAAGACGCTCCTCCTTTCCGACGGGGTTGCCGCTTTCTTTTATCGTTTCCTCGTGGCTCCCACCCTGGCTCCCCTGACGGACCGGGCCCTGTACCTGGATGGGGATATGATGTGCCGGGGTTCTTTGAAATATCTGGCGGATCTGGATTTTGATGGAAATATGGTGGCCGTGGTGTCCGACCGGAAAGAACAGCTCCAGATGAAACGGGTCCACACGAAACGGTATTTCAATGCAGGCATGATGCTGATCAATGTGAAAGACTGGATGAAGGAGAATCTTTTCGATGATATCGTCCGGAGGGCCGAGGAAAATGTGGCCCGCGTGGGAAACCGCCTTTCCCATCATGACCAGGATATCCACAATGAAATGCTGGATGGAAAATGCCTCTATATAGACAGGAAATACAATTATCTTTACAATCTGGACCGGCAGTCCCTTTTTGCCAAACAGCCGGTCAACCAGGATTACCATAAACAGATCATCATCCACTTTGCAGGCCACGCAAAACCCTGGCACTCCTGGGTGCAGAACTGGCCGGTGGTGAAAGAATACGCCGCCATCCAGAAAAATTCCCCCTGGAAGGACGAAGACCTCGTTCCGCCCAAAGGCCATAAAAACCTCCATCAGGCCGCAAGAACGGCAAGAATGGAGGGAAAATATGGCGAAATGATTTCGCTGTATATGAAGTATTTTGGAAATAAGGTGTGAAATAGCCGTTAGTTTATCCAATACTAACAGCTAACAACTCTCATCGCTTATGTCTCTATCCATCACTTAGAAAGAAGGAATTAATCAATGAATATCGCCGTTGCCGGTACCGGTTATGTGGGGCTTTCTCTGGCCACCCTGCTTTCCCAGCACAATCACGTCATGGCCGTAGATATCATTCCGGAAAAGGTGGATCTCGTGAATCACAGGAAATCGCCCATCCAGGATGATTACATCGAAAAATACCTGGCTGAAAAAGATCTCGATCTGACCGCCACCATGGATGCGGAGGAAGCTTATAAAAATGCGGATTTCGTCATCATTGCCACCCCCACGAACTATGACAGCCAGCGGAATTTCTTCGATACTTCCTCTGTGGAAGCAGTCATTAAATTAGTGATGAAATATAACCCCAATGCTATCATGGTCATCAAATCCACTATTCCCGTGGGGTATACGAAAATGATCCGCGAAAAGATGGGCACGAAGAATATCATTTTCAGCCCTGAATTCCTCCGCGAATCGAAAGCTCTTTACGACAACCTCTATCCCAGCCGGATCATTGTGGGAACCGACCTTTCCGACGAACGGCTCGTCAAGGCGGCCCATACTTTTGCAGGCCTTCTCCAGGAAGGAGCCATCAAGGAAAATATTCCTACCCGTTTCATGGGCTTTACCGAAGCAGAAGCAGTGAAACTTTTCGCTAATACCTATCTCGCCCTCCGCGTTTCCTATTTCAATGAACTGGATACCTATGCGGAACTGAAAGGCCTCGATACCCGTGAAATCATCGACGGCGTATGCCTGGACCCCAGAATCGGGGAATTCTACAACAATCCCTCCTTCGGCTATGGCGGTTACTGCCTCCCCAAGGATACGAAACAGCTTCTCGCCAACTATAAAGATGTGCCGGAAGACCTCATCGAAGCCATTGTGAAATCCAATGCCACCCGGAAAGACTTCATTGCCGACCGGGTCCTCGATAAAGCAGGCTACTACTCCACGAACAGTGAATACGACCGGGCCCTCGAAAAACCGATTACCATCGGCGTTTACCGCCTCACCATGAAATCCAACTCCGACAACTTCCGCCAGAGCTCCATTCAGGGCGTCATGAAGCGGATCAAGGCAAAAGGCGCCGAAGTCATTATTTACGAGCCCACCCTCGAAGACGGGACCACTTTCTTTGGCAGTCAGATTGTCAATGACCTTGCGAAATTCAAGAAAGAAAGCTTTGCCATCATCGCGAACCGGTATGATCACTCTCTCGATGACGTGAAAGATAAAGTGTATACCAGGGATCTGTTTGAGAGGGACTGAGAGATTAGCCGTCAGCCTTCAGTTTTGGAAAATAAAGCCTCCCGGCCCGCAGGGGTTGGGAGGCTTTTTAGCGGGGAGTTTTGACTGGGAATCAGGGTCGGGGCGGCATGAATGTAAAGTGCTGCAGGTTTTGATTTGAAACGATCCGATACGATTGTGAATTATATCCGGCGAAAGGGGACGGAACACATCATGCAGCACCCGAAGCTTCTCTGATTTACGGGCGGTGAAGTTTTTATGAATGCCGGATGGATATGTTTATATTTCTGAGTTAAAAATATAGTCATCAGGGGAGAATAAATAGTATAATTTCTATGAGAGTTGATTTTATTGAAAAATAGCTGAAGAGAATGTGACTTTCTTTTTGGAAATGTGACTATACCAGAGTTGATAATATGGAATTTAACTGTTTTGAGTGTCGAATACAGAGTAAAATATGACCAAATTGATGTGATTTATATTGAGAAACTCACATTTTGGGGATGAAACTCACATTTTGATATGGCACCCTGTTTAATAATCATTCAAAGGAAGTGAGGGTAATGGCTAACAGGTTAGAAAAGGTAGAGGATACCAATCTGGATTATAAGGAAAGATTTGAAGAGAATAGGCCGCATAGCTGGTTAAAATCCGTTTCAGCTTTTGCTAATACACGAGGTGGAAGCATTATATTTGGCGTTCGGGATGCAGATCATGAAATTGTAGGACTTCAGAATTTGCAGCATGTGACATCAAAAATTTCTGAGCTCATATCTGCACGTATAGAACCGGCTGTTCAGTACGAACTTCATGATTTGCAGTGTGAGGGAAATAAAGGCTGTCTGGAATTAAAGATTTTTAATGGCCCCAATTACCCTTACTACTACATTCAGGATAAATCAAAAATGGTATACGTCAGACGAGGTGATCGATCTGAACCCGCAACTGCTATTGAAATTAACCACTTGATTTTAAGGGGAATGAACAAAACCTTTGATATGCTTCCTTCCGGATATCAATTAAAGGATGTCAGCTTTACACTCTTCCAGGCCACTTATAATGGCATGGTTGATAACCCGTTGGAAGTTCCAAGAGATTTACAGTCAATGAAGCTGCTGAATCTCGATGGAAAAATTACTAATGCCGGGCTGCTTTTGTGCGATCAGGGGTTATTGAATCAGTCAAGAGTGGTTTGTACACGTTGGAAGGGAGTAACAAAAGGCACAATTGGAGAAGATGCACTGGATGATAAAGTATTGGAAAAGCAAAGTCTGATTTCACTACTTAAAGACGCAGAAGCATTTGTCCGAAATAATTCTAAAAATCCATGGACAATTCGTGGAATGCAGAGAGAAGAGCGAAGTGATTATCCTAATCGGGCAGTACGTGAAGCATTAGTAAATGCGTTAATGCATCGGGATTACCAGAATATCGGGTCAGAGGTCCATGTAGACATGTTTGATGACCGATTGGAAATTATGTCTCCCGGCGGAATGATTAATGGAAGCAGAATACAGGATTTGGATTTATATAGAGTGCCCTCAATGAGAAGGAATGAAGTCATATCCGATATTTTCGGAAGGCTTCGTTTCATGGAGCGTCGGGGCAGCGGTATACGTCGTATCCTGGAGGCTTATGAAGGGACAGGTTTAAAAGTCAATTTTTATTCCGATGATAATATGTTTTGTGTTTCATTGCCAAATAAATCTGAGGCGAGTTCGATAAAAGCTGCTGATCAGGGTGGAAGACTGCATCGGGAAATCCTGCAGAATGTGTCTGATGTTCCTGACTTGGGCGATATGTATTCCTTTATAAAGAGGGTTCATAACATATTCGGGAATAAAAGAGCAGATCGGTTTATACGATTTGCTTCGAATTATGGTGAACACTATAGCTTTAGCAGGAAAAATATAGCTGAGTATATGGGAATTACGGAACAATCTGCCTCCAATTTAATGAAAAAAGGAGTAGACGAGGGACTCATAAGAAAAGAAAAACGGGGAACATATTATTTTGTTATCCATAAAATCAACAAGATTTGAAGTATGTAATATTTATTTTTATAAGCGGTGCGGTGCAAATTCATGGGCACCGCTTGGCTTCAATGACCGGATTTAACGAAGATCTAATGATATAAAATGGCCATTTTTCGACTATATATAGGAACTGAAAATTCGACCGCAAGCCTCCGCCACGGCCAATCTCAGAGAAAGCGGGGGCAAGAAGGACGGTTCCTGATACATGGTACCAGGGAAAAGGAAAATAAAATCTGAATCGAGGAGCCCGGAGACGGGCAATACCCCAGAAGCAGCAGGATTGGGAATCCCGCTGCCTTTGGGGGTATTTTTTGCTTTTAGAGACAATCCAACATGTGTTCGACCATTAAAAATTATCAGTCCAAAGCGATCAGCAAAGATGGCAGCCCACATCAAATTGGATGGCGGGCCATTGGCATAGACAGCCATTATAAAGAATGATTAAATATTATATGGAAAAGGTTGCCTCTCTTATATAAAGGTCGGCTGCCATGACGGGTAACTATATTTCTAAATGGCTTTAAAGAGAGATTTTTGTACACATTCTACAACTCGTCCGTTCAAAGGGCGGGGGTAATTGAAAAAATTGGGGATCAGGGTGAAGGTAAAGCATTTTGAAATTTCAATACTCCTTTTCGAATTGTCCATGAAAAGGTAAGGCGTGAGATTATCTGTTCCGGTATCCTGTAAAGAGGACCGGAAGAGGGAGCGGTCCCATCGGTTTTTCATTTTGCTATTGTATTCATAAAATATAAACATGTATAATATGCTCGTATTTGTGGATTTTATCTCAATCATGTAAAGAGACCGTTTATGCTGTGTCTACCGTAGTTTGTCAGCATCCGTATGATACTGGCTGCTGACAAGTTTTTTATCGGTAAAGCGGGGGTTATATGAATTTTTTGAAGCGTATTCCTTTATACCTGATTTCTACTCTATTGGTCATCGGCATTGTATATGGTGCCTGGTTCATACTGGGTGTGACGGATCTGGGAAATCCAAGGTTTGGAATTCGCAGTGCGGCCATGGTTGGGAGTCTCCTTTTCCTGGCACAGATGGCCTTTGGACAGGGATTATGGGAGAAGGATTTCCGTCCCGGCTGGCCTGTGTGCCTTCTCTGGATGGTCATTTTTACAGGAGTCATGACGAAAGCTGCCGATTTCTGGACTGTCAATTCGGAAGCTCTCTGCAATTATTTCCTTATTTCCTTTGCCAGTCTCGCCATTCTGTCGGCTGCCTGCTTTCATGGGCGTCACTGGAGATGGGGACGGTGGATTTTCGGTGCCTTTTCCATCCTTTACAGCGCCATTCTCGCATGGGAAGCCTTCTGTTACCTGAGTTTCTATAAATCTTTTGGTACCGTATTTTCCACGGAAGATATGGTGGCTACCCTTCTTTCCAATTCCAGGGAAAGTTTTGAATACATTCAGTCCCATGTTGGCTTTGCCACTTTTGGAATTTTCATTGTTCTTTTCCTTCTTTTTGTGTCTTTTCAGGCCCGTCTCACTATCCATGCAATGAAGCGGGAAGAAAAAAAGCAGAAAATCTGGCAGAAGGTGCTTTCCGTGATTGTTATTCTGGGAGCCCTGGCCATTGCAGGCCATTTCATCCCGCGGAGTTTCCCGGTGATGGAATACAGAGATGCCCGGATCCACATCCGGAATATGCGGCAGATTTCCGAAAGTCATGCGGCCAATCTGAAGAATTTCTCTCTTCATGTGAAACCGGAAGAAACCCTGGCCCATCAGGTGCCGGGTTCTGTCATCCTTGTCATCGGGGAAAGCGAAAACCGGGACCATATGAAAGCTTTCAATCCATCTTATCCGCGGGAAACTACCCCCTGGCTTTCTTCTGTGAAAGGGGAGAAAGGATTCTATTTCTATCCTCTGGCCTATTCCAATTTCCCAAACACCTCCGGCGCCCTGCCGGCCTATGTGACCGGGACAAACCAGTACAATCAGAAATCCATTCTTGACGCTTTCAACCTGATGGATGTGGCAAAAGCCGCAGGCTATACTACCTGGTGGATTACCAATCAGGATGCTTCCGATGACGGAGTCATTTCCACCCTCGAAAAATCGGCCGACCGCATGCATCGGATCAGCCCGCCTGCCAAAGACGATATGCACATCATGAAATATCTGAAAGAAATACCGAAGGAAGGAAATCAATTCATCGTCATTCACCTCATGGGAAGTCATGATCGCTATCGGGACAGGGTACCCGAAGATTTCCCACTGATTCCCGGGACTTCCATGACTGAAAAAGTAGATCAGTATGACAATTCCGTTGCCTATACGGATAAAGTCCTTGAAACCATTTTCTCTTATGCCAGAGAGAATCTTCGCCTCCAGGCCTTTCTTTACTGCTCGGATCATGGTGAAGATATGACGTATTTCCATAGCGGTGGGCAACGCTTTACCTATGACATGGTCCGGGTCCCTCTGGTGATTTACCTGTCTTCTGATTATCTCAAACGATATCCGGATAAGGCCGGCAGCCTGAAGCATCATGAAAACAGAGCCTTCACGAACGATCTCGTCTTCGATACCTTGTCCGGCATTCTGAATGCGCCAAATACGGATTATGAACCAAAGTATGATCTTTCCTCCCCAGCCTACAGCCTGACACTGGATAATGCATTGACAAAGACAGGTATGTATCGGGTACAGGATGATCCGGCTTTGAGGAAATCATAAATTTTATAACTTGCGTAAATATAGAAGCAATTCATATTTCAGATTATCGAAAATTCACTTCTTCAATGTTTCTCATCTCATAACCTGACCTGGCAAAAAGAGACCTTCTCCGGGAGGCCTCTTTTTTATATGGATGTCCTTCATTATGCCAGGCGAAATGACAGGGGGATGGTATATGGGTATCCTTTCATGTATAATAAAAAATAAGGTAAATCATAGAGAACTGACGATTTAATTTCAGGGAGCATTCTGTTTCCTGAATCTTGGAATCTGTCAGTTCTGGCAACTTGATGAAGATGAAAAACGAATCTTCGCTGTAAAGTCAAAAAATACCTCATTTCAGTCTGGTTAAAAATATATTTCTGCATCCTGTCGGGGTAGGATCCACAGCCTGACATGTGAGACTGCGTATCGGATTCATTAAACAGGAAATCGGAAACGATGGGCAGGAATAGAAAATTTTCTAAACAATGGAGAAGGTAATCAGAAAAATGCATATCGTTATCGCTCATTTCAATTCCTACTGGACCGGAATTTCGGGGGGAGTAGAAAGAATTACCTGTGAGATGGCTAATGATATGGCCAACCGAGGGCATAAAGTAACGATTCTTTACCGGGATGGCCGGGAAGGACTGCCATATTTCCCTTTGCGTAAAGATGTTGAAACACATGATGTACTGTTTCGGGGAGGGGAAAAAATCATATCTGAAAAACTTCCTGTACCCTGGCGGGTTCTCCGTGAACTGACCAGAGTGTTCAGTCAGCAGGAAGCACAGGAAATCAATACATCATATAAAACAAAACAATATGGGAAAGCTATAAAAAAATGGATTGATGAACTCCATCCGGACATCATTCTTTCTTCATCGATTCCTTCTACAGCTTATGTGATTGACGGTACCGGAACTCAGATACCGGTTATCACCATGATTCACTCACATCCGGATATTCAGTTTCCGAGATTGTCAAGGAGGGAACTGAAAGCAGGTGGAAAGAGCGCGGCAATTCAAATTCTTCTTCCCAGTGGTATGAAGACGGCTCGTAAATATTTTCCTTCTACCGATATCAGGGTCATTGGTAATGCCATAAAGACGCCGGACCCTATGCCTCTCTATAAAGGTGAAAATAGTCATATTATCATAAACGTGGGAAGCTTTAATACAAACAAAGATCAAAAACTTCTAATATCCGCTTTTAAAGAAATTTCTCCTAGATTTCCTGACTGGAAACTGGAACTATGGGGATCTACCGGCAATGCCTATGCAAGGCAGGTGGAAGAAGAAATTCATAAAATGAATCTGGATGATAAAATTAAAGTCTTCGGGAAAACACATCATGTCTGGGAAGACGTTTACTCTCGAGGAACGATTTATGCCATAGCCAGTCATGAAGAAGGATTCCCCTTATACCTTTCTGAGGCAATGATGATGGGCATACCAACCGTAGGCCTTGCTGAGTGTCACGGGGTCAACGATCTAATCCGCGATGGGGAGACCGGCTTTCTGACCGCTCCTCATCCGAAAGATTACGCTAAAGCTTTAGGGAAACTCATGGTAAGTGCGGATCTTCGACTTGCTTACGGCAAGGCGGGAAAAGAAGTAATTAAAGACTATACGACGAAAAATATATACGATCAGTGGGAAAAGCTGTTGAAGGAAATAGCAGAAACTCGAGAAAGCAGTAGAACAACAGGCTTTTAGGAGGCAGCATCGCGGATTCTTCCTTTTCTTACAGGAAATTTTTCCTGGGGAATACGATTCTTGTCTTTATTCCTCATGAAGATGATGAAATCAATGTAGCCGGAGCTACAATTTACGGAGCCAGAAAAGAGGGCTTCCGGGGGATTGTCGTTTTTGCGACCAATGGGGATAGAAGCTATCTGGCGGAAACCCGTATCAGGGAAGCCGAGAAAGCACTGGAAGAACTGGGAGTGCCTGAAGAAGATATCATCATCCTTGGTTATCCGGACGGAGGACTCGATGCAGCCTGATCCCCCTACGTTCACGGAACCGAAGCGCCCCTTACGGTAGATGGACACAGCGAAACTTATGGAATCAGTGGAAAACCGGAATTCTGCATGGCTCATTTCGGCCATCACCTGAAATATACGAAAAATGGCTTCTTGAAAGATGTGGAGAATCTGATTCTCGCGTATTCTCCGGATACCATTATCGGCGTCGATTTTGATACCCATCCGGACCATCGCATGTGTTCCATGGCCCTGGAAATCAGTCTGGGACATATTCTCTTAGTGTAAAATATTTCTCAAGGAAAATGACAGAGCGGTGGTATATGATTTCCCTTTCTTGTATAATAAAACCGAAATTGCTTGATTTCTCACTCATCATATGAAATCTGGAAACAAAATAAAGAGTGATTCGCGCATTATATGAATGAGTAGAGTAAAATGTAAATTAATTGGTTTACACATCGATTGAGTAACCGTACTACTATTGAGATGAGATATCGAAATGGTTTTTGGGGGCAGATTTTAAAACATGGACAAAATAAGTGTCATTGTACCTGTTCATAATCCGCCGTTGGAAGGATTTAGGAATTGTCTTGAAAGCCTCAGCCGGCAGACATATGACAACTATGAGGTTATATTGGTCGACGATGACAGCAATGACGATTATAGGAAGTTTTTAGATAACTTTCGAAATAAAATTCCCGATTTCAAGCTGATCAGGCAAAAACATGGCGGGGTCAGCAGGGCAAGAAATACTGGTATTCAACACGCAACGGGGAAATACATTGCTTTCTGTGATTCAGATGATTATCTGGAAGATGACTACTTATCCTCTCTGGAAAAAAATATTGAAGATGCGGATGTAATTATTTGCGGCGTCGCTGAAAAAATGATTTCTTGTATTGACTCTTCTATAGATGTGAGGGATTTCTTTTCAAAGCCATCTCAATATCTGAAATTACAATATGTTAACTTCTGCTGGAATAAACTGTATCGTGCATCCATCATAAAGGAATATAACCTCTCTTTTGACGAAAATATTTCATTGGGGGAAGATGCTCTATTTGTGTGTGATTATTTAAGACATTGTTCCAGGATTCGGACGATAAATAAAAACTTATATCATTATCTGACCTATGAAACCTCGGCAGTACATAAATATAATCCTGATTTATGGGAGCAGGAGCATCAGGTCATTGAGTTGCAGATGAATCTTTTTGGAAATAGTTTACTTTCAGAAAAAGAAGGCTGCTATCTGCAGTATTGGTTATTCCGGCGGCTTAAAGGGATCATTGATCACTATGTCGTTAATGAGGTAGATGCACAAATTTTCAGAAAGTACCTTAATGACATATTTGAGGACAAAATTTTCCAATCCATGTATTCTTTATCAAATATAGATAATAATCCATGGTTTGGATTGAGGCATCGTTTGTTTCTAAAAATTTGGAAGAAATATGGAGTTTCCGGCATAATCTGGTCCCGTAAAATAAAAAGGATACGGAAATGTAAATCTGTATCATAGAGTATTGTTTGTTTTATGACTGATAAAAATGAATGGGAAATCATGAAGCAGCTAAAGGGCAAATCTATTTCAGAAACTATCAAACCAAATTCAATGAAACCGGGGAAAACTGGTCGTAAGTAAAAATGTCAGGATATATGGAGGGTTGATTGTGAATCAAGGGGATAGTTTTAATCTTACTATTTATATAGCATCACATAAGAAATTTGATTTTAAGCCAACATCTCATTTTCAGCTGATTCAGGTTAATGGAGCTAGAAATCCACATTTTACAGATGTTACGGATGATACGGGTGATAACATTTCCCTGAAAAATAACCGGTACAGTGAATTGACCGCTTTATACTGGATCTGGAAAAATGATTCCCATAGTGACTATGTGGGTCTCTGTCATTATCGCCGGTATTTTAAACTGCATAAGGGGTTGTTCGATCATTGGAAACGTAAATACCGGTATGACAGCATTCCTTATGATGAAATTGCTGTTTCACCATGGGTGGAAAATGCGCTTAGAGAAGGCAAAGTATTTGTAACCATGCCGATGCACAGCCATCATGAAACTATCGGAGAGCAGTATTGCCGTGCCCATGTCAAAGAAGATTTTGAAATCATGCATGATGTGCTGGGGAATAAATATCCGGAATACCTGAAAGACTGGGATCAGGTGATGAATGGGAACCATATCTTTGCTTACAATATGTCTATCATGAGCAAGGAGCGGTTTGATGACTATTGCAGCTGGCTGTTTGGTATTCTTTTTGCTGTAGAGGAAAAAGTTCCTCCCAAAGAAGATTCATTCCAAAACCGCACCTTTGGGTTCATGTCTGAACGGCTTTTCAATGTATACCTTCAGCATCAGCACTTCCCCGTTGTGGAAAGACCTTACTGCTTTATCAACGATTTGAAGTGAGTTTCGGAATGGAATATTATTAGATAAATCGTGAATGAAATAATAATAAAAACACGTGCCTTTATTGGTTTTAAGCTGCTGAAAGCAGTGTTTGACGGAGGGATTTGCAATGCTTGCTCTGTTGAAGAGTAGATTGCCGGATTTAACATTAGGGTTTATATTTTTTGCTTTAATTGCTAAAAGGCCGGAACCCTATTTTTCATATATTATAGGGGTGTTTGTCCTCTTTCTGATTTATGATATCTACCGCTGTTATAAATCAAATGATCCTTATGTTCTAAGGCAAAAGGAAATCCTCATCATCATAGGAGGAATTATTGCGTTTTATGGTGCTTTAATTCTGGATGGAATATTATTGGGAAACACTAAAGGCATTAAAATTGCTTTTGATTACATGTACTTTAGTGTTCCTTTTTTCTTGGTATGGTGGATACGAAGAAAATATACGGCGGATACAGGTATACCCTGGGGCATTGCGATTGGAATCATAACCAGCTGCATTATTGGTATCTGGAATATTCATATACGTTATATACCTATTACTGATCGACTTTATGGTACTCATTTTCATCCCAATGTTTTTGCTACTGTTTTGACTACAACTATACCAATGACTGTTTATTTTACGATGAAAAGTAAATGCCTGAAGGCAAAGGTTTTCTTAAGCCTGTGCACTATTGTACAATTCGTCGCATTATATTTTACTTTCTCTCGCGGTGCATTCCTGTCCTTGATTATTGGCCTCCCATTGGCAGTATTTATTACAGCATTGATTACTATGGAAAAAGTAAGTGCTAAAGTCAAGAAGGGTATGGCAGGATTACTTATCCTTGTACTGGTATTTGTTGGAAGTGCTCTATTTCTCCGTCAGGAAAGTTTAAATGCCGGAGGCAAAATGGGCGGAGAACGAATCCAGATGCGGATTGCAAGCGTAGAAATGTGGAAAGATCATAAATCGTTAGGTGTTGGACTGGGAAACTGGTTCGAAAATTATTATGGGAAGTATAAACCGGCAGGTATCCGGGAATTAGATCAAAAACATCCTCACAATATGTCTGTATACTTTTTGTCCACAACAGGTCTCTTAGGCCTTATCGGATATTATGCCTTTATCATCAGTGTATTTAGTGCAGTTATTATAATGGGGAAAAGGGGAGATCCCTTGCTTTGCATTGCTGTACTTTGTATAGTTTTAGCTTTTTATATTCATGGATGGCTTGACCAGACAATTATCAGCAAAAGTTTGGGACGAATTTATTTCGCTGTTCTAGGCTATTACATGGCTGCTATGGCCGATTACGCTGAAAGGATTAAAAATAAAATTCATCCTGACAAGGATTAAATATTTCCAAAATAAAAAAGGCTCCTGTGGGGGGCTTTTTTTATTTCCCCACAAACCTCCATGAATGTTGTACAATCAAGGCAAAGATGTCTGTTTTTTCCTTTTCCGATAGCGGGGTGTTTGTTATGCTTTTGTTTTCTACTTTGCTGGATATCGAGGATTCGCTGACTCCTGATGATTTCATCCGTCTGGTGATTGAGTGGAATCAGAGGAGTCCTCATGGGGATAATGTGATTTCTCCCATGGTCTGGCGGGGGGAGCGGAATATCCGGTTCGGATCTGATGATTTATGGCTGGAGTTCCGGGAGGATGAGGAGAGGCAGATCCTGGCGGCGCGGTATGAGAAGCGGCAGGATAATGGGGTGATCTGGGATACGGATTATGTGATGAATTTCGGGTCCCGGAAGATGGCCATCCAGCTGGATCGGAGTTTCGAGGAGGATGCGGCAGCTACGGATCTGGTATTTTCGACGCCGCATTTCCTGACGTCTCTCATTGAGCGGGGGTATCTGATGGATGATGAGGGGCTGCCGATTGACCGTAAGCCTTTGGTCATCGATGAGGGGAATCTTCCGCTCATTGCGGATGTGATGAATGGGAAGGTCCATTACCGGCTGCCGGTGGTTTATATTTCCAGAAAGTTTGATGGAAGGCTGCCGGTGAATGCGGGTCTTCTGGCGTCGAAGCTGAAGGGGATCGCCCATGTGCTTATGCAGGAGAGTACGTTTACGAATCGCGCGCTCCGGCAGATGGTGAATGATCAGAATGAGTATGGCGGCTCGATTGGCATTTATTATCCGCGGAGGTCTCTGGGCCATAAAAGGTGCTGGTACCGGGAGTATCCGGGGAGTTCTGAAGAGCTCCTGAACCGGGTGGTGCGATCGGTCATGCTTTTCAGCAATTCCCTGACTCTGGATCCTCTCTATACCTGGCAGGGTGTAAATAATGATATTTTCAGAAATATGGCAAAGGCCCAGCGGGAGGCCCGGAGGGCGGAGGCTGATGAGAGTTCGGAGCTCTGGCAGTCTTATGAGGAGGAAGCGGAGGAGCTCCGGCAGAAGCTGGAGGATATGACTCATCTGAATGAGAGGCTGCAGGCGGAAAATCAGGGACTTCGCAGCAGGCTTGAGACCCATGATTCCGAGCCGGTGCTCTACATGGGAGATGAGGAGGATTTTTATCCCGGGGAAATACGGGATTTCCTGCTGGAAGTTCTTTCGGAGGCATTGAAGAATATGCCGGAACAGTCGAGGAAGCGGGATGTGATTTCCGATATCCTTCAGAAGAATCCCTATGAAGGTCTGGGAGCAGGGAGGGATGCGGCGGTAAAGAAGCTGCTGAAGAATTACACGGGGCTTACGGGCCGTCTCCGCCAGTCTCTGGAGGATCTGGGGTTTGTGATCACGGAGCAGGGCAAGCATTACAAGGTCACTTATTATGGGGACGGCCGCTACATGGTGGTCTTCGGGAAAACGCCCAGCGATTTCCGTTCCGGGAAAAATAACAGCGGGAAACTCTGCAAGAAGTGCTTCTGAGCGATTGAGCTGGTATTTCCACTCGAAAAGGCCGAATTTTGCAGACACTGTCTGTAAAATTCAGCTGGAGCCATTATGTGGAACTTTTGAAGATCAATTATTCTATGGAAAGGTCTTTTGATCTGAAGGAGTGTGAGCAGGAAAACCGGGGAGTCCGGGCGCTGAAACGTCAGATGAAAAGCATACCCTTCCGGAGCCGGAAAACGGGATCTCCCGCTTTTTTGAGACTGAAATAAAAAATACGGGTATCTGAAAAGGCTGATAGTGTGGATTATCAGCCTTTCTAAAATGCGAAAAATCCCCGTCCCTTTCAGGCCCCCTGGTCAGGGGGCAGCTGAGCGAAGCGAGGCAGGGGGGTACTATCGTACATGTCGAAAATGGGCGAATCGGAAAGCATGACTCCCCGGGGAAAGCCTGATCGCAGGGGATTCGTCACATATGAGACTAACTGACAAAACGTACTCGGGATAAATGAGACAATCCGTTTTTGTGAGGCCCTCCTCGAAAGGAGGGCTCCGCGAAAGCGGTGGAAGGACGAATCCCCGACGGGCACGTAAATACTCTTATCGAGGTCAATCATTATCAGGACAATCCGAAAATCTTTGTCTGGTAAATGATTATCCCGCGGATGCGTATCTTTGCGCCGACGCTTACCGAAAGTGCGCGGACATTCGTCCCCTCAGCCTCACTTCGTTCGGCAGCTCCCCTCTCGAGGGGAGCCTTACCGCTGTTCGATGGTGTCATTTGACCCGGGATTGTTTAGTTGCGTAATTTCAATTTCGCCAGGGATTGATTGTCTAACAATCTGCAGTTCCCCCTCACCGGCTTCGCTGGAGCTCCCCGGGGATGGGTGGTAATGTTAAGATAAGAATGTACAGAAACTTCAACTTAAGAATGTACAAATTTCTGTTCTGAATGGCGCCGTTTGGGATGAAATTGTATGTAATTATGTTGGATTTCTGTACCGCCTCACCATCCCCACCCGGTGGC
>NZ_JAZASU010000019.1:0-23827 GCF_036343215.1 Dialister sp.
ATATTTTTTCCATTGTGTCAAGCTTTCCGCGCATTAAAATTTAAAATTAATAAATTAAAAAGCGTATCCTGCTGGATACGCTAAAATGGGGTTATGTAATTGTCTGTTTTTAGGAGTAAATCCTTAAGTGTGTGCCATTACCAAGAGTTGGGAGGGTGGCTGAGCGAAGCGAAGCCGGGTGGGTTCTCCACCGTTCTTTCAACCTCGCCTGTGTACATTCCCCATATAAATTTGTCAGCGCATCAGCGCTGACACCTTCCCGCACCCCGCACCCCGCACCCCGCACCCCGCACCCCGCACCCCGCACCCCGAAATCTCGATGAAGTCTCTATCGGTCCATGTCCGGGACAGGGCTAATTCCCGAATACCGATAGAGACTCAGGCCATTGTATTTGACAGAAGTCTCAAACAAACGGAGTCAATCATGAAGATTTCCAAAGTACTCATTCCCCTGGCTCTATCCCTCTTTGCTTCAGAAGCTGCCGGGGCCACAGACCTTCTTTATCTCCACTGGACCCCCAACTGGGATGCAGTGAAATACGATCTCACCCTTTCAAGCAGTGACTTTTTCCACAGTACCGTCCGTCATCAGACCGTATACATGAGTGACGTGCTGCTGCCGGAATTTTATGTGAAAAAGATCCATGACTGGAGCTGGCAGGCCCGGCCTCTCGATTTCGACGGCAATCCCATCGGCCCGGTGAGCCCGATGAAACCTTTGAAGGGGCCGGGGAAAATCATTCCCAGAAATGCGCCCCTTCCCCGGCACGATGTGAGCCATATCCGCGGGGGCACCCTTCTGTATCCGGTCTATTCCTATGTGGGAAATCCCGGTATTTCCTCCTATGAAATCGAAGTCCTTTCGGATTATCCGGAAAATGTGAACGGCACGGCCCGTTCCATATACCATATAGGAGGCGGAGATTTCCCGTATACCGATTTCTACGATGAACCGCCAAGGTTTGGCACCTGGTACTGGCGGGTCCGGGGAAAAGATGAAAATGGAAATCCCGTGGGTGAGTGGAGCCTGCCCCAGAGACGGTCTCTTTCCACGGAAGGCTGGACCATCGGCCTTTTCGGTGATTCCATCACCCATGGCGGAGGAAGGGTTTCCTACGGACCAAACGATCTGGCCTACAGTTACGGGTACTATCTGGATTTCGATACCATCAACCTTTCCAATTCCGGGGATACTTCGGAAACCATGGTGGAACGGTTTGAACGGGATGTCCTTCCCTTCCATCTGAAATACCTGCTCATCCTGGGAGGCACAAACAGCCTTCGCGGAGGGGTTCCGGCGGAAGAAGTGATTGGAAACCTTTCCGCCATCGAGCAGAAATGCAGAAACCATGGCATCGTCCCCATCCTTCTCACCCTGCCTCCTATCAATCCGGCAAGTATAGAGAAAACCTTTCAGGAACCCACCGAAGGAAACTGGCAGGAAGCCCTCGCAAAAGTCAATGCCTGGATCCGTACCCGGTCCCATATCGATATCGCTTCCGCCTTCGATGAAACGAAACCCATGCCCGTGGACTATGCTCTGGATGGATTACACGGAGACGTACGGGCCAAAAAACTGATGGCTGCGGTCATTAATGCCCATATAAGGGAATTTGTGAAATGAACGGGAATTCAGCCCTGAACGTGGCCTGGAGGATTCCTGTCCGGCGTGCGGTAACGGGAAGTCAGCCCTGTGCGCAGCCTGGAGGATTTTTAGCCAGGCGGGCGGGGTTGATTCATTGATGTTTACCCGGAGAAGTTGATTCTCCGGCTTTTTCAGTGGGAAATAAATTGTAAGTGAATATTGCGAACCGGGAGCTTTTTAATTCAGCTGCTGAAAAATGGTATTCCATCCGATTATTCACCCAATTGTGACCAACCCTGTGAATTCTTGTGAAAAACTCCTGTTCGAAGAATGAAATTTACACGATATTGACAAAGAAATTTAATCACAGCGATTCACAAGAATGTTATTCACAGTTTTGTGAATATGTGAAGTGCGATATGAGGTCATCATTCATGGATTCAGGCAGGTCAATCGCTGTCATGATAAAAGGACTTTCAAATCAGGAAATTGCCATTTCTCTGATTTCCGATGACCGGAATCCATGTCCGTCAGCCGGAGGATAAAGGTTGACAATTTCTTAATTTCCTATCAGAAAAGCCCGCTTTCCGAGCGGGCTTTTTGCTTGCTGCTGTGATTACCCCAATGCCACATCCAGAGTCATCATAATGATAAATCCGACGGCATAGGCAATAGTGCCTACATTTGAATGAGGTTCCTCGGACATTTCCGGAATCAATTCTTCTACTACCACATACATCATGGCTCCGGCGGCAAGGGATAAAAGATATGGCATAAGAGGTACGATGAGGGCAGTCAAAAGGATGGTAATCACTCCCCCGACAGGTTCTACAGCACCTGAGAGAACACCCATGACAAAAGATTTCGTTCTGGATTCACCGGCCGACCGGAGAGGCAGGGAAATAATGGCTCCTTCCGGGAAATTCTGGATGGCGATGCCGATGGAAAGGGCCATGGCGGAAGCCAGGGTAATATCTCCGTGACCGGAAGCAAAACCGGCTAAAACGACTCCGACTGCCATGCCTTCCGGAATGTTATGGAGAGTGACTGCCAGGACAAGCATCGTTGTCCGGGCTAAATGACTTTTCGGACCTTCCGGATCATGGGCGCCCATGTGAAGATGAGGAATCACATGGTCCAGGAAAAGGAGGAAAGCCATGCCCAGGGCAAAACCGATGGCAGAAGGCAGGAAAGCCATTTTTCCCAAAGGCTCCGATTCCTCCAGTGCCGGAATCAGTAATGACCAGATGGAAGCGGCTACCATGACTCCTGCCGCAAAACCCGTCAGGGCCCGCTGCACCTCCCGGTGAAGTTCGCCGGACATAAAGAGGCAGGTGGCCGCCCCCAGGCTGGTCCCCAGAAATGGAATGAGGAGACCCATTGCAAGAATTGTATCCATAGTAAAACTCCTTTATATGCTTTATCTTATGGTATAGACTGTTTATCCTCATTTGTCAATTTCTACCTGAAAACCATAATGAATTGGAATGCTTTTGAAACGGGAATTTCGGGAATTATTTCGGGAGTCTCGGGACTGTCGGGGTGGTGGCGGCCTGATTGCCGCCAATTATTTATGGGGATTCTGCACAGGCAGGTTTGAAAAGCCCGTACAGCAGGAAGGAATTGGAAATTTGGGATTGAGACCCAGGCACAATAAAAATGGTTTGAGACAATCGGTACTACACGCGCGGCCGGGAATACGCCTGGTCCCTCGTCTGATGATGCATTTTCAAGCGAGGTCGGGAATGCAGGTGCATGTCGTAAGTGTAGAGTCACTGACTGCACAGAACCCTGCCTTAACAACGAACAATGAAAAACGGACCGCGGATCACGAACAACGAAGAACGAAGAACGAAGAACGAATATCTCACATGCCTCTATCCCTTCCCGTCTCTCTGCTGCACAATATCTGATTTCCAACTCCGCTTCCGGACCACGGACCACGAACCACGGACCACGAACAACGAAGAACGAAGAACGAAGAACGAACAACGAATATCTCCTATGCCTCTACCCCTTCCCGATTCCATGATACGCAATATCTTGTATTTCCTTTACGTCTCTAAAGCCATAACATTAGAAAAAGATTAAATATCGCGTTTTACTATTGCATTTCTGAAAAACAAGACCTATAATTCAAGCATCAAATTCATATTGGTGGATGAAATTTGTGGGAGAAAACCACTGGTTTGCCGAAGGAGCAACACTCTCAGGCGTCGAAAGACAGGTACCGCAAATGGACACACTCTGGAGAGTCTCTACAAATAGAGCGCCGAAGGTGTAAGGAAGGAATTTATTTCCCAATCTCTCAGGCAAAAGGACAGAGAAAGCAACGTCACACTGAATGTGTCCGTTAAAGGTAGACAATGCCGGCTTCCAGAGTAATTTTTTATGATGGGCCGGCTTTTTTGTGACTATATTTTTCGGAGGGCGTTGTACAAAAATGGATTTGAATTACATGGATTTGCTGAATTCGGTTGATAGTTTTATCTGGGGGCCGCCGCTCCTGGTCCTTCTCGTAGGGACAGGCATTCTCCTCACCTTCAGGCTGAAGCTTCTGCAGGTTTTCAAACTGCCGAAGGCTCTGGCACTGATCTTCAAGGCACAGAATGCGGGAAGCGGTGATATTGATTCTTTCAAGGCTCTCTGCACAGCCCTTTCTGCAACCGTAGGGACCGGAAATATCGTAGGCGTGGCGACAGCCATCGCAGCGGGTGGTCCGGGAGCCATCTTCTGGATGTGGATGGCCGCATTCTTCGGAATGGCTACGAAATATGCGGAAGGTCTTCTGGCCGTCAAGTACCGTGAAGTGGACGACAAAGGCGAAATCGCCGGTGGTCCGATGTTCTACATCAAAAACGGTATGGGTCCGAAGTACAAATGGCTGGGCACACTTTTCGCCATCTTCGGCGTACTGGTTGCTTACTTCGGTATCGGAACCTTCGCCCAGGTGAATTCCATTGTGGATATCACAAAGATGACGACAGGCCTGGATCCCATTTGGACCTGTGCGATCCTCACCATCCTGGTCGCAGCTATCACTCTCGGAGGTCTTCAGTCCATTGCAGCTGCCGCTTCGAAAATCGTTCCGGCTATGGCTGTGATTTACTTCATTTCTACAGTTGGTGTACTTATCTATTTTGCAGATCAGATTCCTGCTGCTGTTGAAACCATTATTTCCAATGCATTCACAGGCACAGCTACTGCCGGCGGTTTCCTCGGATCCACGGTAATGCTGGCTATGAGAAGCGGTATCGCAAGAGGCGTTTTCTCCAATGAATCCGGCCTTGGCAGTGCCCCGATCGTAGCAGCCGCAGCAAAGACCAAGTGGCCTGCTGAACAGGGTCTGATTTCCATGACCGGTACCTTCATTGATACCATCATCATTTGTACGCTGACAGGTCTGACCATCGTCGTATCCGGCGAATGGCTGAACGGCCTGAACGGCGCAGCTCTTACCAATGCAGCTTTCAAAGATGCATTCCCCGCATTCGGCGGCTATATGCTGATGATCGGTCTGGTGCTCTTCGCTTTCACCACCATCCTCGGATGGAACTACTACGGTGAAAGGTGCATGATTTACCTCTGCGGCACCAAAGGAATTCTTCCTTACAGAATCGTCTTCATCATCCTCGTCGCAAGCGGCGCATTCCTGAAACTCGAAGCCATCTGGGTTCTGGCGGATATCGTCAACGGACTCATGGCTATACCTAACCTGATTGCCTTGCTGGCACTCTCCGGCGTGGTGGTTCGTGAAACACAGAAATATTTCGATCACCTGGCTACCGGCAAAGACTACGAAGAATACGTAGATGCAGATCCGGCAAAGGAAGCAAAGTCCGAAATTTCAGATTAAAGAAATAGAGAGGGCTTCAATCAGGGCATACACTTACATATTATTTCCGGGAAGCGGGGTTTTTCCCATTTTCCTCCTTTCCGGATTAATATGACACCCCATCCGGCGCAGGGCACCCTGATGAAGAAGCCCTCCTAAACTGATTCTTCAGGGTCTGCCGGGCTCCGGGAGTTATCCCCAGAAAATAGCTCCCGGAGCGGAGGCCCTACTTTTAAAAAGGGAGAATAATAACATAGTATAGGATCGGGCGGCAGCCCGTGAATATAGCCGTCACTGCACGGCAGATGTCCGAAGGGGGAATTCAGATCTGTTCCCGGAGGTCATCGGAAAAGCAGCAACAGAATATGTGGTTGATGTACGCTGAAAAATGACGGCGAAAGCCGCTGCCGAAGGAGTAACACTATCAGGCGTCCAGAATGGACACGAAACTGCGTACGGACACAACTCTGGAGAGTCCCGCGAAAGGCGGGCGCCGAAGGTGTTAAGAGATTTCATACCCGTAGAAATCTCGAATCTCTCAGGCAAAAGGACAGGGCTGGCAAAGGGTAACACCCGATATGCATGGATGCATACATACATGAACCGCCAGCCTCAGTATTTCCTTAGAAAAGAAAGCCTGAGTGCGGCGGTTTTTTTGTAGGATAGAAATTACGGGGAAAATAAGGGGGATATTTATTATGGACATGGCAGCAATCAATGCAGTTGTCAACGAGATTGACAGCTTTGTGTGGGGGCCGGTAATGCTGGTACTCCTCGTAGGTACAGGGGCATTCCTCACATTTTATCTGAAATTCAGAACATGGCGCAACTTACCGTACGCTATCTCAAGCGTACTTTCTAAAGAAGCCCGCACCACCAAGCGTGGTACCGGCGATGTTTCTCCATTCTCCGCACTGTGCACCGCTCTGGCAGCAACCATCGGTACCGGCAATATCGTTGGTGTCGCAACGGCAATGTTCTCCGGCGGCCCGGGCGCCCTGGTATGGATGTGGATTTCCGCATGCTTCGGACTTACTTCCAAATTCGCCGAATGTATGCTGGCTATTAAATACCGTGAAGTGAACGCAAAGGGCGAAATGAAAGGCGGCCCGATGTTCACTATGAAGAACGCTTTCAAGAATAAGACTCTTGGCGCTGTCATGGGCTTCCTCTTCGCACTCTTCGCAGTAATCGCTTCCTTCGGTATCGGCAACATGACCCAGGCAAACTCCATTGTCGGTGCAGTCAAGACCCTCTGGGGTACTCCTGAAGAAATCTGCGGCGTTGTTCTCACCGTTCTTTCTCTTATCATCATCGTCGGTGGTATTAAGACTATTTCCAAAGTTTCTTCTGTAGTCGTTCCGGGCATGGCAGTCTTCTACATCATTGCAGGCCTCATCTGCATCGTTATGAATATCCAGAATGTACCGCACGGCCTCTACCTGATCTTCACCATGGCATTTGATCCGCAGGCAATTGGCGGCGGCGTACTTGGTACTATCACAGTTTCCGTTATGAATGCTATGCGTTACGGCGTTGCCCGTGGCTGCTTCTCCAATGAAGCCGGCCTGGGTTCTGCCGCAATCACTGCAGCCGCAGCTACCACTGATGACCCGGTTCGTCAGGGCTATATCAATATGACCGGTACTTTCTGGGATACCATCGTTGTCTGCTCCATCACCGGTATTACCATTGCAGCATCCGGCGTCCTCGGCACTGTAGGTGCTGACGGCAAGCCTCTGAAAGGTATCGCCCTCACCATGGCAGCTTTCTCCACTGAACTTGGCGTAGTTGGTCAGTATCTTGTAGGTATCGGCATCATCCTCTTCGCATTCTCCACCATCCTCGGCTGGGAATATCACGGTGAAAAAGCATGGGAATACCTCTTCGGCACCCATAAGTACAATATGATTTACAGAGTTGCCTTCTCCCTGGTTGTTTATGTCGGCGCTACCCAGACCCTCGACCTGGTTTGGAACCTCTCCGATATTGCAAACGCTCTGATGGCAATTCCGAACCTGATCTCCCTGCTCATCCTTGCTCCTGTGATCAAGGAAGAAGTGGAAAGATTCCAGGTTGTTCTTGAAAAAGAAAAAGCTGAAAAAGCACTGGCAGCTAAAGAAAGCAAAGCAAATGCCAAAGCTTGATTCAAAGCAGATGCTTAAAACTCTATATCGGGACGCATCGGTTGGATGTGTCCGGGTGTGACTGACTGAACGCGTGGAAAACGCAGGGTTAGAGATTTCGACGGATCACCTTCCGCTAATACCTCCAGTCAATCGGATGGACCAATGTCCGGAAGCCCGGGATGAAGTCTCCAACCCCTCCATATCGTTGTCCCCCCTCACTACTTCGGTAGTGAGCCACAACCCCTATCCTGCTCCTCTGAATTCCGGCAGGATAGGGGATATTTTTATGTGCTTTCACTGTCAGGGACTACGGTTTGAGACTATATCGGTATTCGGGACTTAGCCCTGTTATGGATATGGACCGTTTCTGCCTTTAGCGAGATTTCGGGGTTCGGGATGCGGGGGTCGGGAGGCTGCTGCGGCTGGAGGTCATTTTTATGTGGGATTTCCAAAACAAAAGCCGGTTTACTTAAATTGATTTGAGTCAAATGAATTTAAGTAAACCGCTTTTTTAGTATATAAGCTATTTAAAATAAAATTAATGCCCTTACAGGATTTGAATACTATTGTGATTTTCCGGACTGGTTTCAAGTGAATGGGATCGTAATGGGATCAAATCGCGAATCATGAGACACGAAAGTATCAGAATTGAGTTGAATGCGGCATGTCGTCATGAGGTTAATTCCCAAAAGTGGAATGAGACTCTGCATATAGTTTCCGGCCAATTATTCAATTCCGCCAGGTCCCGCGGTCCAGATTGGCGGCGTCTTTGAGAGAGGCATCGATTCCTCTCCCTCCGAGGACTTTCTGGAGGGATTTTCGCCGTTTCCTGTCTATGTACTGATGACCGATGACATCGGGAAGGAGGGCTCCTACGGAAATGCCGATTAAAGTCAACATCGCTTCTACTCCGCTCTGGATAGCCATGAGGAGAGAAAGGAGATCCATATTGTGGATATTAATGAGACCGAAAAGAAAGCGGTATAAAAGGACTCCCGGGATGAGGGGAATAATGGCGGGAATATTCAGGATGAAAATGGGTGCATGAAGGTACCTGGACATGCTGAAATACACAAGGGAAAGAAGAGCTGCACCGAAGAAGGAAGCTCCTGCCATGGACATATGGTATTCCACCATGAGGAGATTCCTGGCATCTACCGTGATGACGGCGCCCAGGCAGGCGAGAAAAATATACCGTTTCGGTACATTGAAAAGAATGGAGAAACAGGCGGAACCAAGTGCTGCGGCCAGGGCCTGGGCTATATAGAGACTTTCCGGAGATACTGGGACTTCCGTGAAACTGGGGACATCGGTAATAGCGACAGCTCCTGCAATTCCCATAGTCATAGCCAGAAGGATGAGAAGGGTATGGGTGATTCGGCACATGCCGTAAATCAGGTAATTATTCAGGAAATCATCGACTGCATTAATCAGAGGGACGCCCGGCACCAGGGTCAATGCGCAGGCGGCCATGGGAAGAAATGTGGAATGGTGTCCCGGAAGGAATGTGGAGAAAAATGCTGCCAGAGTGGAAGCAAAGGCAGAAGCGGCAATGACGATATAGCCATTCATTTCCAGCTTTGTGCATCCCCACTTTATAATAGCTCCCGTCATGGCTGCCAGTGTGGTATAAAAACCATCATAGAAATTGCCGCCGAAAATAGTGCAGAAAGCGGCCGACGCCAGACCGATGGCAATGATTACGATCCATTCCGGGTAAAGCCTTTCATCACTGTGACGGACCAGGTAATCCAGGCTGCCTGAAAAGGTTTCAGGAGGAATCCGGTTGGCCAGGGCAGACCAGCTCATACGGCTCGTTTTCAGGACTGTTTCCATATTCACTCCATGGCGGAAACATTTCCGGAACATGGTATAGTCATGTTCTCCATCGGTCACATTGATCATGATGGTGGAATAGGTGGTATGGATAAGCACATCCTGCCAGTAGATGCCCAGGTATGCCGCAGTACGAAGCATATCCCGGACCACTCTTTTCGTGGAGGAACCGTTTTCCATCATCAGCTGCCCTGTATCCAGGATAAGCTTCATTTTCTCGCGAAGCGTTAAAGAATTCGTATTGATTTTAGTCAAAGCTGAAAGTCCTTTCTATAAATAAAATCAAGGGAGCCGGGCACAGGGGACATGAAAACGATGTCAAACAAAAAGGGGTCAGGGATCAGAGAAGTGCGGCGCAAAAAATCTGAAGGCACCGCGGACGGGGATGTGAAAAATTCCTGATACCGTCTGGCTGAGCAGAAAACCTTTCAAGGTACGCATGAGGAATCCTTCCCGACGCCTTACAGCCACAGCAGCTGAAATCTAATTATATTTCTAAATCTATTAAATGTTAAATATCCATATTTCATATATTATATATCTGGAAATAAAAATGTGTATTAAAGAGCCCACCTGCAGGAAAAACAGACTATCCTGCAGGTGAAACATAAAAATCATATGAATTGACATATAAAAAACCGCCTCTTTTTTGAGAGACGGTTTTACCTGTAACGGATCATTTCTTTCAGAATCTCGTACTGTTTATGAAATCGATATAACTCTCATACCGGCTGATAATCTCATAATCATGGAGGGGGAAACATTCACTGACCCAGCGGATCAGAAGCCAGGCACAGCCGATAAAAACGAGAAACTGCAGAATCCGGTGGATGAGGGAGTAAGTCTTTGATTTCCTTACCCAGTGGTCATTCAGGCTGTAAGCGCTTTCATAAATCCAGTGGTAATAAAAAACGAGGTAGGCCACTATGCCCATTCCCATCAGGGTCAGACGGAAGCCTCCGATATGGGGCAGCACAATCCTGTTGAACCAGCGGATGGGATCATAGATGGCAAAGAACATTTCCCTGGGGCTCATCATGATGCCCATGTAGGTGTAATGGGTAAGGAAGATGAAGGCATTAAAAGAGAAAAACGCGATGGGGATGAGACAGATGAAGGCGGCCAGTTTCCGCCCTACCACCACTTTGCTGATGACATTCATGACAAAGAAGATGAAAAGCAGTGAGGCTACGGAGGTCAGGAAATAAGGGGAAAGGTGATTCAGCCGGGCTGCGGAAATGCCATTCCGCGCATGAATCAGGACGTATGGAAATATGAGGGTCCAGCCAAAGAAAGGCAGATATCCGATGCGCCAGAAAGGATGCAGGAGACTCTTCCCCGTGGTCAGTTCCGTGAGGAAGATGAGGATCAGGCATTCTACGGCATTCCGTCCGAACCGGGACCAGTTGTCATGCCCCCGTATGCCCAGGTAGCGATAATAGAGCAGAATGAAGACCATGAGGATGAAAGCACTCAAAAAGTAGAAGGCGATTTCCCTTGCGGTATTCTCCCTCCACCAGTCGTAGAACTTTTCCCTTTCTTCCTGCCACAGAAGCATGGTATCCTCCCCAAAACAGCAGATTTTGCCGATATACTATCAATTTAAGTATAAATTGCGACGGGATTTCGGGCAAGGGGGAAAATAAATTGATTTCCTGTCATGGACCGGGAATTGGCCTGCCAATATTGGTTTGAGACGCTGCGGCTTCCTGATCCGGACCTATATCGCGGCCGTAATATCGCCTGACGACAGAGGCCCGGAGCTTTTGATGCGCTCCGGAGCGAACCGTGATCGTCATGGGGAATTTTGTCTGAGGATAAAGACCTGACAGTGCAGCAGTTTTTCTGCCGGGTGACATTCCCGCGTGGCAGAATCCGGCCCGGGGATAAGAATGAAGCGTGAGCGGCAGTACGACTGAACGGCTGACTTGCTCAGGGATCGGCCTTCCGCTCTGGGCTTAATGAATGGAAATATTTCTGCCGGAGACGGGCCGGGACCTGCGGGATTGCAGGGATTTGAAGCAATCCGACCGGAAACCGGGGGCTCCGGTATTTTTACTGTCCCCTTTCCCATTGAAAAGAGCCGGTTCCCTGCGGAACCGGCCCGGATTTTCAATCACTTCGGGATAAGAATCAGCCTTATCCCAGGAGGTCATACAGTTTCCTCACTGAATCGATATCTTTCATACGGAAGGGGGAGAGTTTTTGGGTAAGCCAGCCGATGAGGCTGTGTTTTTTGAGGAAACGGCGGGCTTCTTCGATCGTTTCTTCCCCGCCATTTTCCTTGTATCCTCTCATGAGGGCACGGATACGGTCTTTTTCTTCGTCATAGTTTTCCCGGTAGACTCCCTGCATGAGAAGGAGGAAATCGATGGCTTTCTGTTCTTCTTTATCTTGTGAGTAAAGCCGGTTCTCCCAGTCCAGAAAGGTCAGTTTTCCGTCTTTCCAGGTGATATCCCGAAGGGCCGGGCGGCCATGGACGATGCCGGAGGCATGAAGGGAGGCCAGGGCCTGTCCTGTCTCTTCGAGAAGATTCTCTTTTTCCCACTCCGTTTCCCTGGAATCCAGCCACTTTTTCAGGGTAGGGCCGCCGTCTTTTGTGACCATGTAGTCCGAAGTCAACACTTCGATGGGGGCAATCAGTTCCGGATGGGCCTGCCCCGCGATGGTCATGCGGGCTATTTCATAATAAAATTCCTTCTCCACGGAATATTTCACCAGCTGGTTTCTTCCGTTTGAAAGCTTTCTCTTAATCCAGTATTTTTCATCACCCAGTTTAAAACTGATGATCCTTTTCTTCGGATTTTCACGGATCATCTGCTCCGCCATCCGCCTGATTTCTTCCTCTTCCATAATGGCTCCTCTGCCGGGCAGTCCCGGACTGATTGAACACACTCATATTGTATCAGACTTGTAAAGCCTCTGTAAGGGGGAAGTATGCAATATGCGGGATTTGCCTTCGGATAGGGACTTGGAGCGTTTGAGGCAAATAGGCTTTGAACCATTGGCGGAATGGGGGAAATTGCCTGCGGATAGGGACTTGGGGCGTTTGAGGCAGTTCGGCTTCGAACCATTGTCGTGATGGGGAATTTGCCTTTGGATAGGGACTTGGAGCGTTAGAGGCAAATCGGCCGGGAGCGTTGTCGTGATGGGGGAATTGCCTTCGGATAGGGACTTGGGCGTTAGAGGCAGTTCGGCCGGGAGGGTTTTCGTGATGGGGGATTTAGCCTGCGGATGGAGGCGGTCTTGCAGGGTTGGTTTTTGCTGACATCAGCGGCTGAGGGGGGCCTGTATCCTTTTTTCTTGTTCTTATATTTCCAGACCGTGTATAATAAAAGGGATATGAGCGCGATGTGATTCAGGGGGAGGTGAGGACATGGAGCTGGCGGCTTTGAACGGACTGGATGCCATTGACCGGGTCATCTGGGGACCTTTGATGCTCTGCCTTCTGGTGGGGACCGGGATTTATCTGACTTTTACTCTCCGTTTCCTTCCCTGGCGGCACCTGCCATCGGCTTTGAAGCAGGCTTTTTCGAAGCCCTCCTTTGTGAAAAAGAAAGGGGCCGGCGATGTTTCTCCTTTTGCCGCCCTTATGACGGCTCTGGCGGGAACGATTGGTACGGGAAATATTGTGGGGGTGGCGACAGCCATGTTTGCCGGCGGTCCGGGAGCCCTGGTATGGATGTGGATTTCCGCCCTTTTTGGTCTCTCCACCCGTTACTCTGAATGTCTCCTTGCTTTCAAGTACCGCGAAGTGAACGGGAAAGGGGAAATCAAGGGCGGACCCATGTTTACCATGAAAAACGGCATCAGAAATCATACCCTGGGTCTCGTGATGGGTACCCTTTTTGCCTTTTTCACGGTCATCGCCTCCTTCGGTCTTGGAAATATGGCCCAGGCCAATTCCATTACCACCGCTCTGGAATCCTCTTTTGGGGCAAACCCCACGGAAGCAGGGGTAGTCCTTATGATTCTGACTATTATTATCGTGGTGGGAGGAATTACTTCTATTTCCAGGGTATCTTCCGTCATCGTTCCTGCCATGGCTATTTTTTACATTTTCGCGGGACTGCTCTGTCTTTGCCTGAACTATAGAAATATTCCTCACGGACTCTACCTCATTTTCATGATGGCTTTTGATCCCTCTGCTGTTTCCGGCGGAGTGGTGGGGACTATGACCGTATCTGTCATGAATGCCATGCGCTACGGGATTTCCCGGGGTTGTTTTTCCAATGAAGCGGGGCTCGGTTCTACGGCTATTTCTGCGGCTGCTTCAGCTACGGATGAACCGGCGCGGCAGGGTTATATTTCCATGACCGGTACTTTCATCGATACCCTCGTAGTCTGCTCCATTACAGGTCTTGTCATTGCCTCTTCCGGTGTCCTGGGCATGGCAGGTCCTGACGGAAATCCGCTGACCGGGGTTTCCCTCACCATGGCGGCTTTTTCTTCCCATCTGGGACACATGGGACAATCCATCGTCACCATCGGCATCATCCTTTTTGCCTACTCCACCATCCTGGGCTGGGAATACAATGGGGAAAAGGCCTGGGAATATCTTCTGGGAACTTATAAATATAACATTATATATCGGTCTGTTTTTTCCATCATTGTCTTTGCCGGTGCCACCATGTCCCTTGATTTCGTGTGGAACCTTTCGGATATCGCCAATGCCCTCATGGCCATCCCCAATCTCATTTCCCTCCTCATGCTGGCTCCGGTGATCCGGGAGGAAGCGTTCACTTTTGAGAGGGAACAGAGACTGAAGAAATAAAAACGATGCCCCTTCGTCATGATTTCCGTGGGATGGGAGTATAATCACTGCACCATCTTTTGAATTGACAGAAATGATCAAGTGATCAGTCAAAGAGACCCGCATCTTTGGATGGCGGGTCTTTTTATACACGCCCCTTCCCTTTTTATGCCATGCCGGTTTCTGCGGCCCCGCTTTGTATGCTGTCTGCCAACAGTTCGTAAAAACTATATATTCCATAAATTATAATTTACAGACTATAACCCATATGAATTATAAATTATTTAATTCATAGTTATATATGAAAGCATGAATCATTTCATAATTCTATTGGTCAATCTGCATACATTTCACTATAATAAAGGCAAAATTAGAAAGGGGGAGATGGTATGAATCTTTCTGTACAAATATTCCTGTCCCTGGTGCTCTCCGTCATCGTAGGGCTTCTATTGGGAGATGGGTCCGTGGGACCTGTGAAGACCTGGATTGCCCCGATTGGCTCCATGTTTATCAGTCTCATCAAAATGATGATCGTCCCGGTCGTTTTCTGTTCCCTGGTGGTCGGCATGACTTCCATGGGGGATATGAAAAAACTGGGCCGCATCGGGGTGAAGACTCTGGCTGTTTATCTCGTTACTACGGCTATCGCCATTGCCATCGGATTTGTGGTGGCAGGAATCGTTCAGCCCGGAATCGGGATGGCTCTTCCGACGGCAGCTGCTCCTAAAGTGAAAGAAGCACCTACGATCATGCAGGTTTTCCTCAATATGATCCCGTCGAATCCGATTGCTTCCATGGCCAAGGCGGACATCCTGCCGATTATCATCTTTGCTCTCTTCGTTGGGGCCGGCATCATTTCCCTGGGCGGCAAGAAAGCGGATATCCTCATCGGTTTCTTTGACGCTTCCGCAGAAGTCTGCTATCGCATCATCGGAATGATCATGAAGATTGCCCCCCTCGGTGTTTTCTGCCTCCTCATGCCCGTGGTCGTCCAGAATGGACCGAAAGTCCTTCTGCCCCTCATTTCCGTCATCATCTGTATGGCTGTGGGGAGCGTCATTCATGCCGTCTGCATTTATTCATCCATTGCCGGAATTGCTGCTCGTATGAGCCCCCTGACTTTCTTCCGGGGCATGTCGGAAGCCATGGCCATCGCTTTCACTACCTGCTCTTCCGCAGGTACCCTGCCGGTCAATATGAAAAATGTGCAGACCAAGCTGGGCGTACGCCGGGATATCGCATCTTTCGTACTTCCTTTGGGGGCTACCATCAATATGGACGGCACGGCCCTTTACATGGGTATCTGCTCTCTCTTCATTGCCAACGTCTATGGCATCCCGCTCACCATGGATCAGATGATGATGATCATCCTGACCGGTACTCTTGCCTCCATCGGTACGGCAGGCGTCCCGGGAGGCGGCCTCATTATGCTGGCCATGGTTCTCCAGTCCGTCGGACTTCCGATGGAAGGTCTGGCCCTGGTTGCCGGAATCGACAGAGTCCTCGATATGTTCCGTACCTGCCTTAATATCACCGGTGATGCTGCCGTAGCTGTAGCTATCAATGCGACTGAAAAGGATAAGGAATAAGGCCGCCTTTCTACAGGAAATAATAAATCAGGCATACGATTTTAGAACAAGTAAAAAATACTATTGTATATTTCAATTGATTTGTGTATAATAGCCATATCAATTGAATCACGCTGGATGACGCATACGGAAAAAGACGAAAGTCTGCCGAAGGAGTAACACTATCAGGCGTTCCATGAACACGAAACTGTATGCCGACAGATCTCTGGAGAGCCCCGAAATCGGGCGCCGAAGGTGACAAGACGAAAGTCGAAATCTCTCAGGCAAAAGGACAGAGCTGGTGGATCACCGCCGGCTCTGTTTTTATTTCTTCAGGGCCGGCGGTTTTTATTGAAAGATGGGAAGGATTTTCTTCCGGGGGGAAGGAAAATCTTCGAAAACGGGAGGAATTCACATGTTAACAGATGTATTGAATCAGATCGACAGCATTGTCTGGGGTCCCTGGCTCCTGGTGCTGCTGGTGGGGACCGGCGTTTATCTCTCCATCCGTCTGGGCTTCCTGCAGGTCATGAAACTTCCCCGGGCGCTGAAACTCATTTTCTTTGCCCGGAACAAGGGGGAAGGGGATATCGATTCCTTCAAAGCCCTTTGTACGGCCCTTGCGGCGACTGTTGGTACAGGAAATATTGTAGGCGTGGCGACGGCCATCAAACTCGGGGGCCCCGGAGCCCTTTTCTGGATGTGGCTCGCTGCCTTTTTCGGCATGGCTACGAAATATGCGGAAGGGTGCCTTGCCGTCAAATTCCGTGACGTCGATGCCAATGGAAATATTTCCGGCGGTCCTATGTACTACATCGAAATGGGCCTTGGAAAAAATGGAAACCTCTGGCTGTGGCTTTCTCCCTTTTCGGCGTCATGACAGCTATGCTGGGAAGCGGGACTACGACCCAGATGAATGCCATTATTTCCTCCGTCTATGCAGGATTTGGCGTTTCCACCTATATTACCTGCGCCATCATTACTATTCTGGTAGCCATCATCACTTTCGGAGGGCTCCAGTCTATTTCCAATACGGCTTCCAAAATCGTTCCGGCCATGGCAGTAATTTACTTTGTCCTCACCGTCATTTTCCTTGGAATGAATGCAGGAGAACTCCCGAGAGCCATAGGAGAAGTCATTGAAGGAGCCTTTAATGGGACTGCGGCCGTGGGCGGATTTGCAGGAGCCACCATCATGCTGACTCTCCGGAGCGGTATCGCCAGAGGACTTTACTCCAATGAATCCGGCCTTGGTTCTGCGCCAATTGTTGCCGCAGCAGCCAAAACAAAATGGCCCGCCGAACAGGGACTCATTTCCATGACCGGTACTTTCATCGATACCATTATTATCTGCACCCTGACCGGACTCACCATTATCGTATCCGGCGTATGGATGGGACCGGAAAACGGCGCAGCCATGACCCAGTCCGCCTTTGCCACCAGCTATGGCCGGATGGCGCCATACATCCTTACCATTTCCCTGACCCTTTTTGCTTTCACCACCATCATCGGCTGGAACTATTATGGCGAACGGTGCTGGGCATATCTCTTCGGTACGAAAACCATTAAACTGTACCGCATCGGTTACATCATCATCCTGGCCTCTGCAGTCTTCATCAAACTCGAAGCCATTTGGGCCCTGGCAGATATTGTAAATGGCCTCATGGCCATCCCGAACCTCATCGCCCTCCTCGGACTCTCCGGAATCATCGTGGAAGAAACAAAGAAATACTTCTCCCATCTGGAAATCCGCGATGCCAAGCTGAAAGCCTATAAAGCAAGAAGAATCGGAAAGAAATAATTGAAATCAACCTCTCGGTCCATAGGGGCCGGGAGGCTTTTATTTTGAAGTTCATAGTTATCATTTCTCAGCGAACCGTGAAGGCAGACGCCCTCTTTTATATGAGGAAATACACCCCGCACCATGAAACCGGTACAGGCAGACCAATTTCCTCTTACAAAAATACCCGGAATCGGAAAGCCGCAAAAGCATCAAGTCGAAATCGGCAGGCAACCCTCGCAAGACCCGGCCGGTCCGCGGCAAAATGCCACAATCCATTCAAGTCCAAACCGGCAGGCGAATCCCCGCAAGACCCGACCGGTTCCCGGGCAAAAATGCCCCAATTCATTCAAGCCAACAGCGGAAGGCTATCCTCGCAAGACCCGACTGATTCCTGGTGAAAGTGCCGCAAAACCTTCAAGTCAGAAGCGGCAGGCAAAATCCCGCAAGACCCGGCCGGTTCCGAGCTAAAGTGCCACAATCCGCTCAAGTCAGAATCGGCAGGCAGATTTCAAGTGTCAGCCGGATTGTTTCATTGCCTATGCTGTATATAAGTGTTATAATATCGTCTGTTGTTTTAAAAGAAAGTTCTCTGAAAAGGGCCCTTTCTATGGTATAATAATATAGATATTTTATAGACGGGAATGGGGTGGAATTTTGGAGAAACATGTCATTATCAGCGTCACTTCGCTGCAGCGGGATGAGGACGGGAAAGACGAAAAAATTTCCCTGGAAACCCCCGGTCTTTACGGCGAAGAAGGGGACATGAAGTACGTCACCTACAAAGAAACGAAGCTGGCCGGCATGGAAGGGACCACCACCACACTCCGAATGTATGAGGACCGGGTCGACCTGATCCGGGAAGGCTCTTTCACCCAGAATCAGTTTTATCGGGTAGGCGAGAAATCGCGCTCCGCATTCCGCACGCCCATGGGGGACCTGGAAGTCCTGGTGACGACCCGGGAACTCGTGAATTCCATCGAAAAGGGAGAGGGAGAAATGCGCCTTTCCTACGACGTGGAGCTGAAAGGCCTCTTTACCCATTTGAATCAGATTATTGTCAATGTTCGGGAGGATCCGGAATTTCATGGAAGTTAGAGAAGAATTAAAGGAAATCATTGAAAAAGCCAAAGATGCAGCAATCGAAGCCGGAGAACTTCCGGAAGGCAGCTATGCTCCTGTCCAGCGTCTGGAAGTGCCGAAGGAAAAAGAATTCGGCGATTACTCCACCAATGCAGCCATGCAGTGGGCAAGGACCGCACATCGTGCGCCCCGCCTCATTGCCCAGGCTATCGTGAAGCATCTGGATACCCCGCTCGTAGCAAAGACGGAAATCGCCGGTGCCGGCTTTATCAATTTCTTCCTTGCCAAAGATACGGTCTACACAGAACTGAAACATATCCTCGCTGCCGGCCCCTCCTATGGGGACCTGCCAAAGACGCAGGAAGATAAAATCCTCGTGGAATACGTTTCCGCCAACCCCACAGGCCTCCTTCATATCGGCCATGCAAGAGGCGCAGCCTACGGCTCTGCCATGATCAATCTGCTCCGCGCCGCAGGCTATGATGTACTTTCCGAATATTATGTGAACGATGCAGGCAGCCAGATCGATCATCTGGCCGAATCCATCAATGCCCGTTACCTCCAGCTTTGTGGAATGGATGCAGAAGTTCCGGAAGATGGCTACCACGGAGCCGATATCATTGATACCGCCCGCCATATCCTGGAAAAAGACGGTAAGAAATACCTGGATATGGACGAAAAAGACCGGATCACCGCCTTCAAAGACATAGGCCTTAAGGAAAAACTGGCAGACCTGAAAAAAGACCTGCACGAATTCAATGTGGATTTTGACAACTGGTTCTCCGAACGGTCCCTCTATCCGGACCAGGTGGATGCAGCCCTCAAAATCCTCAAAGATGAAGACAATATGTATGAAAAAGACGGTGCCCTCTGGCTCCGTACCACGAAAAACGGGGATGACAAAGACCGCGTAGTCATCCGTACCAATGGCGTACCCACCTATTTCTGCTCCGACATCGCCTATGTAGGAAATAAGATTCGCAGAGGCTACAATAAACTCATCGATATCTGGGGCGCAGACCACCATGGATACATCATCCGTCTGAAAACGGCCATGAAATTCCTGGGTTACAACCCCGATGACTTTGAAATCATGCTCCTCCAGATGGTTACTCTCCTTCGGGACGGACAGCCCGTGAAGATGAGCAAACGGACCGGCCAGGCAGTCACCCTCCGGGAACTGATGGACGAAGTCGGCACCGATGCAGCCCGTTATTTCTTCTGCGCAAGGACCCTGGACTCCCAGATGGATTTCGATATCGACCTGGCAAAGAAACAGTCCGCCGACAACCCGGTTTACTACATCCAGTATGCGAATGCCCGCATTCATTCCCTCTTCCGTCAGGCAGAAGAAGCCAAAGTGACCTGGGATCCTGCCTTCAAAGGCGTGGACTTCACCAGGCTCACCGAAGAATGCGAACTGGACCTCATTAAAAAGATGGAAAACTACCATCAGCTCATTGCAGGAGCCGCTGCAGAAAGAGCACCCCAGCGCATCGCTAAATACGCCTATGAACTGGCAGCCCTCTTCCATCACTTCTATAGAGCCTGCCGGATCCTCAATGTGGAACCGGAAGTCACCCAGGCCAGACTGGGCCTCATCACAGCCGTTCAGTACATCCTGGTCCATGCCCTGAATATCCTCGGCATCTCGGCACCTGATCATATGTAAGAAATACTATTTCCTTATTTCCACCCTATCCAAAGGAGGTCCCATGACTAAATACATCTTCGTAACAGGCGGCGTCGTTTCTTCCCTGGGCAAAGGCATCACTGCCGCATCCCTGGGCAGACTCCTCAAAAACAGAGGCTACAAAGTCACCATCCAGAAATTTGATCCCTACATCAATATCGACCCCGGAACCATGAGCCCATACCAGCACGGCGAAGTATTCGTTACCGATGATGGAGCAGAAACAGACCTGGACCTCGGCCATTATGAACGATTCATCGATGAAAACCTCTCCAAAGCATCGAACGTGACCACCGGCAAAATCTACCAGTCCGTCATCAATAAAGAAAGAAAAGGCGAATACCTGGGCTCCACCATCCAGGTCATTCCCCATATTACCAACGAAATCAAAGAAAGAGTCCTCCGGGTCGGCCGGAATGACAATGCAGATATCGTCATCACCGAAATCGGCGGTACCGTAGGGGATATCGAATCCCTGCCCTTCCTCGAAGCCATCCGTCAGGTCAAAAAAGACCTACCGAACAGAAATGACGTCATTTATATCCACGTCACCCTCGTACCCTACATCGAAGCAGCAGACGAACTGAAATCCAAACCCACCCAGCACTCCGTCAAAGAACTCCGCTCCATTGGTATCCAGCCGGATATCATCGTATGCCGCACCGTCAAAGCCCTGCCGGATGACATGAAACGGAAAATCGCCCTCTTCTGCGACGTAGAAAAAGAAGCAGTCATCAATAACCTCACCGCTGCCTCCATTTACGAAGTACCCCTCCTTCTCCAGCAGGAAAGACTGGACCGCATCGTACTCAATAAACTGGGACTCGAAGACAAACCCTGCGACATGGAAGACTGGAAAGAAATGGTCCATCGCATCCTCAATGCAAAAGACGAAGTCAATATCGGTCTCGTAGGGAAATACGTCCAACTCCATGACGCCTACCTCTCCGTATGCGAAGCCCTGTCCCATGCAGGCTACGCCTTCGGCAAAAAAGTCAAAATCCACTGGATCAACTCCGAAAAACTGGAAGAAGAAAAACCGGACCTCGATGAAGTCTTCAAGAATATTGACGGCGTAGTCATCCCCGGAGGCTTTGGATACCGCGGAGTCGAAGGAAAAATCGATACCGCCGGCTACTGCAGAACCCATGGCATCCCATTCCTCGGACTCTGCCTTGGCATGCAGTGTGCCGTCATCGAATACGCAAGAAACGCCTGCGGCCTTGAAGGAGCCAACTCCTCCGAATTCGACGAAAAGACCCCATACCCCGTTATCGACCTCATGCCAGACCAGGAAGACGTCACAGAAAAAGGCGGCACCATGCGCCTTGGCCTCTATCCCTGCAAACTGGCAGAAGGCACAAAGACAAGAGAACTCTATGGAAACCAGGAAATCGTATACGAACGCCATCGCCATAGATACGAAGTATCCAACGATCTCCGTCCCCAGCTCGAAAAAGCAGGCCTCACCATCAGCGGCACCTCCCCTGACGGACGCCTCGTAGAAACCATCGAACTCAAAGACCACCCCTTCTTCGTAGCCACCCAGGCACACCCAGAATTCAAGAGCCGCCCGAACCGGCCGCATCCCCTCTTCTACGGACTCGTCAAAGCAGCTATCGCCCATAAAGAAGGGAAATAATCATTCCTTTGGAAATAGAAAACCCCGCCCATTCGGGCGGGGTTTTGTGTTGGGGGAAACTCTCTGATTCAAAAACCTTTGAATCGGGGATGATCGGGAATGTCGGGGATGATCGGGGCTATCGGGAAGGAGGCGGCCTGACGGCCGCGGAGTATATATGGGGATTTTGCACAGGCGATGCTGAAATACCCGTAAATGTCGAAACGGTCAGGCCCCCCGAACAGCCTCCCCGAAGTTCGGGGAGGTGTCGCCGCAGGCGACGGAGGGGCTGTACTCTCGTACAAGTCGAAAGTGAGCTGAAAGGTAAACTCATCCCGGGGGGCTCCGCGCAGCGGTGGGGGGCTGTACGCTCATACAAGACGAAAATGAGAAAAAAGATTCACGAGTTGGCTTCCCCCCAGTGAAGCTGGCCCGAAGGGCCTGAAAGGGCAGGGGATGCCCTTCACTTTCAAAACTTTAAATTTTTTCAACTTTCGAAAGTGAAGATGCCATGACCCGTATAGAAAGACCCCTCTATCTGGAGAGGCTGAAAGCGCTCCGGGGCAAACCGGATATCAAAGTCATCACGGGAGTGAGACGCTGCGGCAAATCGGAACTCCTGAAATCCTATATTTCCTACCTTCAGGAAGCGGACCCCGAAGGAAACATCATGTACATAGACCTCATGGACCTGGAAAACGAAGAACTGCAGGAATACCATGCCCTCTACCGGTACTTTATTTCCAGAACAAAACCGGGAGTCCACAACTACGTCTTTGTCGATGAAGTCCAGCTGTGCAGAAACTTCGAAAAAGCCATCAACAGCCTCCATGCCAAAGGCACCTGCGATATTTACATCACCGGCTCCAATGCCTTCATGCTCTCCAGCGACCTCGCCACCCTCTTTACAGGCCGATACCTTGAAATCCATGTATTGCCCTTCAGCTTTGCCGAATACCGCGCATACCACAAAGATCAGGACCTGGACGAAAGCTTTGAGAAATACACCCTTCAGGGAGGCATGGCAGGCTCCTACATCTACGAAAAAGAACAAGACCGGAACGGCTATATCACAGGCATCTTCGATACCATCATCACGAGAGACCTCCGGAAGAAATATGGACTCCGGGATGACTCCGTCCTCCTCAAGACAGCGGACTACCTTCTGGACAACACAGGAAATCTCATCTCCCCCAACAAAATCGCAGACACCCTCACCAGCAGCCAGACCAAAACAAACCACGTCACCGTTTCTAACTACATAGAATACCTCTGTCGATCCTTCCTTTTCTATCGCATGCAGCGATACGACATCAAAGGAAAGAAATACCTGAATACCATCGAGAAATACTACATGGTCGATGCAGGCTTCCGCTTTGCCCGCCTGGGGAAACGAAACATGGACTACGGCAGACTCTATGAAAACATGGCAGCCCTCGAACTCCTCCGCCGGGGATATCGCGTCTACGTAGGAAAACTCTATCAGAAAGAGATAGACTTCGTTGCCATGGACGATCAGAAGAAAATCTACATCCAGGTCAGTGGCGACATCACCTCCCCGGAAACCATGAAACGGGAAATAGCCCCCCTCCTCTCCATCCGCGATGCCTACCCCAAATGGATCCTCGCCCATACCGGGCATCCCGCCTATGATTACGAAGGAATACACATCATGGACATCGCCCGATGGCTCGCCGGAGAAGAATGAAATACAGGAAATATAACTTATCCATCTCCTTTTCAAAAACTATTGGATCGGGAATGACGGACTTCGGACTTCGGATTTCGGACTTCGGGAAGGAGTGCTATAATTTACCCAAGATTAAATAAATTCAAAAACTGACTACCCCAAATTAAATAGATGGAAATTCGAGAACGACGCCAAAAGAGAAATGCTAAAATCATGTTAAGCATTAGTTTTTGACATAGAAAGGAAGATCTAAAC
>NZ_JAZASU010000020.1:0-23723 GCF_036343215.1 Dialister sp.
CCACGTGCTCAGAAAGCTTTCAAATCCTCGAGGAAAAAATCGAGTTTCCAATTATTTTTACAAAAGAATAAACTCCCAACAAACGAGAAAAAAGATTCTTCGGACCCGCGCCCCCCGCAACGTACTTAGTCACGAGATGACACATCCAGACGTAGGAATTTCTGCAGCCGATTGACAGGTAAGATCGGAAATCCGGACAACGAGAACATATTCTCAAATGGGGGAATTTTTGTACCCCAAAAGCCGTCCACTATTCGTAGTGGGCGGCTTTTTTGCGTTCAGTTATCAGTTTGCAGTGATCAGTTCCCGGAGACCGGGTTCTTCGAGACTTTGAAAAATCAGCCGTCTCCGAAATTTTGCATCGATCGGACCTCGGGAAACGGGACTCAGTGGTGCGATACCTATCAGAAAGCCGCACTCGAAATTTATACAGCCAGTCAGATTCCGATAACTTTCATAAAAAAAGCCGTCTGTCACACATCGTGACAGACGGCTTTTTTATTATGGCTATCAATTCGCAGAAACCGGGTTCGTTGATGTCCGTGAAACTTTGCACCGTCCGGGACTCAGGACCGCGGCTTTTCATCAGAACATGGTATTGTTATTTTCCGCTTTTTCTGGAACATCCTGGATAATGTCCCAGTGTTCCACGATTTTCCCGTTTTCCACTCGGAAAATATCGACGGCAGACTGACCACGGTCTGCTTCATTCAATTTGATATGGTTGTGAATGAAAACCAGGTCCCCATCGGCCGCCACCCTTTTGATTTCCGCCGTGCTTTCCGGGAATTCCTTAAGAAAACCGGTAATGGCAGTCCTGAAAGCTTCCTTTCCATCTGCAAAGCCCGGGCTGTGCTGGGTGTACACATCCCCTACCGCCGTATCGATGATTGCTGCATTGTGCTTATTGAAAACTTCATTCCAGAAATTCACAACCAGTTCCTTGTTCGCTTCATCCTGTCTTTCCTTCTGAAGCCTGGAAATCATTCCATTGTCCCGGATCGGCGGGAAGGCATGGGCCTCGCTCCCCAAGGCAGGAATCATGACAAAAGAGGCAGCTGCCAGAGCAGCAATCAATAATTTTTTCATACAAATCTCCTTTCAGAAATTATTTTATTTGATATCCGTTATCAATATAGCAGATTGGGAAACTTTTGAAAAGGGAAAATTTAATATTCCCGTATTATATGATTAAGCATATCGAACATTTCCCGCCTGCGTACATTCCCCATCCAAAAAGGGGCGGCGCATCAGCGCCGCACCTTCCCGAGCCCCGCACCCCGAGCCCCGAAATCTCGGAAATGACACGAGTGGGGCGTGACGTGATGAGGCTAATTCCCGAATACCGATATTGACTGAGGCAGCAGTATCTGACTAGTGACTCCAGATAAACCCTGTCATCGCCATGGAGCCCAGGTTGCAGACATCGTTGAAAACTTCCGCCTTGTTCCCTTCAGCAGCTCCCAGTGTATAGAGAATAGGAAGGTAATGGTCCAGAGTCGGTACCGCATAATCAGCAGAAGGTCCTTTTTCATAATCGATCAGGGCCTTTGTATTTCCTTTGGCCACTGCTTTCTTTACGTAATCATTGAAAGCATAGGTCATGGGAGTCCCACCTTCATTGTCCCATTCCACTCTTCTCAGGTTATGGACTACATTTCCGCTTCCGAAAACGAGGTATCCTTCGTCCCGGAGAGCCGAGAGTTTCTTTCCGATTTCAAAATTTTCCGAAGGCTTTGCCTGACCGTCCACGGAGAGCTGGACCACCGGGATATCGGCTTTTGGAAACATGTGGGTGAGAACGGTCCAGGTGCCATGGTCAATGCCCCAGGAATTATCTTCCTTTACGGTTCGTCCCAGAATTTCCATGACCCTTTCGGAAAGAGGGAGGTATCCTTTCACCGGATATTTCACTTCGTACAGTTCCTTCGGGAAACCGTACATATCGTAGACCTGCTTCGGCTCGGGGGCCGTCTGGATCCAGCTCCCCTTCGTATACCAGTGGGCCGAAACGGCGAGGATGGCTTTCGGTTTTCCGTATCCGGAAATGACCTTTTCGCCAATTTTTTTCATTCCTTCGGTGATGTCATTGTGTTCCAGCGCGATCATGGGTGACCCGTGGCCGGAGAAAATGACGGGCATCCGTTTTGTCATATTAAGCCTCCTCTACGGTAAAAGTGCCTTTGTGGAGAATTTTTTCCCGCTTGCCGAAGGCATTCTCATCATTCCAAGTCATGAAGGCGGACACTTTGCCGCTTTCGAAATCAAGGAGCTGAGAAAGCACAGTCCCCGGGCCTTCCACCCAGTTCACAAAGTACAGGCCGTCCCGGATTTCCAGGACTTCATATCGTTCCTCCTCCTGGGTCACCGCAATCGATTCTCCCAGAGCCTTCCAGGAAAGGAGACCTTCCTCCGGATACACGATGGTAAATGCAAAACCCGATTCATAACGGACAGTCAGTTTCTTTCCCTTTACGCGATCAAAAAATGTCATTTTTTGCCTCCTATAATATATACATATAATGATTAGCTGTGTTGGAAATATAAGTGAGTCGGCAGTTAGCAGTTTCTCACATAGTGCGAATTGACTTTGAGACCAAAAGGTAACGCCCCGCCTGTGCACAGTCCCCATATAAATTTGCGGCGCATCAGCGCCGCCACCTTCCCGAGCCCCGCACCCCGCACCCCGAATTCTCGAAGTTTTCTCCACCGGGGCGCGCCGTAATGGGGCTAAGACCCGAATACCGAAGTAGTCTCAAACCATGGTATCTGACAAATGACTCAAATAATCAACCCCACTGTATTTCCTTCTTCACTACTCCTGCGCCCAGAGATACGACTTCGCTGTTCTTTGCTCCCGGATACGCTTCGAGGAGTTTGTCCGCCAGCTCTTTGCCTGTCTTTGTTTCCTTCTCAAAAGAGATGGACTTTTCCAGATATGCTGCCGTGTGAGCCAAAGCTTTCACATCGAAGGAGCCTTCGGAAACTCCGTGAGAAGGAATGACGATGGCAGGTTCCAGATCTTCCAGTTCTTTCACTCTTGAAATCCAGGCCTTTCTGTCTTCTTCGGACGCCGTATCGGCCAGGAATACATGGATTTCATTGAAAACGTCAATGCCGCCAAGAAGGACCATTTCTGTTTCTTCATAAAGAGAGGTGCGGGTGAGATCGCTTCCCACCACTTTGAAGGTAAATCCTTCGAAATCAAAACTTTCTCCCTCAAGCACTGCCGGAATGACAGGATTGATGGGTCCTTCCTCTTTCAGCACGGGATGCCAGAAAGTGACTTTTCCGCAGAGGGTATTCATGATATGCTCCGCCGTTTCTTTTGTGGCACAGGCATAAGCCCTCGGGAACGCTTCGCGGATCCTTTCCAGGCCGAAATAATAGTCCGGATCCCCGTGCTGGATGAAGATTTTTTCCAGCGTCAGGCCCCCGGCCTTCAGGAAGGAAATGACTTCTTCAGCAGAAGACCTTGTGAAAAATGAATTCACCAGAAGAGCCTTATTATCCTTCACCACCAGGGTGGCAGTCACGTAGAAGCTCTTTGCATCCGTAAAAAATGTGACCAGATCGTAATGTGCCGTATGAATCACTTTGTTCATTCTATCGCCTCCAGTGACTTAACTATACCGATTTTTTATTTCATTGAGAATAGTCAATATAAATATTGGCATGAAGGTTTTACTTCATGCCGGTTGAGAATGAATAGCGAACTGCCTATAATTAAAAATAGAAACCTGCTTATTGCTAATGGGTAATGGCTAATAGTTAATATTCCCAAACCCTTTTCTTACATCAGTTGTTATCGGTTATCAGCTGACAGGTCAGGGATATTTCACTATTTCCATAATCAAAAAGGCACGCCTTCTACTGTCGCGCGCCACCGCCCCTAATTCCTGATTCCCAATCCCCAATTCCTTTCGCCAAAGGTAATCCGGAGAATTGACTCCACCCGTCTAAGGAGACCAAAATGACCGACCGTCAGCTCGAAGCGTTCATCAAAGCAGCAGAATGCGGCTCTTTCACAAAAGCCGCCGCACTCCTTTTCATTACTCCCTCCGCCCTCATGCAGCAGGTGAACCTGCTGGAAAAAGAAGTGGAATTTCCCCTCTTCTTCCGGACCAGTCATGGAGTAAAGCTCACTTCCGGAGGGGCCCGTCTCTATGAAACGGCCAGGGAAATCCTTGCGAAATACAGGGAAGCCCGCTCTTACGGCCGGGAACTCCTGAAGAAGGAAGAATACCACATCCGCTATGCAAGAGGGGATGAAGGTCTCCCTGCCTTCATATTGAAACCTTACCGCGCTTTTCAGGCGGACCATCCTTACAGCCTTCTGGAATTCCCCTACGTCCCCTCGGACTCCCATTTCGATGATATCCGCGAAGGAAAAGCAGACATCACCACGGTGGCCCAGCCGAAGCCCTGCGCCCTGGAAGGACTTTCCTATGTGCCTCTTCTCGAAGATACCTTTACCTTCCTCATGGCCTCCGACAATCCCCTTTCCGCCAAAGAAATCATTCACAAAGAGGACCTCTGCGGGAAAACCATTCTGGCCGGGAAATACGCCTCCATGGCATTTCCCTTCGAAACCATGCTGCCCGGAGAAGCCAAAGTGGTGCTCCTCGATAAAGCCTATGACATGAAAAGCCGCATGCAGAGCCTTTTCTCCGATGATCTCACCATCATTCACTCCGTCTGGGCCCATAATTTTTCCGGCTACCTCAAAGCCGTCCCCTCCGACATCCCCGCCGGAGGCGTGGGACTCCTATGCAGGAAAGAAGCGAGCCGGGGCGTACTGGAACTGATACAATATGTGAAAAAAGGAATTAGCCGTTAGCCAGCAGCCGTTAGTTGTTAGTTGTTAGAAATTTTTAGCCGGCTCTTCTCCACTAACTGCTAACGGCTAATCACTAACTACTTTTTAAATCTGGAGTTCCTATGCCCTTTTACATTCTCACCATCATCGGTCTTCTGGCCGGACTTTTCATCATTTCCCTGGGCGGGGGAGGCGGCGCCGTCTATGTAGGCGTCCTCACCGGACTTTGTGATATTCCTCCCGATATTGCTGCTTCCACATCTCTGGCTACTGTCATTCCGACAGCCATGATGGGTGCTTTTTCCCATTACCGGGCAGGAAATGTGCACCGCCATCTGGCCCTCTACCTCCTTGCCGGCTGCATTCCGGGAGCCATTGTGGGTTCTTTCTTTTCCACTCTTCTGCCCCTCTGGATTTACAACAAAATGACCGGCATCATCCTTCTGGTGCTTGCTCTGCAGATGGCCTGGACCTGCATCCGTCCCCCGAAGCACGAAGTCCATAATGAATCAGACCTCACGAAAAAGGATAAACTGAAAGCAGGAGGCTTTGGCATCATTGGAGGCCTTCTATGCGGACTCGTCGGCCTTTCCGGCGGCGGACCCATTACGGCTGGACTTTTCATCTTAGGCTGCACTCCCCTGGCAGCAGTCGGAACTTCGGTTTTTGTCATCTGCGTCATGAGCATTGTCGGATTTCTCATGCATTTATCCGTAGGAAGAGTGGACTGGGAGCTGGTGAAATACCTCCTCTCCGGCACCTTAATCGGAGCTTTTCTGGGCCCCTGGCTCATGAGCAAACTGGACAGAAATAAAGTAAACAGAGTCCTGCGACCTATCGTTGCCGTAGTCAATCTGACCATGAGTATTATGGTGCTGATGAAATAACCGTTTTCAGCCTTTAGTTGTCAGCCGTTAGTAAAAACCCAATTTGTGGTTCAGAATGAAATACACCATCCCCAGGGCCAAAAGAAGAGGGTGTACAAAAATAGAAATCATTATTTTAAAAACTTTAAGGGAAAAAGTTATCAGTTATCAGTTATCAGTTCGCAGTTGTGGTGGCCGCCTTTAGATTGGAGAGGCGGCCTTTTTATATAAAAATTTAACCATTTCTGATGAAAACTGTGTATAAAAATGGCCCGCTATCCCATTTGATGCGGGCCTCCTTCACTGATCACTAAGAACTGAGAACTGATCACTTTATAAATTCCGGCAATTCAGGTTTGTGTAATTATTGTACAGCCCCTTCTTTTTTGCATGCACTTATTTTTTCAAAAGGGCTTCTTCCCATTCTTCCTGTTTAAAGCCTACCAGGACTTTTCCATCCGAAAGTAGAATGGGCCGTTTCACCAGCATGCCGTCGGTGGCAAGGAGGTCGATCATTTCCTTTTCGCTCATGGTCTTGAGCTTTGCGGAAAGCTTCTGCTCCCTGTAGATTTTGCCGCTGGTATTGAAGAATTTCTTCGGTTCCTTTCCGCTTTCGGGGATCCATTTTTCCAGCTCTTCTACTGTCGGATTTTCCTCCTTAATGGGACGGATGGTATAGGAAATGCCGTTTTCATCCATCCATTTCTTCGCCTTTTTACAGGTCCCGCAGCGGTCATAGCAGATCAAAGTATTCATGGTTTGCTCCTTTCAATCATAGATCCGGATCATCTGCATTTATTATACGATGGACCGGCTTTTCTGCAATGGGATTTCCTTCGGCCTTTCCGATTTCCTTCCGGATGAAGCTCCGGAACCGGGAAGCCGCATAGGGCAGGGTGGTCTCATCCCGGTAGGCCAGACAGACCCTGCGGCGGATGGGTTCCTTCAATGGCCGCACGGCCACTTCCGTTTCATAGCCGTAAACCACGTTATCGAAAAGGATGGAGACTCCCAGATGGTTTTTTACCATGGAAATAATGGAATAATCGTCGGACACTTTGTAAGCCACGGGGATTTCCATTCCGTGACCGGCAAAAAATTTCAGTACGCTGCTTTCCGCCCCTTCGTCAATGAGGATGAAAGGTTCTCCCGCAAAATCGGAAAGGGAAATTTCTTCTTTTTCCTTCACTTTCGGATGGTCTGAAGGAAATACGGCCAGCATCCGGTCTTCATAAAGAAAATCATAGGGAAGGCCCTCCGTCATATGGCCTGCCAGAAAGCCCAGGTCTATCTGGCCGCCTTCGAGCCAGGTCCTGATTTCCGTGTACCCGCCCTGATGGAGTTCAAAGGAAACGCGGGGATAGAGTTCCCTGAATTTCTGCATGAGCGGCGGCAGGATATCCCGGCTTACACTGGTAAAAGTGCCGATGCGGATGGTAAGGCCTTCCAGTCCCTCCATTTCCCGCGCTTTCCGGGAAAGGGCCTCTTCATCCATGTAAATCCTTGCGAAATAGGGGGCATAGATTTCCCCGTCTGCCGTCCAGGAAATGCCGTGCCTTTTGCGGTCAATGAGGGAGACGCCCAGTTCTTCTTCCAGCGATTTTACTGCCCCGCTCACACTGCTCTGGGCATAGCCGAATTTTTCCGCCGCTTTCGAAAAGCTTCCCAATCTCACCACTTCGCAGATGATTCCGTATCTGGAAATCATAAGTCCTCCATGACTATCGGAAAATCCGATATTTCTATCAGAAACATCCATTTTACCTATCAATCAAATTGTACTACAATAGCTCCAGATTTGAAACAGATTTCTTTATACGGGAGAAGATCATGAAAGAATCCATGTCAGACAGCGAATTCATCCGGGGCGTACGGGACGGTGCTTCCCTGGCAGGAGGATATTTTGCCGTCGCTTTTTCTCTGGGAATCGCCTCCCGGGGTGTGGGAATGAATGCCATCCAGGGATTTTTCCTGAGTTTCCTCAATAATGCGTCCGCCGGAGAATATGCAGTGGTTTCTGCCATCTCTACTCTTTCGTCCCTCCTTTCCCTGGCTCTTCTGGTGCTTATTACGAATGCCCGCTATTTCCTCATGAGCTGCGCCCTGAGCCAGAAACTGGCCCCGGATACCGGCCTCTTTCACCGGCTCCTTCTTTCCTGGGGCATTACAGACGAACTTTTCGGCCTGGCCATTGCCAAAAAAGGCTATGTGGAACCGTCCTATCTTTACGGCGCCTACCTGTCTTCCCTTTCCTGCTGGGCCCTTGGAACTTCGGCCGGAGTGACGGCAGGAAATGCCCTTCCGCCTTACCTTGTGACTGCCCTTGGCGCATCGATTTTCGGCATGTTCCTGGCCATCATCCTTCCGGCGGCAAAGAAAGACAGGGCTGTCTTTCTTACCGTTTTGAGCGGATTTATTTTAAGCGGATTTTCTTCGGAAATCCCTTTCCTTTCTTCCCTTTCCGAGCCGGTCAGGGTCATTCTCCTCACCCTTCTGATTTCTTCTTCTGCCGCCATCCTGAAACCGGTGAAAGTGAAAAAAGAAAAAGCAGAGAAACCCATCCTTTCCAGTGCTCCCGGAAAAGTCCTGCCCCAGGGAGGTTAATATGGAATCCCTTCGCATCTGGGAATGCATTTTTGCAGCCGCCCTCGTGAGCTATCTTCTCCGGGTGCTTCCCCTCACCCTCATCCATAAACCCATCGAAAATCCTTTCATCCGTTCCCTTTTTTACTACCTTCCCTATGCGACCCTGGCAGTCATGACGGTTCCTTCCATTTTTACCGTTTCTTCCCGTCCCCTGGCCGGTATGGGAGCCCTCGTTCTGGGAGGACTGACCGCCTGGATTTCTTCCAATCTTTTCCTCTCCGCCGCCGTCTGCTCCGGAGCGGTCCTTTTCACGGAACTGCTTTTTTAAGAAACAGGACCCGCCGCAAAAGGATATGGAAATCGTTGTCCGTTATAGCCGCCGCCTGAAAAGGGCGGCTTTTTTATATGTTTTAAAGAAATTCCATGACAAAAATGGCCCGTCATTCAATGATGAGGGCCATTTTTACGGAGAACTTCCTGCATTCCCGTTTCCAGGAATCCGGAATATCCATCCGCTTTTAATTTACTTATACTTATATATAAGATTGGCTGTTTTACGAAAACTCACAGATACTGCACCGTTTCGGAAAGGTCTTTCCGATGGCTGTGGTTCGGCAGCGGTTTTGCTCCTTCCGCCCCATAGCCCAGGTCCAGGGCCATGAGGATTTCCTCATTTTCCGGAAGACCGAGGGATTCTTTCAGTTTGTCGGGATCAAAGAAATTGATCCAGCAGCTGTCCACATCTGCATTTTGGGCAGCCAGGAGCATATGGGTGGCCACGATGGAAGCATCTTCGATGCCGGAATCCCGTTTTCCGCCGGGATAGGTGAAGACGTTATTTTTATCATAGGCCACGATGAGCACCGTTTGTGCGCCATAGCGGCAGGGGGTGGCTTTGTCGAATTTTGCAAGGGACTCTTGCGATTCCAGCACGTAAATTTTCTGCTCCTGCAGATTTTTGGCCGTCGGGGCGAGCCTCCCGGCTTCAAGGATTTCTTCCAGTGCTTTTCTCTCCACTTTCCGGCTGCCGAATTTCTTGCAGGCGAAACGGTCTTTCACCACGTCTTTGAAGTCCATTTGATTGCCTCCTCAATATTTCATAATGTCCTGGAAAACGACGGGTTCCCCGGTTTCATTTTTATAGGTATGATGGATATTGGCATGGAAATTGATTTTGGCCGGCGCTTTCAGGATAAATTCCTGATCTTCCAGCTTCAGGGTTAGGGTTCCGCTGGTGACGACCACATATTCCTGGGCCGCATTCCGATGAGGTTCGGACGCATGGACTGTGCCGGGCTGCAATAGTATATAGAAATATTCAAAGCCCGAAAGAGGATCGAAGGGGAAAATATTGTACAGCACCATGCGGTCTTCTTCATCGTACACGGGCTGGATATCTTTCAATATGTCCACGGCTTTATATTCCGGTTCCGGATTGTTCAGAAGGGTGGAGAGAGAGAGCTGCAGACCTTTGGCCACTTTCCAGAGGGTGGAAATAGAAGGCACCGATTCGCCTCTTTCGATCTGTCCCAGCATGGTCTTGCTCACCCCGGTTATTTCAGAGACCTGGTCCAGGCTGAAATCCCTTTCATTTCTTACGGCTTTCAGGGTTTTCCCGATACCCTGCACCGGGCTTTCTTCGTCAGTTCTGTTTTTTCCCATGAGAAATCACTCCCGTTTTTAACACATTTTCATTTTACATCAGGGAAATTCGGGCTGTCAATTCTATCCGTACGCCATAGCACATGTTATTTCTGTTTTTTTGTACGCTATAGCATATAAATCGTTGACACCTGTGCGTTATGGTGATATATTTTTAAAAAATGGTTGTGCTTTATAGCGTACACTCAATTCTTAGCAATCAGGAGGAAATGAACATGCTTACAGCAAGAATTCAGAAAGCAAAAGATGCTTATGTCAATGACAAACCATCTATTTCCTATGAACGGGCCCGTATCTGGACCGAATCCTACAAGCAGACGGAAGGCCAGGCGCCAATCATCCGCCGTGCAAAGGCTTTCAAGGCAGTCTGTGAGCAGCTGGGCGTTCACATTTTTGAAGGGGAACTCATCGTCGGTGCCATTGGCGAATTCCGCAAATGCGGCATCCTGACCCCGGAATTTTCCTGGACCTGGGTGGACAGGGAAATGGACAATTTCTCCACCCGTGAACAGGACCCCTACGAAATGACCGATCAGCAGCGTGATTTCGTCAGAAAGAATATTTTCCCCTACTGGAAAGGCAAATCCGTAGAAGAAGCCTTTTTGGCCCAGCTTCCTGCTGAAACTGCCAAAGTAGGCGTAGATACCGGTTTCGTGGACACCGACTCCAAATGGCGTCAGTCCGTGGGCGAAATGACTCCGGACTATCAGGACGGACTTTTCTCCAAAGGCTGGCAGGGCATTATCGATGAATGCAGAGAAAAAATGAGCCAGGTCAAAATGACCGCTCCCGACGGACTGGAAAAGAAGAATTTCTACGAATCCGTCATTCTCTGCGGCGAAGGCATGATTACCCTCGGAAAGCGCTATGCGGAAGAAGCAAAGAGACTGGCTTCCGTAGAAGAAGACGGCATCCGCAAAGCAGAACTCCTCCAGATTGCCGATATCTGCAGCCGAATCCCCGGCGAGCCGCCAAAGACTTTCCAGGAAGCCCTCCAGATGATCTGGTTCTATCAGTGGGGCGGCATCATCATGGAAAATCCGCTTTCCCTGAATCCAGGCCGTTTCGACCAGTATATGTATCCCTACTATCAGTATGACATTAAAAATCATCTCCACGATGATGACGGAATCCTGGAACTCATCGAATGCTACTGGCTGAAACTTTCCGAATGGGTATGGACCATTTCCGCCAATACCGCTGATTTCTTTGCCGGCTACAATCAGTTCCAGAATCTGACCGTAGGCGGAAGCGACAGAAGCGGCAAAGATGCTACCAATGAACTTTCCTACTTGGCCCTGAAAGCCACCAGCGAAGTCAAGACCCATCAGCCCGGCCTTTCCGTACGAATCGGACACAACAGCCCGAAAGCATTTATCGATGCTGTCATGGAACTGGTTGCTCAGGGTACCGGATTCCCGGCGATCCACAGTGATAAGACCGGTTACCAGATGCTGAAGAACCTGGGCTATGAAACCGAAGATGCCAGAGACTGGAATAACTGCGGCTGCGTGGTTCCCCATTTCCGCAAAACTTTCGAATGGACTTCCACAGCCAATGTAAACTTCTCCGCAGCCCTCGAATTTGCTACCAACTGCGGCAGGAGCCGTCTCTCCGGAAAACAGATCGGCATCCCCATGGGCCGGGATTTCAAATCCTATGAAGAAGTGGAAGATGCTTTCTACAAACAGTTTGACAATCTCATTGCCGTAGCCGTAGAATGCTCCATTCTGGCCCAGAAAATCCAGAAAGAATACATCCCCCGCCCCTACTTTGCAGCCCTTTCCGAAGAATGCCTCTCTTCCGGCAAAGATATCGTGGACGGCGGCGCCAAATACAATATCGGACCGGTGCTGACCGGAATCGGTCTGGCAGAATCTGCAAACAGCCTGGCTGCCATCAAGAAACTGGTCTTTGAAGACAAAGTCTGCACCCTGGAAGAACTCTTCGAAGCCTGCGACAATAACTGGGAAGGCAAAGAAGAACTCCGTAAAATGGCAGAAGCCTGCCCGAAATACGGCAACGATGATTCCTATGTGGATGATATCGCCAAACGCATCGAAAACCATTACTACGATGAAACCGTGAAATACAAAGATTTCTATGGCAATACCTTCACCACCGCCTTCATGGGTATTTCCAATTTCATTCCGACCGGACGCGTCCTTGGCGCATCTGCCTGCGGCAGAAAAGCAACCGAACCGATTTCCGAAGGCGTTTCCCCGGTCGGCGGTACCGATACTTCCACACCTCTCGCAGCTATGAAATCCTGTGCAAAAATGGACCAGGATATCCATTCCGGCGGCACCCTGCTGAATATGCGCCTTTCCCACAGCCTGGTGGAAACAAAGAGGGCCAGAAGCAACCTGGCTGCCATCGTTCAGTCCTTCTTCGATATGGGCGCTTTCCATATCCAGTTCAATACCCTGTCCACCGAAACCCTCCTGGCAGCCCAGAAACATCCGGAAGATTACAAGGATCTTCTCGTCCGTGTAGCCGGCTACAGCACCCAGTTCGTACACCTTTCCAAACGCCTGCAGGATTCCATTATCAACCGTGCTGTCCATGACTCCTTCTAAAAAAGGAAACATCCTTCAGCTCCAGAATTTCTCCGTCAATGACGGAGACGGCATCCGGACCATCGTATTCTTTGCAGGCTGTCCGCTCCGCTGTCAGTGGTGCGCCAATCCGGAAGGATATACGAATAAAAATCAGATCATGTATATTTCCGAGCGCTGTATTCACTGCCGGCGCTGTGAAAAAGTCTGCCCCCTGCAGGTGGGCTGGAATCTGGATGATCCGAAAGAAAGGGCAAAATGCAATGGCTGCGGCCGGTGCGTGAAAGCCTGCCTGGAAGGAGCCAGGAAAAACACCGTGCAGGAAATGACGGTGGAGGAAATCCTGAAAGTCCTGGAAAGCCAGATGATTTTTTATCAGAATTCCGGCGGCGGCGTCACCTACTCCGGCGGAGAATGCACCATGCAGGCGGAATTTCTGGGAAATCTGGTGAATGAAGTCTACGACATGGGACTGGACCAGGCCATCGAAACCTGCGGATTCTTTGATTATCCGGAAGTACAATCCATTTTTGAAAAGCTGGACCTTGTCTTCATGGATATCAAGCAGATGGACGAAGAAAAGCACAAATTCTGGACCGGCGTTTCCAACGACCGGATTTTAAGAAATATTGCCGCTGTCGGAGCGTCCCATCCGAGGCTTGTGGTGCGGATTCCCCTCATTATGGGAGTCAACGGGGATGATGAAAATGTGCGGAAAACCGCCCGGTTCGTAAAAAATCACGTAAAACGCCCCATGATGGAACTCCTCCCCTACCATCCCTACGGAGAAGACAAATACCGTCAGCTGGGTATGCCCTACCATGCCGAATCCTTCCGCCGTCCCACGGAAGAAGAACTGAATCACCTGAACCATATCATTGAAGAAGAAGACGTTCAGGTCGTTTCTTTCAAATAACCATCTAAAAAGGATGCGCAGCTGCACATCCTTTTTTATTGAAAAATGGCTCCGGGAAATAAAAGTCCGGTTTTCGCCTTCAAAGTACACTCACCGGACAGAGCCAGGTTTCGCGGTTCAGAGGCATGAGATTGTCCGCAAGGCAGAGAATGATGCCCGGTTCTATTTCCATATTGAACTTCTTCAGGACTGAGAAATTTTTATCCGGATGGGCGGGCGTGCTGCTTCGTTTGATTTCTATGGGAAACATGGTATTTCCGCGAACAATAAGCAAATCGATTTCCTTCCGGTCCACATCCCTGTAATAATACAAGTCCGGCCGGCGGCCTGCATTATAATAGCTTTTGATGATTTCCGAAACCACATAAGTCTCAAAAAAAGCGCCATTCATGGCCCCATTCTGCAGAGTCTGTGCCGTAGGCCAGCGGCAGAGCCAGGCAGCCAGCCCGGTATCCATGAAATAAACCTTTGGCGTCTTGACCAGCCGGATGGTCAGATTACTGAACCAGGGCCGGAGGATATAAATAATGCCTGAACTTTCCAGAATGGATACCCATTCCTTCACCGTGGGCGCGGAAATACCAATGGATTTGGCAATTTCAGAGTATTTCAGCTCCTGTGCCGTATGGGCGGCCATGTAAATCAGGAACTCCGTAAATTCATGAAGCTTGCCGATATGGGCATAGTCCCGCACATCCCGCTCCAGGTACGTATTCACATAATCCCCATAATATCGTTCCTGCCCGATATCCGAAACAATGACCTTCGGCATGCCTCCCTGAAAAATCCTTTCATACACCTCTTTCAGGGAAACCGGCCGGCTCTCTTTCCATCTTTCTTTCAGCGCAGCCAGTGACGGGGCAAAAAGCCAGGGTGATTTCCCTGTAATTTCTGCCGTACTCAGGCCCGAAAGATCAAAGACCGCCGCCCTCCCGGCCAGGGATTCGGAAATATGTTTCATCATGGAAAATTTCTGGGAACCTGTGAGCCAGAACATGCCCTCATTGGGTTCTCCGGAAAGTGCTTTACGATCTATGATTTTCTTGATTTCAAGAAGGATACCCGGCACCCGCTGGAATTCATCAATCAGCACCGGCGGTTCATAGGTCTCGAAGAAAAGGGCCGGATCCGACTCTGCCAGATGCCTGGCATTGATATCATCCAGTGTCACATAAGTCCGCGACGGTTCCCTGAGATGATAAAGCATGGTGGATTTCCCCACCTGTCTTTGGCCGCAGACCATGATGACAGGATACTGCTTCGTGCATTTCAGGATTTCTTTTTCCATATGACGATTGATATACATAAGCGCCTCCGGGAAATCTAAAGTCTCACTTTATTTTACTCGGATTCATGGCTTCATGCAATGTGCTTTAAGAAGTAGAAATGCCCTGTCAGCGGTCATGGAAAAATAAACCTGCGGGAAATAGACTTTTTCATCCATTCCCGCAGGTTTATTTCCATGATTATATTTCGCAAAACAGGTCATCCAAAGTGACTACATTGGAAAAAGCCGTTCCGTATTCATTTCTTGTGAGGCCGAAAGTGGTGACAAGGGTATTTCTGACGGATGTCCGGGGAGAGACCTGTCCTGACAAATAAGTCTGCCGTTTCAGCAGTTCTTTATAATAGGTCTTGTCTACGGTGAAATCTCCGCCATAATATTTCATTTCACATAAATTAATTACGTTATCCTTTCGATTGATCACAAGATCGATCTGCATACCTTCTCCCTCTTCATTCATGCCTGTCCAGACGGAGTTCTCTGAGGCTACACCAACTACGCCCAGTGCTTTTTTGATCTGGTCTACATGGTGGAGGCATACATTTTCAAAGGCAATTCCCCGCCAGACTACAACCGGCTGGGTCGTCTGATGATTTTCCCAGTAATGGGATTCCTTCTTTTTCCCTGCCACAAAGTGAAGGTAAAAGAGGCAGAACGGGTCCACCAGTTTATACCGTTCATTTCGTTTCCCCTCGCCGAAGGGAACATACCTGACCACGAAATCACTGGCGAGAAGTGCCTTTAAATTCTGCGTCAGTCTGCCATTATCACTGATTCCCAGCTTTTCAACGATTTCCTTCCTTGTATAGCCTGAATTTCTTTTATAGAGCAGCTCTATGATGGACTTCACCAGGTCCGGACTTGTGAAAAGAGACAAAAATAAACGGTCATACTCATCGGACAGCCTTGCACTTTTCGTAAAAAAGAGATGGTCCACATTCTGCGGAAGAGAAAGTTGTCCGTCCATATAGCCCAGATAGTAAGGAACACCGCCGAGAATCATGTAACTCTGGGCGATATCATACCGGGAGAATTGGACCCGCCGTTCTTTATAGAAATCTTCGCACTCCCGAAGGGTAAAAGGAAGAAGTTTGATTTCATAAGTCACCCGGTTATAAAGTCCTCCGTGATTATTGATCAGTTTGTCCTGAATCCAGGAACTGGCGCTCCCGCATACGATGACCATCACGTTTTTGCGATGACAGGCCCAGTTGTTCCAGAAACTTTCAAAAGCACTCATGAATCCTGAACGAGGCGTATCCATCCAGGGCAATTCATCCAGGAAAATCAGCTGCCGACTGTCATCGTCTCTTTCCTGCAGATATTTTTCAAGAAGGAAAAAAGCATCCATCCAGGACGAAGGTTTCTCAGTTTCCCCCATTCCCGAGAGAAGAAGGGAGTGATAGAAATTCTGCAGCTGCTTCGAAAGGAGACCCTTCGGCTCCTCCCCCACCGGCGACAATCCTGCATGGCGAAAAGTGATCCTTCCCGCAAAGGTTTCGTCCACCAGAAAAGTCTTCCCGATGCGGCGCCTGCCATAAATGGCCACCAGTTCCGCCCGGCCATCATCATAGAGCCTCTGAAGTTCTTCTATTTCCTTTTTACGTCCGATCATGGAAATCCCCCGCTTTATTCTGCGAAAAATAACATATTTCTTCAATTCCCGCACATTTAATTTCCTGACAGCAGTATATCACAAAATAAACCTGCGGGAAATAGACTTTTTCATCCATTCCCGCAGGTTTGATTTCATTTCAGGAAATATAATCCCACCGATGCAGTGAGAAATTTTTGTGCCCATTCCCCATATACCCGTGCTGCGAAAGCGGCACACCTCCCCGGGCCCCGAATCCCGAAATTCCGGAAATGAGCCGGGCGGTGCATGGCCCGGGCAGGGCTAAGACCCGAATACCGATATGGACTCAGGCCACAGTATCTGACAGATGACTGCTGCCGGCTCATCACTTCAACAGGTCATATTCCTCGTCCCTCACCGGTTCCAGCCATTCATTGGAAGTTTCTTCGCCTTCCACTTCAAAAGCCAGATGGCTCATCCAGGAGTCTCTGGCCGCTCCGTGCCAGTGTTTCACTTCCGCCGGAATGTGGATGACTTTGCCCGGGATCAGTTCTATGGCTTCCTTCCCCCATTCCTGATACCATCCTCTTCCGCCCACGCAGATAAGCATTTGTCCGCCGCCCGATTACCCCGATACTCCCGGTTCAAAAGTCTCTCCTCATCAAAGTTTTCCTTCCGGCAGCAAAGCCTCTGTGACGGAGAACGCCAATAATGATATAATGAATGTACCACTGACGAAATTGATAAGGAGTAACGATATGTTTGATATTCTTGATTTAGGGACCCTGCTTTACCGGGTACCGGCACTGCTCATCGCCCTTTCTTTCCATGAATTTGCCCATGCCGCGGTTTCTGATTCCCTGGGAGATCCCACACCATCGGCTGCGGGACGCCTCACCATCAATCCCCTGGCTCATCTGGATATGCTGGGGACCATCATGCTGGTACTCTGCGGTTTTGGCTGGGCAAAACCGGTGATGATCGATCCCAGATACTATAAAAATTACAGGACCGACATGCTGAAAGTGTCTTTTGCAGGCCCGGGAATGAATCTTTTCCTGGGATTCCTTTCCATGCTTCTGGCCGCCATTTTAAACCGTCTGGGCATGCTCACGGCCCAGAGTTATCAGTTTATCGACTGGATCATGATGTACAATGTGTGGTTTGCCTTTTTCAATCTTCTTCCCGTGCCGCCGCTGGACGGGTCGAAGATTCTTTCCATGTTCCTTCCCGGCGAGCTTTCCTGGAAATATGAAAATTTCAATGCCCGCTACGGATTCCTGATGCTGATGGTCATCGTTTTTACCGGTCTTATGAATAAAGTCATCAACCCTCTGGCCAATGCATTTATCGGGCTTTCCTATTTCCTCATTCATCTGATCTTCTGAGGTATCTATGTCCACAACCTGGATGATTTTTGAAATTCTGGGCACCATTGCCTTTGCATTTTCCGGAACCGTGGTAGGTCTTTCCCGGCGGATGGATATTTTTGGAATTACCGTGTTAGCCGTCATGACCGGGGTAGGCGGAGGAATGATCCGGGATGTACTCTGCGGAATTACGCCTCCCTCAGCCATCGTCCATCCCATGAGTCTCCTTTTATCGATTGCTACGGCTCTCACGATTTCTTTCATTTATCCCGTCTGGCATCTTCCGAAGGAAGGAAAAGTCCTGGTGGCCATTGTCTACCATATTTCCGACACCCTGGGACTTGCTGCTTTTACGGTGACCGGAGCCCTTACGGCTTTTTATACCTATCCCCAGTATCATTACATCCTTCCCACCATGCTGGGAGTTATTACGGCGGTAGGAGGAGGAATTATAAGGGATATGATGGCCCGCCGGATGCCTGTGGTCCTTTATATGGATGTCTATGCCATTGCTTCCGTCATCGGAGGATTTCTTCTCTGTATTCTCCGTCCCCGGATGGATACGGCCCTGGCTTCCTGGATTGCCTTTTCCGTAGTCCTTTCCATCCGGATAGCCGCCATCCATTATGGCTGGCAATTGTATCATCCCCTGGGACGACATGAGAAAGAACTTTAATTCAATTCATTCCGAAAAGGAGAGAGTAAAAAGTTATCAGTTATCAGTTCGCAGTTAGCAGCTGTGGTGGCCGCCTTAAAATAAGAAAGGCGGCTTTTATATATTTCATTGAGAACCAGATATAAAAAGGCCCGCTATCCAATTTAATGCGGGCCACCTTCACTGAGAACTAAGAACTGATAACTGATAACTAAAAAAACCTGTGAAAACGAATTGTTTTCACAGGTTTTTTATCATTTCAGAAGTTCCCGTCTGAATTCCGCCACCGCCCGGATATCTTTCGGTGTGGTCCTGCAGCAGCCTCCGATGAGGCGGGCGCCTGCAGCGTACCAGATTTTCACGAAATCCGCATAGGAGGAGGCAGCGCCTTCCCAGGATTTCTTTTCCACATTGTAGGTTTCGCCGGAATTCGGGTAAATGACAATGGGTTTATCGGTCCCTTTCCGGGCTTCTTTAATGAGGGATTCCACGTATTCCGGAGCGGTACAATTGAGTCCGATGGCTTTGACTTCATCAATTCCATCCAATGCTTTTGCACAGTCGGAAATCAGGTCTCCCCCGCAGGTGTGGAGATTGTCTTTGCAGGAGAAGGAAATCCAGGCTCTGGCTCCTTTGATTTCTTTCAATACATCCGTTTCTGCCAGGGCTTCGAGGAGGCAGGGAATGGTTTCGCAGGCAAAAATGTCCGGACCTGCTTCGGAAAGGACGTGGAGCCGTTCCCGATGGAAAGCGGCCAGTTCTTCTCTCGTTTTTCCATAATCTCCCCGGTATTCGCTGCCATCGGCCAGATAGGCCCCGTAGGGTCCCACGGAAGCTGCCACTAAAGGAGCAGGCCGGTTTTCTTCTTTTGCTCCGGAAAGATAATCATCTCTGGCTTCCTGTACCAGTTCTACGCTGCGGCGGAGAAGTTCTTTTGCTTCTTCTCCGGAAAAACCTTTCTTTTCAAAGCCCTCAAGGGTAGCCTGATAGCTGGCGCTTGTCACGATATCGGCTCCTGCTTCGTAGTAGGAAAGATGGACAGCTTTGACCAGTTCCGGTTTTTCATAGAGGGCAATGGCGCTCCAGAGTTCATCATTGATGGAAAAGCCCTGTCGTTCCAGTTCTGTGGAAAATGCGCCATCCAGCACGATGAAGGGATATTTCTTCAGAATTTTTTCAATCATAGGGGTCTCCTTTTATTTCAGTACTTCTGCCGGCGGTTCTTTGCCAAACCATTTCTTGTAGATTTTTACAAATTCGCCGTTTTTCTTCATTCTGGCAAGACCATCATCAATCTTTTCGAGGAGGTCTTTATTTCCTTTCTTTACGGCAATGCCCAGATCTTCGGTGGTCAGGGCAACAGGTGCGGTTTTCACGGATTTGTCGCTTGTCTTTGCCACATAATATTCATTGGTGGGGATATCATTGACCACGCAGTCCACGGCTCCCTGTTTCAAATCGAGGAAAGCATCGGAAAGGGTGCTGTAAACGCGGACATTGGCCCCTTCGATTTTGCGGGCTGCCTCTTCACCGGTAGATCCGATCGTTACGCCCAGGGTCTTGCCGGAAAGGTCTTCTTTTTTCTGAATGGAATCATTATCTGATTTCACGACGACTCCAAGGCCGGCGATATAGTACCGTTTGGAGAAATCCACCGATTTCTTTCTGTCTTCGGTAATGGTGATATCATTGATGGCCACATCCAGATCTCCGGACTGAAGGGCAGGAATAAGGCCATCGAAATTCACATTTCTGACTTCCACTTCAAAACCTTCTTCTTTGCCGATGGCTTTAATGATATCTACGTCAAATCCTACATATTCCTTCTTTTCCATATCCTGAAAACCAAAAGGTGGATAGGCCGCATCCATGCCGGCACGGATGACTTTCTTCTGAGCCGGAGAAGCGGCCGGTTTCGAAGCAGCCGGAGAAGACCCGCAGCCCGAAAGGCCCAGGGCCGAACCGACACCGAGAAGGAAGAACAGAAGAAGGGCAAATAATTTGAGTAAAGATTTTGGCTGTTTTTCCATGATGGACTCCTTTGATGAAATACTTTTGGAAATAGTTATCAGTTCATAGTTATCAGTGATCTCACATACAGAGAACGACTTTACTTTTCACTTGTTGGAAAAGCATGTCCATTCTGCAAACTGAGAACTGCTGACTGATACCTGTTAAATTTCAATTTTCTGCCTGCTATGAAATATTGCCGTCTTACCTTTCATGCAGTGGATTATGCACATTGAAGGGCATGAGGTTGTCCAGGGAATAGGGCGTTTCCTGGTAAACGAAATTCACCCAGTTATGATAGAAAAGATGGGCATAGCTGCACCATACGAAGCGGGGCCGTTCCAGCGGATCGTCGTAGGGATAGTAATTTTCCGGAAGCCGGATGGGAAGGCCCTTGTCCTTATCCCGCCTGTATTCCCAGGAAAGGGTGCCCAGATCATATTCGAAATGGCCCAGGACAAAAATGCGGCGGGATTCTTTGTCGGAAATGATATTGATTCCCTTGTTTGACGACCGGGAAAGGACATCCAGCTCCGGGCAGTTATCTACCGCTTCATCGTCAATGGACGTATGGCGGGACACGGGAATGAAATACCGGTCATCGAAGCCCCGGAGCAGCGGATGATAGGCCATGGTGGAATTGTACTGGTACACACCGAAGAATTTCTTTGGCAGAATCCGTTTCTGCACGCCATAACCGCGGTAAAGTCCTGCCTGGGCAGCCCAGCAGAGATGGAGAGTGGAAAAGACGTGGGTATCGGCCCAGTCGAAATATTTCAGCATTTCCGGCCAGTATTCCACTTCTTCATAGGCCATCTTTTCCACCGGCGCCCCGGTGATGATGAAACCGTCATATTTCCTGTCTTTGATTTCATCAAAAGTCAGATAATTTTCTTCCAGATAGGACCGGTCCGTATGGGTCGTCTCCCGGGATGCGATGCGGGCGAAATCCACATTGATCTGGAGCGGCGAATCGCCGAGGAGCCGGAGCAGCTGTACTTCTGTCGGTTTCTTGATGGGCATGAGATTCAGGATTAAAACCTTCAGGGGCCGGATATCCTGGGTCCTGGCCCTTTTTTCGCCAATGGTGACGATGCCTTCTTTTTTCAGTTCCGTAATTGCTTCGATTCCGTCAGGAATTCTGATTGGCACGATAAAACCTCCCATGTATGACAATAAAAAAATCCCGTTCCCAAAGGGACGAGATACTCGTGTTACCACCCAATTTTATCCATCTGTCGCCAGAATGGATCTCATAAGGTACGCCGGACGCGCCTTGATACCCTGTCTCTGTAACGGGAGAACCCGGACTGCTTCATCATTCGGCAGTGCCAGCTCAGAGGCCATCTTCGGCAGTTTTTCCTGTGCCCCTTTTCACCCGCCGGGGCTCTCTTTGCCATTCCATACTGCTTACTCTTCTCTTCATGGCTACTATGAGATTAATGCTATTTTATAATGGAAACAGGGAAATGTCAAGACAGCGTGCTATGCAAATCGTTTTCAGAGATGAAGGATTGTGGAAGCAAAAGGAATGGGGAATAGCCGTTAGCTGTTAGCCGTTAGCTGTTAGCCGTTAGCCGTTAGCCGTTAGCTGTTAGCTGTGAGCCATTCGCCATTCCCCATCATCCCCGGCCTTCCAATGCATCTGGCCCCATGAAAGCAAAAAGGAACCGCAGCTTTCGCTGCGGTCATATTATCTCAGTCCAAATACCCTGGCGAGAAGGCCCGGTCTGCTCTTTCTGGCAGATTCGGCCCATTCTGCGGATTTGGCTTCTGCATGTTTCACTTTATAAGCACAGAATTCCCGGTAAGAATCCATATCCACCAGGACCACGCACACTTTGCTGTCCCGATAGCGCCGTTGCAGGATTCTTTCTTCGGAAGGATGAGGAATCGGAATTTCCTTATCCTCCATTTCCAGAAGGGAAGCAGCCATGGCATTTCTGGCTTTGAATGCCGTCTCCCCCATGGACTTTCCTCTGGCTTCGCAGCCGGGAAGATCCGGGAAAACAGCGGCAAACGCACCACTTTCAGCGTCCTGCTGAAAAATGGCCGGGTAGAAATATCTCATTCTTTCCCCCCTTCCCCGCATGGTAACCTTTTCATCCCCAAAATTCATTACATCTATTTTATAACATTTTAAGCCTCATGCCAATGACCTTTTTACAATAAATTGACGTTTTTTCTTTTAAAAATACCATCAGCAGTAGTTTTCACCCAAATCTTAAAGTTCAAAACATAAGAGATTTGAGTTTCCTTAATCATATATCCAATGTTATAATAAAGAAAAACAGGAGGTGCCCCATGAGTCCCAAAATGCTGGATGAAACAGACCGGAAAATCATCAACGAACTGAAAAAGAACAGCCGCATTTCCATGACGGAGCTGGGGAAAAAAGTCTTCATGACCAGCCAGGCCGCCAAGAATCGTCTGGAACGGCTCCAGGAACTGGGAGTCGTGGAACGGTATACGGTGAACCTGAACTGTCCCGTCTTTGATTACGTTACCCACCGCCTTTTCATCATGCATACCAATCAGGGAAAAGCGGATGATTTCATCCATTTCGTCCATGAAACGGAATTCCATATCCTTCACTGCTACCGGGTGCAGGAAAATACATTTTTCATCGATGCCCATTTCAAAGGAGAAGAAGGAGTCAAAGACTTCGCCGAAGCCATCAAACCCTATGGCCATATCCATATCCATCCCGTCATGGAAGAAATAAGGCATGTCCATCCGGTGGATGAGTGATTGTTTGTGCGTACATTGTCAGATACTATGGTTTGAGTCACATTCGGTATTCGGGAATTAGCCTCACCACGACATGCCCCAATCGAGTCTTTAGCGAAATTTCGGGGTGCGGGATGCGGGGTGCGGGAAGGTGTGCCGCTGATGCGGCACCTTTTTTATTGAGAATCTGCACAGGCGGGGTTAAGAATCTCATGTGACCCACGATCAGGTGACACCACAGCAGGACAGAAGGGCGCCACCTTCCCGATAACCCCGACCATTCCCGATATTCCCGACAATTCCCGATTCAAAAGTCTTCGAAGATGCAAGTTTCCGTCAAATACAGGCAGCAAAAATTTAATAAAAATCTAATGATACAAATTGCACTTTTTGCTACTATACCCATGGAGCGATTGAAAGGGCCCCTGAAGAAATCCCTAATCTCCCGGATGTACAAAATCGATCGAACCTGCGGAGGGATGGATGCAGATGATTTTCAGAAACTCCAATTACCGCGCGGTGAAATTTTTTCACAATTTTTTTCAACTAAACAAGTCCTCCTCAACCGAAAGGTCATGGAAATATCCGACCAATCAGCCACCCCGGCACCTTACTATGTCTCACGAGAAGCATACGCTCATTACGATTTCTGCTGCCGATTGATCAGTATGTCCCGGAATTCTGGGAACC
>NZ_JAZASU010000021.1:0-22850 GCF_036343215.1 Dialister sp.
AAGGGGGGAAAGCCGTTGCCCGGTCACAATCCATCTACCTAGATTGTAGCATCAGGATACCTTGCACAATAGAGCTTCTAATAAAGCTCAAATAGGTGTAGAAGCCATATTTCTTAGCTTCTACACCTATGATACGAGGGGAGAAGGGCTGGTAAATGCCAAATGGGACCCCTAATCCCTAACTCCCAATTCCCAACCCCCAATCCCTTACAATCAGTACCATCCAAAGAGACTCTTTCCTTCATCCAGCCCGTGAATTTCCTTTATTTCTTCCGCCGTGAGAGAAAAATCAAAGATATCCAGATTCTCTTTCAGCCTTTCCACATGGGAGGATTTCGTGATGGTGGGTACCCCGTTCTGGAGAAGGTATTTCAGGGCAATCTGGCCTGCCGTCTTTCCATGGCGTTTTCCGATGTCCTTCAAAATTTTTTCTTTGAAAACCGGCCGCATTCCTTCCGTAAAAGGAGCCCAGCCCTGCATCACCGTGCCGTGGGCCTTCATCATTTTCTGCAGATCGGACCGCAGGAAGTACACGTGATTTTCCACCTGATTCACCGCGGGGATGATGCCGCAGCCTTTGATGAAATCCAGATATTCCGCTTCGTTGAAATTGGAAATCCCGATGGACCGGATGAGACCCTGTTTTTTTGCCTCTTTCAGGGCTTCGTACATTTCAGGAGAAGTGCCATAAGGCTCATGAATCAGGTACAAATCGATATACTCCAGTCCCAGGGCGTCCAGGGATTCTTCCACGATCCTTTTTGCGGCCTGATAAGACGTATAGGGTGAGCAGACTTTGGAAGTCACGAAAAGCCGCTCCCGCCTGACTTTGGACAAACGGATTCCCCGGCCCACATCCTTTTCGTTTCCATACATCCGGGCCGTATCGATGAGCTGATACCCCAGCCCAATGGCCTTTGCCACCGTATCCGCACAGGATTCACCCCTCAGTCCCCAGGTGCCAAGTCCGAAAGCGGGCAGCCTGTTTTCATCATTTAAAGTGATATAGTCCATGTATTTTCCCCATTTCTGACCGTATATTACTTATTTTATTACTGGACCGGCAGAAAAGAAATGGAGGAATCCTGCACCTCGGATATTTCTATGGAAATGAGGAGAAATTAAAGGTAAAATTAATTTATATAAAATAGACTATTTGAAATGTGGTATGGATAGAGGCACTTATGAAGATTCTTTATATCACCAATGTAGACCGGCGGTATGCCATGATGGGGGCGGCCTGCCGAGGTTTGAAGGCGGAAGGAAAGCTCAGGGCAGATTGTGATGTGCTGAAGGTGGAAAGCGACAGCCGCTGGACTCGGGAATGGGAGGAAAAGCTTTCTTCCGCTTCCCTGGTTCTCATCCGGTGGATGGGAAATACGATTCGTACCCGGTTCTGGGACCGGTGCCGGTTCTTTATGGAGAAGGAAAATATTCCCTATTTCATGGATGCCGCAGGATCGGCAGAAGGGGAAGCAGGCCGGGGCCTGGAGCATCCGGCCATCCAGGTGCTGCAGCAGTATGCCCAGTACGGGGGCATGGAGAATTATAAAAATTTCTGGCTCTATGCCCAGAGCCTTTTGAGCGGAGAAAATGAGAGGGTGAAGGCGCCGGAGAAGCTCTGCTGGGCAGGGATTTTTCATCCGGATATGGACGGGAAGTGCATGACCGCCCCGTAGCTTACCGGGAAAAATTCTTCAAACCCGGCCGGCCTGCCCTGGGCATGCTTTTTTACCGGGATGAGTGGATCTGGGACGACCTTTCGTACCAGACTTCTTTTGTCCGGGAAGCGGAGCGGCAGGGGTACAATGTGGTCCCCGTCTTTACGAACGGCATTCCCGACACGTCTCTCGGTGCGCCGTCCATTTCCGAAATTTTCCACAGGTACTTCATGGATGGCAATCGGCCAGTCGTCGGGGCCATCGTGAATGTGATGAAATTTTCCTTTTCCGCGTCCGGTTCTATTTCCACAAAGGAGATGGAGGAAATAGGGATTCCTGTGCTGGAGGCCTATTCCCTCATCATGCCGAAGGAAGAATGGCAGGCATCGTCCGAGGGTCTCACCATGGCAGAGCTTTCCTTTTCCGCAGCCATGCCGGAAGTGGACGGTATCCTTCATACGGTGCCTCTGGCATCCAAAACAGTGAATGAAGAGGGCCTTGTCCGTTATCTTCCCATGGAAGAGCGGATGCGCCTGGTGGTGTCGAAGGCAGGCAAGTGGGCCCGCCTTTCCATGAAGGAAAATAAGGACAAGAAAGTGGCCATCATTTTCCACAATTATCCGCCGAAGAATTCGAATATCGGAAGCGCCGTGGGCCTGGATACCATGGAAAGCATCCAAAAGCTTCTCTTCCGCATGAAAGAGAAAGGCTATGACGTTCCCTGGATTCCGAAGGACGGGGCAGAGCTCATCCGGAAGATGACTTCCCATGCCACGAACGATATGGACATGCTGACGGATGAGCAGGTGGAAGAGTGTGAGAAGCTGCCGGTCTCCGAATATCTCAAACGCCACCATCATTTTACGGAGAAAGTGAAAGCACAGCTGGAAAAGGACTGGAGCAGGGCGCCGGGGTCTGTCATGGTGGAGGATGGAAATATTCTCGTCCCCGGAACCATGGACGGCCATGTTTTCCTCACCGTCCAGCCGGCCCGGGGCTATGGCCTGGACCCGAGAAAACTATACCATGATCCCTATGTGGCGCCCACCCATCAGTACCTGGCTTTTTATCAGTGGCTGAGGGATACCTGGAAGGCGGATATGGTCATCCATGTGGGCACCCATGGAAATCTGGAATGGCTCCCGGGGAAGGGCGTGGGCCTGGACCGGGAAAGCTATCCGGAGCTCGCCCTGGGGGATTTGCCGAATCTGTATTTCTACCACATGACCATTGTGGGAGAAGGGATCCAGGCCAAACGGCGGGGGAGTGCCTGCCTCGTGAGTCACTTGCCCGCGCCCATGGCCGAATCGGGGACTTATGAAGAACTGGCAGACCTGGAAAGGCTCCTTGACGAATATGCCCATTTCCGAAAAGCCGGGGAAGGACAGGAAAAGTCCACGGAAAAGGACATCCGGAAGCTGGCCTTGAAGCTGGACCTGGATACGGACGTGCCTCTTTCGGAGGATTTCAGCGATTATGTGAGCCGTCTCCATGAGTTTATTGAGGAAATACGGGACAGCGAGACCCATGTGGGCCTTCATGTGCTGGGAGAGATGCCGACGGGAGAAATACTGACGGATACCCTGGGGCGGCTCCTACAGTTCCCCCAGGGAGATGTTCCCTCCCTACCTGACCTCTGGGGAGAGCTTTACGGGATTTCTTCGGAGGAAATGAAGAAAAAGGCAGGAAATATTTACCCCTGCGGCCTCACGGGCGGCGAACTTCTGGCCCGGTCGCAGAAGGAAGAAAAAGAAATGATTTCCCTTCTCGTGGAAAAGGATTTCTCCGAAGCGGCCATTTCCGGTATTTTCCATCATGAACCGGTCCTTTCGGCGCCGAAAGAGTGGCAGGAAAAACTGAAAATCCTTCTTTCCTTTGCATGCGGAGAACTGAAAGAAAAGCTTTCCCGCACGAAGGAGGAAATGATTCATGCTGAAAATGGCCTGGACGGTCATTACATCCGTCCCGGGGCCACGGGATCCCCTGCCGTGTCGGGGCCATCCATCCTTCCGCCTGCCATCAATTTCTATGGCCTTGACCCCAGGCTCCTTCCCACAAAAGCAGCCTGGAAGCTGGGACAGGATCTCGCCAATCAGGTGATTACCCAATATATCGCGGACGAAGGAAAGTATCCGGAAAATATCGGCATGGTCCTCTGGTCCGGGGCCAATATGAGAAGCCATGGACAGTGCATCGCGGAATTTCTTTATTTCCTCGGTCTGAAACCCCTGTGGCAGCGGGGAAGCGGCTATGTGAAAGACCTCGAAGTCATTCCTCTCTCCGAACTCAAAAGGCCCAGGATCGACGTGACCGGGCGGATTTCCGGACTCTTCCGGGATACCATGCCCCAGGCCGCCGAGCTTCTGGACAGAGCCATCCTTCTCGCCTCATCGCTGGATGAGAGGGATGAGGATAATTTCGTGAAACGTCATGTGAGCGAAGACAGTGAGGCCCTCATGAGGGAAGGTATTTCCAGAGAGGAAGCCTGGCGGCAGGCGGCCTACCGCATCTTCGGCGATGCCCCGGGGACTTATGGTGCCGGCATAGGAAATCTGCTGGAATCGAAGAACTGGCAGACCCTGGACGATCTTTCCAACGTCTATATCCGCTGGGGCGGTCATGCCTATGGGGGAAAGGCGAGGGGCGAATTCCGTCCCGACCTTTTCCGGAAACGGCTTTCCCATATGGACGTGACCATCAAAAATGAAGATAACCATGAGACCAATATGCTTTCCTCCGACGATTACAATGCCTACCATGGGGGCATGATCGCTTCCGTCCGGGCCATTTCGGGAAAAGCGCCGAAATCCTATGCCGGAGACACCACGGACCGCAGGAATCCGAAGGTCCTGACCGTCCAGGAAACGGCCCGCCGCACCTTCCGCTCCGAAGCCATCAATCCGAAATATATCAAAGGCATGATGAAACACGGCTACAAAGGGGCGGCCGATCTCTCCAATATGGTTTCTATTTCCTACCAGTGGGACGCCACCACGAAAATCATGGACGACTGGATGTATGAGCAGTACGCGGAGAAATATGTGCTGGATAAGGACATGGCGGACTGGATGAACGATGTGAACCCCTGGGCCAGGAAGAGAATCATAGAGACCCTTCTGGAGGCCAATAAGCGGGGCCTCTGGAAGGCCGGTGAAGAAATGGAAAGAAAACTGGAAGAATTGTACCTCGATGTGGAAGGAGAAATGGAAGCGCAGAGCGAATAGATTGGGAAAAGTTAAACAAAAGACAAATGATGGGTCTTGAAAATTCATATTTCCCGGAGTTACCATAAAGCACAGAGAAAGGGATATTTTGGGGAAGGAAAGGATATTTCTAATCATGAAATCTGATTTTGTTTGTGGTATTTTTCTGGCGGCTGCCCTCCTCTCCGGCGGACTTTTCACCGAAGCTTCCGCAGAAGAAGGGGAAGAGCGGCCCCTTTCCATAGCAGGCCCATCTATTTCCACGGCTAAAAAGAAACCGGTGGAAATAGAAATGGAATACATGGAGCCAAGGTTCTACAAAGACAGGCATATCAAGTCCTATGATCTTCACGTCTACGAACCCTGGAAAGTGAACGGCACTTTCTCCATCAAGAAAGGCCTCACAATCCAGCGGGCCACGGGCTATACGTCGGATGATCATATCCGGCGGGACAGCAAGGGGGCAGGCATCGGTCCCTCCATCCTTCTCCGCTGGGAAAAGCCCATTTCCGGCAAACTTTCCGGCGGCTTTGACGGCACGGGAAGTATCCTTCTCTATGACAAAGCCTTTCCCGCAAGGGGCAGGGCCTTCGGATTCATGTGGCGCATCGGGCCAAGGCTTTCTTACCGGTGGAACGAAGATAACGGAATCCGTCTCGGCTGGTCCTATATGCACTGCTCCAACGGATTCAAAAGTCATAACCCCGGCTTCAACGCCGCGGGATTCATGATTGGCTATGAGCATAGATTCTGAAATGCCCCTTCCGTCGTTCAGGATTTCACCACAGATTAAGAAAGCAATCAGTTAAAAGTTATCAGTGATCAGTTCATAGTGATCGGTGCAAGAGGCCCGCCTCAAATCGAATGGCGGGCCTTTTTATATATGGTTCACATTGAAAAGTATAGATTTCATATAAAAAAGGCTGCCTTTCACGATGTAAAGGCGGCCACCATAACTGAGAACAGATAACTAAAAACTGATAACCATATTTCCAGATGTTTTTAAAGAAAGTATGACTGCTTTTGTACACCCTCTGTTTTTATGTGTTCCATTTCAGATTTTGTATTTTTCCTTTATTTGGCGAAAAATCAATCGGCGATTTGGCGAAAAATCAATCGGCGATTTGGCGAAAAATCAATCGGCGATTTGGCAAGAAATTAATCGGCTATTTGGCACGAATTTGTTCCTTGATTTGGCGGAAATTTGATCCCTGATTTGGCGGAGGCTCATTTCCTCATCCGGCAGGGAAATATTTTTCCATGAGGCAGGACTCTGTCCGGGAAAACAGGAAGGGGGAATTACAATTTCTTTGACCGCCGGGAGTCTCCATGATAAGATACGGATACAATACAATTCTTTTCAGTGTGAGTGACCATGACGAAACTGATTTCTTTTTTCAAGGCGAACACCGTCTTCTGTCTCGCAGCCTTTCTGGCCTTTGTGACGGCATTTTATGTGCCGCCCTCCATGGAGTATATTTCCTATATCGATTTCCGGGTGCTGGGCCTTCTTTTCTCCCTCATGACCGTGGTGGCGGGCCTTCAGAAAGCCGGGATTTTTGCCATGATTACGGTACGGCTTTTCCGGTTTCTCAAAACGGTCCGCCAGATGGCAGGGGTTATGATTTTTGCCTGTTTCTTTGCCAGCATGTGGATTACAAATGATGTATCCCTCATCACGTTTGTCCCTTTTGCCCTGGTTGCTTTTCATGAAGCAGGAGAAGAAAAAGAACTGATCAAATTGGTCGTTCTCCAGACGATCGCAGCCAATCTGGGCTCCATGTGTACTCCCGTAGGAAATCCGCAGAATCTGTACCTCTATCTCGTCTCGGGCATGGGTGCCTTTTCTTTCGTATCCCTGCTTCTCCCTTATACCGTGATTTCCTTTATCCTGCTCTGCCTTTCCCTTTTCTGGTTCCCGGGCCGTCCTGTGAAGGCATTGAACGGGGGCCTTGTCCGCTGGCCGGTGCACCAGCTTTTCCTCTATGGATTTCTTTTCCTTTCCTGTATGCTGACGGTAGGAAATATCGTGGACTGGCGCCTTACGGCAGGACTTGTGCTGGGAGCGGTCCTTTTCTTTGACCGGCCCGTGCTGAAGCGGGTGGATTACATCCTGCTCCTCACCTTTGCGGCCTTTTTCATCTTTATTGGAAATCTGAAGCACATCGATTTCATTTATACTTTTCTCACGGCTCACACGGAAGGCCATGAATTCCTCGTATCCCTCCTGGCGAGCCAGGTAATCAGCAATGTGCCGGCAGCCATTCTTCTTTCCGGATTTACAGAAAATTTTGAAGGACTCATGCTGGGAACCGATATCGGGGGACTGGGTACTATGATCGCTTCCATGGCAAGCCTGATTTCCTATAAAATCTATACTGTCCGTCTTGGACAGGCGGGTCAATTTCTTTTTACTTTCACCTGGGTGAATGTGGTTTTCCTCATTATTCTGGTGGGGTGTTATGCAGTGATCGGCAAGTGAAGGACTGCAAAATCCGGGGCGGCAGGGTTACAATTTATATTGGACAGGAGGTTTCTGTGCTGAATATTTTAAAAGAAAAAATCGAAGAAAAAGGAAGCGCCATCGGCACGTTTCTGGGGGTGGCCAATGTGCCCATTGTGGAATGTCTGGGCTATACAGGGCTGGATTACGTCATCATCGATACGGAGCATGGTCCCTATGATACGGAAACTATGAGTGATCTCATCGATGCTGCCGCTAAAAGCGGACTTTCCCCCATCGTCCGCATAGGGGATGTGACCCACAAGGAAATCCAGCGGGCCGTGGATAACGGGGCAGAAGGAATTATTGCGCCCTGCCTGCGTTCGATCGATGATTTCAAAAAACTCATCGATCTTGCCAAATTTCCTCCTCTTGGAAACAGGGGCTTTATCAAGGCAAGGGGAAGCGGTTTTGGCAATGAACCCTGGGCGGCAGGGACCCTGGAAGACTATATGAAGCAGAGCAATGAAAAAGTCCTCGTCCTTCCCCAGTGTGAAACCGTGGAAGCCCTGGAAAGCATCGAAGAAATCGTGAGCCTCGAAGGCCTTGACGGCATTTTCATCGGGCCCTTCGACCTTTCCATTTCCATGGGAATCCCGGGACAGTGGGACAACCCGGCCTTCAAGGCCGCCCTTGAGCGAATCCATAAAGCCTGCCGCAAGGCAGGAAAACTCTGCCTCATCTATACGAATAATGCAGAAGAAGCCCGGCTTCGCCTTTCCGAAGGCTATGATGCCGTGGCCAACAGCATCGATTCCATCGAATTCACGAAGGTCTATCGGGCCATTGTGGAGGAAATCAGGAAATAAAATTCATTTCTTCCTGTTTTGAAAAGGATAACTTCAAGGGAAAATGCTTTTGTTTCGGGGGTATCGGGACGATCGGGGCGGTGTCGGCGCAGCAGTATGAAAGCGCCGACATCTTTTATATTTCTCAAGATTCAACTTTCCGGTCTTTTGTCAATTGAAAAGATGTGAACTTACCCTGACGAAAGTTTTCCGGCCCATATCTGTATCCCTGTTTCAAGTTTTGCGATTATAACCCTAAAAAGTATGTAAATTTCAAAAGTTTTGCGATTATAACCCGAAAAACTTTTATTCTGCTGAGGGGCGGGAAAGAAAATTTTTCTACCGGCCGGTGGTTGACTTGCTTTCCGATATTTCCTACACTGAAACAAATGGGAGGAAAGCAGGTGGACATATGAAGATCACACAGGCCACGACGGCGGATATCGATGAAGTGGCAGAAAGCTACGAGAAACTTTTTGATTATTATGAAACCCATCCGGATACGACCCTCTGGAAGCGGGGCGTCTATCCGTCCAGAGCCTGGGCGGAAACGGGCGTCGCAAATGGCTGGCTTTACGTCATGCGGGATGAGGAAGGACATTTCGTGGCCAGCTGTTTCTGGAACCAGGTGCAGGGAAAGGAATACAAAGATCAGCCCTGGCGGTATCCTGCGAAAGACAGTGAAGTCATGGTGGGCCATACCCTCTGCGTCCTTCCCGGCGTAAAACATCACGGCATCGGACGGGCCTTCGTGGAATTCGGAATGGAACTGGGGAGGAAAAGGGGCTGCAAAGTCATGCGTTTCGATACCCACATCGATAACATTCCTGCCAGTCATCTTTATGAAAATATGGGCTTCCGGCTCGTCTCCACCGGGCCTGCCATCCTGAACGGCCTCGTGCCCGTGACCCTCCGGTATTATGAGCAGAAATTGTGATTGTTGGGGAAGAGGCTTGATAAATTAAGGTGGAAAAGCTGTTTATTTTAAAAGTTATCAGTTATCAGTTATTGGTTCTCAGTGAATGTGCCGCGTATCATGATTGGAAGCGCGGCTTTTTATATTTTTTCCTTTCCCTGAGAACGGCAAACTGATAACTATTTTTCCCAAAGTTTTTAAAATAATGATTTCTATTTTTGTACACCTCTTTTTGCGGCTTCCGGAGAGGGTGAAAGGGGAGGCGGGAAATGATAAAATAAAGGAAAGAATTCGATTTCATCGGAGGGGAGGAATTTCCATGGAGGAAAGGTACTGGCGTGAAATAGAATCCTATGATCTGATCGAGAAGGACTGGAAACTGTTCCGCAAAAAACTACCCGGCTGGCAGGAAAGGTACATGGGAAAGCTGGTACGGCAATACATTGACCTTCTCAGCACCGATCAGAAAGCAAGTTCCAGGTTCTGGGCCCTGGATAAGAGAATCAAGAGGGATAAAAGAAATACAGGTGTAATGATTTCAATGGTGAGCCGGTCCCATATGCTTGATATTTTTGAAATGCTCCGGGTGGACGGGGTCATTGTGGAAAGTGATATGGAAGGCTTCAGCCGGGAGCTGAAGGATTATATGCGCTATGGCTGGGTGCTGACCGATGAAATCCGGGAAGAAGTGGAAAGTAAACCGGACTGGAAAAGCCGCTGGACCAAAGAGGGAAGGAGGCTGGGCGCAACCTTATGAAAATGATTATGACCCTTCTTCTGCTTTTTACTTTTCTTACTCCTCTCCTGTCCACGGAGGCTTTTTCCGCAGAAGCCGCCTATGTGGGCAATGCGAAAAGTTTGAAATTCCACTATGAGGACTGCCGATGGGCGAAGAAGATGAAGGAAGAAAATAAAGTCTGGTTCGAGACCAGGGAAGGGGCCGTGGAAATGGGGTACATCCCCTGCGGCACATGCAATCCCTGAAAAAATTGGCCCCTGCCTGCGGAACCTTTTGATAAGCAGTAAAGGAGGTGCGCTATGGATTTCATGGATTATGTGGAAGAGGACAGTCTTCTGTACTATATCCGTTCCCATCTGGATGAATACGGAGAGCTGCCGGCTGATTTTTCCCTGGATCTCCATGTGAACGGCCTTCGGAAGCTGGAAAGTGAGACGGCAGGGGATTTCGACTATTTCCTGCCCGACGGACTCATTGACGGAAATATATTTCTTGAAATGGACTATTCCGATGAAATCCCCGAACCCCTCTGCCGCGCCCTCATGCTGGCGAGTGATGAGAAGTATGTGGAAGCCGCAGAAGCGGCTTCGGATTATCTCTGCGGAAATGAACCGCGCCGCATGATTCAGTATGTCAATGGCCTTTACAGCTGGGTGGAAAGCGGGGAAGTGCTTCTTAAAGGACAGTGCATCTATAATCTGGCCTACAATATCCTTCGGCAGGATAATGAAATAGAAATGGTGAAGTTTGCCCTGTTCATCATGACTTTCCTTGACGCCAGCGCCCGGCCGGAAGCGGTGGAAATGATTGATACCCTTTCAAAATGCGATGAATTCACCCTTTTCTGCACCTGGGCCCTGAAAGAATGGCCTCACAGGAATGAAAGGACTTTCGACATGCTCCGTCATGTAAAGGGCTGGGGAAGAATCGCCGGCCTGTCCTCATTGAGTCCTGAAACGGAAGAAATCCGCCGCTGGATGGTGAATGATGGCTGGAAGACAAGGCTTTCCAGAGAGGATGCGGTGCTCACCATTGTCCATGCCATCTCTGTGGAAGAATTCCTGGGAGGAGAAAATCCCACGGATTCCTATATTTTCAAAAATATCACCGCCATGCTCAAAATCCTCCTTCAAACGGAAGAGGGAGATGATTATTGCGGGATGGACCAGATGGAAAATCCCTGGCCTCTCGCTGCGGCCTGGCTGAAAGAATGCGAAAGACAGTTCAGAAATCTGGAAATCTATGAAACCGCAGCCCGGATCACCCGCTATGCCTATCGCCGGGCAGGAGAAAAGGAAGCGGTGGAACTGAAGAAAATGGGCACCGATTTCCTCTTTACCGCCGAATGCAGGGATACCCTGGAAGCGGCCCTCAAAGAGGGAAAAGGGAAAGCGCTCGCAGAATTTCTGGGATTCAAATGAGGAGGTATCATGGCATATCCGAAACCTTTTGCGGAAAGTACACTGGCAAAGAAATATAAAGAAACGGGACTCTCTCCGGAGACCATCGAAATACTGAAGAAATTCTTTATTTCCTGCGCCTGTCTCTATGGAGCCATCTTTGCGGAAGATATGTGGCAGGTTTATAAAGAGCTCCTGGGAAAGGGAGAAGTTCCCTGGGTAAAGCAGAAAGATATTTACGGATTACTGCCTATCCTGCGCCGCGACGGCTCCATGCCCTTCCGGGTCTATGAAATCAGTGAAATATATGCGGACGAAAAAGACAGACCCAACGACCGTCTGCTGTCCCATAAGGAGCTGACGCCGCCAGGTGTCAGGGAGGATAATTATATTTATCCCCTGCAGCAATCTCAGAATTTTTACGCTCCCTACCATGTGCCCGATCACTTCCTTGACTTTCAGGAAATCCCGGTAACGAAAGAAGAACAGCGGCTCATTCGGTATGTGGGCAATCTGAAAGTCATAAAAGGCGTGATTAAAGAGTCTGATTCTGATCCTGGAAAGACCTATGAACATGCCGGGGAGCGGCTGGACAGTTTTTGCTATTTATCGGATTATGAAAAGTTTTATCTCAATTACTATAAAAACAAACTGCAGCCCATACCAAGAAATCTGAACATCCTTCATGCCCTTGAAAATAAATTCTGCAAGAAGAATACGGCAGTAAAACTGGTTTGGGAATATAAATTTCTGATCTATGTCGGAGGCCGTACTCCGGCGCAGGAATTTGGCCTCTTTATGAATGACCTGAACGAAGTGGGCGCCGACATAACCAGAAAGAGAGCGGAAAAACTGGCGTCCCTGCTGTTTGACATGTATAATCATTCCTATCTCTGGACCAACCGCGGCTGGCCTCCGAAACTTCTTGCTGAAACGAAAATGAAGGAGATGAAAGCAAAGGGCATCCAGCCTTCCGTGCCCTCCATTTCCTTTGGTCCGGGCATCGAGCAGGCCATCCGGGAAGGGAAGATGGACCGGGAAGAACTGATCCGGAAAATTCAGGAACTTGGAATGAAAGTGATTACATAAAAAGACTAAAAGGGGATAATAAACAATTTCAGATTAAAGAATAGCCGGATTTTCGAAACAAAAAAGCCATGAAGGGCAGCTGCCTTTCATGGCTTTTGATTATATTATTTTCTCTTTACTGCTTTGGCGTAATAGCCACTGCTCTTACAGGAAGTCCCGTAGCTCCTTCGATATGAGGCCATGCTACGAAGAGGATGGCTCCGGCGGGAGCGACTTTATCCAGGTTGGTGAGGACTTCGACCTGGATTTTTCCTTTGGAAAGGACGTACCGTTCGCAGGCAAGGTCTCCTGCCCTGGCCGCTTCTTTCGAAGCATCGGTATCCAGCGTTTCATGGCCGCTGGCAGCCGCATTTCTCACTTCATAAATATATTTCAGTGCGGAAAGGGACCAGCCCGGGAAATTTTCACTGCCGTCTGCTGCAATGCCGGAGAGGGCATTCATGTCCGGCCATTTTTTGCCCCAGTCCGTGCGGAGGGCGACAAAAGCGCCGTCCGGAATGGGTCCGTACTTGGCTTCGTATTCTTTGATATCTTCTTCCGTAGCTGCATAGTGGACATCTTCCTTCACTTTCGGGGTGATATCGATGACGCAGAGAGGGAACATCATGCTTTCCGTGCTGAATTTCTCGGAAAGAGCCTTGCCTTTGGCAAAATGGCCGGGGAAATCGATATGGGTGCCGAACTGTCCCGGGAATTTGAAAGTCTGGATGAGGCATTCCAGCATGGGGTTGCCCCAGTCAAAAACGGTATGGCAGAGATCGAGCACTCCGTCCGGCATGCCGCCCCAGTAAGGGCTGTCATTGTTCAGGGAATGGGAAAGTTCTACGAAATCGTATTTTTCCTTCAAATCAGCAAGCTGGTTCCAAAGCGGATAAGTCATGGTGTTTCCTCCTTTAAAAACATAAAAAACAGGTATATGTATATTATAACCTGTTTTTAATGATTTAAGATAGGTATCGGGAATAGAATATTTTTTATTTTGGCATCTCGCTCCGCGGCAGCCTGTAAAATCCTGAAAAATGGGGCCCATTCATTTTCCCGGGAGCAAAGGGCTGGAAATATGGTATAATGCTTGTAAATATAAACTAAGCATGAAATATAGTCGTTATATACAAACATTATGAGGCTGATTATGGGACGGAAAAAAGCAGTGCTTTACCCCAGGATGGGAAGGATGCTGGGGGATCTGGGAGAAAGAATCAAACTGGCAAGACTCCGGCGGAAACTTTCCGTGGAACTGGTGGCCGAGCGGGCCAAAGTAAGCCGCAGCTCCGTATGGGCCGTAGAAAAAGGATCTCCTGCCGTGGCCATCGGAATTTATGCCAATGTGCTTATGGCTATCGGTATGGCAGAGGACCTGAATCTGATCGCCAAAGATGATATTCTCGGCCGCACCATGCAGGATCTGGACCTGCCCATCCGGAAGCGGGCACCGAAAAGGACTAAAGAAGAAATGGACAACTGACAGGATTCCTTTTGATACATTACCGGTAAAATTCAGGCAGTCAATCCGGCAGGAATCAATTTTCAACTTCCTGTTTTAGAAAACCACGAACTGATCTTAAGCTTCATAGAACTCTTTAATATGGATTTTACTTTCCCCTCCATGACCTGCTGTGTTATACTAAGACATTATGGAGGAATAAATTTACATGTTTACTTACAAAAGAAGAGTCAATTTTTATGATACCGACCTCATGGGCGTGGTGCATCATGCCAATTATATCCGTTATTTCGAGGAGGCCCGGGTGGAATACCTGCGCGCGGCCGGCTGGGATCTGACGGAGCTTATGAATAAGGGTATCGTATTTCCTATCGTGGAAGTGGAAGCAAAATACAAAGAAAGCGCCCGTTATGATGAAATCATCCTGATTCATACCTGTATGAGGAATGTGGACCGGGTGAAACTGGAAATAGAATATGAAGCGGTTTCCGAAAAGACGGGACATATCCTGGCCACGGGACGCACCGTGAATACGTTCACCGATACGAAGACCGGCCGGATTGTCCGGCTTCCAAAGGAAAAAGTGGCAGGCCTTGTGGAGTTTACAAAAGGGGACAGAAATGGACAATAGACCGATTGGAATCATGGATTCCGGTGTAGGCGGCCTGACAGTAGCCAAAGCGCTTCATGATATGTACCCGAAAGAAAGCATCGTTTTCATAGGAGACAGTAAAAGAAATCCCTATGGCGAAAGGACGAGGGATGAAATTGCAGATTTTGGCGAGGAACTGAAGGCATTCCTCCTCGCCCGGGATGTGAAAATGATCATCGTGGGCTGCAATACGATTTCCTTCAATGTGCGGGACAATTTCACGGAAGGCCCGGTGCCGGTGGTCAAGATGAGTCTTGATATTTCCTTCCCGGAAGGAGCAGAAGAGGTGGGCATTTTCGCAACTCCCGCATCCATTGCCACCCATGCTCATTACAATTACCTGTCAAAGAAATATCCGGACATTCATTTCATTGAAGTGCCCTGTGACGGGGTGGCAGCGGCCATTGAGCAGAAAAAAGAAGAAAATCTCATTTCTTCCCTTGTACGGAAGGCAGTAAAGGAGTATCATGCATTTGGTATAGATGCGGGCTACTGGGCCTGCACTCATTACCCGCTGATTCCGTATGCTTTCGCAGAAGCTCTTCCCCATGTGCCTTTTATTGATCCTTCCCGGCCCACGGTAGAAAAGGCTGTGGACATATTAAGGAAACAGGACAGACTGGCGGAGCAGACCGGCAGGAATCGTTTTTATTTCACCGACTGTCTTGAAAATGCATCGCCTCTGGTTAAGAGCCTTTTTGGCCCAGTGGTTGTAGAAAAAACGGTTTTGTAGGAGTGTGAAGGAAATGTTGTTATTGATTCTTAAAATTATAGCATTCATCATCCTCGCCATCTGCCTTGGCTTTGTCGCTTACTGGGCTGTGGCTGTGATCAAGGGTGATGCGGTGATGAAAATTCTGAAAACGAAGAAGACACCGCTGAAAGTGGAGACTATGGACCGCCATCATGTGACCCTGTCTTATACCATTCCGATTAAGAATGTGGGTAAGCAGCTGGGCACGGTTATGGATGCTTTCGTCCGTATCTACCTGCCTTTCGAACAGTATGATGATGCCAGAGTCACCGGCCATCTCGATGATTTCGATGTGCCGCGGCATGATGATTACTGGCAGGCCTACATCGTGGAACCGGGAAAGGAAAAGAGATTTTACATTACCCTGGATATCGACGGGAAAGGCACGAGCATTCTGGGAGACCTGGAAAACCTGCCGGAATTTGGTATGGATATCATTTACCAGATCGTGGCCAGAAGCGATTATTACTACGCAAAGACAAGAATTGTGATTACCCGTGAAGAAGTGCAGAACGCTCTTTACGAATATACGACGGAGGCGGGAAAATAATGGCAGAACTTGAACTTGTTCCGATTCATACCAGAATTCTCACCCACCATGACAACATCGTGGATGCCATCCTGGAATTTGCAGGAGATGAGATTACGGATCATGATATCGTGTGCTCCGCAGAATCTGTTGTGGCGATTACCCAGAACCGTTACGTCCGTCCGGAAGAACTGAATGTCTGCTGGCAGGCGCGCCTCATGAACCGTTTCGTCCCGGGGGCCGGCTCCATGGCCAGCATTTACGGTATGCAGGCAGCCATGGATGAAGAAGGGAAATGGAATATGCTCTTTTCCTTCATCCTCGGCGCTATTGGCAAAGTTTTCGGAAAGAGCGGCATTTTCTATGCCCGCTGCCGTCAGGCATCCCTGATTGATGATGTCACCGGCACCATGCCGCCTTTCGATAAATGCCTCGTATACGGTCCGGCAGACACGGATCATGTGTGTGAAAAAATTAAAAAAGCAACCGGTGCCTATGGGGCTGTCATTGCCGATGTCAACGATTTGAAAAGGGCAGCGGTCCTCGGAAAGAGCAAGGGCCTTGACCCGAAACAGATCGCAAAAATCCTGATTGATAATCCTTTCGGAAATGACAACCAGAAGACCCCGATTGTCATCATCAAGAATTTCACCGATGTCATGGGGAAGTAAGACATTGCTGGTTTATGAATAGAATCAATCAGCGATTATCGTGATACGCAAAAACCGGCCGCCAGTTTATATGGCGGCCGGTTTTATATGGCCCTCCCTGAAATTGTGCCAATCTGATAAAAAAGGCCGCTCTGTAAATTGGACGGCCACCTGTCCGGGTCAAAGTGCCGATCGATGCAAAGTCCCGAAGACAACTGAATCTTCAAAGTCCCGAAGAACCCGGCCTCTGAGAATTCCGAACTGATAACTGAACGGAAAAAAGCCGCCCACTATGATTAGTGGACGGCTTTTGGGTACAAAAATTCTCCCTTTTGAGAATATGTTCTCGTTGTCCGGATTTCCGATCTTACCTGTCAATCGGCTGCAGAAATTCACATTTGGATATGTCATCTCGTGATCAAGGTACGTAGCGGGGGGCGCGGGTCCGAAGATTTTCTTTCTCGTTTGTTGGGAGTTTATTCTTTTTTGTAAAAATAAATTGGAAACTCGATTTTTTTCCTCGAGGATTTGAAAGCCTTCAGAGCACGTGGGGGTTGTTCCGGATCTGCTTTAAATTTCTGGGCGCCTGGCAGATCCTCATGGAACGCGGCCCGAGGCCTCGCTCTTTTTGCTTTCACCGGTATAGTAGCAAAAATCGCGATTTGTATCATTAGAAATTTATTAAATTTTTAAGCACACAGGAATCAGTTCATGGGGATTCGTGAAGAGTCTGCATCAGAAAGGAAAAAGTGTAAAAACGGAAAGCTCAATACCCCTTCTTCTTGTCCACCTCATTCAGCAGCTTTTCTCCATGAGCAAAAGCCACATAGTTTGTTTCCAGCAGTTTTGTCAGTTTATCCCAGAAGTCGGGAACCATGGAGGCGATATGGGGAGTCATGATGACATTTTCCATAGACCAGAAAGGATGATCCGGCGGGAGAGGCTCTTTGGAGAATACATCCATGCAGGCTCCCGCAATGGTTCCGTTCTGCAGGGCTTCGATCAGTGAAGGTTCATCGACCACCGATGCCCGGGCAATATTGATGAAGAGGGCGGATTTCTTCATGGCCCTGAATTTTTCAGCGTCAAAGAATTTTTCCGTTTCCGGTGTGGAGGGAAGGGCGGCTATGATTATATCTGCTTTTGGCAGGACATCCATAATTTCTTCCTGGGTGTAAACGTGGTCTGCAAACATTTCATCAGAGAGATGTTTCTTGACCGCCAGGATCCGCGTTTCAAAAACTTTGGCCCGCTGGGCGATAGCCCGGCCGATTCCGCCAAAACCAACGATGAGGATGGTCTTTCCAAAGAGGGAAATCCCTTTTGGCCGGATCCATTCATGGGCATTCTGATGGCGGACCGCATCGGGAATTCTTCTGTACCAGGCGAGAAGGAGAGCCAGGGTATGTTCGGAAACGGAGCGGTCATGGATACCGTGGGAATTGGTGAGGATGATGGGCCGCTCCATCATGGATGGAGTGAGGAGTTTTTCCACGCCGTCAGAAAGGGAGTGAACCCAGCGGATATTCGGTCCCGCCTGGAGGAAAGGCTCCACATTCTGGAATCCCCAGAGCGAAAGGGCATCGGCATCAGATACATGAGGGAGAGCCTCTCTGGGGGATTTATAGGCTTCGACAATAGACCCCGGTACCGCATCTTTCAGGGCGGCAATTTTTTCGTCGGATAATTTGTTGACCACGACCAGCTTCATGGGAATGACCTCTTTTCGTTTGGAAATATTTTTTGTGTCAGATTATATGACTGTTTACTATATTATAGCATTGGAAATAAAGTGAACAGGTAATAGTTAATCAGTTAATAGCTGCATTGTGGCCAGGCGGGCGGCGAAACTGCAGCGCCGCCGGACCTGTCCGGGCTGCTTCTGTTCCTGGTTTGTGAAAAACCTGATACAGGGATGCATTTGAAACGATTAACTATCAGCCATTAACCCCGAATGATGGCTTTATATTTCTGATAACTGCGAACTGATAACTTCATTCATACCGCTTCCTTTTCATATCCAAAGTCCATTTACCACGATGATATGCTATAATGATTGGAGAAAATTTATTCTGAATCGAGGAGTTTATATGGCAGTTAGAAGAAAAACGACGACACGGACCAGAAGGCCCCGCCGGAGAAAGAGCGGCGGACATCCCTTCCTGGTTGCTTTTTTCTTTATGTTCCTGATTTTTGCTTCCGCTTATGTGACAGACCGTATGACGAACAGGCCTGCGGCTGAAGTGGCGCAGAATATGACCACCATCCATCACATTTTCAATGACAAGGAAATGCAGGGCCTCGTGCCGAAGGAAGATACGGGCACACCGGAAAGCGTAAAGGAAAAAATCAAGGCAGCCATCGACAAAGTAGTCACGGTCAAAGTGAACGGGGAAGATAAGAAACTCTCCTCTAAGAAACAGGACCGGACGGAGACGAAAGTGGCTTCGAAATCCGCTGAATCTGCTGAAACTTCGACTCCCGAAGCCCCGGCTGAAACGCAGAAAGATGAACCGAAAGAATCCTCTTTCAGTATTTCCAATGTCATTTCCAAAGTCACCGGAAAACCGGCTCCTGCTCCTGAAGAAAAACAGGAAACCGTCGTTGCTTCTGCTTCCACAAAGGAAAAACTGACGGAAGACAAATCTACGGTCATCATCAATAAACCGGCTCCATCAGAAGACAAGTCGACAATCACGAAATCCACTGTGTCCAAACCGTCTCCTGTGAAGAGCACTCCGAAGACATCGGTGAAATCCTCTTCCCATGAAGGAAAATCCACAGTGACCGTCAATAAGCCTAAACCCAAAGCAGTCCCGGCAGCGGCTCCAAAAGTTAACCAGCCTGCCAGAATTTCCGGAAAACTGGCTATTGTGATCGACGATGCGGGAAGGGATCTCGATTCCCAGCATGTGTATGAAAATATGGGTATTCCCCTGACCCTGGCCGTCATGCCGAATCAGGTTCATACAAGGGAAGCTGCCGCCTCCTGGGCAGCTCATGGACTTCCTGTCATCATTCATCAGCCTATGGAATCGGTTTCCGGGGTAGGTATGGAACCGAAAGTGATTCTGACTTCCATGAGCACTACGGAAATGCGGGCCCTGCTGAAGAGTTCCTTCTCCCAGATTCCGGAAGCCATCGGCATGAATAACCATCAGGGCTCAAAAGCCACCATTGACCGTCCTACCATGGATGTGGTGATGAATGAACTTCATCACAGAAATATGTTCTTCTTTGACAGCCGGACAAATTCCACTACCGTTGCTGATGTTTCTGCAGCATCCTTCGGAGTCCGTTATGCGCGGAATGACCTTTTCGTGGATAATGAAGCCGATGTGACCTATATTTCCAATATGATCCGGGAAGGGGCAAACCGGGCCGAAAAGTATGGTACCTATGTGATCATCGGTCACTGCCGTCCAAAGACGGCGGAAGCTTTCCGTCAGATGGTGCCAAAGCTCAAAGCCGAAGGCATCCAGTTTGTTTACCTCTCGTCCCTGACGAAGTAAGGAGGGCCTATGATTCAGACCGTATTGATTTCCGGCGGGACTTCCGGCATAGGCCTGGCCACGGCGGAAATTCTTGCGAAAGAAGGCATCCGCTCCATCCTGCTTGGAAGAAATGAAGAACGGGGAAAAGCAGCACAGGAAAAAATCCCGGGAAGCTTTTACATTCCCTGTGACGTGACAAAGAGAGAAGACTGCGAAAGAGCGGTCAAAGCGGCTTCTTCTATAGGAAATATAAAAGGCCTCGTTCTTTCGGCAGGAGTCTACACGGAAGGACTTCTGGAAAATACATCTGATGAAGAAATACAGAAACTTTTCGACGTCAATGTCTTTGGGGCCATGAAACTTACCAGGGAGGCCATTCCATATCTTCGAAATGCAAAAGGGAGCATTGTAGCTGTTGCTTCCGATGCTGCTATTCAGGGAAATGTGCAGTGCAGTCTCTATGGGGCCACGAAAGGAGCCCTCACTTCCTTTATCCGTTCTCTGGCTCTGGAAATGGCAGTGGACGGAATCCGGGCCAATGTGGTCTCTCCCGGTGACATCGATACACCTCTTCTTGACAGGCAGCTCAAAGAATATGGAGGAAATAAAGAAGAAATGAGAGAATGGTATCCCCTGGACCGCATAGGAAAGGCTCCCGAAGTGGGAGAAGTCATTGCATTCCTTCTCTCCGAAAAAGCATCCTTCATCACCGGAGCCATTGTGCCTGTGGATGGAGGACTTACAGACTGGTAATCCAAAAAGCAGGAACCATGGCGGCCCATGGACCTGCTTTTTTGTCATTTAACGGGAGAAATTTTTATTGATGAAATTGAAGAAGCCCGGTGATTTCTGAAATGCCGGCTTCGATACGGTTTCTCCGCGGGGGAGTTCCCCGGTGCTTCACTTTGTATAATTAGATATGGTATATTTAATGATTTTTAGGTATAATATAACTAAGTATAGTATCTGGCATTTACAATCCGGGATGACCCGGGTGAGGAGGTTTCTATGAGCGAAGAAAATGAAATGGAAAAGGCTCCGGTTGTTCGTCCGGAAGCATCCCCCGAAGTAAAGGCAGAAGCCCAGCCGCCGATGGAAAAGGCAGATCCCATATCGCCGGCTGAAAAACCGGAAGCCATGCCGCCGGCTGAAAAAGAAGAGGCAAAGCCGCCGGTAGAAATTCCGGAAGAAACTCCGGCAGAAGAACCGGAAGACCAGCATGTGGATGCTCCGGAAGCAGATATGGAAATCAATATCATTGACGACCGGGATAAGGAAGCAGAAAATCTCATCCGCTGGGCTGCCGGCCGCGCAGGAGTTATTGTAGCTGCACCCCTTTTGGGAACGGTAGCTCTTGTAGCCAATGAAGTGTATATGATTCATAAAATCGGTACCGTTTATGGCGTAGAACTGAATCAGAAAGCCGTTCTTTCCTTTATCGGCTCACTCGGAGCCACCGTAGTAGGCTCGACTCTGGCTACCCTGATTCCTCTTTCCATCATGCAGATTCCGATCGGTATTTCCGTCACCTATGGACTGGGCAAAGCGGCCCAGCGCTGGATCAAGGACGGTATGCCGGATGATACGAAACCTTACCGCGCCGTCTTCGAAGAAGGCCAGGCGGAAGGCCAGAAAGCTGAAGAAGAACTGGCTGAAAATCCGAAGAAGGATGAACCCCTGGGCGATGAAAAGAAAGATTTCACCCAGGAACTCAAGAAAAACTGGGATGATGTTTATCCGGAAAAAGCTCATGCCGCTGTAGAAAAACTGGCTGACCAGCTTACCGAACAGGCAGGCATTCTTGGAAATAAATTCATCGAAGCCCTGAAAAAAGCAGGCGTTACGGATGAACAGATTGACAAGGCGAAATACACCGCTCTTGGCGCTACGGAAATTGCCCAGGAAACCGCAGAAAAGACAGCGAAGGACATTCAGGCCATTGCCCGCGTGAAATCGAGAGAATTCCGTAAGGATGCCATGAAGAAAGCCGACGAAATGAGAGCCCAGGCCAAGGGACAGATGGATGAACTTCAGAAAAAAGGCGATGAAATGAAGCATCAGTCTGAAGTGCAGTCCCAGCAGATGAAGCTGAAATCGGAAAAGATGAAAGCCCAGGCCAGAGTCCAGATGCAGGAAGCAAAGATTAAAGCATCCAAGCTCCAGGCCCAGGCAAAGGAACAGGCCGATCTCGCCCAGGCAAAAGCAAAGGAATATTCCGATGCTGCCCAGGAAGCTGCGGCAAAGTATAAAGAAGCTGCCACAAATGCTGCCAATCAGGCAAAGGAAAGCATCCTTTCCACGGCCAAAGAATATAAGGCAAAAATTGAAGAACGGGCTGCCCAGAAAAAGGCAGAAGCTGAAGCAGCCAAAAAGGAGAGTGCTCCCGTTGAAGCTCCTGCAGAAACTGAAGAAACTCCTGCTCCCGCTGAAGAAACTAAGGGTGAATAAGGCGCCGGCCCCGGACCTTTCTGAACTGAACAAGGAAGAAATGGGCGGTGTGAAAAGAAGAGTTATTTCCCCCTGGGGGCGGCGGAGAATCCGTCACAGAAGAGCCAATCATCCCTGGGTGAGGGGAAGGAGAATGTGAAAATGAAAGAGATGGATACTCTGTGGTATCCATCTTTTTTGTATGAAAAATCAGGCGGCAGGCAGTAAAAATGGCAGTATTATACAATATAAAATGTAATGACATGGAAACAGGCGCCCTGCAGATGGGGAAGGAAAGTGTTTTTTCGTGCCCGGTTTGCAGGACTGGGAAATGGATTTCCTGGCTCACTCGAAATTGGATAGAGAAAGGTCTTTAAATCGGCATCCATGAGGAATTTGAGAATTTAATAAATTTCTAATGATACAAATCGCGTTTTTTGCTACTATACCCATGGAAAACCCAAAAGGCCAAAGCAGAACCGCCCAAGTCCATCAATACCCGGGATGATGGAAAAGCGGGGATGCTTACATGTAAAAGGTTTTCTGCTGTACAGCTTTCCCGTTTACAAGGTTGTTAAAACAAAAAAGAAAATTCCTCCGG
>NZ_JAZASU010000022.1:0-20777 GCF_036343215.1 Dialister sp.
GCACCAAAATTAAGTATTCTATACATAGTGACCTCCGTTTGCGTGTAGGTAATTCCCTGTTCGGGATGGGTTTTCGTCGACTTCATTGTACAGGGTGAATCCACGAATGTGCAAACCGGAGGTCACTTCATATTATCTAACTGCTAACGGCTTTATCTGCCGGTGTTTAATTATGAAAAAAGAGCTGCGAAGGATTCCCTCACAGCTCCTTTTTGTCCCGGAGGTTTTATGAAAGTTTTTGAGTGGATACAGGAAAAGGCAAAGAGAACGCTCTCGCGGTTCGGGGCGGCTTCACTCTGGGGCTTTGCCCTTTTTCTGCTGCTTTCTTATCTGAATCTCTGGGAGAAAGACCATATCGACCTGCTGGCTGTTCTCTTTGCCCTGGGGAATGGGGCCCTTTCATCGGTAGTCATAAAAATCTTTCTGGAAATAAGAAATCGGAAAGTGATGCCCCTGATTTACCTCTTCCCCGGGGTCATTTTCTATGGACTTTTCTCTCTCTATCAGGCAAAATCCTACCTCATCCTGGGAGGGCTGGGCCTTGCGGCAGCTTTGACGGGCCTTCTCGTTTTCCTCCTTTCCGCGGAGAAAAAGGGAAAGTCTGCCTTCCCTCCCGTATTTCTGGCGGCTCTGGAATCATCCGGCCTGTCCCTCCTGACGGCGGGGGCTATTTCTCTCTGCATCGCGGCGGTGGATGCCCTTTTATTTCATCTGTCCTGGCGCTGGTGGACTGAGGCTTTCTATTTCGGCTTTTTTGTCGCCGGGTGGAATATGTTCCTCGCGGAAATTCCTGAGGTCCATGAGGAAATCGCCCTGCCGCCCCTGTCCGGCAAAATCCTGACCCGGGTATTTCTCCCACTTTATGGCATTTACCTCCTCATCCTTTACGGGTACCTTGGAAAAATTGCCTGGGCCCTCGAAATGCCCGAGGGCACCATGAACTGGTATGCTTCCATCGCCGTACTGGGCTATGTATTCTTTACCTTCATGCTCTATGGGGAAGATGAAAAAATTTCCCGTCTCATCCGCTGGGGCGGCCTCTTTCTCATTCCCATCGTGGCCGTCCAGCTCTGGGGTGTCTATATCCGCTATACCGCCTATGGTCTCACCACCTGGCGTTACCTTTCCCTCTTCTGCACCTTCTATGGTATCATCGCCATGATTCTGGGCATTCTGGGGAAACCCATCCGCTCTCTGTTTCTCCTTGGATCCCTGCTTTCTCTTCTGCTTACGATGACGCCCATGAATATCATCGATATTCCCGCCAGAGACCAGCAGGCAAGGCTTACGGGGATCCTTGAAAAATACCATATGCTGAAGGATGGGGAAATCCTCTCCGGCAGCGTGGAAGGAAAGGATAGGGAAAGACTGCTCTCCGCTTACCATTATCTGCACTATGACCGTTCAAGAGAAACCGATCCTTTCACCGTTACTATTTCCAATTCCGAAGTATTAAGGGAAATGGCAGAAGAGAGACTGCCGGAGACGGGGGAAGTGAAGGAACTTTCCTATTTCCAGCTCACCGCGCCTATCCGGGAAATATCGGTAGAAGGGTGGAAGCGGCTGATCCCCTTTAAAGGAAAAATCACGGAGGGAAAGCTCACTGTGAAATCGGAAACCGGGGAAGAAACCTTCGATGTGGGATCTTTTATGGAAAAATTCCCCAAAGCAGGGAAGAGACAGTACGCCGAACCGGTCCTCTTTGAGCCCGATGATAATCACCGGATGTATTTCCGGTCCATCAACTTTGAAGCAGGAAAACCGGTCCATGGGGAAGGAATTCTGCTGGAAAAATAAATACTGTGGAAGGGAAAGGATGACTGATTAACGGGAAGCTTTGAATTTGAAGTTATCAGTTCTCAGTTCGCAGTTCTCAGTGAAGGTGGCCCGCCTGAAATCAAAAGCGGGCCTTTTATATTGTTTTTAAATATATAAAAAGGCCGCGCTTCCATTCTGACGCGCGGCCTCATTCACTGATAACTGATAACTGATAACTGATAACTTTTTACTTATGGCCTTTGAAACGTATTTCTAAATACGCCCTGTGTCCCCACAAATTACTTCGTCCCGAAGATTCTGTCCCCTGCGTCTCCGAGACCCGGGAGGATGTATTTCTTTTCATTCAGCTGACGGTCCAGGGCTGCGGTATAAATCGGAACGTCAGGATGGGCTTTATTGACTGCTTCTACCCCTTCCGGAGCAGCTACGAGGCACATGAATTTGATATTCTGTACGCCATGTTCTTTCATCATATCGATGGCAGCTACGGCAGATCCGCCGGTAGCCAGCATGGGATCGAGAAGGATGAAATCGCGATTCATCACATCCGGCAGTTTGCAGTAATATTCAATCGGTTTGGCAGTAACCGGATCCCGGTAAAGTCCGATCACGCCGACACGGGCGGAAGGAACGAGATCCAGGAAACCGTCTACCATGCCGAATCCGGCACGGAGGATGGGGACGATGCCCAGTTTTTTGCCGGCTACCCGTTTGCCGACAGTCTTTTCAAGAGGAGTTTCGATTTCAAAATCTTCCAGCGGAAGGTCCCGGGTCAGTTCATACCCCATGAGCAGGGTGATTTCCTTCAGAAGCGTGCGGAATTCGCCGGAGCTGGTGCCCTTCTGGCGCATAATAGTCAGCTTGTGCTGAATCAGCGGATGATCGATGACATGAATCTGCATAATTGCCTCCCTCGGTTAATGATGATACCTGTTTTGCTGATTTCATTGTAGCACAAATGGGGGGTTCTGTTAGATTAAATTTTATTATTCATTTTGGAAATATAAAACTTGGAGGTAATCGTTCTTCGTTGCTCGTTCTTCGTTGTTCGTGAAGGTGGCGGCCTGATAGCCGCCGAATTTTTATGGGGCATGTGCACAGGCGGGGGAATCCTTTCCGGCCGGTCGTTTTTCTGCCATATATCGATTAAACCGGTATGCGGGCCACAGGCCCGTGCGCGGAGCGCACTATATTTGATTGGCTGGCGCAGCCAGCCATGTCCATAACGAAGAACGAACAACGAATAACGAAGAACGATTTGACAAACCTTCCCGGGACAAGTGTCTCTACCCGTTATCCCCCCAAAAATTTACCATTTCTTTATCTCCCTCCTCACATAAAAATAATGACAACGAGTCACTTTTGTTGTAAAATGGAAGTACTGAATCATGATAAACTGGGTTTAGAAGGCCCTTTGATTTAGAAAAGAGGACAACTATGAAACATAGTAAAATCACCGCGCTGCTGTGCGCCCTGGCTATTGCCGGCACCGGAGTTTCCTCTGTATTTGCAGAAGAAGCAAAAACTCCAACAGAAGCGGAATTAGCAGCCACTGTCATGGGAACGGAAGCTCCAAAGACAGAAACGGCTCCGGAAGCGAATTATACGGACGCCCTGCTGAAGGGCCTTTCCCTGACCCTCCCGGACGTACAGAAATCCGTGGACGAAGGGACTTTCAAAAACCTTTCTCCGGAAGCGCCGAAACCGATTCCCGAACCGGAACCCATTCCCGAACCGGAACCTGAGCCCGAACCCATTCCCGAACCTGAGCCTGAGCCCGAACCTGCACCGAAGCCGAAGTACATGGCGGACCAGGGCGAAACGGCCAATGAACTCAATACCGACGGCACCTATGACGGCATGACCTATATTTCCGAAAAAGACAATGAAAATGCCCTCCGCGTCACCCTGGCGTATATCGATGCCAAGGACGATACGATTACGAAATCCGGAAATGTAGATGATCTCGCAAATTCCGATCTCTATGGCAAAAATGCGGCCCTCCTCGTTTCCCACGGCGGTCACGGCGCTTTTGCAAATACTAAAATTTCCACCACCGGCATCGGATCCGTGGGCGCTTACGGTTACAGCAAGGGAACCTACATCAATCTGACCGATTCTGCCGTAGATACCACCGGAAATAATTCCCCGGCTCTGGAACTGACCGAAAGAGCCATGATGAAACTGTCCAATACGAATGTAACCACTTCCGGTCATGCATCCCCGGCAATCAGGATTGGAAATAAAGGCGGCATTCTTCTGGCGGAAAACAGCCATTTCACCACCACCGGACAGGATTCTCACGGCGTATACACCCTGGGCGATGTAACGATTACCAATGGCTCCGTGAATGCGCAGCAGACTAAAGCAGCTGTCATCAGAAACAACAATACCCTTTCCCTGGAAAGCTCTACCCTCGAAGGAAATGAAACGGGTTCCGTATTCTATAACATCGTCCTCTGCGCTGATGAAAATGCCATCGGCACCATGGGCACCCAGCAGTTCAATGCCACTGATTCTACCCTGATTTCCCATAAAGGCGGCATGTTCTATGTCACCGGAACCCACGGCAGAATCACCCTGATCAATACCACCATCCAGCAGGATCCGGATCTTCCGGTATTTACAGTCACCGGAAATGACGGGACTTATGGCTGGAATGAAGCGGGCAGCAATGGCGGCCATCTCCAGCTGATTCTCCAGAAACAGAATCTCACAGGAAATATCCTTGTAGACTCTATTTCCAACGTGAATATGAATATCACGGAAGCTTCCACCTGGACCGGCGCGATCCATATCGTTCCGAATGCAGAAGGCGGAGCTGCCTATGCCACCAATGCGGATATTTTCGTATCCGAAGGATCTACCTGGAACCTCACCGAAGACAGCGAAATCACGACGATTAATAATCTGGGCACCATCAATTACAATGGACACAAGATTACCCTCGCCGATGGAACCGTCATGCAGGGATAATTCCTTACGAAATAAAAGCAGGTCTCTCATCTCGAGAGGCCTGTTTTTGTTTTAGCAGTTAGCCGTTAGCCGTTAGCCTTTAGTAGGATCCCATCCGTGCCGGGGAATGGGTAATGGGTAATGGCGAATGGCGAATGGCTGAATCTCGGAAGGAAACGGATTTGTGGAAGAACTGTACATTGGGGTTAATAGTTAATGGGTCCGCAGACTTGGGGTTGAAAGGAAACGGTATTGCGGAAACTGTACATTGGGGTTAATGGGGTTGACTGACAGACGGTCCCCGGGAAAAATGAGAAAATCGGAAAGCAGTCAGGCCCCCCGAAGTTCGGGGGGCTGTCGCCAAAGGCGACTGGGGGGCTGTACTATCGTACAAGTCGAAATTTGGGAGCCGAAGGCAAAACTAAAAAACTTGCGGCCAAAGGCCGCCACCTTCACGGGCCACGGACCACGGACCACGAATCACGATAAGCTCCATGTGATGCTATCCGCTAACCGCGGATTGCTGACACCAGCTCACAAAACTATGTTCCCTATATCCAATCCCCACCAATTGTGATATAGTGAAACATATGCACAGGGCGAAACCCTTATTATATAGAAAAGAAAAATGAGAAAGGCGGAGTTCGATGAATATTATTGATGAACTGAAATGGCGTGGCGCTGTCAATCAGCAGACGGACGAGGAAGGATTGTACAAACTGGTGGGGGAGAAATCCATTTCCCTTTACTGCGGTATTGATCCGACCGGGGACAGCATGCACATCGGTCATCTGATTCCATTTATGATCCTGAAACGTTTCCAGCTGGCCGGCCATCATCCGGTCATCGTTATCGGCGGGGGTACAGGTTCCATCGGTGATCCTTCCGGACGGAAAACCGAAAGAGTCCTCCAGACCATGGATGTCATCAGGCACAATGCGGAATGCCTGACAAACCAGATGAAGAAACTTTTCGGCGAAGACGGTTTCACCATGGTGAACAACTATGACTGGCTGTCCAAAATTTCCCTCCTCGATTTCCTTCGCGATTATGGCAAACTTTTCAATATCAATACCATGCTGGCCAAGGAAGTGGTGGCTTCCCGCCTGGATACGGGCATTTCCTTCACCGAATTTACCTATCAGATCCTTCAGTCCATCGATTTCAAGATGCTCTATGATCATTACAATGTGCAGCTCCAGATCGGCGGGGCAGATCAGTGGGGAAATATTACGAACGGCGTAGACCTTCTCCGCAAGACGGAAGACGTCCATGATGCCTTCGGTCTCACCATTCCGCTCATGCTGAAAGCGGACGGCACGAAATTCGGCAAAACTGCCGGCGGTGCCGTATGGCTCGATCCGAAGAAGACTTCTCCCTACGAATTCTATCAGTTCTGGTTCAATCAGGATGACCGGGATGTAGTGAAATACCTGAAATACTTCACCTTCCTCTCCCACGAAGAAATCAATGAGCTCGAAAAAGAAGTGGCAGACCATCCGGAACACAGAAATGCCCAGAGAAAACTGGCTGAAGAAGTCACCCGCTTCGTTCATGGCGAATCCGGCCTTGCCCAGGCGCAGAAAGTCACCGAAGCCCTCTTCTCCGGCAACATCCAGGAACTGTCCGGCGAAGAAATCGAAGGCGCTTTCAGAAATACAAAGGGCGGCGAAGTCCATGAAACTCCCATCAATATCGTGGAAGCCCTCGTCCAGTCCGGTGTGGAAAAATCCAAACGCCAGGCCAGAGAAGACGTCAAAAACGGAGCCATCCGCGTCAACGGAATCCAGGTCAAAGATATCGAAGCCAATGTATCCGCTCATCCGAACACCGACGGGAAATTCATCATTATCCGTAAGGGCAAGAAGAACTATTTCTCCATTGCTGTGAAAGCCTGAGTGATTAGCGGTTAGCCGTTAGCCGTTAGCAGTTAGTAAAAAATATAGTTCCTTTGGGACACAATTTCAAATAAAAGCCTGCGGCAGGCAATCCCCCGCAGGCTTTTTGTGTGGAAGCGATGAGATCACGGGCTTTTACCCCGCCTGTGCAGAGTCCCCATAAAAACTCATGCCGCGAAAGCGGCGCACCTTCCCGACAGCCCCGATACTCCCGAAACGAATCCCGACATCCCCGATTCAAAAGCTTTTTCATTAGAAAGTCCGCCTTTTATCTCAATTTCCGGGTTCTTTATTTCTAGTATTTCCAAAACATGCTATACTAAAAAGAATAACTTAAATCATAGAAAAGGAGAAGAACCATGAAATTTGCTTTCAATCACAACAATTTCAACGTGCTCGATTTACAGAAGAGCATCGCTTTCTATGAAGAAGCTCTGGGACTCAAAGTGGTAGGTGAGTACAAAGCTCCGGACGGCTCCTTTATCCTTGCCTACCTGGGCGACGGGGAAACGAAACACCGGCTGGAACTGACCTGGCTTCGGGACCGGAAAGAACCTTACAACCTGGGGGACAATGAATTCCATCTGGCCTTCGACGTGGACGATATGGAAAAAGCCCATGAGAAGCATCAGGAAATGGGCTGCATCTGCTATGAAAATCCGGCCATGGGCATTTATTTCATCCTTGACCCGGACGGCTACTGGATTGAAATCATCCCGGGAGGCAAATGATGGATCCTATCTTTGCAAGAACTGCAAGAATCATCGGTGAAGAAGGCGTCGATTTTCTTTCCACCAGAACAGTAGCCGTTTTCGGAATCGGCGGCGTCGGCTCCTATGCGGCAGAAGCTTTGGTCCGCGCAGGAATCGGTCATCTCATTTTCATCGATAAAGATGAAGTGGAAGATTCGAACCTGAATCGCCAGCTTGTGGCCGACCGGACCACCATTGGAAGAAATAAGGCAGAAATCATGGTGGAAAGGGCACACCGGGTGAATCCCGCCTGTGATGCGAAGGCGTATCCTGTATATTACAAGGCAGGAGATGAAGATTTCATCATCAATCTCCATGCAGACTATATCATCGACGCCATCGATGACGTACCGGCCAAAGTTTCCATTGCCGAAATCTGCTATAAACTGAAAATTCCGCTCATCTCCTCCATGGGCACGGGCAATCGTCTCCGCCCGGAAATGCTCCAGATTGCCGATATCAATAAGACTTCCGTCTGCCACCTGGCAAGGAAGATGAGAAAAGAACTGAAAGACCGGAGAGTCCGCCATTTGACCGTGGTGTACTCCAAAGAACTTCCTCATAAACCAATCGGTGAAGGTCATGCTCCCGGCTCGAGTTCTTTCGTGCCCCCTGTTTCGGGCATGATGATGGCAGGCTACGTCGTACGAAGCCTCCTCAAAGAGAAAAATATTACCTGATATTTTTGTTTCCGAAAGAAAGGAAATCAAAATGGCAGAAATCCTTCATCCCGACTGGATCACAGTCAAAGACAACGGAATAGACCATGCCGGCTACGACCAGGAATGGTATCCCCAGAAAAGACAGAAACTGGCCGGCTGCGGACCTACGGCAGGCAGCATGATGGCTGCCTATGTGGAAAGAAAACAGCAGGGAAAAATCGTCGCCACCCGGGATGAAGCCCTCCAGGTCATGCTGGAAATATGGAAATACGCCACTCCCCGGATGCACGGCCTCTATAAGACAAGATGGCTCAAAGAAGGCCTCACGGAATACATGAAAGAAAGAGGACTCAAAGGAAAGGTAGAAGCCCTTTCCATCCCCTCCATCCGCCTCCTGGCCCCGAAACTTCCCAAAGTTTCCGCCTTCATCACAGAAGGTTTGGAAGCCGACTGCCCCATGGGATTCCTGAATCTCCATTCCGGAGACGAACCCATTCCCTACCACTGGCACTGGATGCCCCTCGTGAAAATCGAAGAAAAAGAAGGGGAATACTACTGCACCCTCTGGGACGAAGGAAAACCCCACGTCTTCAACCTGGGCAGCTGGCTGGCAAAGACGAAATTCGGGGGAGGGTTTGTACGGATTATTGGATCATGAAAAATGATTGGGATTCATCAGAGCTGTTCGTTCTTCGTTATTCGTTCTTCGTTGTTCGTGAAGGTGGCGCCTTGAAATCATAGAGGCGCCATTTTTTATATGGGAAATACACGATGAAATGACTTTTGAATCGGGGTTGTCGGGGTTAGTTTCGGGGGTATCGGGATTGTCGGGAAGGTGGCGGCCTTTGGCCGCAAGTTTTAGATTTTAAAACCATAAAACCGGCCCTTCGGGCCGTGGAACTCATGCCAGCCTCGCTTCGCTCGGGAAGGGAAGCGGCTCACTTCGTTCGCCGCTCCTGAAATACGACGTGGGAGGGTACAGAATGTTTCTTTTGCGTGAAATTTAACATTGAAAACAGCCCGCGTCAGAAAGTGAAGTGGGCCATTTATATTGCAGTTTTCAGATGGGAAATTAGAGAAAATAAATAGGATGGAAAGGGAGTTTATTAAATTTCATAAGGGAAATCGGGGCTGATGGAATAGGGAATGCCGGCTTTGCTTAAAGCACGGGCTATACTTTGCGTGTTTATTGCGAGGTCGCAGGAACTCCATGTCCCGGTCTGCAGATATTTCTTTGTTTGCAGGTAATTGCAATGAAAAATGCGGGATGCAGCCCGGATCATATCGAGAGACGGATTCTCGACTGGAGCCGGTTTTATCGTATATTTTGCAGTATCAAGCTTAATTGGTGGCATATAGGTCGTTACGACGCCCCAGTTACAAACGGGGCACATCCAGCCACAAGTCGAATCTTTCTGGAAATAGACCATTTCCGCTCCGCACCTGTCGCATCTCATGATGTCATCCTCTTTATTATCCATAAAAGCAAGCCTTTCAAACAAAATCAGTATATCCAGATATCCTCATCAGTGATTTCATCAAACATCTCTTTAACGGTATAACCGTCTCTGGAAACCGCGAGAATATCCCCCGGCTTCTCTACTTCCGTTGTTTCCTTGTAAAATTCGCAGAAGGATAAGACATATTTCCCATCAAGAGTCCCTTGGGTTATAGAGTATTCTTTTCCATGAAAATTAAATTCAATCTCATGACCGTGATCCAGATAATCAATCAACTCTTCCGTAGTCATCTCATGATTCATCCTTTCACTTTATAAATCTTCCGGGAACTATCTATATCTATGTTACCACGATGTTTCCCTGAAAGTCATCCAGATTGTTGAAGGAATCTGACAATTGATACCTGTTATCCCCAATGTACAGCTTTTCCTCCCGAATGGCCATACAGCCATCGAACCCATTAACTATTAACCCCAATGTACAGTTTTTCATTTTGACTGGCCCGGCAGCCATTGAAAGATAAAACCCATTAACCCCAATGTACAGTATTTCCACCTGACTGGTCGCACAGCCATTAACCCTTAAAACGATTAACCTCTATGTCCAGTATTTCCGCCTGATTGGCCACATGGTTATTAAACCTTAAACCCATTCCCCAATGTACAGTTCTTCATCCTGAATTGACATGCAGCCATCACCTATTACTCATTAGCCATAGCCATCTTCTCTTTCCCGTTTCCCCGTCCTGTTTCTAATCTCTGCGAACTTCAAACTTCGAACTGATAACTAAATAGACAAAAAGTCAAAAAATATATTAGCACTCACTTGACATGAGTGCTAATTGTGATATAATGATAATCGTAAGGAAGATAAGTAAGACTTCCAGAGAAAATGAATTTTGAAAAGAGGTACTATATATGAGAAGCTTAATTCCATTTGAAGGACTTTTTGGTGATACTGTGTTGGACGATTTCTTTAACAATGCCCCTGTCGGCTACCAGGAATACAAAGGCCTGCCGAAGGTGGATATCGAGGATTTCAAGGATCGCTATGAAGTGACCTGCGATATGCCGGGGTTCAAGAAGGACGAAGTCCATGTAACCTATGAAAACGGTGTCCTTTCCATTTCCGCAAAGAAATCCACGGAAGATGATGGAAAAGAACACAATTACATCCGTCGTGAAAGAATGACCACCACCTTCCAGCGCCAGTTCGCTGTGAAAGATATCGAAGAGACCCAGATTTCCGCAGCCCTTACTGATGGTGTCCTCACCATCAAACTGCCGAAGAAGGATCTCACCATTGCCAAAGCCGCTCATCACATCGAGATCGGCTGAATCCATGGGTTTTCCCATGTTCATCTGATACCCTCTCCCCTCGGGCGGCCCTGCCGCCCACAACAATCAGTCTTTAAGACTTGATCCAATATATAATTTTCCTTCCTGCGCGAAAGCCCTGCCATCCGGCAGGGTTTTCGTGGTATCAGGGACATGATAAAATAAAACAAGAGGGTTTTCATGGAGGATTTTTATGAAAAAAGCATTGCTCATTACAATTCTGACAGCATCCCTTACCATTCCGCCGGCTGTGCCTTCCTATACCGTAGAGGCCTTTGGCGGATCATCCATTCTGGGCAGTATTTTCAAAAAAGCCATCAGCCATTCCCGAAAAAGCAGCTCCAAAGACAAGCAAACCACCAGTTCCGGCAGCAAAAAGCAGAAATATAAAAACGCCATGGGCGTCCTGCAGAATCTCCAGTGGGTAGGAGTGACGAAAAGCTCCGGCGGTGAAACCTGTTTCGACCAGGATACCATGAATGACCGGCTGGTCAAAGGGGAGCGGAGAGTCACGGCTACTATGAAAAATGAATTTACAAAAGCCGGGGCAAAGGCGGTCTCAAAAGATTCAGACGGTGAAATTGATGATGATGATGTGGCCTACAGCCTTTTCCTGGTGGACTTTGGAGAAAAAGACTGCTTCCTGGCCAGCCATGTGACTTACTATGATAAAAAAGGAAATAAACTGATCGAACGGACGGCAAAAGAGGCCTATGTGGACGTCACCAGTATGGATTACGGCAAACCCTATACCGAAGGCAGCATGGTAAAAACCATCAAAGAACGGATCTTTACTTATGCGGACCGGGTAAAATCGGAAGAAGAACAGCATGCGAAAGAACAGGCCGAGGCAGACGGAGTGAAATCGTGATCCGTGGACCGTGGACCGTGATCCGTGAAGGTGCGGCGCAAATTCATAGGCGCCGCATTTTATATTGGGAAACATAAGGTGAAACGGCTTTTGAATCGGGGATGTCGGGATTCCCGGGGGTATCGGGATGATCGGGAAGGTGGCGGCCTGATGGCCGCTGAGTATTTATGGGGTATGTAGACAGGCGAGTGTGAAATACCCGTACCCGTCGAAAAGTTCAGGGCTCCCCGGGCCTGGGGAGCTGGGCGGAGCGGACTGAGGGGTCGTACTACAGTTTCAGGTCGCAAATTAGTGAAAAGGTAAAAGCGTTATGTCTCCGAATAGTCATTTCCGACAAAAGGACATAGTATTTCCTCTTGAAAACAGGGAATGGATTTTTCCCCTCTGATCATACATTGATCCTTTGTACGGGAACTGAGAACTGATAACTTTTGAGGTTCCCCCTTTGCCAATTTCCTTTCATCTCATGTATAATAAATTTATAAACTGACTGTTATTCAAAAGGAGGAAATCTATGCTTAAGAAACTGGCCTGCGCAGCTCTTCTCGCTGCCGCTCTTCCCTGCGTGGCTATGGCCGCAAAACCGGTGAATTCGGAGAAAATGGTGAATGATTATGACCGGTTCTATGTGGTTTATGTGGATGATGATGAAAGGATTTATGCGGATAATGATACCATCGCAAGAGATCCGGTCTCTGCGGGTATGCTCCCGGTCATTCGCTGCACTCTCTATGCGGAAGTGTATAAAGATCCCCTGACTTATCCGGATTATGGAAATAAACAGATGGTGGACCACATCCTCCAGCTGGACTGTGCCGTAGGTGCAGACCAGATTGGACAGGACATCAAGTACAAGATCCTGAATAAAGTCGTAGGTGCTTACAGCCCTGACGGCAAACCCCTTCCTGCTTATAATGGAAACCATAAGGATACAGCCGACGAAGCAGAAGAAATCTATATGTCCCTCTACAGAGTTTCCCAGAATATCGGCTGGTGATTCTTTCAGCCAAAAGTCAATCCGGGCCTGTACTTTCCGGTGTTTTCACCGGATGGTGCAGGCCTTATGCATATAAAAATCGCCGGGGCAGAGGCGTATCTTTATGGGCCGCGTTTTGCACAATGGTAAAAATCGAAATTTTTTCTCTGTATCCTGTTTCAAAAATCAGTCGCATTATTGAATGGAAAGTATTATAATAAAGAAACAAAGTGAAAACGAATTTTTCGAGCGATGAAGCCGAGTCCTGATGGACCGGCTTTTTTTATCTTTTTCCGGAATTTCTCTACCAGGGGGTTATGCTATGCAGCTTTATATAGCGGGAGGCTGTGGAGATGAAGGCAGGAACTGCTTCTATGTGGAAGGGGACAGGCATGCCTTTTTCCTGGATGCCGGCTCTTCTACGGACGGACTGGACCGGTTGCCGGATGTTTCTCCCGAGCAGATCCGCAGCGCAGAATACCTTTTCATCAGCCATTCCCATAAAGATCATACCGGGGCCATCGAATACCTCATCAAGCATGGTTTTGACGGACCGGTGCTCATGAGCAATCAGACCTACCGCCAGCTTTCCTACAAACCGGAAAATACGATGATCCTGGATTCCACGGCCCCTGAACTGGAGCTGGAGCCGGGATTTTCCGTGCACTGGGGGAGGACCGGTCATTGTGCCGGGGCGGTATGGTTCCAGATCACCATGGAAGGCAGGACCATTTTCTATTCCGGCGATTATCGGGAAAATGATACCTTCTACCGCTGTGACCGGGTAAGAAATATGGAAGCCGACATGGCTATCATCGATGCGGCCTACAGTTTGAAGGAAAGAGGGGCAGACCTTCGAAGACGGGTGGCAGAGAAGGCCAGAGAACTCCTGTCCTCCGGGGGCTCCCTCCTTATGCCGGTGCCCCATTATGGCAGGGGCCTTTCCATGGGCTACTATTTCTACCAGCTTTTCAAAAATGAACATCCCATCTACATGGATGAAAAAGTCTATGACAACTGGATCCGGCTGGGACACAGGAAATATTTCGTCCATGATGAAATCACGGAGCAGCCCTACGCCATTTTCCGGGAATGGGACAAGAAGACCATCGAAAAAGGAAATATTTATTTCCTCGCCGATGCCCAGCTGGCCCGGGCGTCCAGCAGGAAACTCATCGAAAATCACGAAGATATGGCCGTGCTCCTCACAGGAAGCATTCACGGCTATGGCCGGGCGAAAGAATTCTTCTCCTCCGGCCGCGCGCAGTTTGCCCTCTGGCCGAACCACCTTTCCTGGCAGGAAATGGAGGATCTTCAGCTCAGAAACAAATTCGGAAGGGTACAGCCCTTCCACAATCGTGACGTGAAACCTGAATCGGATACGATTGTTTTCTGATCTTCTGATAAAGATGCCGTACTGGTCAATCTTTTTTAAAAACTTTATGGAAATAGTTATCAGTTATCAGTTCTTAATTCGCAGTGAAAGTGGGCCCGCAAAAAATTGGATGGCGGGCCATTTTCTTATAGATGGTTTTAAAAAAATCAGTCAATTGATAAGGCCGCCTCTTTACTTTCAGGCGGCCACCACCACTGAGAACTGATAACTAATAACTGATAACTTTCAATGATACCCATCCATCTCCACAGAGGGATTAATTTTTTACAACCAAAGTTTATGGTATAATATATATGGAAATCATTCCCCGTATTTGAGCGAAAGGTGGGGGTTTTATGTTAACGTACAAGAAAATTCTGGTGCCCTATGATGGCTCCGAACACGCGAAAAAAGCGCTGGCCCAGGCCGTAGGTATCGCCTCAGCCGGAAAAGATGCCAAACTTTTCATCGCATCCGTATGCAATATGGTTTCCGCCATGAGCAATTTTGATCAGGTATCCATTGCGGAAGGAGTCTTGACCACAAAACTCTCGGAAGACCTGGAAGAACAGTGCAAGAGCGACCTGAAAGAAGCAGCTTCCGCCATGCCGGAAGGAATCGAACATGAAGAAATTTACGAAGTAGGCTCCCCGGGACCGGTGCTCCTCAATATGGCTGAAGAACACGGCATCGATCTCATCGTCATGGGAAGCCGGGGACTTGGACCCCTGAAAGGCATCTTCATGGGCTCCGTATCCAGTTACCTCGTAAGCCGGGCAAAATGTCCCGTACTGATTGTGAAATAGTTTTTTGGGGAACCGATTGTGGGAACAGTCGGTTCTTTTCTTTTGCGCTGATCGTGATTCGTGGCCCGTGGTCCGTGATCCGTGAAGGTGTGCCGCTGATGCGGCACAGGTTTTTATGGGGAATGTACACAGGCGGGGTGAAATGCCCGTATATGTCGAAATGATACAAAAGTTATGCGGTAAGGCTTCCCCCCGGGGAAGCTGGCCCGAAGGGCCTGAAAGGGCAGGGGATACATTTCCGTTGGACAAAGTCCGCCTGATACTGACGGACAGGTTGATTGATGCTTACCCTGCACTACACATTCAAGCCGAAAATGAGGAAATTCATTGGTATGATACAGGGCGCAACCTTCCCAAGCTTGGGAAGGTGCCTGCGTAGCAGGCGGATAGGTTGTTCAATCAAACAAGGTACATATGAGGCTAAATGTCGAAAGGTACCTTGGGACAAAAGACACTATCGGTACGCGAAAAGGCTCCCCTCGAGAGGGGAGCTCCCGCAAAGCGGGTGAGGGGACGAATGTCCGCGCACTATCGGTAAGCATGGGAGCAAAAATAAAGTTTATCACAGAGATCCTCTGCTGCATCCATATCGACTGAAATTCTGAATGTTTGCTGTCACTCCTGCCTGGAAACGGTTCTACATGTTCGCTGCCCCCCGTGCTGCGGAGCCCCTTCTCGAAATGGCCTCACGAATACGGATATCTTTACTGATCCCGGATACCTTTCATCAGCTAGTCCCATATGTGCCCGAAGGGCCTGTAAGGGCAGGAATGAAATCTTTTCGAAAGGATTTCCACAGGTCTGTGCAAAGTCTCATATAAAATCGTGCCGCATCAGCGGCACACCTTCCCGATAACCCCGAGATTCCCGATACCCCCGACACAAAAGCTTTCCGGTATAGAAGTTTCCCTTTCAATTTCAGTTTCTCTCAAAAACAAAATATAGCTTTTTCCCTCCCCATTGTATAGAATAATAAGAGAAAAATAAGATTCAATTTCAGCGCTTTATCTATGAATGAAATACTGAAGGATGAAAGGGGAAAATAAAAAAGTGCGCGCCATATGAATTGATGCGCGCCACCGCCCCGCAATCCGAAATCCGAAGTCCCAAATCCGAATTCTCCTACGTCAGGCAGCAGGTTTGGGAATACAATTAAGAATGATACTACAACAGGATGTGATACCATGTCGAATCGTCGATGGCTGAAGGAGGAAATACCCCGCTGGGTGGATGACGGGGTGATTTCCGAGGAGACGGGAAAGAAGATTATTTCCCGTTACAAAGGCGTCAATATTGCGGCTTACAAGGAAGCCTTTTTTATTCTGGCCATAGTCTGCATCATCGGAGGGATTTTCTTCCTCTGTGCGAGCCTCTGGGCCGGGCTTACCCAGGATGAAAGGTTCCTTCTGGGTGCCATTCCCATGCTGATTTCCTTCCTTATTATGCTTGCCGTAGTTTTGTCAGATGAAAAAATTCCGGATCCCATCCCGCAGGAAGAGGAAAGTGAGCCGGAAGGCGATGAGCTTCTTTCTGATTCGGAAACGCCGAAGCTTCCGAAGAAGAAGAAAATCACCTACCATCACAAAATCCCTGTCTTCATCCGGGAAGCGGCAGCCATTTTCCATGGCATCTGCATGCTGGGCGGATTCTGGGTGGTTTCGGATTCTTTCAAACTGACTACCGATGCGTACAGCGGCCTTGCCCTGACAGGACTTCTTCTTTTCCTCCTGACTCTTGTGACCCGCTCGGCGGGCATGGGAATTCTGTACATGCTGGTTTCAGTGGGGCTTTTCTATGCGGATCCCCTGCGGAGCTGGCCCAGCCTTCTTGCCTGGCTTTACATGTTCCTGGCCCTCGGTTTCCTGGGCTTTATGCTGAGAGAACACAGGGACCGGGCCGTAGTCTGCTATTCCTGGGTCTGGGCCGTGGGGATTCTTCTCCTCATTTTCTGGTCTGCAGGAAATATGCTGTGGCAGACGATTTTCTTCTCTCTTGCCGCCTCCCTCACCTGGATGGCAGGCACCCTTTTCCGCTCCTACGGTCTGGGGGCCGATGCGCTCCGTTTCTTTGGAGGAATTGCGGTTTTTGCGGTTCTCCTGGAAGGTTCCTACGGGACTGTCTGGGCCGGCATTACGGGAAGTTATGCCCTCTGGTTCCTGTTCCTTTTATTCCTCGCTGCCGACGGAGTCCTTCTGATTCGGATTGCAAAGACAAAAGAATGGCTTTCTGCCCTGGCAGGACTCACGCCATTCATTATGGGACTTTCTGCCCTGATTTCCATTCTGGATGTTTCCGGAGCTCTTCCGGCCATGATTGTTTCCATTTATACGGCCATTCTTGGTGTCGGAGTCATCGGGAGAGGGTTCCAGATGGATCGGCCCATGCAGAGCTGGTGCGGTGTATTTCTTCTGGTTGGCGATGGAGCTATCCGTGTACTGGATTCGGCCCTTTCCTTTGCCCAGCGGGGACTTTTCTTCCTCGCCATCGGCGCGGCAGCTGCCTTTATTTCCTGGATTTTCTACATCACCACGAGGCACAGGAAAAAACCTGCCCGGCCGCGGAAAGTGGAGACGGAAGAGGAGGGTGACAAATGATGCGTAAAAGATTTGCCCTCATCCTTCTTGCCATTGTTTTTGCGCTGGAAGCCGTCACGATTTTCTGGATTCGCGGCGATTATCGTTCTGTTATGCTGGATGGGGCGGAATATGAAGTACCGGCATCCATCGATTTCAAAGGCGATTTCTATGGAAGAAATTACCTTCCTGTCTACATCCCCCTCACCGAAGCGCCCTGGAAAGGTTCGGTCACTCCGGATGTGGGAGAGGAAATCTATCTCTCCTTCGATAAAAATAAGGAAGGACTTCTGGAAATTACCGGCGCTTCCAATCAGAAACCGGGCGGCATGTATATCACGACCCGGGTGATTTCTGAAAATAACGGCATGGTACAGTTCAAATTCCCGGCCAGCCGTCTTTACATGAATCCGGACCAGCTGAAAAAACTGGCGGTGGTGGAACTCTCCGAAAGAGTCCAGGTAAAGAATGAAGAAACAAGAAAAATAGAAACCCGCCAGAAAAATGAACTCACCGCCCTCATCCATATCCGTGACGGACGGGTGGCCATTTCCAAAGTCCTCGCCAGCGGCCAGCCCATCGAGCAGACTTTTACCACTGTAGGCAGAAACCTATCCGTCCGCTACGCCCGGAGCCCCGGAGAAAAAGACCAGTACTATGTGAAAGAAAAGGAAGATAAACCGGAGACTGAGAAGGATACTGAAAAAGAAAATACTAAAAGTGAATAGTTATCAGTTCACAGTTATCAGTTCACAGTTATCAGTTCTCAGTGTCTCACAAAGTGCTGAGGGATCATTATCCATTAACTATTAACAGCTATTACACTTTAATGGAAAAGACTGCTAACTGATAACTGATAACTGCTAACTAAGAACTTCCACATATATGAAATAAAAGCAATTCGGGAGGCTAGATAAAATGTACATTATTCTCATGCGTCACGGGGAGGCGGTTCCCCAGGAAGAAGGAATGACGAATAAGGAAAGGAAACTGACACCGAAAGGCATGCGGCAGGCCAGAAAGACCGCCCGCATCCTCAGCCGTTTCCTGAAAGATAAATCCATCCGCATTTATACCTCTCCCTATACCCGTACCCGGCAGACCGCAGGCATCCTGGCAGAAGAATGCTTTGCCGAGGAAATCCATACGGCCGAAGAACTGCTCCAGCCGAACTGGAAAATCCTCCGGAATCACCTCATCACCGACGGGGCACCCATTGCCCTCGTTTCCCATCATCCCTTCCTCCAGGCCTACCTCCTTTCCACCTGCAGCGCGGCCATCAAATTTGATCTCGCCGGAATCGCAGTCATCGATTATGACCTCACCTGGAATACAGGACGGCTGGTGGGCTACTTCACGAGCGGCCTGAAACAGATGAAAAAGGAGGACAAATGATTCCCGTACTTACTATTGCCGGCTCCGATTCTTCCGGCGGCGCAGGAATCCAGGCAGATCTCAAAACTTTTGCAGCTCTTGGCACCTATGGCATGAGCTGCATCTGTGCTTTAACGGCGCAGAATACAAAAGGGGTCACCCTGGTAGAGAATACTTCCGTAGAAATGGTCCGCGCCCAGCTTACAGCCATTTATGATGACATCCCGCCAAAAGCCGTAAAAACCGGTATGCTTTCCACTCCGGAAATCGTGGAAACCGTAGCCGGTTTCCTGCAATCTTCGGAAAAATCCCCGCTCATTGTAGATCCGGTCATGGTCGCTACCAGCGGCGCCATTTTACTGGAAAAAGAAGCCATCGAAACCTATAAGAAAAAACTGATCCCCCTGGCCACCCTGATTACGCCGAATATCCCTGAAGCGAAAGTCCTCTCCGGCCTTCCCATCGAAAATGCGGAAGACATGAAAAAAGCGGCAGAAAAACTCATGTATTACGGCTGCCGGGCCGTCCTTGTCAAAGGGGGGCATCTGGTAGAAGATGCCAAAGATATCCTCTTTGATGGAAATCAATTTTATTCCTTCGCCGGCGTTCGGGTGGAAACGGAAAATACCCATGGTACCGGCTGCACCCTTTCTTCAGCCATAGCCGCAGAAATGGCCAAAGGCCTGTCCCTTCCCGATGCCGTAAGAGAAGCCAAGAAATATATGGAAGGCGCCATCAGAAAAGCAGCCACAGACTCCGTAGGACACGGACACGGACCGGTGCACCATTTCTGGTTTTATGGAAATAATTGGGGGAAAATCGAATGAACTATCCCTTCTTTGCCCTCATGGCAAGAATGAAATACATCACCCGCTGGGGCCTTATGCGGAATTCTATTTCCGAAAACGATGCCGAACATACCCTCCAGACCGCCATGATCGCTCACTGCCTGGCCGTCATCCGCAAAGATATATTTCATCAGAAAGCAGACCCCGAACGAGCAGCCATGCTGGCCCTCTACCACGATGCCAGCGAAGTTTTCACGGGAGATATGCCTACCCCGGTGAAATATTTCACCAGCGACCTTCACGAACAATACGAAAAAATCGAAAACCGGGCCCGGGAAAAACTCCTCGCCACCCTCCCCGAAGAACTGAAACCCTCCTTTGCCCCCTACGTGGTGGATATGGAAAAAGATGAACTCTGGCCCCTCGCCAAAGCCGCCGATACCCTCTCCGCCTACTTCAAATGCATGGAAGAACTGAGAGATGGAAATACCGAATTCCGCGAAGCCTACCGTTCGATCGGCGAAAAACTCAAAAAACTCCACTACCCCGAAGTAGACTGGTTCATGGACCACTTCGCAGAAAGCTTCTCGAAGACCCTGGATGAACTGAATAGATAGAAGTTAGCAGTTAGCCGTTAGCAGTTAGCCGTTAGATGAAAAATGGGTGCCTTGAAATATTCAGGGCATCCCTTTTTATTGGAAAAACGGGGAGCGGGGTGCGGGAAGGTGTGCCGCTGATGCGGCACGAATTTAGATGGGGAATGTGCTCAGACGAGGTTGAAAAGCCCGTACAAGACGAAACGTTACAGGCTCCCCAGGTTTGGGTAGCTGTCTGCGAAGCAGACTGAGGGGTCGTACTACAGTTTCATGTCGAAAATGAGACCAACTGCCAAAATATACCCGTGCCAGATGAGGAAATCGGTCAGCAAGTGCTCTCCCTCGGGAGAGCTCCCCCAAAGGGGTAAGAGGGCAAGTGAAGTAAAAATCCTGCACTACACATACAAGGCACATATGAGACTAAATGCCAAACCATACTCGTGCCAGATGAGGAAATCGGAAAGAAAGAGCTCCCCGAAGTGCGGGGAGCTCCGCGAATGCGGTGAGGGGATGTCAAGCACCTGCAAGTCGAAAATGACTCTGACGGTTCGCGGGCAGGGTTCGCTGCCTGGCAC
>NZ_JAZASU010000023.1:0-20724 GCF_036343215.1 Dialister sp.
AGAAAACCTTTTACATGTAAGCATCCCCGCTTTTCCATCATCCCGGGTATTGATGGACTTGGGCGGTTCTGCTTTGGCCTTTTCGGTTTTCCACAGGTATAGTAGCAAAAAACGCGATTTGTATCATTAGAATTTTATTAAACTTTTTATTTTATTTTTTTCCCTGTAATTTCCTTGCAACTCAATCTTTATCCTGCTATCCTATAGATAGAATTTGCAGGGGAACTTTTACAGTTGAGAATGACCTGGTCTAAACCCTTTGAACCTGATGGAGCCAAGACTCTCGTAGGGAGCAAAAATGTCCGCAAAAGGATGAAAGGACCGAGTACCGCTGCATGCAGCGGTTTTTTATTTCCTGCAAGGAAAGGATACTATGGATTTAAAGGAAATACGGAGTGAAGTGAAGGAGGCCGTGGAAAAGGCAAGGAAAACCTGTCCTCTGGTGCCTTCTATTACGAATACGGTAACCATCAATCTGGTAGCCAATGCCCAGCTGGCTTCAGGCGGTTCGGCAGCCATGATCTACCTTCCCGATGAAGGAGAGGGAATCGGGGCCATCTGCCAGGCTTTTTATATCAATATGGGGACTCTTCTTCCCATTTATGCGGAAACGCTCCCCCGCACGGCAAGGGCCCTGCAGGCTCATCATAAACCCTGGGTGCTGGATCCCGTGGGAATCGGCCTTGGCGGTCTTCGGACTGTCCTTCTGAAAGAATTCCGGGAAACGCCGCCCACCATTGTCCGCGGGAATGCGTCTGAAATCATAGGCCTTGCGAACCTCTGGGGCCTCGATGCGGGCATAAAGAAAGAAGGAGGCCGGGGCGTGGATTCCGTGGATACCGTGGATTCAGCCATTCCGGCAGCCAAATCCCTGGCATCCTTCATTCATGGGGCCGTGGCAGTTTCGGGAGAAAAAGATATCGTCACTGATGGAAATCGGGTCATTCGTTCTTTCGGGGGAAGTGTCCTTTTCACGAAAGTCACCGGTTCCGGGTGTTCTCTTGGTGGAGTCACAGCCGTTTATGCAGCGGTTTCGAAGCCTTTGATCGGCGCTTTGACTGCAGTCAATATGTACAATGCTGCAGGAAAGCGGGCGGCAGAAAAAGCAAAAGGGCCCGGTACCTTTGAGAAATATTTCCTTGATGAAATGTATACGATTTCTGCAGAGGACGTGGCAGGAAATCCGATGGAAATGGTGGAGGAGTGAAAATGAATACATTAATTGCGGTGGCTATTGCTCCCTGCGGAACGGGAGAAGAACTTTCCCCCTATGTGGCAGAAGTGGTCAAAGTTATCCGGGAATCGGGACTTTCCTCCCGTACGAATTCCATGTTCACCGAAATCGAAGGGGACTGGGATGAAGTGATGGGAGTTGTCAAAAAAGCGACCATGGTCCTGGCAGAACGGGGAATCCGGACCGAAGTGGTATTGAAAGCGGACATTCGTCCCGGATTTACGGACATGATGGACGGCAAACTGGACAGGCTGAATGAACAGCTGGAAAAAGGTGGCAAATCATGAATATGAGAAAAGCGCTCGATATTTCCTGCTACCTTGTGGTGGGACCCGAAAATACCCTGGGCCGCCCGGTGAAGGATATCGTCAGAGAGGCAGTCCGGGCCGGTTTTACCTGCGTTCAGATCCGCTCCAAAGTGGCTTCGGCCAGAGAACTCATTGAAGAATGCCGGAAGGCCGCCGAAGTCATTAAAGAAATGGGGAAATCCGATTCCATTGTCCTTTTGGTCGATGACCGTCTGGATGTGGCTTTGGCCTGCCGGGATATGGGAATCAAAGTGGACGGCGTCCATGTGGGTCAGAGTGATATTCCTCCTGAAATCTGCCGGAAACTTCTGGGGCCCGATGCCATCGTGGGCCTTTCCGCACCCACTTCAGAGCTCATTGAGTATGCCGCTCACTATGATACAAAGTATATCGACTACTTTGGCGCCGGTCCCCTTCATGAAACGGCATCGAAACCGGAAAGCGGACTTCTCGCTGACGGCACACGGATTACCAGGACTTTTGATGAACTCTCTGAGCTCCACAGAGTAAGCCCGGTCCCCATCGTTGTAGGGGGAGGAGTCAAATCAAAAGACCTGCCGGACCTTAAAAAGACAGGGGTGGAAGGCTTCTTCTGCATCAGTGCCGTAGCCGGGGCAGAAAATCCCTATGAAGCGGCAATGGAAATGGTTTCTCTATGGAAAAACTGAATGATGGGAAAACTTGAATCCATGATTTCCGGAAGACTGTAAGTAAAAAGTTATCAGTGTTGGTGGCGCCCTTGAAATAAATAGGGCGCCTCTTTTTTTACTCTGAATATAAAAAAGGGCACCTCTATGATTTCAAGGTGCCCACATTCACTAAGAACTGCGAACTGATAACTGATAACTTCAAAAGACAGTCAGTCGAATGATAGGGTCATACAGTTTATTTACTTTTCGATTTCATAGGGCCAGTCCAGAATCCCTCCCATATCCCTGACGTCTTCATAACCTTTGTCAGTCAGCTTGAATGCTGCGGTTTTGCTTCTGGCTCCGGAACGGCAGTAAACGATGAGGGGTGCTTTTTTGTCGGGATAGGCCTTGGAGACTCCTTCCACCACATTGCCCAGGGGAATATTTTTAGCTCCGGGGATGTGGCCTTTTTTGTATTCGGAAGGTTCCCGCACGTCAATTAAGGGAACCCCTTTGGCAATCATTTCTTTTCCAGCTTCGGGGGTGATTTTATGATAAGCATCGGAAGCTTTCGATCCGCAGCCTCCAAGGAACAGGACGGGAATCAGTATGGCAAGAATGAGCGGTGCGAAATGATGCATGGGAATCCTCCTCTCAGGAATGTTTTATAAACGTGAAGAATGATTTGATGCGCTGCCAGAGAGATTTCGGCTTTGAAATCTGGACAGGCGCCTTTGGCCTGGCAGCGATTTGTGCCTGGCGGACGAGCTGCATATTTCTATGGGCCGAGCGGGTGACGATTCTTGGCGGCGGAGTAAAGGTCTTTCCTTCTGCCTTTGGCACTTCCTTTTTCATACTCGGAAGGGCATTTCCCGTGGCATGGATGGTCCTCTTCTGATGGCTCCGGTCCACGGTTTTGAAAGTGATTTCACCCTTTTGCGCCTGACGGACTTTCGGCGGTTCGGGCCCTTTGACAGTGGGGGTATCAGAAATAATCTGTCCCGTTTTCAGGTCAAATTTCGCAAAGCCCGCCTTGGCGCTGAAAGGATTGTTATCGAAATCGTGGGCGAGAGACGCATTCGTTTCCATCTGCAGCACGGGAGGCTGTTCCTTGCCCTCCATGAGGGCCTTCCGCTTTTCCTCCCGCTGAATCTGCTGCATCATGCGATTCTTCGCCCGGGTATCAAAGACCGGTTCCTCCGTGGCCCAGAAGCCGGACTGCTGGATATTTCTCTTGTCCAGATCATAAGAAATATGGGCCCCGCAATGATTGCAGCGGATGGTGCCTTTCCTCTTTTTTACGTCGATATCAAATAAAGTCAGCTTCTGCCCGCAGGCATGGCAGACGAGTGTAAATGCCATTCTAAGGCCTCCTTTTGGTATAAGTATAATTTAGAAATACTGATTGGTAAAGGGGGCACAGCAGTTAGCAGATAGCCGTTGGCAGTTAGTGGAATCTGTTCACATAAAAAGCCGCGCTTTCATAAGACGCGGCAGGGAATTGATCATGGGTAATAGGAAAAGTAATAGCTAATGGCTAACTGCTAACGGCTAACAACAAATCACTTTTTCCGGCTTTATTTCCCCATCAAAGAGTCCCTCCAGGATTTCCGGATGGTGAATGGCATTGATAGCGGTTCTTTTACTTTATGATGCTGAATCTATCCTGAGTAGAAATATATTCCGCTGCTCAGGACAGATGGTACACATGAAATCCTGTCATTCCAGCTTTTTATTCAGCATGATATCGAGTATTTCCTTATCTGCGTCTTTCATGCCTTTATTGGCAAGGGATGCCAGGTGGGCTATGCAGGCTTCCGGGGTCTGATCGCAGATGCCGTCGGTGGGCCGCAGGGTATGACCGGATACGGCCATGCGGGCAGAAAGATAGGCGGATGAGGTGGCCTGGGTGAGTTTAAGTCCGCAGCCCGTCTTTCCTCCATCACAGATCATGCCGGCTACGGCTCCTGTCATATTGTTGATGGCATAGCCTATTTCTTTTGCGCTTCCTCCCCAGAGATAGGTGAGTCCGCAGGAAGCTCCCACAGATGCCCCCGCCGCACAGGTGCAGAAAGCGGAGAGTTTGCCGATGATCAGATTGATATAACTGTTGACCAGATGGCCCAGGGCCAGGGCTCTGGCCAGTTTTTCATCCGATGCATGCATATCCCCGGCTGCTTCGGAAATGGGAAGAATGACGGCCAGCCCCTTACTTCCCGAGCCTGCACTGGACATGACGGTGCAGAGAGCCCCGCCCAGACGGGCTTCGATGGAAGTGCCCACTTTTTTCATCATCCGCTCCATCAGCGAATTTCCAAGGCTGTCATAGAGGGTGGACGCAATACCGACGGGTCCGGGATGATCTTTCCCATAAGCCGCCGTGGCCTCATTAGGGGGAATGCCCTCCAGCAGGAAGGAAATATCGGAGAATTTCATATCTTCTACTGCAGATACTATATCTTCAATAGTAGATTTCTTCAATTCTTCCTCAAAAGGATCGCCTTTGGCGGCAGCAATTATCCCTTTTTCAAAAATAATCTGGCCATCTTTGATGATTCTGACGATATTCGTGTGGGAGCCTCGTATTTCTGCGGCTGCCCTGCCCGAAGAACCTTCTATTTCACAACGGGCATAGAGACCTTTTTGATCATAGTCCACGGTTACCGTAATTTTTTTATCAGCCACCAGCTTCTTCGCAGCCTTTGCTATTTCCGGAGTCAGATCCTCAAAAATCTGAAGCTCCTTATCTGTCCGTTTCAAAAGAGCGCCCAGAGCAGCGGCATAGGCCATACCTACCTCATCGAATCCCGGAATGGCCACGGACATGGCATTTTTATAGAGCCCCGGGTTGACCACCAGTTTCAGGGATTTGATTTCGCCAATCCCTGTTTCCGAGGTAGCCCCGCAGCAGAGAGCCGCACAGGCCGGCTCCGTACAGCCCAGAGAAGGCTGCACCGTATGACGAAGGTAAGAAATGGCATCTTTCGCGTTCATGGCTGCTCCTTTCAAATCGTGAAAAAGCGGACATTAAAATGCCCGCTCATGGTGGAGACGAAGGGATTCGAACCCTCGACCTTCTGCATGCGAGGCAGACACTCTCCCAGCTGAGCTACGCCCCCATGAATATGTTATTTCCGAATATATTATAACACTTTCCTTTGGATATTGATTGGGAAAGAGTGACATGTGGTAAGTGGAAAGTGCCGGTGGGGCGCGTCAGCAGAAGGCGGCCGGATGATATAAATGGTCTCACATATCTCCGGAATACATGATATGATAGGGGAAAACGGAAAGGGATGATACCATGAATAAGGCAGACATCTATAAATTTCTCGATGACCATCAGATCTGGCATGTAGTTACGGAGCACGGACCTGTTTTCACCATGGAGGAGCTCACCCATGTGGGACTGGCTTACCCCGAGGCGGAGGGAAAGAATCTTTTCCTTCGGGACAGCGGGAAGAAACAGTATTTCCTCCTGACTGTGAAAGGGGATGTGCCGGTGGACCTGAAGAAATTCAGGGCAAAAGAGGGGACCCGCCGCCTTTCCTTTGCCACGCAGGAGGAAATGGACCATATGCTGGGCCTCATCCCGGGAGCCGTGACGCCCCTGGGACTTCTGAATGACGAAGAAAGAAAAATCATTTTCTATCTGGACAGGAAATACCTGGAACCGCCCGCCATCATAGGCATTCATCCCAATGACAACAGTGCCACGGTGGCCATGAAAGTGGAAGATCTCATTCAGATTCTCAAAGACCATGGCACGGAAGTAAGATTTTTTGACGTTTAAAAATAAAAAACGGAAATGATGAATTATCATTTCCGTTTTTTATTCATTGGCGGTCTTTTTATCGATTATCCCGATGGGCTGAAATTCAATATGCAGTGTCATACCCATTCCGGCAGCCAGACGCTGCAGTGTTTTTATAGAGGGATTTGCATTTCCCTTTTCCAGTTTGCTGATATCCCCCTGGGTAATTCCGGTCTTTTCGGACAATTCTTTCTGCGTCAGGCCGGATTGATGCCTGGCGTCAATAATGGCCTGAATGATGGCCCGCTTAGGCTGTACAGCCTCATATTCTTTCCTGAATTCAGAATCTTTCAGCTGATCCTGCAGGAAATCATCAAATTCACTGTTCATCTTTATGCTCCTTCCTCCGAAGATAGTCGGCTCTGCAGCGTTTGGCTCTTTCAATTTCTTCCGGCGGTGTCTTTTGTGTCTTTTTGACAAAGCCATTTGTCAGTACAATCCGTCTTCCAATGAAAAAGAAATATAGCACTCTGGTAATATTTGAACTCTGTTTTGCCCGCAATCAAAAATTCCTTCGGACAGGTATTTGAAATAGGGTTCTCGAAGTTCATATCCATTATCTTCGAGCAGCCCGATGATGGTGACCAGTTTGGCGCGCATTTTCACGTCAAGAGATAGAAGGAAATCTTTCACCGGCTTTTTCCCTGATTCATCCGGATAGAACTCAACTTGAAACTTATTTCTTATTTCCTCCTTTTGCTCATAATTACAATATAGGATAAATCATATATTTTCAAGTCCTATATTCGTTTGACAGGTATAAAATCAAGGGAATTGACTCCAGCCCAATTTTTATTTGACAAATGATCAAAAATCGTTTAACATAAATCAGTGCATCAAATATTACCAAGGGTAAATAAATTCACAGAGGGGCCGGGATTCTATCCATGAGCCGGGACTTTGTAAATAATTATTGAAATCGTCCGCAGAAGCCGGGCGATTTTTTCAGGAGGAATGAATGAGCAGGAAAGTGTATGTATTTCTGATTGTTTTTCTGGGCATCATGACGGCTATGGCGCCGCTTTCGACGGATATGTATCTTCCGTCGCTGCCGGAGCTGGCGAAGGATTTCGGTATTTCCACTTCCATGACCCAGATGACTTTGACCATGACCATGATCGGTATGGCCCTGGGACAGGTCATGGGGGGACCGGTGAGTGACCGGTACGGCAGAAAGCTCCCCCTTCTGGCGGGTATGGTTTTCTTTGCCCTTTCTGCTTTTGCCTGCTCCGTGGTAGGAGATATTTATATTTTCCTGGGATTCCGTTTCCTCATGGGATTCTCCGGTGCTTTCGGTATCGTCATTGCCAGGGCCATTGCCAGGGACGTCTGCGCGGGACCGGCACTCATGCAATTTTTGGCTATTCTCATGCTGGTGAATGGTCTGGCCCCCATTTTGGCTCCTGTGGCAGGAGCCCAGATTCTCCGCTTCTTCTCCTGGCATACCGTTTTCGATGTGCTCACGGTGATCGGTATTTTCCAGTTCATGGCTACCCTTGTTTTCAAAGAAACCCTTCCGAAGGAAAAGCGGGTAGGGTCCCTTTCTGAGGGATTCAAAGCCTTCGGCACTCTTCTTGGAAATAAATATTTCGATGGTCACTGCCTGCTTCAGTGCTTTACCTTCGGTGCCTTTTTCTCCTATATCGCCGGATCCGCCTTCCTTTTCCAGAATATTTACCATCTCTCCGCCCAGACTTACAGTTTCATCTTCGGCGGAATCGGTATCGGTATCGCCATTATGGGTTCCATTCCCGCCAAACTGGCCAATGTGGTCCGGGAAGTGGTGATGCTGAAATATTCCCTCATGGTTCCTGTATTGGGAGCCGTCCTTCTCCTGACCGGCATTATTTTATCCCTTCCGGCCTGGTACCTGATTGCGGCGATTTTTGTCACTGTCACACCTCTATCCGTCATGGGCGCTGCCTCCATGTCCCTGGCCTTGTCGAAATGCGGTCAGAATGCCGGAGGCGGATCGGCCCTTCTCGGATTCTGCAATATGTTCCTCGGCGGTATCCTCATGCCGGTCGTGGGAATTGCAGGAGATACCACGGCCCTCCCCATGGGCATCATCATTCTTGTCTGCGAACTCCTTTCCCTCATTTCCTTCTATTTCTTCATCGCTCCCTATCATAAGAAAGAAATGGAAGAGGAGTAGGTTAGCCGTTAGCCGTTAGCCGTAAGCCGTTAGCCGTTAGCCATTAGCCATTAGCCATTAGCCATTAGCAGGCAGCGGGCATATGGGAATAAGAAAGTCCCGGCAGTGCTATCTGCCGGGTTTTATATTGGATAAAAATGAGAAAATGACCATGATATGACGATTTGAGTCGGCTAAAATTAAGAAAGGATTATGAAACTCCATGTTTTTATTTGACTACCTGTCCTAAAAATGCTACTCTTGAACAGAGTGACAAGTATAGGATTTGTTGAACATTTTTCATGATTTATCTTTTAGGAGGCAATATGAATTTCCTGCATTTATTCCGTGCCGGCGGGTTTATGATGTACCCGCTCGTTCTGGCATCAATTATTGTAGTCGCTGTTTTCATCGAAAGATTCCGTTACTATCACGCTTCGAAATCGAACGTGGACAAGCTGGCTGCTGAAATTCCTGACTATCTGGCAAACAATGACATCGAAGGATTGAAAGAAGCCCTGAAGAAAGACGGGGGCCTTCCTGCGTCAGTCATTCTGGCAGGAGCGGAACATCTGGATATGAAAGTCAGCCAGACCACCCTCATCGAAGGCGCCGCAGCCCGGGCAGCAGGACTTCTGAAAAACTATCTGAACTATCTCGACGTCATTGTCACCCTTTCCCCGCTCATGGGCCTTCTGGGTACTGTCATCGGTATGATCGGTTCTTTCAACGTCCTTTCTGTTTCTGAAGGCCAGCCCTTTGCCGTCACCGGCGGTGTGGCAGAAGCCTTAGTCTGCACGGCTACCGGACTTTTCGTAGCAATCATCGCATTAATCGCTTACACCTACCTCTCCCAGCAGGTAAGTAACTTCGTTTCCCAGATGGAAAAACTGGGTTCCGTCTATTTGGCGATTGTTGAGGCGAGAGACTGATGAAACTATCTTCTATGAACGTGGAGAAGAAACCGAAAATCATGATCATCCCCATGATCGATATCATTTTCTTCCTCCTCGTATTCTTCATGATGAGCATGCTCACCATGGTCACCCAGAAAACGGTGAACCTGAACCTGCCCCAGACCGCCTCGGCCAAGCTGAACGTGGAAAAAACACTTCCCATCAGCGTCACCTCTGACGGCACCATTTACGTGGAGCAGGAAAAAATTTCCAAAGATGACTTCCATCGCCGTATGGAAATAGAAAAGAACAGGAACCCGGATCTGGCCATCGTCCTTCGGGCCGACAGCAAATCCGAGCATGGAGACTTTGTCTTCGTCCTTGACCAGCTGAAATCCGTAGGCATCAGCAAGATTGGTATCGCCACGGAATCCAAATCCGGTCAGAAATAAGAGGAGGCTCCATGGATAAATTTAGAAATCACTGGCCCAGCGCCTTTGGATTATCTGTCATATGCCATGGCCTGGTCCTCGGAGCCATCACAGGCTTCTTCATCCTCTTTCCACCCCAGGTGCCCAATAAGAATATTATTGAAGTAGACCTGGTCACCGACATAGGAGGGGGAGGAGGAGGCGGTGGAGGAAGTGAAGAAGAAATGCAGGCTTCCAAACTTCCCGAAATCCACACAGCCCAGGCCACTCCCACGGCTCCCCCTCCCACAGTTCCCGTAGAATCGGACTCCGAAGCGGAAAATGACCTCCATCAGATGGCTCCCCCGCCGAATGCAGAATCCTCAGAGACACCAATCCCCGAAGCATCGACTCCCGACTCTTCCTCAGAAGGAAATTCGGACAGTGAAGGAGGAAGAGGCATAGGAAGCGGCACGGGGTCCGGAGGAGGACACGGAAGCGGAATCGGAACAGGGACCGGAAGCGGCTATGGGCCGGGCACAGGCTCAGGGTCCGGAGGAGGAAATGGAAGCGGACATGGCACAGGAAATGGAGATGGGGAAGGCCCCGGAGACGGATCCGGGGGAGGAGAAACCATGGGACCCCAGCTTCTCTCTGCCCCTGAACCCTCCTACCCGGAATCGGCTCGAAGAGCCGGAGTTACCGGTACTACGGTAGTAGGCATGACTATAAGTACAGATGGATCCGTATCTTCAGCCTGGGTAGAAGGCTCCTCAGGAAACTCCGCCCTCGACAGTGCGGCAGTCAATGCCGTCTACAGCTGGCGTTTCGTCCCGGCCAAACAGAATGGGACCGCCATCACAGTGAACTCCAGAGTTCCAGTCACATTTAATCTGAACTAACTGAATCTATCCCTCAAAGTGTGGTAACTTTGAGGGATTTTTTTGTATGGAAATCTTAATGAGTTTTCCATAAGACATACGGGCTGCACTTGATCATTAAGAACTTTTTCTATAACCGTGTATCTGAAATTTCTGGAGCGCTGCGGGATGGCTGATATATAATATAAGAAATATGTTTAAATAAAGGGGCTTATTATGGGAGATTACACGATCAAGCACACGGAGTATCCTGCTCCGGTGACGGAGGCAGAGCTTTTGGCCATGCGGCAGGAGAAGGAAATTTCGGAGGAGAAGTATGATTTCATCCGCCGGTTCCTGACGGTTTGCGCTAATCTGTACGGCGCTATGGAGATGAGGGAATGCTGGGCTGTTTATCAGAAGGCGGCCAAGCTTTGGGATATGCCAATGAAGGTCATACGGGCTGATTTCAGGGATACTTTTGAAATCCTCCGGCGGGATGATTCTCTCCGGTTTCGGATTTATACCCGGAATGAACTGGATGATTTCCATATCGTCCAGGGAGGCTGGATGGTTGCGGTATTGATTCATGAAGACATTATGTGGCAGGAGGGATATCTGGAACGGCTGGCCCTGCCTTTCATGCATCATGGCTATTTCGATGATCCTCCTCATATTTCAGATCGTTTCATGTCATTCCTGGATCATCCGCAGACAAAGGAGGAGGAGGCTCTTCTTGCGTTTGTGAACGGACTTAAGGTGGATGAAAAGTTTTCGAAACCAGGGGTTGGCATGTTCACCGAAACTCATGCCGGGGAGAGGCTGGACAGTTTTTCCTGGATCAGTGATGCGGAAAATAAAAAGCTCCGGGGCTTGTGGCTTGGTCTCGATGGCGTGAAAAGAGACGCGAATCAGGCGAAGGGTCTGGAGAAGAAGCTGGCCCGGGAAAGTGCGGCGGAAAGGGCCCTGCAGTCTTTCCGGTATGGCCTCCAGGCGGCTGTGGGGAAAAATGTGAAGTCGCCTCTCCGGGATTTTATTTCCTTCCTGAAAAAGGAGCTCCATGTGTCCCTTACCCAAAAGCAGGAAACCGATCTGGCAGAGCTCTCCGTGGCTTTCAGCAATGTCCTTCCCCGGTGGGCCGAAAAAGGTCTGTCCCCTCTGGAAAGTTATGAAGACGTCCTGAAGCTGACGAGGAAAGGGGATACCTACCGCCTGACGGTCCTGGACCCTGATGAGCTGGAGGAGGAAAAGGAAAGGCGGAAGGAAATAGAAGATCGTGCCCTCCAGGAGGAAATGCTGAAGCAGTGGAAGGGGCAGAATGATTTCACTTATCCCGAGCCGCTGACGGATAAGGCACTCCGTTCTCTGGCCAGGAAAAACAAGGTCACCCTGAAGGCCCTGCGGTTTCTGGATACCTATTTTGAAGCCTGTGCCTATGTGAACGGGGCAGTCACCATCAGGGACTGCTGGGAAATGTACAAATATGCCCTGGAGGATGACGGGGAAGATGAAATCCCGGAGATTCATATGACCGATTTCAAAGGCAGCCTGGAAATCCTTCGGCAAAAGGGACATACCAGCTATCGGATCCTGACCCAGAAAGAACTGACCGGGAGGAAAGGCAAGCATGACAGCTGGATGAAAGAAGTGGTCATCGGGAAAAATATCATGAACGACACTATGGAATGGCGGGCGGCAGTCATGTACCTCCTGGCCCAAATGGATGCTTCTGATTCCTACAATATGCCTGACGGCTTTCCCGGAGAACTCCTCTATCATTTATACGAACCGGACTTTGACGAGGAATTGAAAATCTTTAAGAAATCAGTCAGCAAATCCTGAACGAGATATCGGCTGGAAATCTGTCTGATGACAATAAAAAAGCAGCCGGCTTTGAACCCTGGCTGCTTCTGGGGAATCGGGGGCGCGATATCGGCCCTGTACTGGGAAATATCGTTTTTCTTGAACTGCTCCGCCGGGGATGCCGGGTTTATGTGGGACGAATGAAGGATATGGAAATAGATTTCATCGCAGAAAAAAACGGAGACCGGGCCTACTATCAGGTGGCGGCGAGCATCATGGATCCCGCATCCTGCGAAAGGGAAATGAAACCGCTGAAAGAAGTGAATGACAATTATCCTGAATATGTGCTCACCATGGATACCCTTTCCATGGACGAGGATGGTATCCGACAGAAGAATATCCTGGATTTCCTGCAGGAAGAAAAATATTTCCAATAAATCATCAGGTACAGACAGGTCATATTTCTTAAATTTTTATAGTGCAGACCCTTTGAAATCGGTATATAATGAAATTGTCCTATGACGTTATTTCTTATTCATTGACAGGAGAGAGAAATATGAAAATTTCACAGCGCGCTTTAAGCCTCACCACTTCCCCGATTCGCAAGCTGGGACCCTATGCCCAGGATGCTGTCAAAGCAGGGAAGAAGGTTTATCATCTGAATATCGGCCAGCCGGATATCGAGACTCCGCCACAGTTCATGGAAGCCATCCGCGGCTATGACAAGAAAGTCATCGCTTACGGTCCTTCCCAGGGCGATCCGAAGCTGATTGCCCAGATTCAGAAATACTACAAAGAATGGGATATGGATTACAGTGACAAAGAAATTTATATCACCGATGGCGGCAGCGAAGCCCTGCAGATTGCCATCCTTTCCCTCTGCGATCCGGACGATGAAATCCTGGTATTCGAACCCTTCTATGCCAACTACAATTCCTTCGCCAAGATTGCCGGCGCCAAAGCAAAAGGCATCCCGACCTCCGCAGAAAACGGCTATCGCCTGCCGGATCTCGCCACCATCGAATCCTATGTCACCAATAAGACCCGTGCCATCATCCTCACCAACCCGGGCAACCCCACCGGCGTAGTGTATACAAAAGAAGAAATGGACAGAATCGCCCAGGTCGTGAAGAAACATGGCCTTGCCCTCATTTCCGATGAAGTGTACCGCGAATTCGTCTATGACGGGAAATATGTATCCTTCGGCACCTATAAGGATCTGGAAGAAAACCTTATCCTCATCGATTCCGTATCCAAACGGTACAGCGCCTGCGGTGCCCGTATCGGCTGCCTGATTACGAAAAATAAAGACCTCCTGGCCCAGTTCAATAAATTCTGTCAGGCCCGTCTCTGTGTAGCCGACGTCGTCCAGGCTGCAGCTGCTGCCCTCTATGACACTCCATCCTCCTACCTCAAGGAAGTCAATGAAGAATACAGACATCGCCGCGATACCATCGCTTCCGAACTGGCAAAACTCCCCGGCGTCATTTCCTCTGACCCGAAAGGCGCCTTCTACGTCATGGTCAAACTGCCGGTAGATGATGCAGAAAAATTTGCCATCTGGATGCTGAAAGACTTCGACGTAAACGGAGAAACCGTCATGATCGCTCCGGGCAACGGATTCTACTCCACCCCGGGCAAAGGAATCGATGAAGCCCGCCTGGCTTACGTCCTTAACTGCGGAGATATCGAAAAAGCCATCCGCATCCTTGGCGAAGGCCTGAAACAGTATCCGGGAAGAAAATAAGCTTCCTCACTTGTCACGGGAATGGGTTGAGCCATTTGTGCGGAATCGTGGAGCGTGATCCGTGGTCCGTGATCCGTGAAGGTGCGCGCTTGAAATTGTATAGCGCGCAGAGTATATATTGGAAATAGAAATCCCTCGGTCGGTTTGGCTGGGGGATTTTTGTGTGGGAATAACTGCCAAAATATACTTGGGATAAATGGGGAAAACGGAAAGCAAGAGCTCCCCGAAGTGCGGGGAGGGGATGTCAAGCAGGTACTTATAGAAAATGACTAAAAAGGTACATGCGTAGGGTTCGGCACAAGGCACATATGAGGCTGACTGCCAAAAGTTTCCCCGGGCAGATGACGCTATCGGTAAGCAAGAAAAAGGCGGCGAAGCCGGAAAGGGAAAGCCACCCTTGAAAGGGGGGCTCCGCGCAGCGGTGGGGGGAAGATTGATGCTTAATTGCCGATCAAGATAGAGTCATATGAGCAAACAAGCATGAGTCATCCCATCCGTCAGCTTCGCTGACACCTTCCCTATCCAGGGAAGGCTGACCATCAGGCGGCCTCCGGCCGCCGGTCCCATTCCTTCGCCCCCTCAGGCCCTTCGGACCAGTTCACCAATCGTGGGGAGCTTTCCTGTTTTCCGATCGAGTCTTTTGTCTCGTGACTGGTTCATCATTTAGCCTCGTAAGTGTCTTGTCCCGGCTGTAGAAGAATATATAAAAGGCGCAGCTATATGAATTGCGCTGCGCCACCGCCCCGGACTCCTTATTCCGGTTTCCGGTATATCGTAATGGTCCGCGGATTATTGCCTCTCTCATCCAAGTCGAAATCAAAGGCCCTGATGAGATACTGGCAACCGGGAACTTATATGCATGTAAACCAAAAGCCGCCCACATACAAGTGGACGGCTTTTGGACAGCAAAATACTCCCGGAGCGAGGAATTGTTCGTTTTCCAGAGTTTCGGTCTTACCTGTCAATACGGCAGCAGCAATTCCCGCATTGGGATATGCTTCCCGTGACCGGGTACGGAGCGAGGTTGCCGTTACTGAATCATTTCGGAGGGGAGAATTTGCTTTTTTATAACAACTTGGGGGATTCGGAAGTCCTCGAGGATGGAAGGCAATCGGAACACGTGGGTCTTGCTCCGGGTCCGCTTTAAATTTTTGGGCGCCTGGCGGATCGGATGGAGCTCGTCCCGAGGCCTCGTTCGTTTTCCTTCTATACATATAGTAGAAAAAATTCCATTTTGTCTCATTAGAATTTCGTTAAACTTGGGGGCCAGGCGATTTCCATTGATTTCCGCTTTTCAGCATCCCGTAGTGAAGCCGGGATCTGTTTCTCCCATTTGCGGTCTGTCAGGCGAGGCGGTATGATAGGACCATAGGAAATTCCATTCCATACAAAGGAGAAATCAAATGAGAAGTTTGAACTTTACTTCCGATTATACCGTGACCTGTACCCCGGAAATCCTGAAAGACCTGGCAGCCCTCGGTCATGAATCTTTTACAGGTTATGGTTTCGATCGTATTTCCGAAGCAGCCGGAAATAAAATCCGTGAGCTCTGCGATGCTCCGGAGGCGGAGGTCTATTTCCTCTCGGGAGGCACCCAGGCCAATGAAGTGGTCATCAATACATGGCTCCGTCCCTACCAGGGAGTCATTGCCGCAGAGACCGGCCATGTGGCTTTACATGAAGCGGGAGCCATCGAACATGGGGGACATAAGGTCCTTACCATTCCGGGGGTCAACGCAAAGGTTTCTGCCGAAGGGGTCCGCCGCTTTGTGGAAAATTACTATAATGATGAAAACCATGAACACATGGTGATGCCGGGACTCGTCTATATTTCCAATCCTTCCGAATACGGCACGGTGTATTCCCTGAAGGAGTTGGAAGAGCTTTCCGCTGTCTGCCATACATATCATCTGCCCCTTTACATGGACGGTGCCCGCCTGGCCTATGCCCTGGCTTCCGACGGCTATGACGTGACTCTGAAAGATATCGCCAGACTCTGCGATGCTTTCTACATCGGAGGGACCAAGTGCGGTGCTCTTTACGGGGAAGCGGTGGTATTTCCAAAGAAAAATACGATTCCCCATTTCTTCACCATGGTGAAGCAGAATGGTGCCCTTTTTGCCAAAGGCTGGGGCGCGGGGAGCCAGTTCCTGACCCTCATGTCTGACGGCCTTTATGAAAAGCTGGGCCGGAATGCCATCGAAAAGGCCAATGAAATCAGGAAAGCCCTGGACGAAAAAGGTTATACCCAGTACATCCGGAATACGACGAACCAGATCTTCATCGTCCTCACAAAGGAAAAGAATGAAGAACTGGCCAAATCCGTGGAGCTGGGCTTCTGGGAAAATCTCAAGGGCGGCCATGTGGTCATGAGAATCGCTACTTCCTGGGCGACGAGGGAAGAGGACGTAAAAAAATTAATTGAACTGCTTTGAGAGGAAAACTAAGTTTGAAAGTAAACGGCTAGCCGTTAGCAATAAAAAGGGTGCCGAATTCGTGAGGCGCCCTTTTCGTATGCCTTGCAGGCATACTGACCTGATGGAAATCAGGTATTCGACAGGCTATATATATTTACATATAATATAGAAAAGGATTTCAGAAAGGAGAAATACCATGATTTTAGACGAGAATTATACCCTATCCAACGGGGTAAAGATTCCAAAGCTGGGCCTGGGGACCTGGTTTATCCGGAATGAAAAGGTGAGTGACGCGGTCCGTTCGGCTGTGGCTATGGGCTATCGTCATATTGATACGGCAGAGGCCTATGGCAATGAAGAAGGAGTGGGGGAAGGTGTCCGCACCTGCGGTGTACCGAGAGAAAAACTCTTCGTCACCACGAAACTGGCGGCCGAAGCGAAATCCTATGAAAAAGCAATGGAAGCCATCGACGGATCCCTGAAAACCCTGGGCCTGGACTATATCGATCTGATGATCATCCACAGTCCCCAGCCCTGGGCCATGGTAAACAAATCTGATGACCGCTGCATCGAAGGAAACAGGGAGGCCTGGCGGGCACTGGAAGAGGCTTACAAAGCCGGCAAAATCCGGGCCATCGGTATTTCCAATTTCCTTGAAAGCGATATCGATTCCCTCTTGGAAACGGCAGAAATCAAACCCATGGTAAACCAGCTCCTCATTCATGTGACCAATACGCCTTTTGACCTCATCCGCCATTCCGAGGAAAAAGGAATGCTCGTGGAAGCCTACTCTCCCATGGGACATGGTGTCATGATGAATCATCCGAAACTTCTGGAAATGGCTGCGCGCTACGGAGTCAATGCGGCCCAGCTCTGCATCCGTTACACCCTCCAGCTGGGGACGCTTCCCCTTCCGAAAACGGCCAATCCGGACCATATGAAGTCCAATGCCGCCGTAGACTATGAAATTTCCGAAGAAGACATGAAGACTCTGAAGGAAATGGAGAAAATTAAGGATTATGGGAAATATGCGAAATATCCGGTGTATGGGAAGGTGAGGTAATCTTTTCTTTATTGGACTGTCTTTGTAAGGATAGCTGTAAGATTAAAAACTTTTGAATCGGGGATCTCGGGAGTCTCGGGGGTATCGGGGTTGTCGGGAAGGTGGCGGCGCGGCAGAAATGGGAAGCGCCGCCATTTTTATATTTATATGTAAGGAATCCGGTTTACGGCAAAGTGAGATAATCTCTTCTTGACAGGCCTGGTTCTGTAAAGGATAACTATAGGTCCGATAACTTTTGAATCGGGGTTATCGGGGGTCTCGGGGGTATCGGGTCTGTCGGGAAGGTGGCGGCGCAGCAGAAATGGGAAGCACCGCCATTTTTGTATTCCTTTTGCGTCATTTCGGGGATTTCTGTACAATAAAGAAAAGGGGTGATATGGATGAGACTGGAACAGATTTCTGAACATACCTGGTATCTGCCTCCGGATGATCAGAAGGACCGGCCCATGCTGGGCTATGTGGCGGGGGAGAATTTTTCCCTTGCCATCGACGGCGGATTTTCACCGGAGCAGGTGGAGGGCTTTTATAAAGAACTGAAAGCGGGCAATCTTCCGGGGCCGGACTTCACCGCCCTGACTCACTGGCACTGGGACCATACCCTGGGCCTTCCGGCTGTTTCCGGTCTGGTCATCGCGGAAGAAAGGACGAATGACCTGCTGCGGGAAGAACGGAAGAGGCTGGAGAGTCCGGCTTATGAAAAGAGGCTGCGGAAGAGCTATATTTTTGTGGATGAAGAATTTCCTCACGTACCCATTCCCACCATCCGGACAGGAGAGATCGAATTTCATGACCGGCTTACATTGGACCTGGGAGGCGTGAGGGTAGAGCTTTTCCACACGGAAGCGCCCCATACGCCGGACTCCATCCTCATTTATGTCCCGGAGGACAAGGTTTTATTTTTGGGCGATGCCTCTCTTTCCTCCTTCGAAACGGGCCGCATGGACAGGGAGAAAATGAATGCTCTTCTGGAGAAAGTCCGCGAACTCGACTGCAGGGCAGTCCTTCTGGGCCATGAAGGGCTCCTGAGCAAAGAGGATTTCCTGTACTACAATGGATTCTGAAATAAAAGTCAGTCTCCTGATTGGAGACTGACTTTTCAGCTGCCTTTTTTATTGAATAGAAAGAAGTTTTTCCGTATCCACGAGGAGGATATTTCCTGATGCTCCTTCCTTTTGGAGGGATTCCGTAAAACCGCCCCGGGAAAAGAGGGCATAGTGAATCCTGCGGCCTTTGGAGATGAGGAGGCTTCTCTCTTTTAACGTCTCCAGTATGTCCATACCCACCGGTTCATGACGCCATTTGCATTCGCCACAGAGGATGTCGGTCTCATTGGTGCAGACGAGATCGATTTCCTCTTCTCTTTTTCTGGCAGGATTCGTGCCCCACCAGTGACCGTAAGCAGTATAGAGTTCATCCATATTTCCTGTCATGATGAGACGGCGGATGTACTGCAGGCATATTTCTTCAAATACAGGATCGAAATATTCCGAAAGGTAGGGAAGGATGCGTTTTTTCCAGGCTGCCCGGCCCATGCCCATGGCAATGAGGGCAGAAGAATCGGGGATGAAACGATACCAGAAAAGGTAGAGCGGATCCCGTATGCGGTAAATGGTCCGGCGGGTGCCCTTCGTCTCGACAGGCTGGACTCTTTCGATGAGTTCCAGATCGATGAGGTTATTCAGATAAAAAGTGATTTTTCCTGATTCCCGGCCCACGGCCATGGCGATGTCATTCTGACGGCTGGCACCATGGGCAATTGCGGAAAGAATGGAATTGTATAGAGCCGGTTCCCGAAGCTCCTGGAGCATCAGGTTTTCCGGTTCTTCCTGCAGATGCCCGCTGGGATCAAGAAATTCTTCCGTCACCGCTGCTTCAAGAGAAGGATAGCGGGACAAATAGGTGAGATATTGCGGAATGCCTCCGCCGATGCCATAAGCCAGGAGTTTTTCCTCATCCTGCCATTCCGGGAAGAAACGGATGCTTTCATAGAAGGGCAGGGGATGGAGCTTCAGCTGGGCCGTACGGCGTCCATAGAGTGGACTTTCATATTGGAGGACCTGCCGTTCCATGAAACTCATGGAAGAGCCGCAGAGGATGAGGTAGAGCTTCGTGTGAGACCATTCCTGGTCGATGAATTTCTGAAGGATTGAGGAAATAGAAGGAACTGCCTTTGCCAGATAGGGGTATTCATCGATGGCGAGGACGATTCGCTGATCCTTTGCAATCTTTGTGATGTAGGAGAAGAGACTGTCAAAACCGGAGAAAGAGTCAAGCATCTCTGTCTGCGCATCAGGATACTGTTCCCGAATGGCAGATGAGAAACTTTTCAGCTGTTCCTTTTCACTCTGCTCGGTGGCCATGAAATAAATGGCTTTTTTTTCGCGGATAAATTCCTGAATGAGCTGGGTTTTTCCGATTCGACGGCGCCCATAGATGACAGGGAATTCAAACCGGTCCGATTGATACCGCTTCTCCAGGGCAGACAGCTCTTTTTCACGTCCGATAAACATGGGTGACTCCTTTCCATTTATCTAAGTTGTGATTATCATAGTCGTGACTTGGATAAATTCTTTTCTTAATTATATAAAAAATCAGGAGCTCATGCAATGAATATAAAAGTGCATTATCGATTTTATGATAAAAGATACTTTCCGGATCCTCATTCAGCTTCAGCATATAATCAAGCGTGGCCGCAGAAGAAGCGCCGGTGCGGGAATTATCATCCTCATTGCCCACGGAAATGAAACCCCAGGTGGCCAGATGATTGAATACTTCCCCGTAAGCGGAAGCCTTCGTGCCGGTCCCATTGGCCATGATGACCATGGGCCAGGTTTTATTTCCTTATTTCAGACTACAATTATTATAAATCGTGGTGGAGAAAATAGGAAATGTGGAAAAATGTGTAAATTAACTGCGAAATTATATGGAATTTTGTGATAAAATACATATAAAAGTGCTGGAAAAATGTGGGAGGGCATTATGGAACGACTGAAACGAAAAATGGATGAAGAACTGATCCGCTGGAAAGAGGATCCGTACCACCTGCCCCTCATCGTAAAAGGGGCTCGGCAGATCGGGAAGACCGATGCCATCCGTCATTTCGGAGAGACTCAGTATGAATCCTATATAGAAATCAATTTCATCCTGCAGAAAGAATACAGGACTATTTTTGATGATGGCTATGAAGTGGAACGCATTCTGAAAAATATGACCTTCATCCATCCGGAAATCCGTCTCATTCCCCATAAGACCCTCATTTTCTTTGATGAAATCCAGGCATGCATCAAAGGGGCCACCAGCCTGAAAGCCTTCAAAATGGATGGGCGCTATGATGTCATCTGCTCCGGTTCCCTCATGGGCATCAATTATGGGGAAATCGAATCAAACAGTGTGGGTTACAAGCAGG
>NZ_JAZASU010000024.1:0-20709 GCF_036343215.1 Dialister sp.
AGGATACACCCGTACCCATGCCGAACACGGTAGTTAAGCTCACAAACGCCGAAAGTACTTGGCTGGAAGCGGCCCGGGAGGATAGGAAGCTGCTGATTAGAAAAGAACCGATTGTGCGAACAATCGGTTCTTTTCTTTTGGCTCATTTCCGATGAGTCAGTGACTCTTCAGATAGAGTCACATACGGTATTCGTGAGTTAGCCTCACCACGGCGAGCCCCGGTATAGTCCATTTCGAGATTTCGTGGTTCGTGATTCGTGGTTCGTGAAGGTGTCGGCGCTGATGCGCCGACGATTTTTTTATGGGGAATTTGCACAGGCGAGGGTGAAAAGCACTTTGGCGTGCAGAATAAGTAGTTACTTTGGATTCATGAACATACGGTATTCGGGAGTCAGCCTCACCACGGCACGACCCGATATAGTCCATTTCGAAATTTCGGGGCGCGGGGTGCGGGGTTCGGGGAGGTGTTGGCGCTGATGCGCCGAAGAATTTTTTTATGGGGAATTTGCGCAGACGGGATTGAAATACTCATTTTGTTCAGGTGGTTTCATTGTCGAAACTGACGGATGGAAATCGCGGCAGAAACTTACATGTCGATAAGGATACAAATGGTTCCATGCGTCCCTCCCGCGTCCGGGAGGGTGCCCAAAGGGCAGGAGGGGCGTACGATGGTCAGCAACGAAAGTGACTGGAAATTTTTCATGCGTAACGTAATGATTTTTACATTTCAGGCAGTTACTGTGGACTGAGTCACATACGGTATTCGTGAGTTAGCAAACCTCGGCACGCACGGGTATAGTCTATCTCGAGATTTCGTGGTTCGTGAAGGTGTCGGCGCTCTCCGCCGACGAATTTTTATGGGGACTGTGCACAGGCGGGATTGAAATACTCATTTTGCTCAGGTGGTTTCATTGTCGAAACTGACGGATGGAAATCGCGGCAGAAACTTACATGTTTCAAAAGGAATCTGAATTGGCCATATGAGGCAGGTCATGATATACTTTTTCTATCTGAAAGGAGGTGAAAGCATGGAAATTACATGGACCTGCGGGGAGGCCGATGAGGGGCGGCCAGTGAAAGATATTGCGAGAAAGAGACTTCATCTGTCCGGGGCTCTCTGGAAGCGGATCAAGTGGAATGGAATTTTTTCCCTGAACGGAGTGGCGCTGCACAATGCAAAGACTCCGGTGAAAACGGGCGATGTGCTGCGCTTTGTGTGGAGCGAGGAGTCTGACATCATTCCGTCCGATATTCCTCTGGATATTTTGTATGAGGATAAGGATCTTCTCATCGTGAACAAGGGCCCGGGGATGATCATTCATCCCACGTCGAAAGAAGCCCATGATACTCTGGTGAATGCAGTGGCAGGCTATTTCAGGAAGAAAAATGAAGAGTCCGGTATTCATCCTGTTTATAGGCTGGACAGGAATACCACGGGTCTTGTAGTAGTGGCGAAGTCTGCCAAAGGACAGTATGAACTGTCAAAGTCCCACGATGTGCTCTATCGCGAGTATCTGGCTCTTGTTTCAGGAAATATGGAAGGTGAGGGGACCATCGAAGCTCCCATCGGGCGTAAACCGGGTTCCATCGTGGAATGGATGGTGCGGGAAGATGGCAAATGGGCAGCCACGGAGTATAAAGTGCTCGCGTCTTCCGAAAAGGTAAGTCTTTTGAGACTTCATCTCCTTTCGGGAAGGACCCACCAGATTCGGGTCCACTGCACGCATCTCGGTCATCCCCTTCTGGGAGACACCCTGTATGGGGGCCCCCTGGATCTCATGGACCGTCAGGGACTCCATGCTTTCACTGTCGCTTTTAACCATCCCGAGACAGGAGAAAAATTATATTTCAAGGCCCCTGTTCCGGAGGATATGAAACATATTATTTCCACCATCTGGCCGGATTTTGATTTTACAAAGGAGGGACTCTTATGATTTTGGGAAATCAAATTCCTTATCTTTCTTTTACTATATATAAGGATTTGCCTGTAAAAGCTGTCGTATCTACCCGGAAGGGCGGCACGAGTCCTGCTCCTTATGATTCCATGAATATGGGCCTCCATACGGGGGATTCTCCGGAAAATGTGCTGGAAAACCGGCGCCGTTTCTTTGAGGAACTGGGAATTCCGGCAGGAAATCTCATCAACTGCCGTCAGGTCCATGGGACCCATATCGAAATCGTGACGAAGAAGGATTGCGGACGGGGTGCCCTGTCTCTGGAAAGTTCCATTCCCGGAACCGACGGGCTCATTACGGAGGAACCGGATGTCCCGCTGACCCTGAATTACGCGGACTGCACGCCTCTTTTTTTCTATGACCCTCTAAGGAAGGTGATCGGCCTTTCCCATGGCGGCTGGCGGGGGACCGCAGGAAATATCGTGGGAAAGACAGTCAATTTGATGGTGGAAAAATTCGGCTGCCATTCAAAGGATATCCTGGGAGCCATCGGTCCGGCCATCGGTTTTGAAAATTTTGAGGTGGGAGAAGAAGTGGTGGAAGCCATGCGGTCTCTTTTCACGCCTTCTGAATTTAAAAATCTCTATAAAACGAAGCCCAATGGGAAATACCTCTTTGCCCTGGCAGAAGCGAACCATGTGCTGATGAAAAAAGCAGGCCTTTCTGAAAATCACATCGAGGACTGTCATCTCTGCACCTGGGACAGGACGGACCTTTTCTATTCCTATCGTAAAGATCATGGAGACACAGGCCGCCATATGGCGGTGCTGATGATGGAATCATGAAAATCGCCATTGTCACCGGCGCATCCTCAGGCCTGGGCCGGGAATTCGTGAAAGAACTGGCAGCAGGGAAGAAATTTGAGGAAATATGGGTCATCGCCCGCCGCAGGGAAGAAATGCTCTCCCTGGGCCAAAGAGGAATCTGTCTCCGTGTGCTGCCTCTGGACCTTACGGAAGAGGAAAGTTTTACGGAAATATCCGGACTTCTTGAAAGAGAAAAACCGGAAGTGGGGCTCCTTATCAATAATGCAGGCTTCGGTCATGTCATTTCTTTTGCAGAAGAACGGGCAGAAGAAATCCTTTCCATGATGCGTCTGAACAATGAAGCGCCTTTGAAACTCATCAAGCTCTGCCTGCCTCATATGAAAAGAGGAAGTGCCATCATCAATGTGTGCTCTGTGGCCGGTTTCCTGCCTCTTCCAAAGCTGGCTGTATACAGCGCCTCGAAAAGTTTCCTCCTGCGATTCTCGAGGGCCCTCGCCAGAGAGCTCAAACCCGGAGGTATTACAGTGACTGCTCTCTGTCCCTACTGGATTACAGATACCGGATTTATTTCAAAGGCCGAAGGACCGAAGAACCCCTTTGGCGCTCTCAAAGCAAAAGACGTGGCCAAATCCGCTCTGTCTGCTGCGCGCAAAGGAGACGCTCTCTGTATTCCGGGATTTATGGGAAAGCTGACCTATCTGGGCGGAAGGTTCCTGCCGCTGTCGATTCTCCTTTCCTTTCAGAAAGTATTCAGGGCATAACAAAAACGACGAAAGCACAAGCACTTTCGTCGTTTTATTGTTTTAAGTAAAAAGTTCTGCCAATCTAACCACTAAGGGCTGACAACTTTCATAATGTTCTATTTCCAAATACCGGATGCGGTACCATGCGGAGGCTTCTCTTTTCAATCACCGAAAGGGCCTCTTCCATGGAAAGGTCAGACTGGCCCTCTTTCGTTTCATAGACGAGGACGGGATTTTCCGCGCCCAGTTCGCTCCCCGGAAGGTAGACGTATTCATGATTCCTGTTGTCTCCGTAAATATAGCCGGCAAGGAGCCTGCTTTCTGCCAGTCTATGCATGAGGCGCCTCCAGATCACAGATATAGTAAGGCTTGAAATCAAGGTAGTCCGCACTGGTGAGGTGAAGTTTTATGCCTTCCAGCTCATCCGGAAGATTCACGAAATTGGGTGCCCCGTGGATATGGCCGTAGATGCAGTCTGTCACATGATGTTTCTTCATGATTTCCAGCATGGACGAAGGATTTCTGTTTTCATCAAAAGGCGGGTAATGAAGCACTGCCATGATGCGGGGCGCATTCATTTTTTCTGCCAGCTCCAGGGACCTTTCCAGTCTGCCTTCTTCCCGGAGGATGATGGATTTGTCCGTTTTTTCCACATATTTTTTTGAAGTTTCAGAAATCCATCCGCGGGTGCCAGCCAGAGCCACTCCTCCCGCATCGATAGCGGAATTGTGGATAAATTCAAAAGCCCCCTCCGTGAAGCGGGTCATTTTCGTCACCGTATCCCACCAGTAATCATGATTGCCGCGGACGATGATTTTCCGCCCCGGAAGAGTGCCCAGCATTTTCAGGTCTGCCAGGGCATCTTCCATACGCATGGCCCAGGAAAGGTCACCGGCCATAATGACCGTATCTTCCGGAGTAATCGTATCCAGCCAGGCTTTTACGATTTTTTCCCGGTGGTTGTGCCAGTGGGCTCCGAATATATCCATAGGCTTCGTCGGCGGGTCTCCGGACAGGTGGAAATCGCTGAAAGCGTATAATTTCATTATTTCGCTCCAAAATATTTCTCTGACGTCAGGATATCCATGGTCTTTTTCTTGCTTCTCCTGTCCATGACGTGGGTGATGCGATAGCCCATGTAAAGCGGGGATGCGTTGTATCGGGGGAATATCTTGGCGCAGATGTTATGTTTCGTATGGTAAAAGAAAATATTGTAGCTCGTGCAGCGGAGGGGGAAATCATGCAGCACGAACTGCGCCAGGGTCTGGATGGTGTCTGCAAACTGATCAGGCGCCCCGTCTTTCTTGAGGAGCACATTGAGCTCCCCCATGCCCGAGAGGGGATAGTCCGAAATGGTGGCATAGCAGTCCTCATCCTCGTGGACCACAGGGCCCATGAAGTTTTCGGGGGAAATATTTTCCATATAATCGTAATCTTCCAGTCCGATGATCTGGGAATGGGGATGGCGCTGGGAACCGCCCGATTCAGGACCGAAATTCCGGAAATAAAGGACCGACTGGAACCGTTTGTCCTTCTCCAGCTCCAGCCACTGGGAAAGGCCGAATGAAATCACCTGGTGCAGCTTTTCTTTATTATAGGTGGTAAGCTCCCCATTGTGATCGGCTGTTTCCACAATGACCGTGGGCCAGGTATTTTCAAAGACCGGGAATTTATTCATGAGCCAGATGAGGTCTCCCTCCTGCTCGATGACATTGGTTAATTTCTCCGGATGACAGAAAGGGCAGACCTTCTGCACTCCCGAATGGGGCTTCCGGCTGCCGATGGACAAGTTGAATATGATCGGTGTATTCATAGCATTTTACCTTCTCTTTCTATATTTTATTATAGCACGATAAATGGGTAAAAAGGGGGTAAAACTATTGTCTCCTCTGTGCTCTTTCGTGCTGCTGCAGGATGTAAAAGGCGGGACGGAACCGTTATATTCCCGTATAAAAATTGAAATGAAAATTATTCTCCCATCATCAGGATTCTTCGCTCCTCTACTTGACAAAAGCAGGGAAAGGGGCTACTATATTGACATAGCAATTCTTTACTTGAATAAAGAAATAAAGAAACGATTCCATATTTCATCATTTTTAAAGGAGAGGGACAATATGAAACTGAAAAAAATGGTCATGGCAGGAGTTCTGGCGCTGGGTTGTGCAGGAATGCTGGCAGGCTGCGGCGGCGGAGACAAAAAGCCGGCTGCATCTTCTGCTCCGGCCAAATCGGCAGCTGCTGCGAAACCGGCAAAAATCGTAGCCGGCATGGATGATACCTTTGCACCCATGGGCTTCCGTGATGATTCCGGAAAAATCGTAGGCTTCGATATCGATATGGCCAATGCGATTTCCAAAGAAATCGGTGTGCCCATTGAATTCAAACCGATTGACTGGGCTTCCAAGGAAACGGAACTGAATTCCGGCCGTATCGACTGCATCTGGAATGGTTTCACCATGACTCCGGAACGTCAGAAGAAACTGGCATTTACCAAACCGTACATGGATAACCTGCAGGAATTCGTAGTCCTGAAGGATACTCCTTATCAGAAAATGGAAGATTTGAAAGGCAAAAAGATTACCATTCAGGAAGCTTCCACCGCTGAAACCGCGCTCAACCGCGATCCCCAGCTGAAAGCTGCTTTTGCAGAAGTGAAATCTTATCCGGATCTTACTGCCTGCTTCATGGATCTGGAATCCGGCCGCTGTGATGCCGTCCTGGCTGATACGGTGCTGAATGAATACTACATGACCAAGAAACCGGATAAATTCAGAGAACTGCCGGATGTCGTATCCAAGGATACTTTCTCCATCGGTATCAAGAAAGACAACCAGGCACTGGTGGATCTCCTGAATGACGGTATTGCAAAAGTCATTGCCAATGGCGAAGCAGCCAAGATTTCCAACAAGTGGTTCGGCAAAGATGTACTGCTGAAATAATTTCCATAGGAAACAGGTAAAACCGGGACAACCAAACTGTCCCGGTTTTCTATTGCTCTTCTATATTTCTGTCATAAAATCTGTTTCTCTATCTTGTTAAAAGAATAAAGAAAGAGTATTATAAACTTAAATAAGCAGTTTTTCGTTTCGGGAAAGGACGGGAAGGCTGTCAAAAGAGGATTTCCAATTTATATAAGGAGCTGTCGAATGGATTATATTTTAAAGATTCTACCCAATATGTTCGTTGGCCTTGGCGTATCGGCAAAGATTTTCCTGATCACCATCGTCCTGGCATTGCCTGTGGGCGTTTTGCTGGCACTGGTCCGTATTTCCAAAGTGACCGTACTTCGGAAACTGGCAGAGACCTATATCTATGTCATGAGAGGTACGCCGCTCATGCTGCAGATTATGTTCATTTACTATGGCCTGCCGCTGATGCTTCATGTGCAGATTAATGATTTCCCGGCGGCCATCATTGCTTTCGTGGCCAATTACTGCGCATATTTTGCAGAAATTTTCAGAGGCGGTATCCAGTCCATTCCGAAAGGCCAGTATGAAGGAGCCAAGGTACTGGGGTTTGGTTACCGGCAGACTATGTGGCACATTATTCTGCCCCAGGTGGTGAAGCGGGTCATTCCGCCCCTTGGCAATGAAACCATTACTCTTCTGAAAGATACTTCCCTGGTCTATATCCTTGCCATGAACGATCTCATGCGTGTCACCCGCGCCTTTGTACAGCGCGATTTCGATACGACCCCATTCCTGGTGGCTGCGGTTTTCTACCTGGTCTGCACCGCAGTACTGACAAAAATTCTGGCCTATGTGGAAGCTCGCTATGCGGTTTACGAGGAATGAGGTGGAACTATGAGTTTTATTGAAATGAGAAATATCCGCAAGGATTTCGGAAAGCTCACCATCCTCCATGGCGTGGACCTGACTCTGGAAAAAGGACAGGTGATTTCCATCATCGGACCTTCCGGCGCAGGGAAAAGTACGCTTCTCCGCTGTCTCATTCATCTGGAATCCATTCAGGGTGGGTCCATTAAAGTAGACGGAGAATACCTGGCAGAAGAAAAGAATGGCCAGGTGGTGTACGCACCGGAAAATAAATCAAAAGAAATCCTTGCCAAGATGGGCATGGTTTTCCAGTCCTTCAATCTTTTCCCTCATATGACGGTCCTTGATAATGTCATGGTGGCTCCGATTTATGTCAAAGGGATGAAGAAGGAGGAAATCCTTCCTGTCGCTGAAGACCTTTTGAATAAGGTCGGCCTTCTGAATAAAAAAGATGTATACCCCGGAAGCCTTTCCGGCGGCCAGAAACAGCGTGTGGCGATCGCCAGAGCGCTGGCTATGAATCCGGCCATTATGCTTTTCGATGAACCCACTTCGGCACTGGATCCGGAACTGACAGGAGAAGTTTTAAAAACCATCCAGCAGCTGGCTGATGAAAATATGACCATGGCCATCGTCACCCACGAAATGGCCTTTGCAAAATCAGTTTCCGACAAAATCCTCTTCATGGTAGACGGCAGGGTGGAAGAAGAAGGAACCTCCGAAGAGGTCTTCGATCACCCGAAGAGTGAAAGAACGAAAGCATTCCTGAAATCCATTCTGAGGGCATAACCATGGTTGTCAGCAGTTAGTTTTTAGCCGTTAGTAAATAAGAGCCGACTATCCAGACGGCCGACTCTTTTCATTGGGGGGATATACAAAAAAGTCCGCTTCCGGATTTCGGGGCGGACTTTTTATCTAACTGTTTTCACGGCATACTTATAGTTTAAAACAATAACTAATGGCTAAGAACTAACGGCTAATGGATAATCGCTAAACTCTCACATCCCGAACACAATCCCGGCCACGGCAGATATGGCTATATACGCTACAGGATGCCAGCGGAATTTTTTGAGGCCTATATAGATGAGGACGGCCAGAATGATGGGCTGAATCCGGAAAAGGTCGGTCATGATGCCTGTATTTTCATAAAGTGGGAAATTCAGAAGGGCCACTTTGGCAACTCCCAGACCGGCTGCGGTAATCAGGGCCGTGGAAGCAGGACGGAGACCGTAGAAAATTTTCTTCACCACTTCCGATTCCCTGAATTTCGTAAGAACCGCGTAAACAATAGTAATAACGATAAGGGCCGGAGCGGTGAGGGATAAAGTGGTGAAAACGCCGCCGGGAATTCCAAGGGCCTGGAAGCCGGCATAAGTAGCCATATTGACGCCCAGAGGTCCCGGGGTGGATTCGGAAATGGCAATCATATTGGCGATATCTTCCGAAGTGAACCAGCCGGTGCGCCGGGAAATATCATAGAGGAAGGGAAGGGTGGCAAGGCCGCCTCCGACGGCAAAGAGGCCTGCTTTGAAAAATTCCCAGAACATGAGGAGCCAGATCATTTGTGAACACTCACTTTCTCAATTTTTTTGTCCGCCGGTTTCAGGAAGAAACCAATGACAGCAGCTGCAATGACGGAAATTACCGGAGAAACCGGAGCAAAAAGGGCGATGGCCAGGATGAGGAGATAAATGAAAAGCGTCCGTTTGTCATGGACCGATTTCTTTCCCAGCTTCACTACCGCATCAAGAATAAGGATGCATACGCAGGCGCGGATTCCGGCGAAGGCATGGATGACATAGGGATTTTCCTCAAATTCTGTCAGGAACATGGCAATCACAGTAATAATAATCATGGAAGGAGTAATGACTCCGAGGGTGGCAAAAAGTCCGCCCGGGAAACCTTTCAGCTTGAGACCTATGAAAGTCGCCACATTGACGGCAATCATTCCCGGTGTTACCTGGCCTAAAGCATAATAATCCATGAGTTCTTCCTCTTTTGCCCAGTGACGATTGTCCACCAATTCCCGATGCAGGATGGGCAGCATGGCATAACCGCCCCCGAAAGTGACGGCCCCCATTTTGGCAAAAATCAGGAATAATTGAATGAGAAGCTTCATACACCCTCCATAATGGTATACTATTTCGTCCTATAAGTGACGATTTAAAGAAATAGAAATATAAGTATTGCACCTTTTTAGGAATACATGTATCATAACAGGTAATAAGTCATATGAAAAATATTTATTTCTTATAATACCATATGGAGGACATATGGATTTAAGACAGCTTACTTATTTCAAAGCCATTGTAGAAGAAGGAACCATCAGCAGTGCGGCAAGAAAGCTGCATGTTTCTCAGCCACCCCTGTCTTCCCAGATGCACCAGCTGGAGGAGGAACTGGGCGTTTCCCTTTTCCGCAGGGGGGCCAGACAGATCACGCCCACTGAGGCGGGAAGCCGGCTTTATCGGTATGCCTGCGAAATGCTGGATCTGGAAGAAGCGGCAAGAGAGGAAATTTCCACCCTTCAGTCCGGCCATGAAGGGATTCTCCGGCTGGGCCTCGTTTCCTCCGGCGGCCATGAAAAACTCTATGAAAGGCTTCGGCTTTTTCAGAAGAAATATCCCCATATTCAAATCAAGGTCTACGAAGGAAACAGTTATGAACTGCTGGAAAAACTCAGAAAGGGGAAAATCGATATTTCCCTCCTCCGGTCTCCTTTCTCGTCCTACGGACTCGACCTCCTTCCCCTGGACCATACCCGCATGGGAGTGGGCGGGAAAGAGGACTATTTCCCGGAAATCAAAGAAACCTACGTCCTTCCCGATTTGAAAGAAGCGCCGCTCATCCTCTACCGGCGGTGGGAGAAAATCATCCTGGCAGAATGCGAAAAAGAAAATTTCACACCCAATGTCTATTGTGTGGCTGATGATGCAAGGACCTGCCGCCAGTGGGCCGAAGAAGGCCTGGGTTTGGCTGTAGTTCCGGAATCCGTACTTCGTGAAAGCAGCCGTCTCACTGTGGGCATTATGGAAGAAGAAGCCCTCACAAGCCAGCTCGTTCTGGCCATCCGAAAAGGGGAAGGCGAAGGGCCGGCGAAAATGTTCTTTGAATTGCAAAATTTGAGTTATAAAAATTAATGGACATCATAAGCAAATGCAGTAGTAAAAGTTATTAGTTATCAGTTCGCAGTTATCAGTGGCCTGACTTCAGAACGGATCACCGGGCATGCAGTTGATTTTTAATACTGCTAATAGACAATGGCTGATGACTATAAGTATAGTATATAGAAATAAAGTACCCTGGATGGTGCTTATGGAGGAAAAAGTCCCATTGCCCGCCTGTGTACAATGCAACTATTAACTGATAACTGATAACTTCTTAGAATAACGGTCTGTAAAAAAACATGCAATTTCATATCACAAGAAATTTGTTTTTTTATTTCCACTGTGATAAAATATAACTTGCGATTTATCGTAATTTGTAAAACACAAAAAAGGTTCATTATTGTCGGTCTGCCGACTTAAGGAGGAATATTTTTTATGAACGTAAAAGTAGAGGCACTGGATCAGCACAAGGTTTCCGTAGCAATTGAACTGCCGGCTGAAATTGTACAGAAAGGTTTCAAGAGAGCTGTAGCCCGCATTGCCAACCAGGTGAGAATCCCCGGTTTCCGTAAAGGCAAAGCAAGCCGCAAAATCCTTGAAATGCATTTCGGCAAAGCTGCTGTAGAAGCAGAAGCTAAAGATATCGTTATCAACGAAGCCCTGAATGAAGCCCTCTCCCAGGAAAAACTGATTCCGGTCACCACTCCGGAAGTCAAGGAAGAATCCTTCTCCGAAGCTGACGGCGCTAAATTCACCGCCTCTTTCGTTAAACGTCCGGAAGTGGAACTGGGCGAATACAAAGGTCTTTCCGCTGAAAGAAAGAACCCGGAAATTTCCGATGATGATGTTCTCGCACAGCTGAAAGGCGCAGCAGAACAGAATGCAAGACTGGAAAAAGCTGAAGATGGTGCAATCCTCGCCAAAGGCGATTTCGCAGTCATCGACTTCAAAGGGACCGTAGACGGCCAGCCTTTCGAAGGCGGAGAAGGCAAATCCTATCCGCTGGAAATCGGTTCCCAGAGCTTTATCCCGGGCTTTGAAGAACAGCTCGAAGGCCATAAAGCAGGCGACGATGTGACCGTCAAGGTTACTTTCCCGGCAGATTACTTCGTAGACCTTCTCAAAGGCAAAGAAGCAGAATTCTCCGTACATATCAATGATGTAAAACGCAAACAGCTCCCGGCACTGGACGATGATTTTGCAAAATCCATTTCCCAGTACGACAAGATGGACGACCTGAAAGCAGCTATTAAACAGCAGATGCAGCTCCAGGCAATCCAGGCAGCGGAAGAAGAATACCATGAAGCTCTGGTTAACCAGGCAGTAGCCAATTCCAAAGTGGATATCCCCCACGAAATGGTAGAACAGCGCATTGATGAAATCGTCAATGAAATCAAACTGAATGTGGAAGCCCAGAACTCCACCCTTGAAAAATACCTGCAGCGTCTCGGCCAGACCGAAGAAGAACTCCGCAAGAACTATGAAAAGACCGCTGAAGAACAGGTTCGCCAGGGCCTCGTTCTCGAAACCATCGCTGACAAAGAACAGCTCGAAGTAAACAACCAGGACCTCTCCATGGAAGTTTACAGCATGGCTCACCAGTTCAATGCCGATCCGAAAGACGTTATGAAGATCATTAAAGACGAAGACCGCGTAGGTATGCTCGTCAACTCCGTACTCCGCAAAAAGGCAGCTGCTTTCATTTACGGCTCCGCAAAGAAAGCAGAAGCTGACAAAGAAGAAGCAGAAGCTCCGAAAGCTGAAGAAGCTCCGAAAGCAGAAGCTGGCACTGACGCCCAGTAAGACTTCTCTGTCCGGCAGGATTCCATTTACAGGTCATATCCCGCAAGTGGCAGGCACCAGAGGGTGCCTATGAATTCAATCAGGTAACTCATGATGGTAAAAAGAGACGCGGGGGAAACCTGCGTCTCTTTCGACCATATAAAAACCCCTGTATTTTCCTGTCGTCCGCCCTGCGGAAGGCAAATTCCAAAAAGAAAGGGTGCTTTACTATGGCATATGTACCGATTGTTGTTGAACAGACAGCTCAGGGAGAAAGATCCTACGATATTTACTCCCGCCTTCTGAAAGACAGAATTATTTTCCTGGACGGCCAGATTGAAGACCATATGGCCAATGTCATCATTGCCCAGCTTCTTTTCCTGGAAGCAGAAGATCCGTCCAAAGACATTCACCTCTATATCAACAGCCCCGGCGGCGTAGTCACCGCAGGACTGGCTATTTATGACACCATGCAGTATATTCGTCCCGATGTTTCCACCATCTGTATCGGATCCTGCGCAAGTATGGCAGCCGTACTCCTGACAGCCGGCGCACCGGGCAAACGATATGCCCTGCCTCATTCCAATATCATGATCCATCAGCCTCTTGGCGGGGTACAGGGTCAGGCAACGGAAATTGAAATCCATGCCCGTGAAATCCTCCGCCTCCGGGAAGAACTGAACGGCATCCTTTCCCAGCATAGCGGGCAGCCCCTGGAAACCATCCGCCGCGACACGGAAAGAGATAATTTCATGACTGCGGAAATGGCGAAGAATTACGGCCTCATCGACAAGATTCTTACCCGTAATGAACTTGTCAAAGCAAAATAAGGAGGCATCCATTGAGAAATAAAAACGAACCAACCCCGGTCTGCAGCTTCTGCGGCCGTTCCGGCGATGAAGTGGAAAAACTCATTGCCGGCCCGGGCGTCTATATCTGCAATGAATGCATCGAAGTATGTTCCAACATCCTCAAAGAGGAACTGAAAGCGGACAAGAAAAAGTCCCTCCCGAAGATCAAGCTGCCCACACCGGTAGAAATCAAAGAATACATGGACCAGTATGTCATCGAGCAGGATGATGCCAAAATGGCATTGGCCGTAGCCGTTTACAATCACTATAAACGGATTGCCCATGAAGACGATGATGATGGAGTGGAACTGCAGAAATCGAATATCATCATGCTGGGACCCACCGGTTCCGGAAAGACCCTTCTGGCCCAGACCCTGGCCCGTTTCCTGAACGTGCCTTTTGCCATTTCTGATGCCACCACTCTGACCGAAGCCGGTTATGTAGGGGAAGATGTGGAAAATATCCTTCTCCGGCTGATTCAGGCTGCCGATTATGATATCGACAAGGCGCAGCGGGGCATCGTCTATATCGATGAAATCGATAAGATTGCCAGAAAGTCGGAAAACCCCTCTATCACGAGAGATGTTTCCGGTGAAGGCGTACAGCAGGCCCTGCTGAAAATCCTGGAAGGGACAGTGGCCAGCGTCCCTCCCCAGGGCGGCAGGAAACATCCGAATCAGGAAATGATCCAGATCGATACCACCAATATCCTCTTTATCTGCGGCGGTGCTTTTGCAGGCATCGACAAAGTCATTGACCGCCGGCTCACCAAGAGTGTCATGGGCTTTGGCGCGGATATCGAGAAAAAAGACCAGAAAGATATGGCTGAACTCCTTCAGCAGGTACAGCCGGAAGACCTTCTGAAATTCGGCCTTATTCCCGAATTCATCGGCCGTCTCCCTGTCATCGTTCCCCTCCATCCGCTGAATGAAGAAGCCCTGGTCAGGATTCTGACGGATCCGAAAAATGCCCTGGTGAAACAGTACCAGAAACTGCTCGCCATGGACCATGTGGACCTGGAATTTGATGAAAAAGCCATCCATGCCATCGCAAAGCAGGCCATCGAAAGAAACACGGGCGCCCGCGGCCTCCGTGCCATCATTGAAAAAATCATGCAGAAAGTGATGTATGAAATCCCGAGCATGAAAGACGTGTTGAAATGTACAGTCACCGAAGATGTGGTGCTGAATCATTCCGACCCGCTGCTCACCAGAAAAGGTGAAGCCTCCGAATAAAGGATTTCTGAAAAGCCGGAGCCGGCTATACCGGTCCCGGCTTTTTGGGACCAAAAGACAGATTCTGTCTTTGAATCCGATTTGCGTTGCCATTCATTTTCGTCTTTCATAAAGACTGAAATGAATTTTCTATGGAAAATCATTTCATGATTAAAACGACTTTGCCTCTTTTTCCGGTGAAAGTGGACCAGACCGTCATTTGTCCCCCCTGCCGGAGAACGAATCACGAAGAACGACTCATATAAAAGTTGAATACAGCCGGTTTTTGCGAATTCTTATTTCCCTTTAATCAATGAATATCCTCCCCGACTGTGTTAAAATGAATAGTATGGAGGAAATATATATGGCAGAAAACGAAATTGTAACTGAAAATAAAACAGCGCTGAACCTTCCTCTGGTTGCGCTGAAAGATATCGTCATTTTTCCGCGGATGACCGTGAACCTGGATATCGGCCGGAAAGAATCGACCAATGCTGTTCGCAAGGCAGGCCGGGGCGACCGTTACCTGGTGACCGTGATGCAGAAAGATGCATCTCAAGAAGTGCCGGGGCCGGAAGACCTTTACGAAGTGGGGACCGTGGTCAAAATCAACCAGATGCTCCAGCTTCCCGGTGGTCTCATCCGCATCCTGGCCCAGGGCGTATCCCGGGTCCGCGTATTGAAAGCGGCGCAGGAAGAAGGCATGCTTTCCGCGGATGTGGATGACCTGTCAGAAATCAAACCGGAGGATGACCTGAAAGCAGAAGCCTACAGAAGGACCATTCTGAAAGCTTTCTTTGAATGGCTTCACAATACGAAACAGGGCCTTCCCGATGACCAGATGGAACAGCTGAAGCAGATCACCGATCCCGGGGAAACGGCAGATTTTATTGCCTCCCAGCTCATCATGACTCCAAAGCGGCGGCAGGCCATTCTTGAAGAAACGGATATCCTGACCCGTCTCCAGATGGTCAGAAAACTGCTGGATGAGGAAATACAGATTGGCAAACTGGAAGCGGAAATCAACAGCGATGTCCGCACCAGAATGGATAAAGAACAGCAGGATTATTTCCTCCGCCAGAAAATCAAATCCATCCATGACCGCCTGGGGGATACGGTGAGCCAGGAACAGGAAGCCGATGAGTACAGAAAGAAACTGAAGGAATCCGGCATCCCTGAAGAATACAGGGAAAAACTGGCCAAGGAAATCGACCATCTGGCTGCCATGCCGCCCATGATGGCAGAAACCGCCGTAGCCAGAAATTATCTGGACTGGGTATTCGGCCTGCCCTGGACGAAGGAAAGCGAAGACAAGCTGGATCTCAAACGGGCAAAGACCATTCTGGACCATGACCATTACGGTCTGGAAAAGGTGAAGGAACGGATTCTGGAATACCTGGCAGTCCGCGTTCTCGCTCCCCGGGCCAAAGCGCCGATCATCTGCTTCGTGGGACCTCCTGGTGTGGGCAAGACATCGCTGGCCCAGTCCATCGCCAATTCCATGGGTAAGAAATTCGTGCGTATTTCTCTGGGCGGTATTCATGACGAAGCGGAAATCCGTGGCCACCGCCGTACCTATATCGGTGCCATGCCGGGCCGTTTCATTGAAGCCATCAATCAGGCAAAGACGAAGAATCCGCTTCTCCTGCTCGATGAAATCGATAAAGTAGGGGCAGATTACAAAGGGGATCCCGCTTCCGCTCTTCTGGAAGCTCTCGATCCGGAACAGAATAAAGCATTCCACGATAACTATATCGATATTCCTTTTGATTTCTCCAGGGTATTCTTCCTGGCTACAGCCAATACCCTTTACACCATTCCCCGGGCTCTCCTGGACCGCATGGAAGTAATCGAACTCTCCGGGTATACGGAAGACGAAAAGGTGAAAATTGCAAAGCAGTACCTGATCCCGCGCCAGCTGGAAAGAAACGGCTTGAAAGAAAAGGATATCAGCTTCACGGATCTTCTGATCCGCCGCATCATCCGCGGTTATACGAGAGAGGCCGGCGTCCGCGAACTGGAAAGAACCATCGGCTCCCTCTGCCGCAAAGTGGGCAAAAAAATCGTTATGAATGATGATAAACTGCCTCTGCTCAATGCAAAGACCCTGGAAAAATACCTGGGCCCCGTCAAATTCATGGCCGCCACCGAAAGTCATCCTGATGCCGTAGGCAGGGTGAATGGTCTTGCCTGGACTGCAGTGGGAGGAGAAGTGCTGGATACCGAAGCTGTCATCATCAAAGGGAAAGGACATCTGATCCTGACCGGTCAGCTGGGCGATGTGATGAAGGAATCGGCAGAAACGGCCTATACCTGCATCAGAAGCCGGGCGAGAGAACTGGGCCTTCCTGATGATTTCTATGAAAAAGTGGATACCCATATCCATTTCCCCGAAGGGGCAGTGCCGAAGGACGGTCCTTCGGCAGGAGTTACCATGGCTACGGCCATGGCATCTGCCTACACAGGGAAAAAAGTACGTGGTGATACGGCTATGACCGGGGAAATCACCCTCACCGGTGAAGTTCTTCCGATTGGCGGGGTGAAGGAAAAAGTCCTGGCTGCCAGCCAGCTCGGGATCACCCAGATTCTCCTTCCGGAAAAGAACAAACGAGACCTGGATGAAATCCCTGCTTCCGTGCGGGACAAGCTTCATTTCGTCTACGTAAAAAATGTGAGCGATGTACTGGCCCATGCGCTGGTGAAGTGAATGATGAAATAGTGGTCAGTGGTTAGTTTCCGGTGCCCGGTTTACGGTAATTGCTGAAAACTCTTCCTGATTTACCTGCTGACAGCTTTATGCAGTCATATCCCCCAAGGAGGCGCATCTTGGCTGAAATCAAGACTTTGAATGAATTCCATATTTTTTCCTCTTCCTATGTGCGGGCGGCGGTCAATCCTTCCCAGTATGTGAAGGATGAAAAGAAGGAAATTGCTTTCATCGGCCGGTCCAACGTGGGAAAATCTTCCCTCATCAATTCTCTCTGCGGACAGCGCAAGCTTGCCTATGTGTCAAGGGAACCCGGGAAAACGAGGACCATCAATTACTATGCCATCCAGTCCAGAAGGACTGTGGATGAAGAAGAACAGCGCCAGGACTGGTACCTGGTGGACCTTCCGGGGTATGGGTTTGCAAAGACCACCCAGCAGAATCGCGACAGCTGGTCTGATTTCATCGCCGAATACCTGGAAAAGTCGAAGAATCTGGTCATGGTGGGACTTCTGGTTGATCTCCGCCATCCGGGCCTTCCCATCGATATGAAGGCCTATGAATGGCTCCGCTCCATTGCACCCAATCTGCAGATTATCGGCACGAAAGGGGATAAGCTGAAGCGGAATGAACTGGTGAAGAACAAACGGCTGCTGGATAAATATTTTCCCGCTGCGGCGCCGGCCATTGCCTACTCCTCCCTCACCGGAGAAGGCAAAGACGAACTCATGGCGCGGATTGAAGAAAAGATCTGTGAATGATATGAAGAAGAAATTATTCCTGACCCTGCTTTTCGCGGCAGCCTCTTTTACCGCTTTTGCCTATAATCCCTATGCGCCGAACTCCTTTGACTCGGTGAATCCGAAATCCTGGGACTACCAGACTGCCCTTTCCCTCTGCAGGGAAGGAAAAGCGCCGGATTATGATGAAAGATTTTTCAACCGCGGAGAAATTACCCGCTATGAACTGGCGGGCGTCGTCAAGAACCTTCTGGAAAATAACAGCCAGAAAGGGGACGACGGGCAGAAACTTGCAAAACTGAAAAAAGAATATGCCCGGGAACTGGAATCCCTGGGTTATCATGAAGAAAAGAAAAAGCCCGGAGGCACGCCGATTTTTGAAATAGGGGGCGACGGACGGATCCGCTATAACAATGACGGAAAAGCGGACGCAAGAGTGCGGATTGAAACCAGAGCCAATATCGGATAAAGAAAAAGTTCAATAAAAAAGAGCCATGAAAATGCATGCATTTTCATGGCTCTTTTTATGGAAAAAGTTAATAGTTCATAGGTATCAGTTAATGGCTGCATTGCACACAGGGGGACGAAACCATTTTCCCATAAAGTCCATCCGCGGAACTTTATTTCTCAATACTGTAAAACCGGCCCCTGATATATGACCGGTCATTCCTCATCGGCAATTCTTCATTGGGGGTATCCCGGATAGACTGCATGAAAGCCATACACTCTATAGTGAGGATGCCTGTGCCTTTTCCCCTCTTTGTGCCGGATGATTAAAAAGGCATGAAAAGCGGCCATATTTACATCATTTACACTTTCCTTTTTTAATATAATGAAGTATAATAATACCAATCAAATATGAGGCAAGGGAGCCTGCTGCTGATTCTGCTGCGGGCTCTTTCTGTTTATTTCATTTTTGCCGGGCATGGCAGGAATGGGGACGCTTGCCGTTTCCGGGGTCCCGGGGACTACGGATTTGAAAGGAGAGGGTTTTTATGGAAGGTTTATTTGCGGCGCTCAATGCGGTGCTGTCGTTCGTCACGCCGGTTTCGGATTTCTTCTGGGATTTTCCGAAAATGTTCGGCTTCTGGAAGGCCATCCCGGTTCTGGGATCCTTCTCACTGGCCATCATCGTTCTTGTAGGTTCCGGCATTTATTTCACGCTCCGTCTCGGATTCATCCAGGTACGGCTCTTTAAAAGAGGTGTAAAAACACTGTCTCAGAAGAGAAGTACCAATACCGGTATTTCCCCGATGGCAGCTTTCCTGCTTTCGACGGCCATGCGCGTTGGCCCTGGCAATATGATCGGTGTTACAGGGGCAATCGCAGCCGGCGGTCCGGGAGCTCTCTTCTGGATGTGGATTTCCGCTTTCTTTGGAATGGCTACCGCCTTCACCGAAGGCACGCTGGCCCAGATTTTCAAGGAAAAACGAGGCAAAGATTTTGTCGGCGGCCTTCCATTCTATGCAAGAGTCCTCTGCGGAAATAAAATCTGGGTGGGCACGCTCCTCTCCCTGGTCTATATCATTTATGCCCTCATGTGCCTGCCGGCCCAGGGGTTCAACGTAGTCGTTTCTTCCGGGGCTATTGCAGGCACCCTGATTGGAGCCCAGATTCCGGTGCAGTCCACTTTCTTCTATATTGCATCGGTAGTCGTTATTATTCTTATGGTTTATCTGGCTTTTGGCGGCATTCACCGCGTGTCCCACTGGTCTGATATCCTGGTACCGGTGATGGCAGTCATTTATGTCCTGACAGCCATTCTTCTCATTATTACCAATGTGGGAAGCGTTCCTTATTTCTTCGGAGCCGTCTTTGCAGGAGCTTTCAAACCGGAAGCGGTATTTGGCGGAGCCGTAGGGGTAGCTCTTCTTCAGGGCGTCAAGAGAGGCCTCATGTCTAATGAAGCCGGTCAGGGCACCATTACCATGGCAGCTGCTTCGGCAGAAGCAAAACATCCCTGCGAACAGGGGATTATTTCCGCTCTCGGTGTATTCCTCGATACCCACGTCATCTGCACCATGACCGGTTTTATCATCGTCATGGCCCACGAATGGGGGGAGAATCCGGAAGCCTGGAAAGCGGCCGGTACTTATGCGAAATTCCTGCTTTCCGTTAACGGACTGACTCCGGGAGCACTCCAGAGCATTATCCAGATCATGGTTTCCGTGTGCTTCTGCCTCTTCGCGTTCACCTGTGTGCTGGGCTTTATTTCCTTCTCGGAAATTTCTGCCAACCGTATCGCTTCTTCCAAAGGATTCATCAATTTCATCCGTATCCTCTGCGTATTCGTGGCAGCCTTCGGTATTGCCTGCAATATTGCCGGCTACGACCTGTCCAACCTCTGGGCTTTCTCGGATCTGGGAAATATCATTATCGTATACTGCAACATTCCCATGCTTTATCTGGGGATCAAATACGTGGTCCGGGCAGCCCGCCAGTATTCTCTTGATGAAGAAGCAAAATTCATCTCCGAAAAAGTTCTCGGTATCAAGACTGCTTACTGGAATGAGGATGATGAAGACTGATTTTTCCTTTCTGCTCTTTCCGGTTTGAAAAAAGGGGCGCCCCGAAGCAGGGGCGCTCTTTTCCTTATCTATACGGGCCGTGATTCTGCCATGATTGCCCGGCAGGAAATAAAAAAACGCCTGCCACGGCAGGTGACAGACGTTTTTAAAATATGAAGTAATCAGGTACAGTCATGCCATCCGGATGGATACAACGGTTTTCCATAGATTTGAAAATTCTGCAATCATTTGTAAATACAGCGGTCTGCAGGATTGGGAATCACTGCGAATGGTGAACTGCCGGCTGACGGCTCATTTACGCTTATTTAGAAATCCGGCTGCCTGCAGGATTGGTCCCGCTGAGAACTGCAAACTGAACACTCAGAACAAAAATAAAAGCCGCCCACCACGAATCGTAGTGAGCGGCTTTTGAGCACGAAAACAAGTCCTCCTGGAAATGAAGGACTGGAGGATAGAGCCGGGTTCCCAGAATTCCGGGACATACTGATCAATCGGCAGCAGAAATCGTAATGGGCGTATGCTTCTCGTGAGACATAGTA